>DEBC01000016.1:14448-17051 GCA_002348365.1 Alphaproteobacteria bacterium UBA2966 | reverse complement strand
CAATCAGACTCATTGCCCTGGTCCACCCACTGCCAACAAACTACGTCCACCGCTCAAACGTCAGCGTACTGACGCACCTCTGCCTGCCCGCCGGGATGGGTTACCGCACCTTTTTCCGCGGAACCGACTGTTTGAGCATACTTCCATAACGTACCCGATTGAAAATCGCTCGATCGGGCTTTCCAGGACTCGCGACGCTTGGCCAGTTCGTCATCGGTCAACTCCACGTCGAGCGTACCCTTGTCCGCATCGATATGGATCATGTCGCCGTTTTCGAGCAACCCGATTGGACCGCCAACCGCCGCTTCGGGACCAATGTGTCCGACGCAGAATCCCCGAGTGGCGCCAGAGAAACGTCCATCTGTAATGAGTGCCAGTTTTTCGCCCATGCCTTGACCGTAGATCGCGGCCGTGGTCGACAGCATTTCACGCATCCCGGGACCGCCTCGGGGGCCCTCGTACCGGATGACGATCACTTCGCCCTCCTCGTATTGCTTATTCTGAACCGCTTCAAAGGCATCCTCTTCGCAATCAAAGACGCGCGCCGGACCCGAGAACTGCAGACGCTCGAGGCCGGCGATTTTCACAATTCCCCCTTCGGGTGCCAGGTTCCCCTTAAGTCCCACCACTCCACCAGTGGGGCTGAGCGGGTTAGAGACGGGGCGGATCACGTCCTGGTCCTCACGGAACGTGAATTCTTTGAGATTCTCGGCAATGGTCTTGCCAGTCACCGTCAGACAGTCCCCATGAAGGAAGCCACCGTCCATGAGCGTCTTCATCAGGATGGGTACGCCGCCGGCTTCGTACATGTCTTTTGCGATATACCTGCCGCCTGGTTTGAGGTCGGCGATATATGGTGTGCGCCGGAAAATTTCGCACACGTCGTGAAGATCAAATTCAATTCCCGCTTCATGTGCAATGGCCGGCAGATGCAGGCCAGCATTGGTGGAACCGCCTGATGCGGCAACAACCGTGGCCGCATTCTCCAGCGCTTTCCGGGTCACGATATCGCGAGGTCGAACGTTGTTCGCGAGTAAGCTCATTACCGCACTGCCCGATGCTTCTGCCAGCGCGTCTCGCGATTCATAGGGCGCCGGCGCTCCGGCCGACATCGGCAAGGCCAAACCCATCGCCTCTGAAACGCATGCCATCGTGTTGGCCGTGAATTGCCCGCCACACGATCCGGCCGAGGGACAGGCGACGCATTCAAGTTCATGCAACGTGTCGTCATCCATACGCCCCGCACTGTGCATACCCACAGCCTCGAATACATCAACGACCGTTACGTCCCTGCTCTGAAAGCGCCCCGGGAGAATTGATCCGCCATACATGAATACGGCTGGAACATTGAGCCGCACCATAGCCATCATGAGCCCCGGCAAAGACTTGTCGCAGCCGGCCAGCCCAACAAGTGCATCATAGGCGTGCCCGCGCATGGTCAGTTCCGTCGAATCGGCAATCACCTCCCGGCTTACCAAAGACGATTTCATGCCCTCATGCCCCATGGCGATGCCGTCCGTCACGGTGATGGTCGTGAACTCACGAGGCGTACCACCGTTTGCGGCGACGCCCTTTTTCGCGGCCTGTGCCTGACGGGACAAGGCGATATTGCAAGGTGCAGCCTCATTCCAGGTCGTCACGACGCCAACCAAGGGTTGGTAAATCTCTTCCTCAGTGAGGCCCATTGCGTAGAGATACGAACGGTGCGGCGCCCGTTCCGGCCCAACTGTCGAATGCCGGCTTGGCAGTTTTGACTTATCGAATGTCTTGACGTCCATCACGTGATCTCCCTGGCCCCAATCACCTCATCCGAACCCATTTTAGCCATCCAGAAAGCGCAGATTACTGGCTTCCGGCGACGCCCGGCAGGCTGACAAATTTTTGACGTTTCCGTCCCACAGGTGGAGCGCCTAACGTTTCATGGGTGGAACCGAAAATCAATTCCCCAATTTAACGAGACACTGAATGGAATGGCACTGTGAACTTGGTGGGTACAGGACGATCAACATGAAACCTTCCACGAACCGTCTTAGTACGGGTCCCCGGTTTTGGTGTTCACAACATCCAACAGGTCAAACGCAGGTGGTGGATGCGATTTCAGAGTAGAACTGCGACCCTGTGCGTTGCAGTCACGATGTTTGCGGGCAGTGTCCTCGCGGAAGCAATCGAGCTGGGACCACGGCCCTACTTACTTGTCCAACAAATGCGGGACGGCCCGCTGAAGGAAAAATTGCTCTCCTGCGCCGACCACGACTTTGAACGAAAGCTGTTCTCGATCGGTCACCGTGGTGCTCCTTTGATGTTTCCTGAGCACACGGTTGAATCTAATGTCGCCGCAGCCCGCATGGGTGCGGGCATCCTCGAATGCGATGTTACGTTTACCAAAGACAAGGAACTTGTCTGCCGGCACGCACAGAATGATTTGCACACCACCACCAACATCCTTACATCGGTTCTCGTCGGCAAATGCACGAAATCGTATTCGCCTGCGTCCCGAAGCGGTGAAGCGTCCGCCGAGTGCCGCACGAGCGATTTGACCCTTGCAGAGTTCCGAACTCTCAAGGGCAAAATGGATCCTGACAAGAAGAAAGCGGCAACCGTCG
>DEBC01000016.1:0-14091 GCA_002348365.1 Alphaproteobacteria bacterium UBA2966 | reverse complement strand
GGCCGAGGCCGCAAACCGGGACACCGACTCCTATGCTGCAGCTTCCGGCACGCTGATGACACACGCGGAATCGATTGAGCTGTTCCGGTCGTTTGGCGCCAAATTCATACCGGAATTGAAGGCGCCGGTCGTCGAAATGCCGTTTGATGGCTTCACCCAGGAGGACTACGCACAAAAGCTCATCGACGAATTCAAGGCAGCGGGCGTACCCCCAGAAGACGTTTGGGTACAGTCATTCAACCTTGACGACATTCTGTACTGGATTCGTCACGAGCCTGAATTCGGCAGGCAGGCCGTCTACCTGGATGGCCGCTACACTGAAGATGATTTCGACCCCATGGCCCCGAGCACCTACAAGCCTTCAATGGCAGAATTCAAGCGCATGGGCGTCAACTACATTGCGCCGCCGATGTGGATGCTGGTTACGGCCCAAAACGGGAAAATTGCCGCCTCACCCTATGCTGTAGAAGCGAAAAAAGCCGGTTTGAAACTCATCACCTGGACGCTGGAACGATCGGGACCACTGAGCGGCGGCGGCGGTTGGTATTATCAAACGATCACGCAGCTGACGAATTCGGATGGCATCGTGTTCGAGCTCCTCGATGTGCTGGCGCAGGACGTAGGCATCGAAAGAATCTTTTCCGACTGGCCGGCAACGGTCACCTACTACGCGAACTGCATGGGCCTGGAATAGTTTCAAGGATCAGGGACGACCCTCTTCCCGTGTATGAACCGCCCCTTACTCATTCAGTATGACACTTGTCCTAACCGTCCATCTCCACTGTCGGTTCGATCTCCAAAATCATGTCTGGAGAAGCCAACTTGGAAATCTCCACCAGCGTTGCCGCCGGTCGACTCACATATAGTTCCTCAATGGCATCACGCACCTCTTGGAACGCGTCGATGTCGGTCGTGTAGATGGTCATGCGCACAATGCCTTCAATGCTCGCGCCCGCCGCCGCGCACACATCCTTGATATTCTGAACGATCTGTTCGGCCTGCTTGCGCATGTCGCCGGGGCCGTTGACCGACCCATCTGGCAACCGCGCCGTGATGCCCGAGATATGAAGCAATTTGCCTGTGGTGATGTTTCCCGGCGCGTGAGGTACGTTTTGCTCCCACGGCTTACCCGTGAATACGGCATTCTGACCCATGGTGTTGCTCCCAGTTCTGGTTGGCCGATCAAAATTCATCCGCCTATCAGCGGATATCCGACAATTTCTCCAATGAAACCCTACGGACTTCGTTACACCCGTGGATCGGTGAAGGCAATCCATCGCTCACTTGGGTTGGAACTCTTGGTAACCGGCGGTCAGTCGGGTGTCGACCGCGCGGCACTCGATGTGGCCATCGCGTTGGACATTCCATGCGGCGGCTGGTGTCCTCGCGGCCGTCTGGCAGAAGACGGGCCCATTGATAAGCGATATCCGTTGCAGGAAACCCCTCTCGCGCGCGTCATCCAACGCACGCACTGGAACATGCGTGATTCCGACGGGACGCTCATCCTCGCTCGGCATCGACCCCGTGGCGGCAGCATCGCCCTCCCCTCCGGCATCGGTGTGTATCGGCCACGACTGGTTGTGAATCCGGAATCATTCAGAGCAAGACACCAGGCCATTCGCTTTATCCGGACGCACAAGATATCGACCCTCAATATGGGTGGACCCCGTGAAAGCGAGGACCCCGGAATATATGCGGTCACCAGGGCTTTCCTCCTGAGACTTTTCTCCCCATTCTTAGTGGCGGCATACCGACATTTGCAAAACCAATGGGGAGCAGATTCAAGATGACTTTCACAATAATTGGGCGCTGCCAGAGAACGGGACTGCTCGGTGTCGGCATCGCCACGTATTCACTGGCGGTTGGATCGTATTGTCCGCGCGTCAAGCATGGTGTGGCGGCCCTTTCCAACCAAGCCTTCGTGAACCCGCCTCTCGGGCCTATTGCGATGGATCTGTTGGAAAATCACATGTCTCCGGAAGATGTCATCGAGGACCTGCAGGACCACGATCCACTTCTCGATTACCGCCAGATCGGAATCGTTGGAAATTTTGGAGCGACAGCTTGCTGGTCTGGAGAGAAATGCCGACCCTATGTCGGGCACGAAATCGGTGATGGATTTGTTGCCATGGGAAATGCCTTGGCGGGCCATCACGTCGTTGAAGCGATCGCCGCGACATTTCGGGATCATGCTGACGATGATCTCGACGAACGTTTGTTGAAGGCGATTGAGGCCGGACGCGATGCAGGGGGCCAAGCGACCGCTGATGGCGAGCATATGGCCGAGCGCTCTGCCGCACTGTACGTTGCCCAACCCAACATGGCGGAAATCATCGACCTTCGAGTAGACGTTCACGACACGGCTGTGGAGGAACTGCGGTGTGCGTTTGACGCCTACCGGCCTTATGTCGCCCACTACCTGTGGCGCTCACTCGATCCCGCAACGTTGCCGCCCCAGGACGTATGGGCAGCGCAACAAGGTATGTCCACTTGACGGGATACTGCAGGCCGTGAGCGCGCCACTTAAAATGGCCGTGATTGGCGTGGGTCACTTTGGTCAATTCCATGCCGAAAAGGTCGCAAACCTCGAGAATGCGCAGCTCGTGGCTGTTGCGGACTCCGATTCGAAACAGGCACGCAAAATTGCGCGTAAGCGCAATGCAGAAGCCGTCACGGATTTTCGTGACTTGTTTGGCGAGATCGATGCCGCCTGCATTGTCGTCCCCACGCGCTACCACTACGAAATCGCCAGCGAATGCCTGGAGAACGGAGTACACGTCCTCGTAGAAAAGCCCATTACCGATGACCTAGACTCGGCAAGAAAGCTCGTCGCCCTCAGTGCAGAGCGCGACTGCGTGCTGCAGGTGGGACATCTGGTTCGGTTTTCCGGCGTGGTCGAAGCCTTACGGCATCAGGTCAAGCGGCCGCTCTATATCGATTCGGTCAGAATTGCTCCCTTCAAACCTCGTGGCACCGACGTGAACGTTATTCTCGACCTCATGGTGCATGACCTCGATTTGATTTTGTCGCTCGTAGACGCGCCGCTCATCTCGTTAGACGCCGCGGGAGCCCCGGTCATATCGCCGTCAGAGGACATCGCGAGCGCACGTCTCAAATTCGCCAACGGCTGCATTGCCAACATCACCGCGAGCCGAATTAGTCTCAAGACGGAACGCAAGATGCGTATCTTCGAGCCGGATATCTACGTCACGGTTGACTTTGACGCACAGCGCATCCGCACTCTCCGCAAGGGCACAGGTTCGATGTTGCCAGGTATTCCCAAAATCGACAGCAAAGAGCAGCAATACGACGAAGGCGATGCGTTGGAAAAAGAAATCGCTTCGTTCGTGGACGCCGTCTCGAACAAGCGTCCCCCTATCGTATCGGGGGAAGATGGCGTCAAGGCGTTGGAGGCAGCCCTACAGGTTACGGACAGCCTTCGGGATCATCTCGAGTTCGTGCGGCGCGCGGACGAGGGATTCCCCGAGGGCTCGCGGTCAGACGCGCACTGAGGGAAACCGAAAACGATGACCGACGATGGAAATTCAAGCTCGCGCCGAAAACTGTCGCCAGAAACCCTGAGCGCGCAGGCTCTTGGCCGAGTCGATCCGATCACGCGCGGATTGACGCCGGCTATCCACCCGGGGACGACATTTCAACGAGACCCGGACGGCGGGTACAGCTCTGGCCGCGGATACACGCGACCCCACAATCCAACCTACGATGAACCCGAAGATCTTCTTGCTGCACTTGAAGAGGGCAGCGACTGCCTGTTGTTCGGTTCCGGAATGGCTGCCGGTACGGCCGTATTCCAATCACTGCTCCCCGGAGATCATGTCGTCGCACCGCGCGTGATGTACTGGGCACTGCGAAAGTGGCTAGTCGAATTCGCCGTCTCGTGGGGCCTCGAAGTCGAATTTATCGACACGTTCGATATGGACGCCCTGAGAACAGCGATGCGACCGGGCAGCACTCAACTTGTTTGGCTTGAAACCCCGGCGAATCCGACGTGGGAGATCACCGACATCGCCACGGCTGCTGACATCGCGCATGCGGCGGGCGCGCGAGTCGCGGTCGACAGCACGGTTGCCTCACCGGTTCTGACACGACCGATTGAACTGGGCGCCGACCTGGTCGTTCATTCCGCGAGCAAGTACCTCAACGGTCACAGTGATGTCCTTGCCGGGGCGGTGGTGACTTCGAAGGAAGACGGATTCTGGCAGCGTGTGCGGGCCTGGCGGCGGGATGCCGGGGCCATGCTGGGTCCATTTGAAGCCTGGCTGCTGCAACGAGGCATGCGAACCCTATTTCTTCGCGTCACTCGAAGTTCTCAATCTGCCTTGGCCATTGCAGAGCACTTCGTGGGGCATCCCCAGGTCGCTGAAGTCCTTTACCCGGGTTTGCCTCAACACTCCGGCCATGCGGTGGCCGTCAAGCAAATGACGGGGGGCTTCGGAGGCATGCTGTCTCTGCGAATCCGTGGTGGCGAAGCCGCCGCAATGGAGGCCGCGTCGGGCGTTTCGTTGATTAAACGGGCAACATCGCTCGGCGGTACGGAGAGTCTGATTGAGCATCGCGCCAGCATTGAAGGACCGGCCTCGCCGGTTCCTGCTGATTTACTTCGCCTATCTGTAGGCCTTGAGAGCGTGGAAGATCTCATTGCCGATCTCGAATCGGCGCTCAATGCCGTCACCACCGTGTCCTCCGACGAAGGCTCGTCACTTCAAATCCATGAATCAAGTCCGTACGCCATCGAAGAAATCATAGATCGCCACGTCCGACCCATGGTGCAAGAGCGCGGAGGTGACATCGACTGCCACGGAACCATCAACGGCATCCTTAAGCTCGGGATCATCGGATCGCCCGGTGCATCGGTTCCGCTTGCCTCGGCCATCCGAAATACAATTCGTCACTACTCTCCGGACGTCGAAGATGTGCAATTTGAACTGGGGGACGAGGTCGGCAGTACGGAAGTTCAGTCGGTGGAGGACCGCGTCCAACACGTGCTCGACGAGGTCATAAATCCGGCGGTTGACGCGCACGGCGGCAAAATTGCCATGGTCGGCGTCAAAGATGGAACGCTCTCCGTTCGAATGGACGGAGGATGCCAGGGTTGTGCCATGGCGGCTTCAACATTGCGCCAAGGTGTCGAGCCAATTCTCAAACAACGAGTACCTGAGATCGTGGCAATCGTTGACACAACGGACCATCCTGGCGGCTCATCTCCGTACTACAAGACGAAGAAGTCCTGACGCTCCCTAAATCTTACGCCACACGGTGGCGACCCACGGTTGCTTCTCCCGTGGCTGACCTTTCGGCCGGTAATAGTGGTGAAGCTCGATGAACCCAGCCTGAGAAACAAACGCACGCCATGCGTCAAGGTCGTGAAAGCAGTTGTAGCGGTTGCCGTACAGCCCTTCTTCGTTGTTTCCCCGCGGATTGGAACTGAAGAGGACGCCTTGGCCCTTGAGAGCAACATGCAACTCTTGAAGAACTCGCGGGAGTTCAGCACTTGGCACATGAAAGAGGGCTGCATTTGCGAATATGCCGTCAAATTTCTGTGCCGGGAGTTCCATGGCGAGAAAATCCTGATGCAGGACTTCGCAGCCAGAGAAATCACGCGCCATGCTTACGAATTCCTGAGCCCCCTCCAGGCCGATGGCATCGTGGCCCAATGATCGAAAGTAGTGAAGATCGCGGCCAGGACCGCAACCGATATCAAGAATAAAATAGGGTGGATCGGCGTTTATCGCGTCAAGCAGCGCCGCATAGTTTTGACTGACATCATGGTCCCGGGTTCCTTCCCAGAACTGGCGCGCCAACCGGTCATAGTCGGCGATCGTTGACTGCGTGACTCGTTTAGCGTTGATCCCTGACCGAGTTGACCGGGTGCTGTTTTTGTTGGGACTCACTGATCCTTAGTTCCCTGCCTTTATTGTCGTTGGATTGTGCGACTGTGAATCGACCAGTTCGAGCAGGCGCTCAAGCTTGCGATCGCGAACTCCGAGAGCGTTAAGGTTCTCGAGGGTGTCGGCGAGGTAGTCGCGGCACGATCCTCTCCGGCCGTGAGCTCTGGCAATGTGCAGGGCAATCGTTTGTGGCGACAGACCTCCTGCATATTGAATGTGGTCCCGGCGAGCCACGAACACGACAGCCGCAATTGTCCGGTCCTTTAGGCAAGCCGTCACCCATCGCGGCTCGTAACATGCCGTGTACATCTCGCGCCGCCAAACCTTGTCGAATGCCTCAAGTACGCGACCACGGTCGATGCGGAACGCGAGCCCACGACACGACCCTCCCGGTTCGAGTCCAAGGGACAACCCTGGCATTTCGGGAGTCCCCCTGGCGAGTACAGTCCATATGCAAAATCGCCGGTGAAAACCGTAGACCAAAGCAGAAGCGGTATCTCGATACGGAAAGGCCTCGCGGTCCCACATCAACGAGCCGTATGCAATTATCCATTGATCACCGGGCGGCATCTCATCGAGGAAACGTTGAAGGGATGCATTCCGCTCGGCATCCTCGAGCGGCGTGAACGGTCCGTCGAATCGTTTAACGGGACCGGTTGAGTTCAGACTTCTCAATTCAACACCTGGCGATCGGAGGGGCGACGATTCAGGTCGAACTTTCAACAACATCAAGCACCGCTCTCGCCGCGCGTTCGCTCGGGGGCAACGTGGCCGCTCCAAGCGCTGCGACGGCCTCAGAGAGTCCTGCCAATTGACGTTGTCTGACGGTTTTGTCACAGATGAGGCTCGCCAACTCGTCGCAAAGCCGCTCCGGTCGACAGTCCTCCTGCAGGCATTCCGGAACGATCTTCCTGTCCACCAGGAGATTAACCATGGCAACGTTTTCAACCGTAATGAGGCGACGGGCCAGGAATGCCGTCAGAGCGCTGACCTTGTAGGCAACGACCATCGGGACGCCCGCGAGGGCGAGCTCCAGCGTCGATGTCCCCGACTTCGTGACTGCTGCATCACTTCCGGCAAACAGGTCCGCTTTCTCGTTTTGATCATGAATGACGATGGTGCGAACGCTCCAGGTTCCCGTCAAATTTGCCACGATTTCTGATGTCGTCGCCATGGCCGGAACGACTGCCGTTAGTTTGGGATGCGACGCGTGTAGCCGATCCAACGCTTTACCAAACACTGGTAGTAGGCGGCGTACTTCCGTCGTCCGGCTACCAGGCATCGTGACCACTACCGGGCAATCAGGTTCGATGCCGTGGCGTGCACGGAATGCAAAACCATCACCCACCTCCACTCCCGATTCGACGATTGGATGACCCACAAAAGTGGTATCCACATTGAACTGGGAAAAGAACTCGGGCTCGAATGGCAACAAGGCAAGCAGGTGATCGACCTGGGACGCCAGTTTCTTGCCTCGTTCGGGATGCCAAGCCCAGAGTTGAGGAGCGACATACTGGATAGTCCTGATGCCCAACCGTCGAACCCGCTCGGCGACACGCAGGGAGAACCCAGGCGAATCAATGGTGATCACAACACATGGCTTTAGGCGTGAGACCTCCGACACCGTGTCGCGCAATCGGCCGACCAGCCTGGGAAGGTGGGGAACGATCTCGGCCAATCCCATCACAGCGAGATCACTCATGGGAAACAGACTTTTGAGGCCCTGAGCCTCCATAGACGGCCCGCCCACGCCGGCGAATCGAAGTTTGTCACCCGTGAGGCGTCTGAGAGCTGACATGAGACGGCCGCCCAGATTGTCTCCCGAGGTTTCACCGGCAACAATGAATATGAGTGGGGTGCTGTCCGTCGATTGTTGGGTCAGTTCCCAATCTCCACCACAATACGACCGGTCAGGTTCGATTCGATCAGGCTGTCAAACACGGCAGGAAGTTCATCGAAGGGCGTCATGCGAGCCACGTTGTTCATATATTTCGGCTTCAGGTCGGTCGCGAGGCGTTCCCAGATGTGACGCCTCAATGGCATATCCATTGCACTCGAGATGTTGATCCCCAGATAATCCACTGCGCGCAGAATGAATGGCATGACGGTCGCCGGAATCTGTGCGCTTTCCGCAAGGCCGCACAACGCCACCGCCGAATGGGGTTGCATCGCCTTGGTCAACCAGACCAGCGTCTCACCACCCAAATTGTCGATGGCACCCGCCCACAGGGTATCGCCAAGGAATCTTCGTTGTTGAGGCAATTCGGCCCGTGACAGGATATCCGATGCCCCGAGCGCTCGGAGATAGTCCGATTGCTCCGTTTTACCCGTGATTGCGGTGACTACATAACCGCGTTTCGCAAGGATATCGATCGCAATGCTTCCGACGCCGCCCGTGGCTCCCGTCACGGCAATCCGCCCGTTGCCGGGAGACATGCCATTCTGCTCCAGACGCTCAACGGCGAGCGCAGCACACAGGCCGGCACTCCCAAGGACCATCGCCTCGCAAAGATTGAGACCGTCGGGCAGCGGCACGACCCAGTCTCCGGGGACGCGCACGATTTCGGAGTAACCGCCGTCATGATCCACACCCAACGCATGATTGGTGACGATCACGGGATCACCCGGCTTGAAACGTGAATCTTCGGAACTCTCGACGACGCCCGACATGTCAACTCCACCCACGCAGGGCGGGTCAGGTCTGACATTCCGCCCGATGCCGTGGGCGGCCATCGCGTCCTTGTAGTTCACGCCCGAATAGGCAGTCCGAATGACGACATCTCCGTCGTCGATATCGTTCAGCGTCAACTGTTCGAATCGTTGACTGACGTTCGATCCGTCGGTGTAGGTGCGAAGAGCTTTGAATGTGTCCACGTCAGCGTTGGTCCCTGGAGTCCGCCCTATTCCGCCGCAGCCGCTTCTTCGTCACCACCGCAAAAGATAATTCCATCGGCTTCGAGTCGCGACAGCTCTGCGGCATCGAGGTTGCAGAGTTCTACAAGCACCGCACGGGTGTCCTGACCAGGCCTGCGTCCCGCCCAGTTCACTTTTCCGGGCGTTTCGGAGAGTTTCGGCACAACTCCGCCCAGCGTAACGTCACCAAGCTCGCTGCTCGGAACGTTCAATAACATGTCACGCGCTGCAAAATGCGGGTCCTCGTAGACTTCGGCCATCGTGTAGATCCGCGCAGACGGTACGCCGGCCTCATTAAGGCTGTCCTCCATGTACTTGGAATCGACACCTGCGGCCCACGAGCTGATTGCCTGTTCAAGTGCCTCAAGATTCTTCCAGCGCGCCGCATGTGTTGCGAAGCGCGGGTCATCGGCCAGCTCCGGCTGGCCCATGACCTCTGCCAGTCTCCTGAAAATCCGATCGTTCCCTGCCGTGATTTGAACGTAAATGCCATCACTTCCCAGGAAAAGGCTGTTCGGCGCGTTACCGGGAAGTCGCGGACCCGCCCGCATTCCGGCGACCCCAGTCTTGTCGTACTGGGGTATGAACGGCTCAGTGACGCTGAAGGCACTCTCGTAAAGAGCCGTATCGACGAACTGCCCCTCACCCGTCTTCTCTCGATGGGTGAGCGCGGCCAGTGCGCCATAAGCCCCAAACAGACCTCCGATGTAGTCGGTCAGCGGTATTGCGACACGGGACGGGGGACGATCCGGATCACCGGTAATGTGACGAAGTCCGCTGACAGCTTCGGCGACAATGCCGTACCCGGCCCGTCCGCTATACGGCCCGGTCTGACCGAATCCGCTCACACGGATCATGATGATTCCACGGTTGATGGCGCGCAGATCTTCGTAGCCCAAGCCCCATCGCTCTAGAGTTCCGGGACGAAAGTTCTCGATCAGGAAGTCGCATTTTGGGATGAGACGCCTGACCAGTTCCTGCCCTTCTTGCTCGCGCAGGTTCAGAGAAATGTTGCGCTTGTTGCGCATGATGCTCGCGCTGTAGAGGGATTTACCCTCGAAGCGCTCGCCGTAGTCTCGAATGGGATCACCTTCAGCCTGTTCCACCTTGATGACTTCGGCCCCGAAGTCGGCCAGGAGGCGGCCCACGAAGGGACCGGCGGCCATTGTCCCAAGTTCCAGTACGCGATATCCCGCGAGGGGACTTGGTCGAGGTTCATCACTCATGTCGGTTCATTCTTCTCAGTTCAGATGCGGGCGACCATATGTTTATCAAATCACGCCGAACCCGCGAGCAGGAAATTACAAAGAATCCGATTGAAAACCTCTGGAGCTTTGAGATGTACGTTGTGAGCGCAACCATAGACGATGGACAGGTTAGCCTCAGGGATGCCATGCCACAGTGCGATCGATTCGTCGGGGTGGGTAGAACAATCGGCATCTCCGCAGATAATCAGGGTTGGCATCCCAATCTCACTAAGCCGGTCAGTCACGCTCCACCGTTCGACTGCCCTCAACGTTGGAACTGCCGAGGCAAGATCAGCACCCGCTCCCGCATCCGCGCACATCTCGAAAAACGGATGCTTCTCTCCAGCGACAAACCACGTTGCAGCGACTCGACGGGCGGATTTCACGATGCCATCCGACTCGAATCTGGCGATAGTCTGATCCAACGTTTCGAATCGTTGCGGCAAGCTCCAGGAAGACGACGTGCCGTAAAGCACCAGCTTTTCTATCTGGTTCGAATAATCGAGTGCGATTTGCTGCGCGATCATGCCTGCGGTGGTATGACCAAGGAACGAAAAGCGCTTCACGCCGATTGAGGTAAGCAGTTCAACCAGCGTCGCGGCGAAACCCTCCAGTGACTCGGGTGCAGGAGTTCCAGCGCTTCCTGCGAACCCCGGAAGATCAGGCGCCACGACATCGAAATGCGGCGCTAAATGGTTGATTGTAGGTGCAAAATAACCGCTGCCTCCGACAAACCCATGCTGGAGCACCACTGTTGGGCCCGATCCGAAGCGGCGGCAGTTCAACACCGGACACTTCCTCTGACCCGCGGGTCGCCGACCAACATCAGTCTTCCATGAGGAAACGCGAAACGACCTGATTGAACACTCCAGGGACTTCCGCATGTGCCGCATGGGCACTGTTGGGAAGGATGCACAGTTGAGCGTCGGGAATTTTCTCCCACATCTCGATGGAGTGCCTTGGATGCGTCGTGCGGTCCATGTCCCCGCAAATGACCAGCGTCTTCGCCTGCACCTCGCCGAGCCGGTCGCGGACATCGAAATTCGCCATCGCCCGGACCAGCTGTTTTGCCCCTTCCTGATCGGAATTCACGCCGCAACTCCGCATGAACTCATAGAGTGGATGATTGGCGCCTGCGTTCGTCCAAGTGGTCGCGATCCGGGCCGCTGTTGGCACGATGCCATCTACATCAATTCGGCGAATCGATTCTTCGTAAGGTTCGTAACGTTCCGGAAGATCGGCAGCGCATCCGCCGTAAAGAATGAGTTTTTCCACCCTCTCCGGAAAATCCATCGCCAGGTGAAGTGCAGTTTCAGATCCGAGGGAGTGGCCGAGAATCGAGAACTTGTCGACGCCGAGTTCCGTCAGTGTTTCGACCAAAATCTTGGCGAGCTCACCAACTTGGTCTGGAGCCGGAATCTTTGCGCTGCCACCAAGGCCCGGAAGGTCCGTGGCGATGACATCGAAGTTTTGTGCAAGCTGGGCGCTTAGGGGGGCGAAAATCTCGCCGCATCCGACAAAGCCATGTTGCAGGACAACAGTTTTTCCCGATCCAAATCTTCGATAGTGCAACATGTTCATCACTCCCCCTATTTGAGCGCAGGCTTTGTGGTTCGGGTTTGAACCGTCAGATGGGACACGCCGAACGGCGTCACCCCGGCTTACTTCTTAATTGTCTGGTGGAATTGCCCTGTGAGAAATCTACTCCGCCGCTTCCTGCTGCGCGGCCGGCCTTGGTTCGCCGGTGTACACCTTGGAAATGATCTGCCAGCGGCCATCCAGCTTCAGCATATTGAGAAAGTCAGTGTAAAGCTGGTCACCGAGTGCAATTTGAACCTTTGCGATTGCCGCTTCCGGTCCAGACTGGTCGATGGAAAGAATACGATCGAAACGGTCAAATCCTCTCGATGCTGACGACTCGCGACCCCTCACGCCTTCGTAGACCTTTTCCATGTCACGATCGCTGAGAGGACCTTCCATGGCAGCGTAAAGGTGGGCACTTGGGTGAAAGACTTTCTGCAATTTCTCAACATCACCCTCGAAAAAACCTGCGAAGTAATTCTCCAGGGCATCTTCAATTTCTGCGTACGCCGAACTCATCTTGCATCCTCCCAGTACTGGAAAATCCCGTTCCCTGAAGGAGCGTATGGGAAGCGCGCGGATATTTGAAGTGCATCTCGGACACTCAGTCGTGCCGCGTTGAACCCAGACGCAACAGCAAAGGCAACGACAAAGGGGACCCTGCTGGACATCCAACTCGTGTCCTGGCACACAGGCCCCTGTGTCACCGCAATGAATCAGAATTTGGATTGAGCCGACATCTCCTGTTCGCGGAGGCATTCTCCGTGTCGGAGGTAGACCGGCCCGATATGAGGTGAATTCCGAGCGCCCATCGGCAGGGCGCCCGACGCGACGTACTAGAGTCCGTAGACCCGACGGAGCGCCGTCACCTCTTCCTGCTGCACGTGATAGGTGCGGGCAATGTCGGCATTGGTTGCACCGCTCAACAAGTGAGATTCCAAGACAATCTCATTGATGGGCCAGTGATAACCGTCTTCGTAAACTTCGCTACTCGCCGTCGATAACATTTTAGGTATGACCTTCTCTGACTGGGTCATAGGACCATTTCCTTACAGAACCAAGTGTTCGGTTCCCCGAATACGACCAATGTCTTGCCGAGATGGTTAATAAATGGTTACGAATTCTTTAACAAGAGGTTTTTTCTACAGAATTCGTAGAATGATGTGACAAACGTCACATGCCGTGTGAGATCGACGACGTCTGCTCTGGATTTGTAAAAAAGGAGCGCGAACTCGACAACTCAAAGATACTCGTCAAACCACGTGACCGTCTCGCTGCATGTCTGATCGAACGGCGCACCCATATAAACTTCGAAGTGGCCGCAATCTGGAATCATGACGAGCTTCTTGGGATCACCGGCGAGTTCATGAAGTTTCCGGCTTTCTTCGGGTGGCGTGACCCCGTCCAATTCAGTTGCAATCAGTAACAGAGGACGCGGAGAAATCTTGTCGACCACCCATTCGGGATGGAACGCCATGGTCTCATCGATGAACTCAGTGGGGACCGGCGGGGGTTCCGCAGCGCTGTCAGCCCGGGCGGCCGCCCACAGTTCCTTCTCACGCGCACTCATGTAAAGGATGCCGGGTGGGGGTCCATACTCGGACTTCCCGGTCTCAGCACGACTCAGACGGTCTTTGGTGGAACGGTCATGCAACGCAGCAGTCTCTTCTGCCGTGCGGACGCCTTCCATCCATCGCCGCCCGTTGCCGATCGTCACCGCAGCCGAAACACACTGAACTCGGGAGTCTGTTGCCGCGAGCCAGATGGCGGTGGCGCCCCCGTAACTCCACCCCAGAACACCGATCCGGCTTGCATCGACATCATCCCGTTCGGCCAAAACGGTTAAGGCCGAGAAGGAATCCCAAACACGTCCATACGGGTCTAGTCGATTGGCAGGTCCATCACTGCCGCCCCACCCTTTGTAATCGAAAGCAATAGAGACATATCCGGCCTCCGCCAAACGGGCCGCGAAATTTGGAGCGTAGACCTCCTTCACCCCTGTGTACCCACCGCAAAGTACAATTCCCGGTCGAGGTCCATCGGACGGCTCGTCGGGAACGTAAATGTCACCGACCAGCTTGGTTCCTTCGCTGAAGAATGTGACGGATTCTTTCATGACGGTCCTCAAGCCTGTTGTGATTCTGATTTGGGATTAACACCTGGTTCGGGCAGCCTAGACAATTGCCGTTGCAGCGGTCGATACCACGCCAGTACAAAATTCAGTTCGCTTCGCGCCGTGTTCTTGTTTCAATTCCGTATTCCAAAGGAAAATTTTCAAGTTGAAAGAAATTTTTATTGTTTTGAATGAAAAAAATGATATTCCTGTTTGGACTCAAGAGAATTATTTGTCTTATTACGACTCGAAGACTTTGCAGTCGAATTTGAATATTTCATCGTGTCGCTAAAGCACAATCAATACCGCCCCAACTTCATTCTCTTCA
>DEBC01000041.1:3003-20086 GCA_002348365.1 Alphaproteobacteria bacterium UBA2966 | reverse complement strand
ATGAAAGTGGATTCCGAGATGGCTGTGCACCGGCACCGGCACGCCGATGACGAGTACTACTTCTGTTCAGAACGCTGCCTCACGAAATTCAAGAATGCGCCGGAAGCTTATCTAAGCGAAGAACCACCACGTATGGAGACACCAGCCAACGCCCAATATACCTGCCCGATGCATCCTGAGATCGTGCAGGAAGCGCCAGGAGACTGTCCGGCTTGCGGTATGGCGCTGGAACCTATGGGTGTGACACTCGACGAGGGGCCGAACCCCGAACTTGTCGACATGTCCCGCCGGTTCTGGATCGGCCTCGCTCTCGCTCTTCCAGTCCTGGTGCTGGAAATGGGCAGCCACATCCCTGGCGCTGATCTCATGAAAGCTGTTCCACAGGCCACTTCCAGTTGGATCCAGTTCGCACTTGCGACCCCCGTCACCTTGTGGTGTGGACTGCCATTCTTCCAGCGCGGGTGGTCATCTCTGCGAACGGGCAATCTCAACATGTTCACACTGATCGCCATGGGAACGGGCACTGCCTACGTCTATAGCGTGCTGGCCGTTCTGGCTCCGGGAATCTTCCCGGAGGCTTTCCGCGCCCAGGATGGAGCCGTCGCGGTCTATTTCGAAGCAGCTGCCGTGATCATCGTGCTGGTCCTGCTGGGCCAGGTTCTCGAACTGAAGGCGCGTGAAGGAACGAGCCGAGCCCTCAAAGCTTTGTTGCGGCTGGCACCACAGACCGCGCTTCGTATCGACGATGATGGCGTGGACAAGGAAATATCTCTCGAACACGTGCTGGCGGGAGATCGCCTCCGCGTGCGGCCGGGAGACATGATTCCCGTCGATGGAAGGGTACTCGAAGGCAACAGCGATGTTGACGAGTCGATGATCACAGGAGAATCCATCCCTGTCGGAAAAGGACCGGGTGACCGCGTGATCGGGGCGACTCTCAACAATACCGGTGGATTCACCATGCGGGCTGAACGCGTTGGAAACAACACCATGCTGGCCCAAATCGTCGCCATGGTCGCAGAAGCTCAACGAACCCGAGCACCCATACAACGCCTGGCAGATGTCGTCGCCGGCTATTTCGTACCGGCCGTGCTCGCTGTTGCCGCAATCGCATTCGTCGTCTGGTCAATCTGGGGTCCGCCACCTGCCATGGGTTTTGCGCTGATCGTTGCGGTCTCCGTACTCATCATCGCCTGCCCATGTGCACTCGGGCTCGCGACGCCCATGTCTATCATGGTCGGCGTCGGCCGCGGGGCACAGGCCGGGATTCTGATCAAGGACGCCGAAGCGCTCGAACAATTCGAGCGTGTCGACACGCTGGTGGTCGACAAGACGGGAACCCTCACGGAAGGTAAGCCGTCGGTGATCGCAGTCGACAACTTAGAGAGCGCATCTGAAGTTGAACTGTTACGCCTGTCCGCAAGCCTGGAGCGGTCCAGTGAGCATCCGCTTGCCGAGGCAATCGTGCGTGCCGCTCTGGACAAAATGCTCCCCATCGAAACGCCTACGGAATTCCGGTCGTTTTCGGGCATAGGCGTGAGCGGCATCGTGGAAGGAAAGAATGTTGCGCTCGGGAACCTGGAACTCCTCCACAAGCTGAACCTCTCCGCGCCAGCAACTGAGAAAGCCGCGGAAGACCGCCGCAGCGAAGGCGCTACCGTGATATACGTGGTCATCGACGGCGAAGTAGCGGGTACCATCGCGGTGGCCGACCCCGTCAAGAAAACCACGGCAGCAGCCATTAAGGCCCTGAAAGACGAGAACATCCGCATTGTCATGCTAACGGGTGACAACCCGACGACCGCACAAACCGTTGCCGTCGAACTTGGAATAGACGAGGTGGAAGCCGGAGTCCTTCCCGACCGAAAAGGCGAAGTCGTACGTGAGCTGAGAGATCGGGGCCGCGTCGTGGCCATGGCCGGCGACGGCGTGAATGATGCCCCAGCACTTGCGGCGGCTGATGTTGGGATCGCCATGGGTACCGGGACTGACGTCGCGATGGAAAGCGCAGGCGTAACCTTGGTCAAGGGCGATCTCAATGCCATCGTACGAGCCCGTCAGCTGAGTCACGCCACCATGCGTAACATCCGCCAGAACCTTTTCTTCGCTTTCGTTTACAACGCCTTGGGCGTACCCGTGGCCGCCGGCATCCTGTTCCCGATTTTCGGAATCTTGTTAAGTCCGATGATCGCGGCGGCAGCCATGAGCCTCAGTTCCGTGTCCGTGATTGGCAATGCACTCCGCCTGAGGACTGTCAAAATATGACCGATACCAAAGTCGCCCTTGTTGTCGGCGCGGGTGATGCCACGGGCAGCGCCATCGCGCGCCGGTTCGCCAAGGAAGGCTTCATCGCCTGCGTGGCGCGCCGTAATGGCGACCAACTTACGCCACTGGTTGAACAGATCGAGGCGGAAGGCGGACGTGCGGTGCCGTTCGGCTGCGATTGCCGCAAGGAAGATCTCGTGATTGACCTGGTCGAAACGATCGAGCGGGATATCGGTCCTATCGAGGTGGCGGTGCACAACATTGGCGGCAATGTACATTTCCCTATCACCGAAACGACGGCCCGGGTTTACTTCAAGGTGTGGGAAATGGGGTGCTATTCGGGCTTCCTCACCGGCCGGGAGGTCGCGAAACGAATGCTTCAACGGCAGCGTGGCACAATCCTATTCACCGGTGCGACTGCGAGCATACGCGGCGGAGCGGGGTTTGCCGGTTTCGCCGGCGCAAAGCACGGGCTCAGGGCACTGGCCCAGAGTATGGCGAGAGAACTCGGCCCCGAAGGAATCCATGTCGCGCACGTCGTCATCGACGGAGCGATTGATACCAAGTGGATCGAAGAGATGTTTCCCGACCGTTATGCGCTGAAGGACCGAGACGGAATCTTGAATCCAGACATGATTGCCGAGAACTACTGGAGCCTGCATTGCCAGCCGCGTAGCGCCTGGACTCATGAGCTAGACCTGAGACCCTGGATCGAATCGTGGTAGATCCCCCCCCCTTCACCTCAACACCATCGCCATCAAGGATACCGCGCTGGCACATAAATTTGCTCTCGCAGCCGACTGCTGATTCGGCGCACTCGAGATGTGGGTGCACGATGCGGCGCCTCACCTCATGACTGAGGCCGACTGGCAGTTTGCGGAAAGCCGGTTCCTCGTTCGTCGCATTACCGAGTCACGACCGGGGTCGAATATGGAGACGGCCCGCAGACTGGCGGAACAACATAGACTGGGTATCGCTGGTTTGATACCAGGCATCGATATCGTTGTCCGATGGCATGACTCGCTCGACGACGACATGATGAAATCGCTGGCGGGCACGGTCGATGCCTGCGCCGAGCTCAGCGGTCGTTACCTCATGCTTCCCGTACTTGGTGAAGGTGGATCGCTGCAAGGCACCGCAGACAACTTGAAGCGCATCGCTGAACTCGCCGCACCCAGGGAAATTCGCATTGGTTTGTAACCCATGGGACACATCCGAAAGTGCGGTCGCATTCCTGAAGCCTTAGAGGTCCTTGAAATGACAGGCCTCAGGGCGCACGTGGGTCTCGTCGTGGACTGCTTTCACCTATTCCGTGCCGGTCAGGATGTCTCAATAATCTCAGAACTGTCTCTGGAACAGATCGCCGTCGTGCAGGTTAACGATGCGCTGGATTTGCCGCATGAGGAACTGGTCGGCAACAAGCACCGCGCCTACCCCGGACATGGAATCTTCGATGTCGTCGGCTATTGTCGAGCGGTCCTCGACACCGGCTATACCGGTCCTTTCACCTCCGAGATCATGAACGAATCATACTGGACCGACGATCCGGCAATGGTGTGCCGCACATCTTTTGAAACCACCCGTGCCGCCGTCGATGAGGCGGTGAACAGGTAAGGCAATCCGAACATGGACCCATTTGAACGCATCCAGATCGGCAACACCGACCTCAACATTACTCGGCTGGGATTTGGCGGCGGCACGCTTGGCAATCCCACTGAAATCATCGACGAAGCTCAGGCCTGGGACACCATGGCGGCAGCGTATGACGGCAGCATTCGTCATTTCGACACCGCGCCGTGGTACGGGTTGACGCGCAGTGAACATCGAATCGGTCGTTATCTGGAAACCCAATCCCGTGATTCGTTCACGGTGGCGACCAAAGTGGGACGGGTTATGTTCGCACCCGAAGATCCCGCCGCTTTCAGGAACTCAAAGTGGATGCAGCGCTGGCCGGGTGGTTTGCCCTTTGATCTGCGTTTCGACTACACGCGCGATGGCTTCATGCGATCCTACGAGGACAGCCTCCAACGCCTGGGTATCAACCGGGTGGATGCGCTGGCGATTCACGATCTGGATACGCGACATCGTTTGAGTGAAGAAGGTGTTGCGACAGGGTTCAGAGAACTGGATGAAGGAGGTGGGTACGCGGCTCTGATCGAGCTCAAGAAGGCCGGTCTCGTGAAGGCGATCGGTGCTGGGATCAATCTGGTCGGCATGATCCCCCGCTTCGTCGAACGATTTGACCTCGATTTCTTTCTTGTTGCGTCGCCTTATACGCTGCTCGATCAGGACGCCCTGGACGAGGAACTACCGATGTGCGTCGAGCATGGCGCCAGTGTCATCATCGGTGGAGTCTTCTCCTCGGGAATCCTTGCGACGGGCGCAGTACCGGGCGCGCTCTATGCATACCAGCCTGCGCCAGCACAAATCATGGAGAAGACCCGCCGCATTGAAGAGGTCTGCACCCGGTATGATGTGCCGCTGCCTGCCGCCGCACTTCAATTCCCGTTCGGCCATCCCAGTGTTGTCTCGGTGATACCTGGAGCCAATTCACGCCAGATCGTCGAGAGCAACATCGAAGCCATGAAAATCAAAATACCCGGTGATCTCTGGGCCGAATTGAAGCAGGAAGAACTCCTGCGGGAAGACGCACCGGTACCTGATTCCGCTTAGCCCTCAGTCGCCGGCACCCGTGTCCAAAGGAGTATCGGAAATGATCTCGGCACCGAAATTGGTCGCTGGATCAACCTCGGGCAACAACCTGCCAAGTGGGCGTGCCGGTTCGGGCTTTTCGCAGGGTAGAAAATCCCCGGACCCGGGTTCCGCTGAGAATTCTCCTTCGTTCACGATAACGCGTCCCCGGCTGACAACGGTCTCCGGCCAGCCATTCAGGGTTCGCCCCTCGTACGGTGTGTATCCGGCGTTGTCATGCATCATATCCGCTGTCACCGTAACGGAACGGTCGGGATTCCAGATGGCCAGATCAGCATCCAGACCCACGGCGATCGATCCTTTGCGCCCATCCAAACCATAAATTCTGGCGGCGTTTGTCGACGCCAGTGCAACGAATTCATTGACGGTCAGACGACCCGTCTGCACCCCCTCTGAAAATAGCAAGGGAAGACGGAGTTCCAGACCTGGAAGACCGTTCGCAATCTCCTTGAAACTTGGATTCGGCCCCGCAGACAGCTTCCCCGTCTCGTCAAAGCGATATGGCGCGTGATCGGATGAAAAGACCTGGAAGGTGCCGTTTTTCAGTCCCCTCCACATTGCAGCCTGTGAATTGGTGTCACGGGGCGGCGGGCTGCAGCAGAACTTGGCTCCCTCCACGGCCGGCAGATCCAGATCCTCCTTGGTCAAGAATAGGTACTGCGGGCACGTCTCTCCATAGACCCTCAAACCGGCATTCTGCGCACGGCGAATCTCATTCATGGCGCCTTCGGCAGACACGTGAACCACAAGAAGCGGCACATCCATCAATTCTGAAAGGCGAATCGCACGATGGGTCGCTTCACTCTCTGCGATCTGGGCGTGGCTGATAGCGTGGAATTTCGGCTCGCGGTGACCCTGTTCCAGAAGCTTAGCGCTGATCCAGGCGATAACGTCGTCGTTTTCGGCATGCACCATCATCAGCGCGCCTTCCCGACGGGCAACGCTGAGCACATCGAGCAGTTGCCTGTCGTTGAGACGCATCCGTTCGTACGTCATGAAGACTTTGAACGAGGTATACCCATCGTGGATCAACGCCGGCAGTTCCTGATTGAGAATCTGTTCGCTGGGATCAGAAATGATCAGATGGAATGCGTAGTCGATGACCGCCTTGGGCGTTGCCAACTCGTGGTAATCCTGCACCACAGAACGCAACGATTGGCCGCGCTGCTGCGCCGCAAACGGGATGACCGTGGTGTTACCTCCGAAGGCCGCGGAGATTGTGGCGCTGTGGAAGTCGTCGGCCGTGCGCACGCCCATACCCGATACCTGATCGATATGGCAGTGGCTGTCGATGCCTCCCGGCAATACCAGCTTTCCGCCTGCATCGATCTCGCGGGCACCCTGGCCAAGACCCTCGCCGAGCGCCACGATCCGACCTTCGCGGATACCGACGTCGCAAGATGCCGTGTCGGCGGCCGTGACCACGGTCCCATTGCGTACAACGATGTCGAATTCCGACATGATTGGCTCCCCTTACGCTACCGGATACTTGCCGGTTCTCTGAGCTTAGGAGCGACCACGTTGCCGGGCAACAGGACTCTGCGAGACTTCGCTTGGTGTTGAGCCGCGACGGGGCACTCCGCTATGTTGCCCTCACGGCCGCCCATCCATCTCAAACGGGGCGGCCGCTGTATGACCGATCCCCCCAGAGTCATCCCAAGATGTTGAATTCCGACTCATCCGATTCCAGCAAGACGGCCCTGCACGCGTTGTTGCGTCCGGAGTCTATCGCGATCATCGGCGCTACGGGGGACAGCAACAAACTGAATGGCCGTCCTTTCCACTACCTGCGCCGTGACGGCTACACGGGCCGCATCTATCCGGTGAATCCGAAGTACGACGAATTGGATGGAATTCCCTGCTTTCCAGATGTGGACTCGCTTCCTGAGACACCCGACCTCGCCATCATTATCGTGGCGGCACGGCGTGTAATCGCCACCGTGGAAGCATTGGGGCGCAAGGGCGTACCAGTCGCCGTCATCTTCAGTGCCGGATTTGGCGAGATGGGCGAGGAAGGTCAGCGGCTGGAGTCGGAATTACTGGAAACGGCACGCAAGAATGGCATCCGCATCTGCGGACCCAACAACCTTGGCCTGATCAATGCCTTCGAAGGAATGACTGCCACATTCAGCCAGTATGCATACGAACCGCCGGTCACTGGCCCTGTTGCCTTCGCCAGCCAGTCGGGCGCTTTTGGAACCGGGATCGCCGCACTAGCTCGAAGCCAGGGCGCGGGTTTTGGCTACTTCGTCAATACCGGCAACGAGGCCGACATCACCCTGACAGAGGTCCTTGAGGAATTGCTCGACGACGATCGCATCAAGGTCGCCGCTGCTTATCTGGAAGGTCTCAAAAACCCGGAGAGCCTACTGCGACTTGCGGCCAAGTCCATTCAACTGAATAAACCCCTGGTCGTCACAAAGGTGGGCCGCAACGAAGCAGGCGTGCGAGCCGCGGCATCCCACACCGGGGCCCTGGCCGGCGAAGACGCCGTATTTGATGCGGTCGCCCGTCAGCATGGAATCGTGCGGGCGAACAATGAACAGCACCTGCTCGATCTCGTCTCCGCATTTTCCACCTGCAGAATCCCAGAAGGCCGAGGAGTCGCCATCATCACGCAATCCGGTGGTGCCGCCGCCCTCATGGCCGATCGGGCTGAAGAATTAGGCCTCGACGTCCCGGTGTTGTCGGAGAACACCCAAGCGCGGCTGCGTGAGGTCATCCCCCCCTTCGGCATGCCAGGGAATCCCGTGGACCTGACGGCGCAGTTCATTGCTGAACCCGATATTTTGACCAGAAGCGTCACCATCGCGCTGGAGGATCCCGCGGTTCACGCTGCCGTCATCTGGTTCCAGCTCATGCATGGCTTCGTCGACGAACTGGTCGAGGTGTTGATCGAGCTCAAGCGAACTGTGACAAAACCTTTTGTCGTCTGCTGGCTGGCAGCACCGCCGGGGGCACTTGACAGAATTCGTGATGAAGGAATTTGTGTGATCGGGGCAACGGAACCCGCGATCGATATCATCTCAGGCATGGCTTCGTATGGCGAGGCAAGGCAACGCCTGTTGGAGGAACCTCGCCCCATCGAATTGGCACACGTGGTCACGGATGACAACCTGCCGGTCCCAGTGCCCAGCCTCCATGCCCGTAATTTGTTGGTCAAAGCAGATATGCCGCTGGTTGCGGCAGAATTGGCGTCGAATGGAGAGGAAGCGGCGGCACTCGGAGCAAAGCTGGGTTGGCCGATCGCGCTGAAGATCGAATCTCCCGACATCCTGCACAAGTCCGATGCGGGCGGTGTTCAACTTGGACTGACAACAGAGGAAGAAGTTCGGTCGGCGACTGACGAGATTTTGGCTTCAGCGGCACAACACAGCCCGAATGCTCACATCGATGGTGTGCTTGTTCAGCCGATGGCTGCGCCTGGAACTGAACTTGTCCTCGGCATGCGTCGAGATCCGATTTTTGGCCCCATCATCATGTTCGGACTCGGTGGCGTGTTCATCGAGACCCTGAAGGATGTGGCATTCGGCCGTGCACCACTTACCAAGAGTGATGTCTCTCAGATGATCGCCACTCTAAAATGCAAGGCTCTGCTGGATGGCGCCCGAGGCCTCCCTTCAGTCAATCAAGAAGTGCTGAGCGATGCGCTGATTGCACTGTCGTATTTCGCCGTGGATCATCCGGAAATCTCAGAAGTCGATCTCAATCCTGTGTTTGCCAATGCAGACGGTTTGATCGCAGTGGATTGGATGGTCCTTTCAACTGAGAAGCGTTGAACAAGTAGACCGCAAAAGGAGCAAGATCGTGTCCCTCGTCCTCGTCGAACGGCCCGCAGATCATGTGGCACTGGTAAAGCTCAACCGTCCCGACGCCCTCAACGCGTTGGATCTTCCGACCCGTCAGGCTCTGGTCGGCGCGTTTCGCGAGCTTTCAGTAGACAACGATGTGCGCTGCATCGTCGTCACCGGAGATGAGCGTGCCTTCGCTGCGGGCGCAGATCTGAAGGAGATGTCAACGATGCGGCCCCGTGACTGGTTGGCGATTGGTGTCCGTCAACTCTGGAAGGTCATATCGGATTGCCCCCACCCGGTCATTGCGGCGGTGAACGGATTTGCCCTCGGGGGCGGATGCGAGCTGGCCATGCACACCGACATCATCATCGCAGGTGAGAATGCAACGTTTGGCCAGCCGGAGGTCAAAGTCGGGATCATGGCGGGCGGTGGAGGCACACAGCGGCTCGCCCGTGCGGTCGGTAAATACAAAGCTATGAAGATGCTGCTCACCGGAGAATTCATTGATGGTCGAGAGGCCTTCAACATGGGTCTCGCCAGCGAAGTTGTGCCAGATGAT
Source organism: Alphaproteobacteria bacterium UBA2966 (assembly GCA_002348365.1). GTDB lineage: Bacteria > Pseudomonadota > Alphaproteobacteria > UBA2966 > UBA2966 > UBA2966. Next base: position 10,756 of record DEBC01000041.1, on the reverse strand, counting down.
CAGGTCCTTGAACGCGCACTCGAGCTGGCCACGAAAATCGCCGCGCTACCGCCTCTCGCTGTCAGGTTTACCAAGGAAACCGTGATGGCGGGCGCTGATGCTGCGCTCGACACTGGTCTGCTGCTTGAACGACGCGCGATGGAGTTCCTGTTTGACACCGACGATCAGACGGAAGGCATGCAAGCCTTCGTCGAAAAACGCAAACCGCAGTTCAAGGGAGAATGATCTGTGACAATTGATGCGAATCAGGAAGGCTTGACCGTCGGCGTCATCGGCGCGGGAACGATGGGCAGAGGCATTGCGCAGGTGGCCGCGGTCGGTGGCTGCACCGTCAAACTGTTCGATGCCAACCACGATGCGGCGCTGGACGCAGCCTCGTTTATAGAAAAGATGCTAGATCGTGCGGTTGAGCGCGGACGCATGGAAGGCCCCGATGCGAAAGCCGCGGTCGACCGACTCGAGATCGTAAACAATGTCTCGGACCTCGCTCCTTGCCCCATCGTCATCGAAGCCGTCATCGAGGACCTGGACATCAAGCGGAAGGTTTTTGCCGAACTCGAGACCATCGTGGACGAAGACGCCATCCTGGCCAGTAACACGTCGTCGTTGTCCGTAACGCTCATTGCAGCTTCTTGCGAACGGCCCGAACGAATTGCCGGGATGCACTTTTTCAATCCCGTGCCCCTGATGCGCCTGGTAGAGGTCATCGAAGGTGCCCGTACCGGGCCCGGTGTAGCCGATACTCTTCTCCAACTCGGCAAGAGAATGGGACGCGTTCCCGTGCGGGTCGGGGATGCACCCGGTTTTCTGGTCAATCAAATTGGTCGCGGCTTCACAGTTGAGTCCGCACACATATTCGAGGATGGAGTCGCCGACTTCTACGATATCGATCGCATCCTTCGTGACGGGGTGGGCTTTCGCATGGGCCCTTTCGAACTGATGGACCTCACCGCGTTGGACACCACCCACCCCGCAACGGAGATGATATACCGCCAGTTCAATGACGAGCCCCGTTATCGGCCATCCCTGATGATGTCCCTTCGCATGGAGGCAGGCCTGCTCGGCCGCAAGGTCGGTCAAGGCTTCTATGACTATCCGGAAGGCACCCCAGTCGGAGACGATGAACCGGCGGTGCCACCATACGATGGTCGGAGCGTCTGGATCAGCGATGAAGAACCTGAGGCGGCTGAGGCTGTGCGCCAGGCTGTCATCGATGCGGGCGGCAACCTGGAGAAGGATCAACGACCATCGGATGACGCACTCATCCTGGTGACTCCCATCGGAGATGACGCCACCACTGCGGCGGTCGAGCAGGGTCTCGACGCAACAAGAACCATTGCTGTGGATTCTCTGTTTGGTGCCGGGCGTCGATGGACTCTCATGCGAACGCCGGTGACGGCCGCGGAAATCGCCGCGTCAGCGCATGGATTGTTTGGTGGAGGCGATGTTCCGGCCACCGTTATCAACGATGGACCCGGGTTCGTGGCCCAGCGCGTAGTCTCGATGATCATCAATATCGGATGCGCCGTCGCACAAGCACGAACCTCGTCACCCGAAGATATTGATCAGGCTGTATCTCTTGCGCTCGCCTATCCCTCCGGTCCCCTTGCCTGGGGTGATGCAATCGGCCCCACCACTGTCTTGCGTGTGCTACAAAACATCTACAAACTCACGGGCGATCCACGCTATCGCCCGACGCCGTGGCTTCGCCGTCGTGCGCAGCTGGGGGTTTCGTTGCTCGTCACAGATGATTGAGCGGAAGCCTATTTTCCAACCAGGGAGGACCCAACGTCATGCTTGACGCCTATATCTACGACGGTCGCCGCTCAGCTTTTGGCCGCAATGCTGGCGCACTCGCCCGAATACGCCCGGATGACCTGCTTGGACAGGTGATGAAGAGTGTTGTTGACGATTCACCGTTTTCGGCAGACTCCATCGAGGACGTGCACGTCGGCTGTGCGAACCAGGCCGGTGAAGACAGCCGATGCGTTGCGCGCCATGCCGCGTTGTTGGCGGGACTGCCTGTTGAGGTTCCGGGGACCGTCCTTCAGCGCAATTGCGGCAGTGGCCTGAACGCAATCATCACTGCAGCCCACGCAATTACCTGCAATGAGGCAGACGTCATCGTCGCCGGTGGCGTGGAAAGCATGACTCGTGCGCCCTTCGTTGTCGGGAAAGCCGAATCGCCTTACACCAAGACCTTCAATGCCTTCGAGTCCTCACTCGGCGCGCGTTTTCCAAATCCGCGCATTGAGCATGAACATGGCGACGATACGATGCCGCAGACGGCAGACAATCTCGCAATGGAGTTCCAGCTGACCCGGGAATCTTGCGACGTGTTCGCCGCTGCGTCTCAATCCAAATACGCGGCCGCAAAAGCGGATGGCTTCTATGATGACGAGATCCTGACCGTCACCATTCCTGGTTCACGCAAGCAACCCGATGTGACCATCGAAGAGGATGAACATCCCCGTCCGGATACGACATCTGACGGCCTCGCCAAGCTTCGGCCCCTGTTTCCGGAAGGCGTGACGACGGCAGGCAATGCATCAGGCATCAACGACGGCGCCGTGGCCATGATTGTCGCGAGCCGCGAGGCCGGCGAAAAAGCCGGTGCAGAGCCGCGGGTGCGCATCGTCTCGTCAGCAGTCGCTGGCGTACCACCGCGCACCATGGGCTTTGGGCCGGTCCCTGCCGCCAAGAAGGCACTGGAGCGAGCAGGCCTTACGGTGGCAGATATGGACGTCATCGAGGTGAACGAGGCGTTTGCCGCGCAGGTACTCGCCTGCCTCAAGGGCCTCGGCGTCGCCGAGGATGACAGCCGAGTCAATCCTAATGGCGGCGCGATCACCATCGGACACCCGCTTGGTGCATCCGGACCACGGATTGCCTTGACGGCTGCCCGTCAACTGGAACGCCAGAATGGGCGTTACGCACTGGTCTCCATGTGCATTGGCGTTGGACAAGGCATCGCCGCTGTCATTGAACGCGTCTAGGCGTTGAGCGAGAACGCCGCATTCGACTGGAGCGATCCGCTCCTTCTCGACGATCAGCTCGACGAGGAAGAGCGCCTTATCCGAGATAGTGCCCGCCGGTTTGCCCAAGACCGGCTGGCACCTCTCATTCTCGAATGGAACCGCCACGAGCAGTTCGACTCGGAAATCATGCGCGAGTTCGGGGAGATGGGTTTCCTCGGCGGAACGCTTGATGGATACGGCTGCCCGGGGTTGAGCCATGTTGCCTACGGTGTCGTGGGTCGCGAACTCGAACGCGTCGATTCCGCTTTTCGAATGGCCGTCGGCGCGCATTCCGGGCTTGCCATGGGCGCCATTCATGCATTTGGCAGCGAAGAACAGAAGCAACGCCTGCTGCCCGCCATGGCAAAAGGAGAATTGCTGGGGTGTTTTGGCCTGACTGAACCCAATCACGGGTCCGATCCTTCCGGCATGGAAGCACGTGCGCGCTCCGTCGATGGCGGTTATCGACTCAGTGGTAACAAGGTGTGGATCACACACGCACCCATCGCTCACGTCATGGTCGTTTGGGCGAAGGACGATGATGGCAAGATCGGCGGGTTTCTTGCGGAGCGCAGCATGGATGGATTGGAAACACCGCCCATCCAGGGAAAATTTGGTGCCCGCGCCTCACCGACAGGTGAGATCGTCATGGATGACGTCTATATCCCTGAAGAGAACCGTTTGCCCGAAGGCCGCGGTCTGCGGGCACCGCTCTCCTGCCTGACACGTGCGCGTTTCGCCATTGGCTGGGGTGTCATGGGCTCCGCAGAGTTCTGCTGGCACACCGCACGACAGTACACCGTCGATCGCAACCAATTCGGTCGCCCATTGGCGGCCACCCAGCTCGTTCAACGAAAGCTTGCCGATATGCAAACCGAGATCTCTCTCGGTCTCCAGGCGGTACTGCGTATCAGCCGACTGTCGGATGAGGGGCGTGCCACGCCAGAGATGATCTCATTGGTCAAGCGCAACAACGTGGGCAAGGCTCTGGAGATCGCACGCACCGCCCGAGACTTGCTGGGAGGCAATGGGATCTCGGACGAATTCGGTGTGATCCGGCACATCATGAATATGGAGGTGGTGAACACGCTGGAAGGGACCCACGACATCCATGCCCTGGTCCTGGGCCGCGCCCAAACAGGTATTTCCGCGTTCTCGAGCTAGGTCGTCCAGAGCCCTTGAGCCACTTCGACATCAGATGCCGATCGTGCTCGTGGCATTGCCGCGCTGAATAAATTTCCCGTGCAGCTGCGTTGTGCAGCCCAACCTTGAGGCATATCCGTCGCGCGCCCAGGTTTCGGCTTTCTTCTTCGATGAAATCCAGCGCTGCTCGGCCCACACCTTGGCCACGTGCCTCCGGAACAACAAAGAGTTCATCCAGAAAGAAATCGCTCCCGCCCACCTCCAGTGAAAAGCCGAGAGTGATGCAGACGTAGCCGACAACGTCGCCGCTACCCTGGATCAGCCAAAGTCGCGCGAGGGCATTACCGGAGATAATTTCATCAATGGCCGCAGCTGCGCGATCCTGCGAGAATTCGTGACCGTCTTCCGCGTAATAGGCACGCATCAGGTCGAGAACCGCTTCTCGATCGGACGCCGCCAATTCGCAAAATGCAACGTCGATGGTCATCGCACCATCATGCTGGTTACGAACCCAACCGGGCGCTCCCTAACCCTCCAGCGCCTCGAGAAATCCGTCGACGACATCCTGGCCGACATCAACCGTGTGTTCAGGGCCAGGGAATGCACCGCTCTGTACGTCGGCTACGAATTCCTTGAACGCCGCAATTCGCGTCTCCTGCATCTTCTGGCGCATGGCATATAGATCGCAGTACTGCTTACCGTGACGGGGAAATGGTGGTTTGCCATCGCCGAGCAAGTCCTGAGCGAAGAGAAACTGGATATCACCTCCCGATCCAGAACCGATCGATGAGGTGACCAGGGTGGTCCGTTTGGAAAGCTCCCGCATGATTGGCGCCGAAATCACCTCACACTCAACCCCCCAGGCACCTGCGTTCTCGTGGTCCTTCATGTCTTGATGGATTTGCAATGCCTCATCCACAGTCTTGCCTACCGCGCGCAGGCCTCCTGTCCAGGTACTCTTGCGGGGAACCAACCCAACATGTCCTTGAATGGGAACACCGGCCGACGCCACCGCCTCGATGAAATGAGGGCTCCATTGGCACATGATCGAGTCTGCCCCCCCCTCCATGGCATCAAAAGCGGCTCGCAAAGCCTCTGTCTCGCTGGCGTACGCAGTCAGCGACATGGCGTAATTCATAAACGTGTGGGGCGCTGCTTGGCGGAGCTCATGTGTCGGCCGAGGTGCCTTGGGATCAAATCGGACCTTCATTGTGTCGATCCCCCCCGCCTCTGCCGCTGCCGCCTCCTCTGGCAGGAACGGCAAGGTCTCTACTAACTGCCGCACTCCTTTCAGGTCCCGGATATCCTTGACCGTGAAATTTCGCAGGCCGTAGGCCCCCGTCATTGACACGACCCGTTTCAGAGGCCGGTCGCCGGTGACGGGCGGCGGGACAACGGACTTTTGATCGACTGGCGCCATGTTCTTCTCCCCGTTTACGAGCCTGTGTCTATCAGGGGCCGGAGAGACAGGTCAAACCGTGCCATCGATCAAAAAGAAAGGCGACCCGAAGGCCGCCTTTCCGTGAATGGGCTTGTCGATAGCCCTGATCACTTGATCCGGTGTCAGCACCGGCTGAAGAGGTTGCTCCTCTGCCCGTGATGGCCACCAAGGCTGATCGACACAGCACACATATCACTCGACATTGGATCACCTCCTTTCCGTTGTTGAATCCCTCTCTAACATATGTCGATCAGGACTCGCCGACAACCAAAGATGTCACCCCAGGCCAAGAGCATTGGGAATGGCCATAGTCACCGGTTTCACAAAAACGATGAGCAGGAGCACGACCAGTTCGGCCGCCAGGAATGGCAGCACCGCGAGCGCCGTGCGCTCGAGGGAAACCCGCGCAATGGGCCCGCAAATGAACAAGAGCAATCCCAACGGAGGCGTGATGAGTCCGAGCAGCAAACCAACAGCCAGGAACAATCCATACTGAATTGGGTCCATGCCCAGACCCAACGGCGACACCGCGACCGGCATCAGCAACGGTCCCAAGATAATCATGTTGGCGACGGCATCCATGAACGTGCCCATTACCAGGAAGAACCCGATGATGATCAATGCGATGACGATCTTGTTCGTGGAAATCGACAGCAGCAGATTGAGGATCTCTTCCGGGATTCGGAAAAACGTCAGAATGCGACTGAACACCAATGCGACGGCGACGATGAACAATGCAGAAGCGGTGACCTTTGCCGTCGCAATCATTGATGCACGTAATTTCGGCCAATCCAGCGTGCGGTAATAGAACGTCCCAATGATCAGCGTGTAGAAGACCGCAACGGCGCCGGCCTCTGTTGGCGTGAACACGCCCGCCAGAATCCCGCCGAGGATGATCACCGGAATCAACAAAGCCGGAAACGCCGACCCCGAACTTTTGACGATGGCGACAGGACCCGCGAACTTGTGGACTTCGCCGTAATCATTGCGCCAACTGATGAACCACGACGTGATCATCAGCGCCAGTCCTACGAGGACACCCGGAATGATGCCGCCAGCGAATAGGCCACCGATGGAGATCTCGAGTTGACTGCCGATGATGATAGCCACCGTGCTGGGCGGAATGATGGCACCGATGACGGCGCTCGATGCGGTGACCGCAGCGGAAAAGTCAGCCGGAAACCGTTCCCGGATCATGGCCGGAATGAGAATGGGTCCGAGCGACGCCGCATCGGCCAGCACCGAGCCGGAGATTCCGGCAAAGAACATTGAGGTCACGATGTTGACGTGGGCCAGACCACCACGAATCCAGCCGACAAGGAGCTGGGCGAATCTGACCAGCTTGTCCGTGATCTCGCACCTGTTGAGGAGTTCTCCAGTGAGCACGAACATCGGTAGCGCGAGCAAGGCAAACAGAGCAACGCCGACATACATCTCCGTCACCAGTAGCATCGGCGGGCGGCCCCAGCCGGAGAAGAATATGAACACGGCACAGGCAAGGCCGAGAGAGATTCCGACGGGAACCCCAATCACCAGCATGACTGCAAATGGGATGAACAGGTAGGTACCGACGAGTTCCATGTGGTCTGAGTTCCGATTGACCTGTGGGCGCCTACTCGAGCCCGGGGTTCCCCTGATCAGCGAAGTGTTGGTAGTCCCCCCGGAAAAGCCGGATGCAATCCTTAAGCAACACGCCGACAGTGAAGAAGCACATCAGCGCTCCTCCCGCCGGTATCGAAAGCTTGGCCCACTTGGTGGAAAGATGCAGGACCGGCGCATCCGCATGAAATCCGAACAGGATCATCTCGAAACCGAGGTACGTCATGGTGACCAGAAAAGCCAGCGACAGTCCCTTGGCCAAGAGAATGACATACGGCCTCATCTTGAGCGGCAGCCAGTTGACGAAAGTCGGGATGTTGATGTGCTCCCAGTTTCGGATCAGCACCACCGAACCGATGAACACGAGCCAAACCAGTGACCAGACACTGAGCTCTTCGGACCAGCTCAGGGAAGAATTGACCACGTAGCGGAAAAAGACCTGCAGAATCATGGCGACGGCAATGACCCCGACCAGGGCAATCGCCAGCCATTGAGCGATCGAATCGAATACCTTCAGGACGACTTCGTATCCGCGCGAGATGGCCTCGAGCCG
>DEBC01000041.1:0-2703 GCA_002348365.1 Alphaproteobacteria bacterium UBA2966 | reverse complement strand
TCAGGAAGGCTTCGTATCCGCACGAGATGGCCTCGAGCCGGTTCATGATGCGGTCGAAAAAGGATACGGAGCTGTTCATGTTATTTGACAGGCAACCAAGCGACCCTCAATTCCAGAGCGAAGACTGTCATGCGCGTTCAGGCATGGCAACTGCGCCTAGGAGAAAGGCCCCGCGTTTGCGGGGCCTTTCGAACGAACAAAACAAAGCTGGCGCGCTAACCCATCTTCGCGACTGCGTCGACCAGGTTCTTGTCGATGCTCGAACCGACACCGACCTTCTCCCAGATACCCTCGCCCCGGGAGCGCCATTCCGCCATTTCCTTGGCGGACGGAGTATGGATTTCCATGCCCTTTTCGCGGAGCTTGTCCTTGAAACCATCCTCGGAATCACGATCCGCCTGGTTACCCATGTCGGCGGCCTCCTGGAAGGCCATCATCATCGGGCCTTGGATATCTTCGGGAATCGCGTTCCACGTATTGATGTTCATGACCTGGAACTGGATGCCGAAGATCGCTTTCACCTCTGTTGCGTATTTCAAGACCTCGAACATGTTGAACTTGAATGTCCAGATCGGCTGCACGTGGAAACCCTGCACCACGCCCTGTTGCAGCGCGGTATAGGTCTCGGACCACGGAATGGACGTCGGATTCCCGCCCCAAGCCTTCGACAGCTCGATGGCGATCGGCGAGGTCACGGTGCGGAATTTGAGACCGTCGACCTTGCTGGGGTCCGGCAATGGCCGCACGTTGTTCCACAACAGGCGGTAACCACCGGCGCCCACAGGGGGCAGCACCTTGACCGGCACATTGCTCTCGAATTTCGCGGCCTGCTGCTTCCAGACGTCGCTCTTGGCCACGTTCAGGTATTGATCCCAGCTGGTGATGACATAAGGCAAATCGACAAAGTCAAACGCATTGTTGAACTTCGAGAACTGCGCCGTCACGTTGCTCGTGATGTCGATGAAACCAGTCTGCACGGCCTCGAGCTGCGATAGGTCCGTCCCCAGTGTCGACGAGTGATGGACATCGAACTTCACCTCGATGTCGTACTTCTCGGCGAGAATGCGGGGGACTTCTGAAACGGAGATGTAGGACGGATCGCCTTCACGGCCGTTCAGGCCCGCAACGATGGGCCTCAGAAACTTTTTCTGTTGCGCTGAGCGCGTCAACGCCGGAAAACCGGTGATGACTGCGCCGGCTGCCGCCGCGGCAGCCGTTGTCTTAAGAGCATCGCGCCGAGACAGGCCCTTCTTCTTGATCTTGCTCATGACTCCTCCCTTGTGACGCCCCCAAACTGATGAACGACTGTGGAGCGAATGTTGAACAAGCAATTACACGGCATTGACTATCGGAAAGGCAATGCAAATTTCGGGTTCAATCCCTATTTGGGAATCGGCACCCTTTGACCTGTCATTGCCGATTCGTATGCAAGCAGGATCATCTGCAGTGAAAGCCTGCCGTCTTCGATGGTATTCGGCGGCTCAACGCCCTGAACCAAAGCTTCAATGAATTGAATGGGGTTCTGCTGATGGAACTGGGGCGTCGTCTTGAATCGGGGAACGATATCCGAGATTGTCCATTGCCGAGTCGTCACGTCTTGCAGGTTCCCTTCCGAAAGATGGCACACCTTCAAGTAGGCGCCATCCGTCACGTCTCGAGAAGCGAGGTCGATACCGCTCAAGACCGCGGTCCCCTTGGTACCGAATATCTCGACTGAATTGTCTCCCGCGGCGAAAGTGTTGCTCGCCGCAAGTTCGCAGATCAGACCGTTCTCAAAAGTAAAAATGGCGACGCCCAGGTCCTCCACCTCGTGGCCCATGGGGTAAGAGATTGCCGCCGTCACAGCATCGGCTTCCCCGAACATCCAGCGGATGAAGTCGGCTCCGTGGACGCCTTCGTCTAGCAGGGATCCGCCGCCGGAAAGGATGGGATCCTCTGGCCAGCCTGAATGGGCCGCACCGCTCATCAAACCGTAGAGATGGCCGTGGCGCACACGCATGAGCGTGATTCGGCCGAGTTCTCCATCGTCGACCAGGCGCTTCAGCTCGTGGTTCACGGGATCGAAGCGCTTGGGGAAGCTCTGCATGAATGAAACGCCGGCCTGCTGCACGGCCGCCTCAATTCGATCGCAACCCTCCATTGTTGTCGCCAGGGGCTTTTCGAGCAGCATGTGGCAGCCCTTGGCCGCGGCACGTTCGGCAAGTTCGACGTGATTTAGTGTCTCCGATGTGATCGCGATGGCATCGCAGGCATCCAGAAGAGCATCCAGGTCTGCCCAATACTCGGTGCCATATTCTTTGGCAGCTGCTTTACCGCGTTCGGGATCGTCATCCCAGATACCGACAAACTCTGCCAGCTCCGAATCCGCGACGGCCCGCGACCAGAAGTTCGCGTGATACATCGCAAAACTCAACACGCCGAAGCGGATGGGAGGCTCGACCTTCGGAGCCATGTCTTCCTACTAATTCTATTGAAGGGCGGCCCACTTGCCGCCGTCGACGATGATGGTAACGCCACTGACCCAAGAAGCCTCGTCGGAGGCCACAAATAGAATCGCGTTGGCCAGCTCCTCCGGCTGACCGAAACGCTTCATTGGCTGCGCTTCCTGCCTCCGCGCCCAGGACTCCGCGTCGCCCGTCCCCTGCTTCAACATTGGCGTCTCGACATTTCCCGGCGCGATACAGTTAATCCGGATGCCGAGGG
>DEBC01000097.1 GCA_002348365.1 Alphaproteobacteria bacterium UBA2966 | reverse complement strand
AGTTCCACGGCCCGAGATATGGCCGACCGACGGAGTTCTCCGGACAGCCTGCGGACATCGGCGATGAACCCCAAATACGCTTCCGGTGTCATATCACCATAAGCAGGCGCGCCCTCGGGAAGGTAACCGATGTGGCGTTGTGCCTGTATAGGATCGTCCAGTACATCGACACCACAAACCTCTGCCGTCCCGGATGTCGGCGTAAGGAATCCCGTGACCATCTTCATGGTCGTTGATTTGCCGGACCCGTTGGGACCCAGAAATCCAAGGACTTCCCCTTGCGCGACCTCAAGGCTGATGTCGTCAACTGCCAAGAGGTGACCGAACCTCTTGGTCAAATTCTTGATGGCGACCATTGTCGTCATGGCGCTTCTTAGTCCTCCCCGCGCGTCCAAGAAACTGTATGTTTTTTGCGCCGCCTGGAAATGCGGTGCCCCTTTTAGCACTCGTGGTCCGTGAGTGCCACACCGGAGCGATTGGTGATTTAGGTGGCAATTCGAACAATTTCAATCCCCGAATCATAAATTCCCTCGGGTCACGAAATTATGAAGGCATACCTTCGCTCACCTGACTTCAACGCCCAACCCCGAAGAGGTCAAAATTTGCAGTCCCGCTGCCAATTCCCTTGGACAGGCACCACATGACTCACATAAAGGTTTACGGTCTCGCCGACTCATGGACGGCGCGGTAACATGGCCGTCCTACCGAAACCGGAGTTTTCACAAACATGGCAAAGATCACCCGGAGCAACGGGCATCGACTGGATAGCATCGCCCATATTCAATTGGGGGTGGGCACGCTGGAGCGACCCAATCCCGAAGATCTTGGCTTCAGTCTCGATGCAGTGAGTGATGCGGTGGTATCACTCAGTGCGGAGATTCCGGCCGACGCCATGACCGCCCAGACACTGGGAACTGAGCGCGCCGGCAATGGCGTCATCATCGACGAGCACGGTCTCGTGCTAACCATCGGATATCTCATCAGTGAGGCCACTGCGATCACCTTGAAGACGGCGCACGGCGAGGAAATCCCGGGGGAGACGGTCGCGTACGACTACGAGACGGGTTTCGGCTTGATTCGAGCGCTCGCGCCCCTTGGTGTCGCGCCCGTCGAGATCGGCGAGGCGGGCACCGTCATGCCCGGAGACCCTGTGGTTGTCGCAGGACACGCGGACGGTGGCGGCGCGATCGCCGCCCAGGTTGTCGCGAAGCGTGAGTTCGCTGGATATTGGGAATACCTGCTCGACGAAGCGATCTTTACCAGCCCACCGCACCCAAACTGGGGGGGAACGGCCCTGATCGACAAGGACGGCCGCCTGGTGGGGATCGGGTCGCTGTTCGTCCAGGAAACCAGAACACCTGATGAGCACGAACCGGGCAATATGTTCGTGCCGATTGACCTCTTACATCCGGTTTATCACGACCTCGTGACACTGGGGCGCGCCAATCGAGAATCCCGGCCCTGGCTCGGCATGTTCACGACGGAAAGTTCGGGGCATCTGATCGTCGCCGGTCTCTACTCGAACGGACCAGCAGAGCGGGCCGGGTTGGAGCAACTCGACGTCATCCTTCGGGTGGACAACCATCCCGTCAAAGGCCTGGCAGACATGTACCGCAAAGTGTGGTGTGCCGGTGACGCGGGCACGCGGGTCGGCATGACTGTGCTCAGGGACGGCAAGATCGTCGATGTGGTGATCGAAACGGCTGACCGCTACACGTTGATGCGCGTCTCCCGGCCTCACTGACGCATTTGATCCGGGAGTTTGCCCCACACGGCCATGGCGCGGCGAACGCGCAGAACCAGAATTTGCCGCGGCTTACCCGAATTCTCGATCAGACGGATCGCGACATCGGTCTCAAGGGCGAACCGTCGCTGAACCTGGAAAACCGGAAAGGTTTTGGATCGACGCGGGGAGATTCACCGCGAACCAGGTCCGACATCAGATATCCGGCACCGGGACCGATACCGAATCCATGACCGGAAAATCCGGAGATCAGAAACAGGCCGCTCAGAGATGTCACTTCCGAGATAACCGGTACGGCATCGGGCGTTGCATCAATGGTTCCCGCCCATCCTTGTTCGACGATCCGGTTCTCGAATATCGGGAAGGTCCGGGACAGTGCCTTGCGTGCGGAGTCCAAGGCCTCCTGGGAGGGGGCCGGGTCTAGAATCCTTACCCGCTCGAACGGGCTGATCTCATCCAATTCCCATGACTTGGGTTGACGGGCCTGGTCTATAAACGCTCGACCGAGTCGAAATCTCAGGCTGCCCCACTCGTTCCTCAACGCCGACATGAATTGCCTCGCAAACCTGAAACTGTCGGGCACCAGATCCACATCATTCCAACCACCGTTGGCCACGCTGTAACCCCCATCCAATCGCTTGCGATAGGCGAAATCCTGGCCCCAGGCAGCGGTCTCCGGCCCGCCGTCGAATGCTTCCGTTCGTAAGACCGAAGACACGACATGCAATTGCGGGAAGCGCACCCCCAAACTTCTGCAGAACAGGCCGGACCAGGCACCCGCCGCGACGACCACCGAGTCGCAGGCGATGTGCCCTCGCTCTGTCACGACACCGGATATACGTCCGCCGGTCGTCTCAACCCCGCGTACGGCGCAATTGGTTACCACACTGGCGCCAAGGCGTTGCGCCGCCCGGGCGATTGCGGGGGTCGCCTTTTGAGGCTCCGCTCTGGCATCGGTCGGGGTATAGAACGCGCCCTGCCAGTCGCCCTGACACCCGGGCAACACGTGGTCGATCTCCGCCCTTGAAACAAGACGAGAATCGACCTGAAATTCCCGCACCTGTTCAAGCCAGTCCTCGTAGCGTTCCACATCCGCAGCAGTCCTGCAGAGGTAGGCAATGCCCGAACGACGAAATCCGGTGTCCACGTCCAAGGTCTTTTCAAACCCCTCCCAGATCCTCAGCGACTCCAGCATCAATGGCAGTTCGCGTGGATCGCGGTGCATTTTGCGAACCCAGCCCCAGTTCCGGCTGGATTGCTCACCCGCCACGATGCCCTTTTCGCAAAGCACCGTGCGCAGTCCAGCATCCGCCAACGCGAGCGCCGTACTAGCACCGGCAATTCCGGCACCGACGACAACAACGTCGCAATACGAAGGTAATTGGATATCTGCCACTACAGGATCCGGAATTGGAGACTGCCGCTTCAAGCGCGTATCCTCCGTTCTACGGCTCCAGACCCAGCGCGGATTGCCTGGAACGCCACTACATCCAATCAGACATTCGCGATAATCGGCCCGGCCCGATTCGTTGGGCAACCCAAAAGCAAAGGGGTCAGGCCAGTTCCGACCTAACCCCTCGACTGTTTGGTGGAGCCAGGGGGAGTCGAACCCCCGACCTCTTGAATGCCATTCAAGCGCTCTCCCAACTGAGCTATGGCCCCGAGTGCTATTTCGCGTGCGTCACCGCTACCCGCTGCTCGTTTACTCCGCAGTCTTCGTTTCGTCGATCGCACCGTCGAGTACATCTGACATGTCGTCATCTTCATCGAGTTCAACCGAATCCTCGATCAGATCGTCGCCGTCGTCGTCGGCGTTATCGGCTTCTTCAATTTCGATGTCTGCGAGTTCGCCAACCTCGTCATCTCCTTCTGTCGCCTTAGACTCATCGGCGCTTTCGGCCGGTGTCGGTGAGGCGGCCGGAGCTGGTTTTTCCTCGGGCGGCGGCGGCGGAGACTTCTCAACGACGACCACGAATTGCGTATCGCACTTCGGGCAGACGATTGGGTCACGCTTGAGATCGTAAAAGCGAGCCCCACATTCTGAGCATTCCCGCTTTTCACCCCATTCAGGTTTGGACACGCGGATAACTCCTGGTCACTTCAAAAAATTCAGAGGGTCTTCGAAATTGGGGGTGTCCCAATTGCCACGAACGAGCCAACCTGTCAAAAGTTTTGTGGATTGCCGGGTGGCTGCGAATCGTCCAGGGAAAATTCTTGCAACAACTGCAAACATCCCTCCCGGGTTCGTGAGGCACCACTCCGCAGCCGGATTGCCATCACTTCATTCTTGTGCAGGCCGAAATTGAAAGCGCTCGCTTCCCATCGCGCCCGATCTCTTACCGGTACAACCCGGGTTTCCGGTGACAAATCGATCTCCCATCGCGCCCTGATACTCGGGGCGCTTGCCATCGGCAAGACGGAGATCACCGGTATCTCCCGAGGAGAAGACGTGGCCGCGACGGAGGCAGCATTGCGTCAGCTCGGGACAGAGATCCTGGCGGACAGCCCGACCTCGCGCACCGTCTTTGGCTGTGGCGTCGGAGGATTCCACGAACCTTCCTCCGTGCTCGATCTCGGAAACTCCGGGACGGGTGCACGGCTGCTCATGGGTGCTGTCGCCACCCAGGATATCGTCACGCACTTTACGGGAGATTCGTCCCTCTCGATGAGGCCGATGAAACGCGTCGTCGTCCCGCTGGAGCGCATGGGAGCCGAGATATCTACCAGAGACGATGGCCTCTTGCCGTTGATGGTGCGAGGTGCTGCAACACCTTTACCGATCGACTATGAGCTTCCGGTCGCATCCGCTCAGGTAAAGTCGGCCGTTCTCCTGGCCGCGCTGAACACGACGGGGCGAACTACGGTGATCGAGCCCGCACCGACCCGTGATCACACTGAGAGGATGCTGTCGTACTTCGACGCGACTGTCTCGATTGATGACGCGGCGAATGGCGGCAGAAAGATAACGATTGAGGGACAACCCGAATTGACGGGCCGACCCATCTCCGTGCCCGGGGATCCATCCTCGGCAGCATTCCTCCTAGCGGCTGCCCTGATGATTCCCGAATCGGACATCACGGTCGAAAACGTGAACATCAACCCCCTGCGCACCGGGTTTCTCGACACGGTGCGGGACATGGGTGCAGAGGTTCAACTGTCGCGCAATCGCACCGAGTGCGGTGAGCCCGTGGCGGATGTCTGCATTCGGCATGTCGGCCTGTCAGGCATTGAAGTTCCGCCTGAACGCGCTCCGACCATGATTGATGAATACCCGGTCCTGGGTGCATTAGCGTCAGTGGCTCAAGGGACCACCGTCATGCGTGGCGTGCGTGAACTGAGAGTGAAGGAGAGTGATCGCATCTCGGCCATGGTGGTGGGACTGCAGCGCTGTGGTGTAACCGTCGAAGAATTTGATGACGGATTCACCGTTCGCGGTTCAGGGGGTTCGATCGCCGGAGGCGCAGACATCTCGAGTGATCTCGACCATAGAATTGCCATGTCGTTTCTCTTGCTGGGCATGGCCGCGGAAAATCCGATCACGGTGAGCGATGCCCAGACTATTGGTACAAGTTTCCCTGAGTTCGTTGAAATCATGAATGAACTCGGCGCTGAGATTCACACCTCCGCCGTGGCCACCGAATGATCATCGCGATTGATGGCCCTGCCGCCTCCGGCAAAGGGACGCTCTCCAGGTTGGTGGCAGAACACTTCCGCCTGGCTTGGCTGGATACAGGCTCACTCTACCGCGCTGTAGGATTGAAGATGCTGCGGAACGGCGATGATCCAGCGGACCGGGAGGCCGCAGAAAAGGCTGCGAAATCACTGAATCCGAATGAACTGACTAATTCTGAGCTGAAGACCGAGGTCGTCGGTCTGGCTGCATCCAAGGTCGCCGCGATTCCCGAAGTCCGTCAGGCGCTCGTCGGCTTTCAGCGCAGCTTCGCCCAAACGCCTCCCGGCGGCGCCCAGGGCGCCGTGTTGGATGGCCGAGACATCGGTACCGTGGTGTGTCCCGATGCCGACTTCAAAGTCTACGTTACGGCGTCGCCAGAGGCGCGCGCGCATCGTCGCTTCCTCGAATTGCGCGACAAGGGCGATACGGTTACCGAGCAAGAGGTGTTGGCGATGACACGCGAGCGGGACGCACGAGACACCAATCGCGGCGAGTCACCTCTTAAAACTGCCGAGGACGCGTACTTGCTAGACACGACGAATTTGTCTATAGACGCAGCCTTTGCAGCTCTGAAGGTCTATATTTCAGGGTCAAGCAACTGAGCTTTGTGCTTAGCGCCTACGCCAGCCGTGAAAATGCCTGTAAAAACATCGCCCTTGGCGAATGCCGGCAGCGCGGCGGGGTGGTTCCGCTATGCAATATCATTCGTGCGTTGATGGGATCGCACAACAGGAGACGGAATGACGGACACGGCAGGCGAGACCGGCGGGACCACCGCCGACAATAAAGAGAACTTCGCCGCACTTCTCGAAGAATCCTTCGGTAATAGAGACGACCTGGTCGGAACGGTTGTCGTCGGCACAATCATCGCTATCGAGAATGATATGGCGGTCGTCGATGTTGGGCTGAAATCCGAAGGTCGGGTCCCCCTCAAGGAATTCTCTGTTCAAGGTCAGCCACCCGAAGTCGGAATAGGCGACACCGTCGAGGTCTATCTCGAGCGCATGGAGAATCTCAACGGGGAAACAGTGCTAAGCCGCGAGAAAGCCCGGCGCGAAGAGGCCTGGGAGAAACTCGAAGACGCGTTTGCCAAGGATGAACACGTCAGCGGCGTCATATTCGGCAGGGTGAAAGGTGGATTTACGGTCGACCTTTCGGGCGCCGTCGCCTTCCTGCCTGGGAGCCAGGTGGACGTTCGACCCGTGAGGGACATCGCACCCCTGATGGGACAACCGCAACCATTTCAAATTCTCAAGATGGACCGGCGGCGCGGCAATATCGTCGTTTCCCGCCGAGCCGTCATGGAGGAGGCTCGCGCCGCCGAGCGCCAGGAGTTGATCGCCAACATCCACGAGGGCCAAGTCCTCGATGGAGTCGTCAAGAACATCACCGACTACGGTGCCTTTGTCGACCTCGGAGGCGTAGACGGACTTCTCCACGTCACCGACATGGCATGGCGACGCATCAATCATCCAAGTGAGGCCGTACAGATCGGCCAAACCGTGAAGGTGCAGGTTGTTCGACTGAATCCCGAGACTCAGCGCATCAGCCTCGGCATGAAGCAGCTGGAAGCGGATCCGTGGGATGGTGTCGAGGGGAAATATCCCGTCGACATGAAACTCAAGGGCCGCGTGACCAATATCACCGATTATGGCGCGTTCGTGGAGTTGGAGCCGGGCGTCGAGGGATTGGTCCACGTATCGGAGATGAGCTGGACCAAGAAGAATGTCCATCCTGGCAAGATCGTTTCCACAAGCCAGGAAGTCGAGGTCATGGTTCTCGATGTCGATCCTGTGAAGCGCCGGATCAGCCTGGGCATCAAGCAGTGCACCGAGAACCCCTGGGACGAGTTCCACGCACTTCATCCGGAAGGAAGCGAAGTCGAGGGCGAAGTCAAAAGCATCACCGAGTTTGGAATATTCATCGGCTTGACCGGCGACATCGACGGCATGGTGCACCTCTCCGACCTCGACTGGGATCGGGCCGGCGAAGAGGTGATTGGCCAGTACAACAAAGGCGATATCGTTCGTGCCAAGGTACTGAGCATTGATATCGAAAAGGAACGGGTAAGCCTCGGCGTTAAGCAGCTATTGCAGGACCCCTTCACTGGCATCGACAAGTTCAAGAAGGGCGACACCGTAACCTGTACGGTGGCTGAGATCGCCACGGGCGGCATCGAAGTCAGTTTCGAGGACGACCTGCAGGGCTTCATCCGCAAGGCCGATCTTTCTCGTGACCGTTCCGAACAGCGTCCCGAGCGCTTCGCCGTCGGAGACAAGGTCGACGCGACCATCATGAGTATCGACCGGGATTCCCGGCGCGTCACGCTATCGATCAAGGCTCTGGAAATTGCGGACGAGCGTGAAGCGATGGCGCAGTACGGATCCTCGGATTCCGGTGCGAGTTTGGGAGATATCCTGGGAGCGGCAATTAGCCGCGCTCGTGAAGCCGAAGCAGCGCAGAGCGAAACCGACACAGAAGAATCGAGCGCAACAGCCGCTTCTGAGGAAGAATCTGCGGTGGAAGATGCCGAGCCGGAGGCTGAGGAGGCGGCCGCCGCGCCAGAAGAGGCCGAGGCTGAATCCGAGCCTTCCGACGCTGAAGAGTCCGACACCGAGTCAGAGGAAGAACCCGGCTCCAATAAATAGCGGTCTTCTCCTCGGGGCTTGGCGCTTGGGTCTGCTAACGCGTAAGGCCCGCCGACCGAACGAGAGGTAATGCAATGTCTCTCGATGCCGACGCAATTCTTGATCGCCGGCGCTTGAAGCGCCGCCTCACCTTATGGCGGCTTGCGGCCCTTGCCGCCGTCATAACGCTTGCTTTCATCGCGCTGTTTCGTGTCGACCTGGTAACCGGCAGGGATCACATCGCCGAGATCGGGGTAACCGGCCTTATTGTGGATGATGATCTTCGAAGCGAATTGCTGCAGCGTGTCGCCGAGAATGGTCGCGCCAAGGCCCTGATCGTCAATATCGACAGCCCCGGTGGCACGACCATCGGAGGTGAATCGCTTTACCACGACATTCGTCTTGTCGCAGAGAGGAAGCCGGTGGTCGGCGTCGTCAAGACCGTCGGCACATCCGCCGCGTATCTGGTCGCAGCGGCAACTGATCATATCGTAGCCGGTGAGAGTTCCTTGACCGGTTCAATCGGCGTGCTGATCCAAACGGCGCAGTTCACCGGCCTGTTGGAAAAGATTGGAGTCTCTGCAGAAGCGATTAAGTCGTCCCCGTTGAAGAGCGTCCCGTCACCCCTGGAACCCATGACCGACGAAGCCCGTGACGCGACTCAGGCCGTCATCGATGATACCCATGCCTGGTTTGTCGACATCATCGCGAACCGACGGAACCTTGCCGCAGACAGAATTCAACAGGTCGCGGACGGCAGACTCTTCACGGGACGCCAGGCGCTGCAGCTGGGCCTGATCGACGAGGTCGGCGGACGGCGGCAGGCACGAGAATGGCTCAGCAAGACACACAACCTTTCCACCGCCTTACCGTTGCTGAAGATCGAGATCGACAATTCGAAGCGCAGATTAATCGAAAGATTCATGAGCGTGATCGGAAAAACAACGCTTTCTGAACGACTTACACTTGACGGGCTGATCTCTCTTTGGCACCCTCAGAGCGTGTTTTGAAGGGCTGACCTGCCGTTAGGCGGGCGCGCGAACGGCCGAAACGTGGGGCTCCCATGGTTAAGTCTGAACTGATAGCGCGGCTCGCGGAATTGAATCCACACCTGTTCCAACGGGATGTGGAGAGAATCGTCAGCACCATTTTCGATGAAATTTCCATGGCGCTAGCCCGTGGCGACAGAGTGGAGCTGCGTGGATTCGGCACATTTTCCGTCAAACAGCGGCAACCGCGAACGGCGCGCAATCCCAGAACCGGTCAATCGGTCCATGTCGGTGAGAAGCACATTCCGTTCTTCAAGACCGGGAAAGAACTCCGGGAAAGGTTGAACGACTCGGCTGGAGTTGAACAGTAGTACCAGCCAGCCCCGCTGGATTGTGCGAACAGACTGAACTGACAGAGTCACGATCGTCCGGGCGGCTCGGAGAATGGGCACGTCGAACGATTCCATGTCATATGAATCTGCTCTCGGGATATGATCGAAGAATTCGATCGGCTTACAAATAGGGAATCCCCGAAGGTGAAGGCTCTTTTCTGGCTGCTCTATCTGCCGCTCCTGGTCGTCGTTGCGGCGT
Organism: Alphaproteobacteria bacterium UBA2966; assembly: GCA_002348365.1. Lineage (GTDB taxonomy): Bacteria > Pseudomonadota > Alphaproteobacteria > UBA2966 > UBA2966 > UBA2966. Next base: position 25,165 of record DEBC01000097.1, on the reverse strand, counting down.
TCGCGGCGGCGAACCGGCACGACATGGAGATCAACCTGGACCCACTCCCATTCGGACTTACGGCACCCGTGTTTGCGATTGTTCTGTCATCCATTCTGCTCGGGCTCATTGTCGGCGGGCTGTCGGCATGGTTCTCGGGACGGCAATCGCGTCGCAATGCCAGGAAGTTGCGAAGGCACAATGCCCTGCTGGAAACCGAGATCGCTGCGCTTCGCGAGAAAGTAGACGCCCAGCAGCTTCCCGTGCCTGGGGTCCAGGACAGTGTTATTCCCACCCCTGCCACCCAGCAGCCACGGAGTTTGGCAACGTCGTCGCATGAACTGGCAAGTTAGTTGGTTTTCACAGACACGATGACGGACAATTTATTCGTGGTATAACCGCTCGCCAATTTGGCGCCGGAGTCGTCTCCAGACCCGCATTTCAGCGAATGATGGATCGGATCACTGCGGATGAATTGGCGGCACCCGCGGAAATCGAACGATTGGACACTGGGTTTTATACTTGGGCACGTAATGCGTAGAGATTGACGATGACAGTCAGTGCAAAAATATGTGGCCTCAATACCCCCGAGTCCGTTGATGCAGCGGTATCCGGCGGGGCGGATTTCATTGGTATTGTGTTCTACCCTCCTTCGCCCCGCTACGTTGCGCCCACAGACGCGGCGAGACTGGTAGAGGAATTGCCTCCGGAAATCACGCGGGTCGGCCTGTTCGTCGATGCGACTGACGAGACGATTTCCGAGACTCTCGACGCTGTGGATCTCGACATGCTCCAGCTGCATGGAAGCGAAACGCCCGAGCGAATCGGCCAGCTCCGCGAGAGGTTCGGCTGCACGACCATGAAGGCGATCAAGGTGGAGAGCGCACCAGACATTGCAACGGCGGAAAAATTTGAAGGCTCAGCGGACTGGCTGTTATTCGACGCCAAACCACCAAAAGAGTTGACCGGAGCACTACCCGGAGGCAATGCCCTGGCATTTGACTGGCACTTGCTCGAAGGCTGCTCGTGGAAGAAACCCTGGATGCTCTCCGGAGGTCTCAATTGTGCGAACGTCGCCGACGCTGTTTCCATCAGCGGTGCCCCCGCCGTGGACGTTTCGTCTGGGGTCGAAGACAGGCCTGGCTTCAAGAGCCCTTCTAAGATCGAGACTTTCCTGGAAACGATCAAAGCACTCTAACGGAACGAGAACATGACCAACGTTTCCGAATTACCCAATACCTACAGGGCCGGCCCCGATGAAGATGGCCGTTTCGGTATCTATGGCGGCCGCTTTGTTGCCGAAACACTGATGCCGCTCATCCTCGAACTGGAGGCAGCCTACGACAAAGCGAAAACCGATCCGGAGTATCAGGCCGAATTGACGCATTTCAACACCCACTATGCGGGCCGGCCGAGTCCCCTTTATCTCGCTGAACGCCTCACGAACCACCTGGGCGGCGCTAAAATCTACTTCAAACGAGATGAGCTTAACCATACGGGCTCTCACAAGATCAATAACTGTATCGGGCAGATCCTGTTGGCCCGGCGCATGGGCAAGACCCGGATCATTGCCGAAACCGGTGCCGGCCAGCACGGCGTCGCGGCAGCGACTGTCGCGGCAAGGTTTGGATTACCGTGTACCGTATACATGGGCGCTGTCGATATCGAACGTCAGCAACCCAATGTCTTCCGAATGAAGTTGCTGGGCGCGGAGGTCGTTCCGGTTACGTCGGGATCATGCACGCTCAAGGACGCCATGAACGAGGCCCTGCGTGATTGGGTGACCAATGTCGACTCAACCTTCTACATCATCGGCACCGTTGCCGGCCCGCACCCCTATCCCGAGATGGTTCGGGATTTTCAATCCGTCATCGGGAACGAGGCGCGGGAGCAGATGCGCGAGGCGGAAGGCCGCCTTCCCGATTCCCTGGTTGCCTGTATCGGTGGCGGTTCCAACGCAATGGGATTGTTTCATCCCTTCCTCGACGACGAGAACGTCGAGATTTTCGGTGTCGAAGCTGCGGGCCGGGGTGTCGAAACGGGTGAGCACGCGGCCAGCCTCACTGCCGGACGACCCGGCGTCTTGCACGGCAACAGGACCTATCTGCTTCAGGACGATGATGGGCAAATCCTCGAGGCGCATTCCATCTCGGCAGGGCTCGACTATCCCGGTATCGGACCCGAGCATTCCTGGCTGAAGGATTCGGGACGAGCCAACTATGTGTCGATCACGGATGATGAAGCACTCGAGGCCTTTCAACTCTGCAGTAAGATTGAAGGCATCATCCCCGCATTGGAACCGGCACACGCCCTCGCGCACGTGATGAAGATCGCGCCTGAACGATCTCCTGATCACATTGTCCTCATGAACATGTGCGGCCGCGGCGATAAAGATATCTTCACGGTGGCTGAAGCCTTGGGAGTGCAGATTTGACCGGCGTGGACAGCGGCACCGCCCGAATCGAACAGCGGTTCAACAAACTCGCCAGTGAGAATCGGGCGGGTTTCGTGACTTACGTCATGGCGGGAGATCCGGATCTCGATACGGCTGCCGCCATTCTCGAAGGTTTACCTGCCGCCGGTGCAGACGTTATCGAACTCGGCGTTCCCTTTACGGACCCCATGGCAGACGGGCCTGCCATCCAGTTATCGGGACTTCGGGCACTCAAAGCCGGTGTCACGCTCAGGCGTGTGCTGGATATGGTGAGACAATTCCGCAAGAAAAACACTGAGACCCCACTCGTGCTGATGGGGTACTACAATCCCATCTATTCATTTGGTCCGCAGGCGTTCCTGACTGAAGCCAAGGATGCCGGGGTCGACGGAATGATCATCGTCGACCTGCCGCCAGAGGAGGATGCGGAGCTGTGTTTGCCGACGCTGGATGCTGGATTGAGCTTTATCCGCCTCGCCACGCCCACGACAGATGATAAACGCCTGCCCCGCGTACTCAGCAATACTTCGGGATTTGTCTACTACGTCTCGATCACAGGCATCACGGGGGCCGCGATTCCGGATCTTTCTCAGGTGACGGGAGCGGTCGAGCGGCTCAAGCATCACACGGCGCTGCCCGTTGCCGTCGGTTTCGGCATCAAGACCCCCGAACAGGCAGCCGTGATCGGGCGTGCGGCAGACGGCGCCGTGGTGGGGTCCGCTTTGGTGACCACCATCGCCGAAAACATCGACGATGATGGCAAGGCCAAGAATGGACTTGTTGATGCACTCCTTTCGCAGGTACAGGGACTCGCCGACGGTGTGCACAACGCACGCGCAGGACGGTAAGAACTGTGAACTGGCTCACCAACTTCGTTCGACCCAAGCTGCGGGCGCTGGTCAGCAAACGGGAGACTCCCGAAAACCTCTGGGAGAAGTGTCCCAGCTGCGGACAAATGGTGTTCCATCGCGACTTGGAAGCCAGCCATCGCGTGTGCCCGCAGTGTGACCACCATTTTCGGCTTTCACCCAGCGAACGTCTCCGTCAATTATTCGATGGCGGAGTCTACGAGCGAATAGAAGTGCCCGAGGTCGCGTCAGACCCTCTCAAATTTCGGGATTCGAAGAAGTATGCCGACCGATTGAAGGAGAGCCGCACAAAGACGGAAGAGCAGGAGGCCATGGTGGTTGCCGTCGGCCGTGTGGGTGGCGTAGAGACGATAATCGCCGCCCAAAATTTCGGCTTCATGGGCGGCTCCATGGGACTGGCCGTCGGTGAAGCGTTAATCAAGGCGGCAGAAGAAGCTGTAAACCGCCGCGCTCCCCTGATCGTTGTCGCCGCTGCAGGCGGCGCGCGCATGCAGGAAGGCATTCTCTCGCTCATGCAGATGCCCAGGTCGACCATCGCCGTCGAAGACGTTCGCGAGGCCGGTCTGCCCTACATATCGATCCTGACAGACCCGACGACAGGCGGTGTTACGGCTTCATATGCGATGCTCGGAGACATCTCCATCGCCGAACCCGGCGCGCTGATCGGATTCGCGGGACCTCGGGTCATCGAAAACACGATTCGCGAGAGCCTGCCCGAAGGCTTCCAACGGGCTGAATATCTGCTCGAGCACGGTATGCTGGATCTCGTGGTTCATCGATGGGACATGCGTTCGACGCTGGTCCACATCCTGTCGCTGCTCACCCATGTCGAGATCGCCGGCGAACTGCCCGCTATGGCAACCAATGCGCCGGCGGAAGTGGCTGAGATCTCGGATCCCTTGGCAGCGATGCCGCCAGACGCACCGATAAGCCAGACTGCGGAGCCGGGGGATGGAGGTTCAACCTCAGAGCAGTAGTACCGTCCTCGATCGGCTGGAAGCCCTCCATCCGAAGAGGATCGACCTCTCCCTTGGCAGGATTGAGCGGTTGCTTGCCGCGCTGAATCACCCTGAAAAGCAGCTCCCACCCGTGGTGCACGTCGCGGGAACCAATGGCAAGGGATCGGTCATTGCTTTTCTCGAAGCGGCCCTGCAAGCCTCCGGCTATCGCGTGCACACATACATTTCCCCCCATCTGGTCAACTTTCACGAGCGGATTCGCCTGGCCCAGAATGACGGTGGCATCCAGCCGATCGGGGAAACGGAGCTCAAGGAAACACTGGAGGCCTGCGAGGCCGCCAACGGAACCGAACCCATAACCTTCTTTGAAATCACCACTGCGGCCGCGATGCGGGCCTTTGAGCGCCATCCAGCCGACGTCCTGCTGCTTGAAGTCGGACTGGGCGGACGTCTGGATGCCACCAACGTGATTGAGCGCCCTGCCATCTCGGTCATCACCCCCGTTTCGATCGATCACACGCAATTCCTCGGCGATGATCTGGCCGGCATTGCAGGAGAAAAGGCCGGCATCCTGAGGACAGGCGTCCCGGCGGTCATCGGCCCGCAGGACGACGTGGCCATGACGCCGATTTCAGATCGGGCGGCGGAAGTCGGCGCACCCCTGCTGAGATGCGGCGTTGAATGGAGCTGCCGGGTGCGTCGCAACGGCGGAATGGTGCTAACATTGGGGTCGCGCCACGTCGAGCTTCCCAGCCCGGGGCTACCCGGTCCGCATCAGTTCGCCAACGCGGCCATGGCAGCCGTAGCGCTGCTAGCCATGCCGGGGTTCGATGTGGATGAAGATAGTTTGTGCGCCGGTCTGCGAACGGCGCATTGGCCCGGTCGGTTGCAGCGTATCGAGCGTGGTCCTCTACGCGACATGCTACCTGCCGATACTGAATTATGGCTCGACGGCGGACACAATGCGGCCGCGGGACAAGCTCTTGCCGACGCGTTCACCCAGTGGAGAAACGAGGAAAAAACGCAACGCCCGATCTTTCTCGTCTCCGGAATGCTCAATACCAAGGACGTATCGGCCTTCTTTGAGCCATTCGCCAAGGCAGAGCTGATTGAGGAGGTCTATGGAGTCCCAATCCCTGGAGAACAGGCGAGCCGGTCAGGAGCGGACGTGACTGAAGCGGCGCAGCGGTCCGGCCTCAATGCCCAAATCGCGAATTCCGTGGAGGATGCCGTCAAATCGATTGCGCGCAGGAACCAAGCGGAACCCGCCCGCGTCTTGATCTGCGGTTCGCTTTACCTGGCCGGCCAGGTTCTGGCGCGGGGCACGTGACCGACGTGTGAGGGGGCTTACCCCGAGGGCCGAATGCCCTAGAGCTCTTCTTCCAGCCACTCCACGAGCTTGCCCTTGGGCAGCGCGCCCACCTTGGTGGAGGCAACTTCGCCGCCTTTGAACAGCATCAAGGTGGGAATTCCCCGAACGCCGAACTTGGTGGGCGTCATCGGGTTCTCGTCGATGTTGAGCTTTGCCACGGTAACGCGTCCGCCCATTTCAGCGGCGATTTCCTCGAGCGCCGGCGCGATCTGCCGGCACGGCCCACACCATTCCGCCCAATAGTCCACGAGCACGGGTTGTTCGGCGCCGATGACATCGGTCTCGAAGGAATCGTCGGTAATGTGGCTGACGGTCATTGTGCTCTCCGGCAATGGGTGGTGTTCACGTGGTGCGGCACGCCGCAATTCGAGATTAATTATGTACGGTCGCCGCTTCCGAGCGTCAAGGCACACATGCAGACAACAGTGCCGAATCGATCTCCATCAGGTCCGGTCCGTCTGTCCAGAGCAGCGCGCAACGTATTGGGCGTGAGGGATAAATCTTGCCCAACGTCGCCCGGTAGACGGCTAATTGCTGCAGGTAGGGCCGGGGAACACCGTCGACAGTATCCGGGGCGGGCCGATCAGACTTGTAGTCAATAATCAGCACTGATTCGTCGGTGACCAGCAGGCGGTCGATCTGTCCCGATATCACGAATTCGCCTTCAACGCCGGCAATCGCGACTTCGGCCTGGCTGTTTGGCCCGAACAGCGGTGCGAATTCGGAATCATTCAGCACAGCGAGAGTCACGTCGATGATCTCCTGTCTGGCCTCCGGTTTAAGCTCGCACTGAGGATTGGAGACAAGCTGCATTGCCGCCGCTGGCCGATCCCCAGGTTCAAGTTCGGGCAAGAGTTCCAAGAGCCGGTGTATGAGGCGGCCACGTCGGAATCGGGCACCGTCATCCGGCCCCATGGGAGAACGCACTGGCGGTTCCGGTCCTTCGGGTTTGGAGGGAACAAGGGGTGATGGGGGGGATGGCTCCGCTGGCGCGGGACACTGCACCCACGATGGCAACGGCACATCGATGGGCGCATGAGCATTGGAAGATGCCCACCGGTCAGGCGGCTTAATCTGCTCTCCGCGCAACTCCAGGACACCCGAACCATCATCCCCGTCGGCGGGACGCCCAATCTCCTGCATGGCCCCTGCAATCAGATCGTACCAGCATCCGGCCGCGCGGCCGCGGCCCCCTTCAAAACCCCCGATGTAAAGGTGGTCCTCAGCCCGGGTCAGAGCCACGTAGAGTAATCGCCTGGACTCCTGATCCTGGGCAATTCTGTCGGCGTTTCGCACTTCACGTGCCTTCTCACCCTCTCGATCGCGACGGGCCGGCCAAAGTGGGATCGATTGTTCGTCACTCCCATGCTGGATCCAGCGAATTCCGTTCGAGTCGCGAGCAGTACGACAGGTATCCGGCAGAAAAACGATCGGTGCCTGCAACCCCTTGGCGCCGTGGACGGTCAATACCCGGACCTCATTTCGACCCAGTTCGAGGTCCCGCTTGATCTCTGTCTCTGCTGTTTCAACCCAGTGCAGGAAACCCTCGAGGGATGGTGCATGCAGTCGCTCGTACTGCAGACAAAGAGCCAGGAATTCATCGATCGGATCGTTGGCTTCGGCGCCCAACCGAGCCGCCAGCTTTCGCCGGCCTCCCGCCGGTCCCAGCACACTGGCGAAGAATTCGTAAGGCGCACTTCGCTCTGCAGCTTCCCGCAATTCCTGGAGCGTTCGCGCCGCAACATCATACGCCGGCGCTGTGTGGCGACGCTCCAGCAACGCGGCCCAGAGACTTTGGGCCTTCCGATTCCAGGCAATGTTGAAGAGGTCATCGTCGTCAAATCCGAACAGTGGGCTCTTCAAGACCTCCGCCAGTGCCAAGTCGTCATCCGGTAAATTCGCGAAACGACCCAGTGAAATGAGATCCATGACCGGCAACTGCTCGGTAAGAATCATCCGGTCCGTTCCGGCCACGGGAATGTCCAGTTGCTTGAGCGCCCGGACCATCTCATCGATGAAACCTGCACGGCGTTGCACGAGAATCATGATGTCGCCCGGCTGGATCTTCCGGGCCCGGCTCTCCAGAACTTCCCCTCGCCGTAACCAATCACCGATGGTGCTGGCAATGCGTTGCGCCAGCCGGACACTCGGCGTTACGTCATGGTGCTGGGCGAGAGGCGGTTCCCAGACGCCGGGATCCTCCGCGTCGTCAGGTACGTCGACGGGCCACAGTTGCACCAAGCCGGACTGACCCACTCGATGGGGAATGTGGTCGACTTCGACCCCATCGAATACCAAACCGGTTTTTGCCTCCGAAGACCTGAAGACCTCGTCCACAAGTGACAGCACGGGTGGCGTGGACCTGTAGGAATGGACCAGCTCCAGAGGGCGCCAATCTTCACCGGCGTCTCCGGCCCTCGTGGCAAAATGCGACCGCCATTCAGCAAATAGCTGCGGATCCGCACGCTGAAAGCTGTAAATGGATTGCTTGGCATCTCCGACCGCGAACACGGTTCGCCGTCGTTCCCGCGCGCCCTGGCCTGAGAAGAACTCGTCGGTCAGGGCGGCAATTACCCGCCATTGCTCCTCGTTCGTATCCTGTGCCTCGTCCACGAGGACATGATCCAGGCCGCCGTCCAACTTGTAGAGAATCCAAGGTGCGATCCCGGGTCGCGACAAAAGCTGTCGCGCGAAGGTTATGAGGTCGTCGTAATCGAGAAGCGCCCGTCCGTGTTTGACACCGCCATAGGTGTTCACGAGGGCATACCCCAGACGCAACAGCGCCATGGTGTCCGCGGCGGTCTGGGCCGCCTTCATCTTGGAACCGATTATCTCGAGCCGGGACGCTTCCTCAGCCAGCACCTGTCCGGCGTCATCGTTGGCACGTTCAAGAGCATCCTTATGAATAAGGCGAGCGCGCGTGGAACCTTCTGCCGTGAAGAAAGCCGACATATATGCAGAGAGCAACTCCGGTCGCGATTCATTGGTGTCGATCCAGCTGGCGATAATCTCGCCGTGCCGCTGGTCGGTCTTGCCACCATGCATCATCGCATCGGCGACTTGGCGTAACGCTGCGGCTTCGGTCTCATTTAGGTCGCACGCCGCCTCGATGATTGTCGTCTCATCTTCATCGGCTTCGAGTCCCAGGATTTCCGCGATGACAGTCGAAAGCGCGGACCATGAACCATCGAAACGGCCGAACAGTCGTTCTAGACGCGCGCGCTCGGTCGTGAGTTCCTGCGCAACGGCGCTGAACCGGTCTTCGGAGACCTGCGCCGTCAGGTGCTGGAGAGACGTAGCGAGCGCTATATCTTCACGCGCCCGCGTCAATACCTGGTCCCGCGCTTCCCTCAGCAACTCTGTCGACGTGCCCTCGTCGATGACAGAAAAGTGGGGTGGGATGTCCGACTCCAGGGGAAATCTCGACAACAATGACTCGCAGAACGCATGAATAGTCTGGATCTTGAGGCCACCCGGCGAGTCCAGCACGCTCGCAAATAACCTGCGAGCTTGCTCCATTTCTTCTTCAGTCGGAACGCGCCCGGTGAGCCCCAGGAGTGCCTGTCGAAGACCGGAATCGTCGAGAACGACCCAGTTCGAAAGGTCTCCGTGCAGACGATTCGCCATTTCTGCCGCAGCGGCCCGTGTGAACGTGAGGCAGAGAATCTGATCGGGCGCCGATCCCGACAACAGGAGCCGCAGAACGCGGTCCGTCAGAACGCGGGTCTTTCCCGTTCCGGCCGACGCTGACACCCATACAGATGCGCTGGGATCGGAGGCTGCAATCTGCCGTTCGGTGGCGCTGTGCGGAGTCATCCTGTGCCACCTCCGTCGAGGGACCATTCAGCAATCCGTGCCAAATGATCGAAATCTCCAAACCGCGCTGCATGGCGGGGCCGTGGTCGTGCTCTATAAGGCGTCGAAGGGTCTTCGAACGCTGCCACCAATCGACGCAGACCTTCGGACGCGAGTTGGATGAGATCTTCCACGTCCTTGCCCACCGAGACGATTTGCCCCGGTTTCGCACCGCCTGTCAGCCGCCAGTAGCAGAGTTCGGAAACCTTGGCCGCATCGATGCCGGCGAATCCTCCGGACTGGGCGATCCAGGCCTCCAGCGGGAGTTGTGGCGACAACCCGAGTTCAATGTCTTTCTGTGAGGGAACCCCACCGGTCTTGTAGTCGACGATGACCAACGAGCCATCGGCCTTTAGGTCTATTCGGTCTGCCTTGGAGACCAGGGTGAAAGGCTCGCCGGTTGTCTCCAGTTGTGTTTCCCCGCGAACCTCAACGGCCGTGGGCACGGTCTCCCGTTCGCCGGTCATTCCGCGCATCTCATTTACGAACCAGTCCACGATCCGCAGGTATCGGGGCCACCAAAACGACCACACCGCGGGCTGCGCCAGGGTCGCACCGAATATTTCCTCGCCAAGGGAAATGAGATGCTGCACCGAATCGGCGGGCAGGTCGCCGCCGTGGGCAGTGACAAACTCTTCCAACGCGCGATGTATGAACACCCCACGTTCCAGGGTTCCCGGGTCGGCATCGATCGGCTCCAGGGGACTCAATCTCAATATTCGCCTGGCAAACAGCGCGTACGGATCCCGAACCCAGGTTTCAATGTCAGTGACGGAGAGACGTCGTGGGCGTGCTGCGAGCGGAGGACGAGGTTCCGGGGGAGGTGCGGGTTTGATCGGCGCTTCGAGCTGATCCAGCTTGTCCTGCCACGACAACCACGGTCGCTCCTGGCTCAGCCTTTCGCCCGATTTTTCGAGAAAGGTGTCGATACGGAGCAGCCATCGGGACGGGACAGTCGGTGTGCCTTCCACCTTCTCCGATCGGGTCAAGAATACCTGTGGTGCACTCAATGCCTGCACGAAATCGTGTGCCGTCAGACCAATGCGCCTTTCCGGAGTCGGCAAACCGACCGAGGCCCGCATGGGCCGGCTCAACCAAGGGTCAACGTTGGTCTCGGGCGGCCATGACCCCTCGTTGAGGCCCCCAAGAATTATCACGTCCGCCGATTGAAGTCTGGCTTCCAGCAACCCCCAGATATGGAGACGGGGGTGGAGCCCCCAGCGCGGACGGACCACCCGACCGGCCAGTAATCTCGTCAGAAGGGAGGCATAATCGGCAGTCGAGATGGGCACCATGCCCGCAGAGGCCTGATGGAGTTCGTCGATAAAGCTCGCGAGTTCCACGCCCGCGTCACCGGCCCAAATGCGTGCCGCACCATCGCCGTTTTCATCAGCCGCCAGAGCCTCGCAGGCCGACACGTGATGGCGTAGCAAGTCCGCAATTGGAACCCCATCCTGACGGGAAGCTGCCAACAAGCCAGACAGACGAGAGCTCAGATCATCCACGAACGGGAGCAGTTCATCGGCCTGTCCGGATAGTTTCACGGCGGTGACAAGCCCATCAATATCGCGTCCAGGACGCGCGCCCCGAAGCACCGCCAGTTCGAGCGCGCGTACCTTGCTTCGGAATTCCTCGCGCGATATGCCCGCAGCCGCGAGCGGGTGCTTGAGCGCGGCGAGCAGAGGGACCGGGGACAGGCGCTCCGCCGCCAGAGTTGCCACGAGCCGGATGAAGATCCCGCACGATGTCTCGCCGAGTTGCTGTCCTGCCGAATCGTCTACTCCGACATCCCAACGGCACAGCTCCGCCGCAACACGGCGAGCTAATGAGCGATCGGGCGTCACCAGAGCTGCGGTACGCCCCGGCGTTTCAAGCACCTCCCGCATCATCAACGCAACGACCCGGGCCTCTTCCTCCGGTCCGGGACAGTCGATCCGGCTCACACCAGACAATGCGGATTTCGCGGGGCTCTCCTGTCTGTGCCACTCATGGGTTGTTTCGGCGGGACGTAAGACCTCGGACAAGAACCTGGGACGATGGAGGCTCTCTCCCTGGGCTTCGGAGTCCATCCAGTTCGGGATGTCGAACCTCGGTACACCGAGATGGAGGACCAGCCGCCGCAATCCAAATTGATAGTGCGTTTCGTCAACACGCCGCCAACTTTCCTCGTCGAGCCACTGATCCAATCCGGGGAGTACGACCAGACCCTGGGGAAGCGTGGCAACCACCTTCAACAGATCCGCAGTGGCCGGAATCGTTCCGGTTGAACCGGCAGCAATCACTGGATAATCCGGCGGGGAGCGCTCCCAAACGTGCGCCTGAAGTTCGAGCAGGCGATTGCGGCGATCTGCCGGATCGATACAGCCTTCGGACTCGAGCACCGACGGCCAGTGCTCAGTTAGAATTTTCAGGAAATCCAGCGTTTGCTGCCAGTGCGCGGCCAGTTGATCGGGAACCACCTGCTCTAGCGCTGAAAACGCCAGCCGCTCCGTCTGCATCTGGTCCAGCAAGCTCGCCAGCTCCGTCGCCAACGCGACCGCCTGGGCAGGATCCATACCCTTGATTCCATGGTCTTGACGCTGGGCATCGAGGCGGAGGATCAGGCGAGAGAGAAGCAGTTGGCGACGCATCGCCGGAATTGCGGGCGGGATATCGACCAACCGTTCTTCGGATCCCGGTTGCGTCCGGATCCAGTGAAGGGACAGTTCCTCCTCATCGACATCGGCAATGGGTTGAATTTGCGGCAGCAGAAGCGGCGCTCCCTGACGGACGCGCAGGAACGATTCACGCAGGCTTCGGCAAGCCCGCCTTGTTGGCAGCAGGACCAGCATTCGGCCGAGATCGAATGGATCGTCGCCGTGCGCCTTGAGAATGCCGGTCGCGAGGGCGTCAGTGAATGGTGTCCCCGAGGGGATCGTGCATACGCGCGGTCGCCGGCGCTCAGCCATGAACCCTCAAAGACCGTTCAGGACGTCTTCAGCCGCGGTCACGCCTTCGGGCGTACCGACATGCATCCAAGCCCCCTCATGGATCAAACCGAACAATTTGCCGTTCGCTTCCGCCTGGTCGTACAGTCGATTGAGGGAAAACACTCCGTTCGGCGCGTTCTCGAACAGGCGTGGATGCAGAACTTGAATGCCCGTAAAGACGAAAGGCGAGACACACTGTTCCTCCCGCCTCACCAGGCGTCCGTCGTCTGACATCATGAAATCGCCCATTCCCTCATAGCCGATCGCATTTACGGTGAAGCACATCAACAGCAACGCGTCCATATCATCGTCGATCCAGCGTTCTGCCAGTCGCGTCAATGTGCCTTCCCGCCCATCGAGCCACAGGACATCGCCATTGACGACAACGAAGGGTTTTTCCCCGAGCTGATCGAGGGCGCGGGCAACACCACCACCCGTGTCGAGCAGCTGATCCGTCTCGTCAGATATCGAGATTTGCGGTTGTTGTCGGGCTTCGAGATGTTCACGCAACGGCGCCGCGTGATGGTGGACATTGACTACAGCCTTCGACACGCCGGCAGCTGCCAATCGATCCAACACTCCATCGATGAGCGGAGTCTCGCAGACTTCGATCAGAGCTTTGGGCCGGTCCTGCGTGAGATGACGCATTCTGGTGCCAAGGCCTGCCGCCAGCACCATGGCCGTATCGGAGAATTGAGTCTTGGGAAGGGTCATAGGGCGGCCACAGCATTCGTAATGGCAGAGTCCCGCATGCTGCCCGGCACGCATTGCGCGAACCAGTCACGCACCGGACCCAACGCAGGGTGTTCGAGATCGTTCTCGAGCAGTTTCCAGACGCGGGGAATGTACTTTAGGTAGTCAGATTTTCCATCTCTTTGGCAAAGCCGCGTAAAGATACCGATGATCTTGGTGTTGCGTTGGGCACCCAGCACCGCATAGGCAGCGGCGGCGGATGCCCCGTCCATCCGCGTCGCCATCACGTATCGTTCGAACATCTCCGCCACGAGTACGGGTGAGATGTCACGGCGAGCGTCCTCGAGCAATGAAACCAGATCGTACATTCGCGGACCGATCACCGCATCCTGGAAATCTAGCAAACCGACCCGGGAGATCGGATCAGGCCGATCCAGCCAAACCAGGTTGTCCACATGAAAGTCCCTCAGGACCAGCACCGGCGAACCTTCGTCCGCCAGCGGAAGAGCGCGGCGCCAGGCGTCCAGAAACGCCTCGCGCTCGGTGCTGGGCACCGGGTGGCCGCTCAGCGCCGGAAGATACCAATCAATGAAGAGTGAAGCCTCTTCAAGCAGTGCCGGGATATCGTACGTCGGAACCTCATCCGGCAACTCTCGTTGCGCCAGATCGACCAACAGGTCTACCGCGTGACGATAGAGCAAATATTCGTCTCCACCGGCATCCAGCACTCTTGTAAACAGGTCATCCCCCAGGTCTTCCAGCAAAAGGGCGCCGAGTTCCGCGTCCTCGGCGTAGATGTCCGGCGCGGAATATCCCAGGACTCGCAGGTGGCTGGCAATCTTGATAAATAGCCGGACGTCCTCGTGAGGCGGTGGCGCGTCCATCAGGACGGCATGCTGCGCGCCCTGGCTCACGCGTTCATACCGGCGGAAAGAGGCGTCGCCGGCGAGCGGCACTCGCCGTGCGTGGGACCATCCCGCACGCTCCAGGAAAAGCTCGATACTCTCGGTGCGTGCGCTCACGAGTATTCGAGCCCCACTCGTCGTTCCTGCCAATCCTCACCCCAGGCCATCCGGACCCTTCTTTCATCCTGTAAATCACCGAACTCAAAGCTCAGGTCAAGGCGGGCGGCGATTTCAATCTGAGGCAGACGGTCGGGCCATTCGACGAGGCAAATTCCGTCCTGCAGTGCGTCCCAGATCCCGAGTTCCATCGTCTCTTCCGCGCTCTCAAGCCTGAAGAGATCGAAATGCCAAATGCTGGCATCGGGCAGTTCATAAACCTGGGCGAGTGTGAACGTGGGGCTCGGTACTTCACCTACCTCGACCCCCGCACGCTGGCCCCGAGCCCAAATGAATGCACGAGCAAACGTTGTCTTCCCCGCACCCAGATCGCCGGACAGGCAGAGAAGGTCGCCGACTCGAGCCGCATCCGAAATCTGAGAGGCGAGCCTTTCCGTGTCGGACACGCCTTTCAAGAGCACTTCGGTATCTGATCGGGTTACCCCGGCAGGCATCGTCATATTCAAAGCATTTGGGGATTGTTTGGTCCGTGGCGCTGCACGCTGTGCCTATGCCTGTGTGCGACCAGATTGCAATAAGGTTTCGCCCGTATAGGGTGCCATAACGCCTTGCTCATCTCGAGACATGTCTCCCTCGTCGGTGTACGTGTACAACATGGCCCATCTGGAAGGGGTTTACCCGAGCAATGTATCGTTCTGCCGTCTGTGAGATGCAGGCGGCTGGTGCGAGGTTCGCGCTCCAGGGCGTTCTCAATGTTTCGCTCCTTCGGCGAAAGCCATTCGGAAGCAGAAGCGGACGCATCGAAAATTAACGTGCGGCAGGCCTCTACGACTTCACTGACATGGGGTTCAGACCCGAGGAACTCGTCCGCCAGTCCCCAGTATTCACGAAATCCCGCGTTGTATAGCTTGAGCCGGCCGTCGCTGCCATAAACGACCACGCCCTCCCTTAAATGGTCCAGGATAGTACGTTGCACGGCGTCGGTTGTGTTGCGCGCGCGCTCCATTTCCAAACGGTCCGTGACATCGTCAAAAACAATCATCAGGCCGCCCATTGGATGAGGTGAGAGCACGCTCCGAACAATCGTCTCGTCGGGAAGCACCTCCATCTTTTCATGAGGCTCCAAGAGGGATGTGTACTGATCGAGAATTGCGTTCTTATAGGCAAGAAAGTCGATCTGTTCCGGCAACAATCGGCGCTGGCGCAAATTCTCTAGGATCTCGTCGTGTCCCGGATGGAGTTCAAGCCAGGACTCGTCAAATTTCCAGAGACGCACAAAGGCGTCATTGTGAAAGGTAAGATGACGCTCCACGTTGAATATGGCGACGGCGCTTTGTAACCGGCTGAATATCTCGGCGCTTGCATCGGAATAGTGCTCGAGTTCGCCGACAGCGTCATCTCGCTCGGTGATGTCGTGGGCAAACCCCACCACTTCCCCTGTCCCTACAGGAATCTCCACGAGCTCGAAGGAGCGGCGGTTGCCGCCGACCACGAATCCCCGCCGCTCGGCCTGGGACTGACCTTTCTCGATCGCGCGCCTAGCCAGTACCTGCGCCTCGTCCGCATCCAGTCCCGGCACCAACTCGAGATTCTGTTCGGACGGTGTCACCCCGACATCCACTTCGACGGCAACACGATGCGCCTGATTGACCCAGGTCAGTGAGAGGTCCTTTGCACGCAACCAGACCGGCATGGGCAGGTTATCCAGAATCTGGCTGAGGCGGGCTCGATCCGCCGTGAGATCACGGCATTGCGCGGCCAATGAGGCCAGCGCGACAGTCTCAGTCTCCGACGCCGAACGCGGCGGGCCCGACGTTATGCCGTCATCCCGGTTTCGAACGGGCTGGGAGTTCGGACGCCCCGCGGACTTGTGGCGCGACATCTAGTAAATGACGAATGCGACACTCGCTACAGCAATAACGATGGTCGCGATGGCGACCACGATTACACCGAGAGCCGCCGATGTGGTTGCTGATGCGTAAGCCGCATGTGCAGGGCCGATCACCGAAACAGCCAGCAGAATTCCCTCGATAGCGCGGCTTCCATATCGCGCGAGTCTGGTCGGTAGGTACACGAACTCCACTCGGTAACGTGTGCGGGAACTGATCGTGCTTCGACGGATTCGAAGCACGGCCCTGTCACGACCGTATGTTACTTAATCTTGCGGTGACCGGCCAAAGGAATGGTGGCCTCTGGGCCTAATAGCGGTAGTGATCCGGCTTGTAGGGACCTTCTATGGGAATGCCCAGGTACTCGGACTGATCCTCGCTAAGCTGGGCAAGCTTCACGCCAAGCTTGCCCAGATGGAGACGCGCAACTTTCTCATCGAGATGCTTGGGCAAGACGTAGACCTTGTTTCCGTAATTGTCGGCGTTGTTCCAGAGCTCCAGCTGCGCCATGACTTGATTGGTGAAAGAGGCGCTCATCACGAAACTCGGGTGACCCGTCGCACAGCCCAGATTGACCAGCCGGCCTTGGGCAAGAACGATGATTCGCTTGCCGTCAGGGAATTCGACCTCATCGACCTGAGGCTTCACCTCGTGCCACTGATAGTTCTGCAACGAAGCGATCTGAATCTCCGAGTCAAAGTGGCCGATATTGCAGACGATGGCGCGATCCCGCATCTCCCGCATATGCTCGAGCGTGATCACGTCCTTGTTGCCCGTGGCGGTCACGAATATGTCGCCTCGAGACGCCACGTCTTCCATGGTCGCGACCTCGTAGCCCTCCATCGACGCCTGAAGGGCACAGATCGGATCGATTTCGGTTACCACGACACGGGCTCCCTGGCCCTTCAGGCTCGCCGCCGAGCCTTTGCCGACCTCGCCGTAACCGCATACCACGGCAAGCTTGCCCGCCAGCATGACACCGGTGGCCTGCTTGATTCCGTCAATCAGGCTTTCACGCGATCCGTAAAGGTTGTCGAACTTCGACTTGGTCACCGAATCGTTCACGTTGAAGGCGGGGACCATCAGCTCCCCTGCCTTCTCCATCTGATAAAGACGGTGGACTCCCGTACTGGTCTCTTCAGACAGACCGCGCACGTCCTCGAGCAGTTTCGGGTACTTGTCATGCATAATCTGGGTCAGGTCGCCCCCATCATCGAGCAGCATGTTGGGGCGCCAGCCGTTCGGACCCTCGATTGTCTGGTCGATGCACCAGTCATACTCTTCGAGCGACTCACCCTTCCATGCAAAGACGGGAACGCCGGCCTCGGCGACCGCTGCCGCCGCTTGATCCTGCGTCGAAAAGATGTTGCATGAACTCCAACGTACTTCTGCCCCAAGCGCCGTAAGCGTTTCGATCAGCACGGCCGTTTCCAAGGTCATGTGCAGGCACCCGGCTATCCTGGCACCCTCCAGCGGCTTCTGCCCGGCATACTCCTCTCGCAGCGCCATCAGTCCAGGCATCTCGGTTTCGGCGATTGTGATCTCTCGCCGCCCCCATTCTGCCAGTGAAATATCGGCGACCTTGTAATCGGACATTGGGCATTCCTTGAGCATGAAAGAAGGGGCCGGCACCGCTGGTGCGGCTCGGCCCTGAATTTCGCGTGGAGGGTCTATATCACTACGCGTGTCGCAACGTAAACAACGAGCGTACGCTTGACCGAGGATCCGGTGCATGCGCGCGGCGGGAAGGGTTCCGTCATTTGTTTTCGGACGTGAGATCGCGATGGTGTACCGACACCGCGTGGCCGTGGTCGCCAAGCTCTCCGGTCAATCGCTCCGCCACGTAGACGGATCTGTGCCTGCCTCCCGTGCAACCGACTGCCACGGTCAAATAGCTCTTACCTTCTCGAGCGTAGTGGGGAAGCAAGATCACGAGCATCGACGACAGAGACTCGAAGAACGGCCCAAACGCCGGGTCCTTTTCAATGTACGCCGCGACGTCGTCATCCATACCGCTGTGAGCACGTAAGTCCTCGACATAATGCGGATTGGCCAGGAAACGCACGTCAAAAACGAGATCGGCTTCGCGTGGTAGTCCGCGGCGATAAGAGAACGACGTTACCGTCACCGCCATCTCCGGGCCGGAATCAAGCGCAAAGTGCTGGGTCATCAATTGCCGAAACTCCGGAATCGCGAGATGCGACGAGTCAATGACAAGATCGGCATTGTCTCGAAGTTTCGACATCAATTGGCGCTCGTGCGCGATGCCGTCCGTAACGGGACGATCGCTTGCCAGCGGATGACGACGGCGGGTTTCCGTGTACCGCCTGCGAAGGACGTTGTCATCACAATCGAGAAACAGGACTTTGAGCGCCAGGTCGTCCCGCGCCGCCAATGGCTGGATCCCGGAAAGAAATGCTGTGGCGCCGAAGTCGCGTGTGCGGATATCCACGTCAACTGCAACCGCATCCAACCTGGCTGCGGATAGTCCATCATCCTTGGGCGCCAGGAGCCGGCTCAAAAGATACAGCGGCAGATTGTCGATCGCTTCGTAACCGAGATCCTCGAGGACTTTCAACGCCGTCGACTTGCCCGCCCCGGACATGCCCGTGACCAGCACGACGGGAACGGGCGCAGCCAGACCGTCATCAATTTCGCTTGCTGCCGTCGAGTTCATCGGGAACTGAACCTCTGCTGGATCATCATCGCCCGTAAATGAACTGATTCCTGATCTCTCGGCGCCCACGGTTGCCGGACTAACAAGGTCCCTAAAGTGTGCGCCCACGTCATCGAAGTCAACGCGCCGGCGTCATACCGGAAGGGGCAGGGTGACAATGAAGCGCGCACCGATAATGTCACCACTTTCGTCCCTTCGGTTTTCCGCGCGGATGTTTCCGCCGTGGGCAGCCACGATCTGCCTCGAGATGCTGAGCCCGAGTCCAGAGTGGGAACCGAATGCCTCGCTTTCCGGTCGCTCCGAGTAGAAGCGATCAAATATCGCTTCACTCATATCCTCTGGAATACCGGGGCCTTCGTCCTCCATGGAGATGCGCGCCAAGCCTTCATCCCGTGATACGCGAATCTGGATACGGCCATTGGTGGGGCTGAAAGTAATCGCATTGTCGAGCAGGTTGCGCATGACCTGTCCGAGACGTCCCTCGATGCCTTCGATCACAAGGGGGCTTTCACTTCCGGCGTCGACATCAATCCGGGGCGCGTCACTCCCCCCGGTTTCACGCTGGATGTCGACCAGGGTCCGGACCAGCTGCATCAGGTCTACGTCCACCGTTTCCGCGCGGGCCAATTCTGCGTCGACACGTGATGCATCCGCGATGTCCCCGATCAACCGATCGAGTCGCGCAACATCGTCCTGAATGATCGTTGTGAGTTTTTGCTGTCGATCCGCATCCCCGCCTTGCGCCAGAAGTTCGACGGCACTTCGGATGCTGGTAATGGGATTTCTCACCTCGTGTGCGACATCCGCGGCAAACGCCTCGATCGCCTCAATCCTGTCGTAGAGGGCGGCAGTCATGTCGCCCAGGGCCCCCGACAGCTCGCCGATCTCGTCACGTCGAGACGTGAAATCGGGAATCTGAACGCGTCGAGTGGGCCCACGCCGAACGATGTCAGCGACTTCAGCGAGTCGTCGAATTGGCCGGGCAATGGTCGCCGCCAGATAAATCGACAGCATGACGGTTATAGCAAACGCCAGCACGAAAACCTGCAGAATTGCCAGACGTACCTCCCGGACACCCGCCTCGATATCTTCGCCACTCGCCGACAGCAGCAAGGCTCCCAGAACCTTCTTGAATCGCTGGACCGGAAGCGCAACCGTCACTATCACCCGTCCATCCGCCGTGCGCCGTTGGGCACTCGCAGGTTCACCCTCCAGCGCCTGCAACACTTCCGGGAATTCGCTCGCAATCGCCTGTACGGGTTCACGATAGAGCGGCAACGGACGTCCCAGCGGAAGCAGGTCCGCGAAGAAGTCGGCCGCCCAACCCAGAAATTTTGAGATGCGCCCCTCTTCGACGGGAGGCACCAGCATCCGCGCCCGGACTTCGCGATCTCTACTCAAGAGAACGCGACTGTCCGCCACCAGTGCCCCGCCCTCATCCACAAGGCGAACGCGCGTGCCCGTCAGCTGGGATAGGCGACGCACGAAGTCGGTGGCGATCTCAACATGGAGCGCGATGCTTTCGGGTGGCCCCCCCACGGCACCTTCGCCAAGCGCACCCGCAATAATCGCGCCGTTGGTGGACAAGGCGGCGACCTTGGCCTCGAAGAGACTTTCGCGGTACTGGCCAAGATACAGGAGACCGCCGACCAGGATCGCCAGGGCAAGTATGTTGATAGCCAGAACCCGCAGGGTCAGCGGCGACAGCAGGCGGCGGCGCGCATGCGCCGCCTGACGGCGCCAGCGCTGTTTTGCCCCTTCCGCCTGGGACGTCACTAGCTATTCCCGTCCGACCCCATGCCCGGGTGTCCGATCTGATCAGGTCTCGCTATATCGATAGCCGACACCGTAAAGGGTCTTAATGCTCGAAAAATCCGAGTCCGCTTCGCGAAATTTCCGCCGTAATCTCTTGATATGGCTGTCGATCGTGCGGTCATCTACATAGATATTGTCTTCGTAAGCCGCATCCATCAGCTGGTCCCGGCTTTTGACGTGTCCCGGCCGCGACGCCAATGCCTTCAAGATCAGGAATTCCGTGACCGTCAATCGCACGTCATTCCCGCGCCACGTGCATGAATGCCGCGCGGGGTCGAGTACAAGTTCGCCGCGCACAATCGGCTTATCCTCGCCCGCCGGTACTGCTTCTCGTCCACCGTCCGCACGTCGCAGGACTGCCCGAATGCGTTCGATGAGGAGGCGTTGCGAAAACGGCTTGCGAATGTAGTCGTCCGCACCCATTTTCAGGCCCAGCATCTCATCGACTTCGTCGTCTTTTGACGTCAGGAATATGGCGGGCACATCGCTGCTGCGCCTCAACCGATTTAGCAGTTCCATACCATCAAGTCGCGGCATCTTGATGTCGAGCACGACCAGATCTGCCGGTTGATGGGTCAGCGCTGTCAGTGCTTCCGCACCATCGTGAAACGCCCGCACGCGAAAACCCTCTGATTCGAGGGCCATCGAAACGGACGTGAGAATGTTCCGATCATCATCGACAAGCGCAATCGTCACCGAAGTATCGCCAATCATGTGTACCCAAAAGTTCCGTCAAACTCCGCTATCAGGCGATCCTATCATATCCGGGAATTTCCTGCGGAGGGTCAGCCTCCGCGCCGGGTCTGCATGCGGTCAACGCCGGTCACAATCGTCTGACCGGGCGATTTGAAATCAGATGGAACCTCAAGGCGAGGAGAATTGAGGCGATGAGCACACCGACCCAGGCTCCGAGCATCAGACCCGGCGTTCCGAACCCCCAGGTGAAGGCAAACAATGCGGCCGCCGGCACCATGAAGCCCCAGAAGGCGATGCAATGAAACAGGACCGGAATCCAAATATCTCCGGCGCCCCTCAAGGCGCTCATCAACACACCCTGCGCGCCATCGAAAACCGTCATGCCGGCCGCCACCATGACCGTGGGAACGGCGGCTGCGATGACGGCGGCATCCTGCGAATAAATCCCGACCAGGGTTTCGGGCGCTCCCAGAAACAGGACTCCCGCAAAAATCATCACCACTGCGACTACGAAAGTTCCGGTCCATCCCGCCCACCTGATCCCGGCCTGATCTCCGCGGCCAACCGCGTTTCCGACCCTCACACCGGTGGCGGTTCCAACTCCGATCGCACACATGAACGCCAGAGCGATCAGGTTCTGCGCGATTTGATATCCGCCCACGCTGGCAGTTCCGATGTAACCGGCAAACAGAATGACAGCACTGAAGGCGCTCGCTTCGATCCCCTGTGCGATGGCGAAAGGCACCCCGATCCGTTGGAACACCCGGGCACGGGCCCACGTCCCGCGCATCGTGCCTCGCACGCCGTAGCGGTCGTGACCCGGCATGATCAATACGTATCCGACGAGTACTGCCGCCATCACCCATCGAACGATCGTGGTCGCCAGCACGGCGCCCGTCGCGCCCATCTCAGGCGCACCCAGATTACCGTAGATGAACAACCAGTTGAGAAGCGCGTTCAGCAAATTGGCACCGATGATGACGACCATCCCAGGAATGGGCCGCCCGATACCCTCCAAGAATAGCCAGGTGGCAACCGCCAGAAATATTGCCGGCATTCCCCAGCCGAACATGGCCATCACATCTCCGCCGCCGCGGGCGACACCGCTTTCCTGGCCCACCAGGTTGAAGAACCACTCGCCGCCGAAACACAACCCGCCGAACACCACGCCCATCCCCAAGGCATGAATTGCGGCAAGCCGCCAGATCCGACCGCAAAGATGCGGCTCACCGGCACCATCGGCTTGCGAGACGAGTACCGCCGTGCCGAACAACATGCCGATACCGATCAGCAGGAGCAGAATCTGTGGCGCGATTCCGATACTCAGATAAGCGAGTTCGAGTTCGCCCGCGCGCCCCGTCATGGCGATATCGACAGCGACCAGAATGAGAATTCCCGTTCGTGTCGCGACGACGGGCACCGCCAGCCGAACAATGCTCTCTAAGTGACCGGCAAACTGTCGACGCCATGCAGGCGACAGCCAAACGATTGATTCGGGAATCGCCATGAATATTCGATCCGGTTGAAGCAGGCTCACCCGCGCTGGATTGCGCACGGGAGCGTCGATGTCGCCTTGGTCAGGTCCGCCAACCTAGATCAATTTTGATCGTCGTGGGTAATGTTCTCACCAAGCGCGCTATGATCGTCGATGGAATGAAAGATCAAGCGGACACAAGCGCCGTGGACGCGCGGCGCCTCATGCGGGCAGAACGCACCGCCATGTTGGCAACCCATGGCCTCCCGCCAAAACTCTCGGATGGCCACGGGGGAGATGCTGATGATTGGCCCTACGCCTCACTGGTGGAAGTCGCCTGCGATCATGAGGGACGCCCAATCCTGCTGTTGTCGGAGTTGGCCGTCCACACCTCGAACATTTCGCGAGACCCCCGTGTTTCGCTCCTCTTCGACGGAACGCGCGACAGCATCTCGCCGCTGACGCAGGCCCGACTCACTGTCTCCGGTACTGCATCGAAGACTGATGACCCGGGGCACCGGTCCCGGTTCCTGGCCCGCCATCCAGAAGCAACCGAGTATGCCGGTTTTGCCGATTTCAGCTTCTGGCACGTGGCCCCGTTGGGTGCACATGCAATCGCCGGATTTGGCAGAATCCGTTCAATTTCCGCCAGCGAGTTCCTTGTCGACCCTGCATTGGCCGCCCAGTTCTCAGGGATTTCGGATGGGATTGCGAGCCACATGAACGAGGACCATTCGGATGCCATCGACCTGATAGTGAGTCACCTCCTCGGTCTCGGTGGGACCGGTTGGCAAATTTCATGCTGCGACCCGGATGGAATGGATCTTCACCTTGAGGGGCAAATGGCCCGCCTGGATTTTGATGCGCCTGTGTTCGACGCCGATACCGCCAAGGCTATTCTCGTCGAAATGACCCAACGGGCCCGATCCGCGCGTTAACCACGTTGTGATGCGTTATCAACAAGACCGTTTTAAGTCATTTCAAATCATGTATATTATCAAGACGCGTCCAAACTGGGCATGAATATTCGCCATGTCTATGCATTCAATTTGCTGAATGCAGGGAACGTCGGTGCTAGGGGATACCTGGTTAAGAAATCGGGCCTTCTCGCTCTCGAACGAGAAATCAAGAGCGCGAAGAAGCAGGACCACTTCCTGAATTACGGCATTGAGCTGGTGATCACCGGTTATTCCGGCGAGGAAGTGCGGCAGATGCTTTCGGCAGCCAGCAATGGCGCCTTTCAGCGCGCCATGGTGCAGGCGCTGATCCTCAAGAACATGGCGGCGGCGGCACCGGCATTCGGAATGATCGGAACGCTCGTCGGCCTCATCATCATGCTCGAATCACTGGCGACCGACCCGGAGAGCCTGGGACCAGGCCTCGCGGTGGCCTTGTTGACGACCCTCTATGGCGTGCTTGCTGGCCCGTCTCGTCTTTCTGCCGGCCGCAAGTAAGGTCGAACAAAAAGAAGGCATCACGCGGTTTCGTAACTTCCTGGTTACCGAAGGCTTTGCCATGCTGGCGGAGCACAAGAGTCCCCGGTACATGCAGGATCGCATGAACAGCTTCCTCGATCCGTCGATCCACTACGCCATCGATCAGCGTGGCGGTACGGGAGGTGGCCAGCGGCGGCGTAAAGCGGCATGACGGTAGATCCATTCGAAATCGCCAGCGCGGGCGACGACGACAACGCTGACTCCTGGCTCGTCACCTACGCAGACGCCATCACGTTGTTGATGGCGTTTTTCGTTGTCATGTTCTCCATCTCCAAACCCGATTCCGAGAAGCTGGACCAGATTTCGGGCGGCCTTTCCCAGGCGTTGCACAAAAAGGAAACGGCGGCCTCGCCATTCCAGGCGCTGGCCAAAGAGGCCGAACTCTAGATCGAACAGGACGACGAAGAGAAGTCGACGGATATCAGCTCAAGCGCGCGTGGCATGACCTTCGACTTCAAGTCGGGCAAGGTGTTTTCCTCGGGTTCTGCCGAAATCCTGCCCGAAGCCGAGGCCACCCTGGATCGCATCGCTCAGCTCATCACCTTCATGGGCGTCACGAACTACAAGGTGGAGGTCGAAGGCCACACCGACGACGTTCCCATCAACACATCGCGGTTTCCCTCGAACTGGGAGCTTTCCTCTGCACGATCCTCCGCTGTGGTGCGATTCCTGATCTCGCGCGGCGTGGACCCCGATCGGCTGGCGGCCATCGGCTATGCCGACACGCAACCCAAGAAGCCACACAAGGACAAGGAAGGGAACGCGATCATCGAGCACCGGTCGGAAAACCGCCGAATCGTCATTCGCATCCAACGCTAGCCGACACACCGCTTGCCGGTTTTCGGCGTGCTAGTGGGCCTCATCCCAGTTGTCGCCGACGCCCGTGTCGACGGTGAGTGGAACACTGAGATGGGCCGCGCCCTCCATGACCCCCTTCACCACCGAGGCCGTTTTCTCCATTTCAGC
>DEBC01000049.1:4332-27119 GCA_002348365.1 Alphaproteobacteria bacterium UBA2966 | reverse complement strand
AAGTGTAAAGCGAACTAAACAGAACAAAAGTTTATTAACATTAGCAGAGTCACCTCCACGTAAACAAAATAGTTTGGACCCCTAAATTTCGAACCTCGATTCACAATGGATACAAGCTAACCTGCACCACCGCCCGATCGCAAAAGATTGTCCAAACCAACAATCCGCTGCATCAAGAGCAATAACCCCAACGAAAATAAAATAACCAACGTAGATGATGCCAAAACCGCCGGATTAAAGTCATTCTCCATCCCATAAAAAAGCTCAACTGGGAAGGTCGTAAATCCTGGTGCGGATAAGAAAATTGAAATGGGAACATCCCCAAATGACACCATGAAAGCATACAAACCACCAGCATACACACCCGGCATAATCACCGGCAGCGTTATTTTCATAAATGTTTTGAACCTACTTGCACCAAGACTTAATGCGGCCTCTTCCAACCGAGTATCAAAACGTTGCAAGACAGCGCCCACTGTCCCTATCACAAACGGAATGCCCACAAACATATGGCCAAGCAACAATCCAATAAAAGTACCATTTATGTAGATACCTGTTAAATCTCCAAATAGATAATACATCTGGAGGAAGGCCACACCTGTAACAATTGAAGGTATTTGCAATGGCGCCCTAAATATAGAAGAAATCAAACCTTTTAACGGCAGATCACTTCTCACCAGGCCTAAGGCCGCTGGAATTCCAATTAAACAGGCAAGAGCGGAAGCCAAAGCTGCCAAGGTAAAGCTTAGAGATAGTGCCTCCCAATGAGATTCCGGAATTTGGGTAAACCAGTAGAAGGAAATTCCATCAGGTGGGAATTGTACAACGGTGTAACGCGTTCCGCGGTGCAGAGAAGCGCCAATGACAATGATTAATGGCGACAACAAGAATATATATGACAGGCTGCAAAAGCTAAAAAATGAAAATTGAACTACCGGAAACTTGAACCGTCTCACGGGCTGCGCTGCCGACACACCATTATTTGTACTCATGTGATTACCAACCGCTGCTTACGCATCCGCGTAATTAAGAATATAGAGAGCAAATTAATCAGCAACACCGATATGAGAAGTATCGCTGCAAGGGTACCCCCCATCGAATACTTCACTTCCATTATTACTATGCGTTGGATTAAGACTGGCAAAGTAAATACTCGGCCCCCGCCTAGCAAAGCCGCCGAAGTGAACGCCCCCATACACATATTGAAAATCATCAAAGCAGAGACAGTGACACCAGGTAGGCTCAAAGGAATTATAACCCTTCTCCATACACGCCAGCGGTTTGAGCCATGAATTTGGGCGGCCTCTTCAAGAGATCGCGGGATAGTTTGGACAACGCTGTAAAGAACTAAAACTCCAAAACCAAGAGTAAAGTGCATTAATCCAACAACAACACCAGCATTGTTTCCGATTACAGTGAAAGGTTTATCCAGCAACCCCGAACCCACTAGAACCTGATTTATTATCCCACTTGATGAGAACATTATGTATATGCCGAATACTTTAATCACTATGGTTACAAACGTTGATATAACAATACCCGCGAGTAGAACCATGGCCCATCGAGACCTAAGCCTCGCTATCATATAGGCTACCGGAAAACCAAAAATTAAAGTGAATAGCATTGCCATAAACGACACTTGGACAGTAAGCCAAAGAACGTGGATATAAAAATCATCAGTGAAGAAACGAATATAATTAGTTAGTACAACTTCATCACCAGTCCGACCAAGCCCCAAGTCCTTGAACAGGCTAGATTTTAGAAATATTAGTTGCGACGTGATCATGAGCACAAAGCTAATGATCAACGACGGTATAAGGATGATATCCCAGCGTGCCTTCATGCGTTTCTGTCCGTATCTCCGCTCTGCATCAGCGAGCTAGACTCTCGTTGCGGCGTCTCTCGAGACCGCCTTTCACGACGGAAAATACGGTGCAACCTCCTTTGCGTCTATCCTGCGTGACCCCGGCGTCTACCTGAAGGCGCCGCCTGTTTTGTTTCGCAATTGTAATGTTACAAATTCGCGAGCGCCAACATGATTCGCCCCTACTCTTGGACGCCGTTTAGGACGCTGGGCAATTCTATTCTTCCAACCCGTCAACGCAAGCGCATGCTTCCTGCCAATAAACTTTTTTCTCCCAAGCAAAATCCATCGCGCGCCTTAGATCGACTTCCAAATGTGCTAACGGTTGTCCAGCTGACGAAGCTGGCCTTTGATGTGCTCGCGACGCTCTTCTCCCACAAGCTCGTCTCCACTGCGGAATATCTCCGCCACCTTCTTCGACACTTCGGAACGCAGCTTACGATCATCGGTATTGCTCTTGGGCACCCGTAGCAGAGTGTCGCCCGCATAGGTAGGTATCGGCAGCCCGAGGTCCGACAGCTGCATGGGTTCTTCCCCTTCCTGCAGCTTGGTGATCGCGTTGCGCAGGCGTTGCCGATACATCGAAACGCCCTGATCGGTGTGGCCGAGATTTTCCCTATCGTGCACCGTGATCGCCCCTTGGCCGACCCACGCCTCGTAGTCCCCGGGGCTTATCTGCGCCTCCTCGTAGGTGCGTTCGTCGGTCTGACCATAAAAATCGATGGTGTTCCAGCCGACTTTATCCTTCTGACCCTGACCCAGCGGATCCGTTTCCTCGTTGAAGTGACGGTAAGCGACATAAAGAGAGTTCTCGTCATCCACCGGCACGATCCAACGGGTCAGTCCCGCACGTGCGAAGTAAAGTTCTTCCTGATCGCCCTGGGTGAACATTCCTCCATTCTGGGAGAAATTCGGGATCAGATGATCGTGGACGCGAATCCAGATTTTGTCGTCGACGCGGCGCGCGCTCGTGTAGAACACGCCATTCGGGCGTTCGAAATAGTTGAACACCGGCATGAGCTGGAATTCATTCTGAAACTGAACACCACTCACACGGGAATGTAGAAATACAACGTGGTATGGATCGGTAGAGTTCTCCGCAATTTGCTGCCAGTTGCACGGTTGAGGAATCATCGCCGGCACCATCTCGTCGCCAGGGAGATCCATGGTGTCGAACATTGGGAACGGCGGAATCTTCTCCATCGGCCCCATGTAGGTAAAGATGAGCCCATCCACCTCAACGACCGGATAGGCCCCATGTGAAACCCGCTCCTTGATCATGCTGGTTTCGGGCTCGCCAGGCGTCGAGAGAATCGTGCCGTCAATGTCGTAATGCCAGCCGTGATAACAGCAACGGATACCCTTTTCTTCAATGATGCCGTACTCGAGGGACGTGTTGCGATGGCTGCAATTGGCGTGAACGAGTCCTAAGCGACCAGCGCCATCTCGAAAGATCACCAGATCCTCGCCGAGACGCCGAAGTCGCACGGGAAGATCTTTGAGCATCGAGCTCAGAAAGATCGGCTGCCAGAATCGACGCAGGTACTCGCCACACGGCGATCCCGGACCGACCCGATGCAGCAGGTCCTCGGGTGCGAGCGAAATCATCCCCGTTTTGTCATATCCCTGAAACTGGCCTGATGGTTCCTGGACCTCAACGCTCATGGATTGCTCCTCCATCGCATTCAAAGGCACGCCGCCAACGTGCGCAATTCTCTCGCGACACTTATAGTCCCCTCACCCACCGGAGACCAACCGTCTTCAGAGCATTGAACACATGGCCGACCCTATCAAAATCGTCTGTAGCCTCAAGCGCGGCTGTATGGAGCTGGCGGAAGCCTGTGCCGATCTCGAGAATGTGACCGTCACCGCCGTCGAATCGGAGCCGGAATCAATTGGCGCCGAGATCGAAGACGCGGATGCCCTCGTGATCAACAATGCATTCTATACGGCGGAACTGGCGGCCATCGTCCACGACAAGGCCGCAAGACTGCGTTGGATCCAGTTTTACTCAACTGGCTACAACAACGCCGAAGCCCATGGAATCCCGAAGGACGTCGTTCTGACAAATGCCGGATCGGTCTACGCGCCGCCGGTGGCCGAACACGCATTGGCCCTGGTCCTCGCTTTGGTGCGCCGTCTCCCGCACATGGAACGGGAGCGCTTGCGCAAACACTTCAATCAGCTGGAAACGGCCTCGCACCTGTCGACATTGAGAGGGGCAACCCTACTCGCAGTGGGTTTCGGAGGGATAGGAAAGTCGGCTGCCAAGCGTGCTCTCGCCTTCGACATGCGTGTCATCGGCGTTGCCAGCAGGGAGCGTGAGGACGCCCTGGCAGAACGGGTCGTCGGGCTGGATCGATTGGGCGAGGTTTTACCTGGGGCGGATGTAATCATTCTATCGCTGCCACTACTCGACGAAACGGCTGGTGTGTTCGGCGCAGCTGAGTTTGCCGCCATGAAGAGTTCGGCAGTGGTCGTCAATGTCGGTCGTGGCGCACTGGTGGATGAAGGGGCACTAATTCGAGCGCTCGAGGAACGGCGCATCGCGGGTGCTGGACTCGACGTCTACACAACCGAACCGTTGCCGGAGGACAGTCCTCTGTGGGAGCTGGACAATGTCATTATTTCACCACACGTGGGCGGCTTTGGAGATCCGTCGACCCTGGGCGATCTGACAGCGATTGGTCGGGACAACGTTGTTCGTTTCGTCGCCGGCGCCCCACTGATCAATGTCCTCGACATTTCGTAGTAGTCTTCATCCGCTACGCCAGACAGGAGATAACACATGAGTGGGTTCAGGACGGACGTGCGCGAATGGCGGTCGCCGACCATGAAGGAAATTCGAGGCTTGATCAGCGACCTCGGTCGGCGGCGGCTAAATGTTCCGCAGTTCCAGAAAGAAGTGCTACGCGTGTATCGGGAGGGCAACCTCTGGAAACAGCTTGGCCCCTGGATCGATGAGTGCCTGAAAGAAAAGCGCGACGCGATCTTGTGGCGTGAGATCATGGCGACACGAAATTTCACGCTTCAACTTCTTTATATGGCGCCCAATACGGCACACCCGCCCCACTATCACTTCAACCACGTCTCCACCCAACTCGTCATGGCGGGACGGATGCGGGCGCGGGAGTACGAGCGCCTGGCCCGCATCACCGAGGACTCGGTCACCCTGATGCCGGTTTACGACGGCGTACATGAAGTTGGCGATACGATGCAGACCGCCGAGTTTCATCGCAATGTGCACTGGTTCGCAGCGCTAACCGAGCCCACCGTGTTCCTGAATTTCAACGTCCACGGTTTGGAGCGGGAAACTTTTGAACCCGACGTCGGCCAACACAAGGGGCGGAACACCATCGACCCGACAGTCGGAGGCAATGAACGCCACATCATCGGACACAAGATCGATGTGGACAAAGCGGAAGACAAGTTCGCGCATCGCGCCATTGACGATTTCCCATTGATCATTCCCGTTAAAAAGAACGCCCGACCCCAGCGGGTCTCACCTCGGTCACGCAAACGAGCAGCCTGAGCAGAACGCAGATGGCAGTGGGTGATGCGCCGTGATGGGTGGAGGCTCCCAGCATCTTGACCAACGAAAGAGATCTGCTTCGCGCAGTGGTGGTGGGAATGCGCACCTTGCCCAACCTGCACTAACTGCAGAATTCTCGGTACTGCCAATCATTGGATCGGCACATGCCCCGTAGCGAGCCCCTTTATGGCTGGGTTGTGGTCTTCGCAGCCGCTGTACTCAGTGGCTTAGGTCTGGGCGGCTTGGCGTCCCTGGCTGTGTTCCTCAAGCCGTTGGCTGCGGAATTCGGCTGGAGCCGCGGCAACGTGTCGATGGCTTATATGATCGGCTCCATCTCAACGGCCGTCGTGGGCGTGTACTTCGGCCGCATCGCAGACCTCCACGGCGTGCGCGCTCTCGCCTGGATTGGCGCTGGAGTGTTCGGATACTGCTTTGTCGCGCTGTCATTTCAAACCTCGCTGTGGCATCTCTACGCTGTTTTCGCCCTGTTTGGCGGTCTGGGCGTCTCGACAACCCTGGTTCCCCTCACGTCTGCCGTCTCGCATTGGTTCACGGCCAATCGCGGGCTTGCGGTGGGTATCGCCACGGCTGGCGCGGCCGTCGGGCAGGCAACAGTCCCATTCATCGCAGGCCTTCTTATTGTCGCTTTCGGCTGGCGGACGGCGTTTCTCTATCTGGGAATGTGGTTCCTGGCGATCGGTGCTGCGGCCGCCGCGCTTGTACGGGACCGCGAAGCATCGGATGAATTCAGCGGCGATGACGAGCGCGTCGTTCTCCGAAGCAGTTTCGTGGGTCGGCTGCCGCCGCGGCACGCCATCACCTGGGTCAGCACGGCGGCCATATTTTGCTGCATCTGCATGGTCATCCCTCTGGTACACGTCGCTGCGTTGGCCAATGACAGAGGGATCGATCCGGAGCAGGCCGCGGGCATTATGATGACCATGGTCCTCAGCGGCGCAGCGGGCCGTTTCATTGCCGGGAAAATTTCCGACCTGACCGGGGCACTGCCCACTTACATGTTCGTGTCGCTGTTGCAGACAGCCGCCGTGCTCTGGTTCACACAGGTCTCGACAAATGCAGGATTCTACCTTGTCGGGGTGATTTTCGGGCTTAGCTTCGGCGGCGTCATGACATCGTTCCTGCTGACCATCCGCTCCTTGTTGCCGGCAGAAATGGCGGGGCGTGGAATGGCCATCGTCATTCTGTTCGGCTGGATTGGCATGGGGACCGGCGCGTATGCCGGCGGACTACTATTCGATGTGACGGGCGACTACTTCTCTTCTTACGCCCTGGCGGCGCTATCGGGTGTCGTCAATCTGACCATCATTTGCGCCTTGTTCTTGCGGCTTCGAAACGCTGGCAGAGGGCCCGCATACGCGGCTTAATCGATCACGGGGACCGCGTGAGGTTTCCGCGCGAAGACCCGATATACCATGGGCAGAAAGACCTCGATCGAGGCGGTGTCGTAATCCGCCTGCAGGGCGTTCTGGTCGAATTTGTCGACGAACGTCGCCGTGTATTCGAAGTGAGGATGCCCGCGATACACTTCCCGAGCATCCTTGTCACCGGTGAAACTCGGGTCGTTATCTGAATGACTGTTCATGAAGATCTGATGGTGCCGCAACATCCAATAGTTCTTCTCCGACACCAACGGTCCCATCAATGCAGCCGAAAACTGCCCATGCGCTTCCGGGCAAACGATCAAACCCATGTCGTGGAACAATGCGGTCACGATATCTTCTTCATCCCACCCAGCACGCATCACCATCGTCGCCGATTGCAGGCAGTGCGTGTAGGTGTTGACCTGATAGCCAAAGCTGGGATCGTCCTTCAGAGTCCCGAGCATGCGTAAGGCAGCATTCGCACGTTCCTCAGTGCTGTACTCCACGCTTTGCGCATTGAGAAACGTCCATTCCTCCGCCGAGAAATCAGCGAGTTCTGCCTCTTCTACGTACTGCCAGCCGGGTTTCGCCAGTGGCGAACGCCGACCGTTGGAATACTTTGCCGATGCGGGCACCTCGATCGTAATCGTGTGGCTGTGCTGCTCCGCTGCGCTCATAGACTTCCCCATAAATCCACATACCCCTCTCGGACACACCATAAACGTGTTCGAACGGGGCCGGCTATAATGACTTTGCTTACCTGCCTTGCAAACCGCCTATGGGAATTGAAAGGATCGCCGCCATGACTGACACCGCGTCCGCCATCGTTGGAGAAAACGCCGTTGCCGCAGTCCGTCAGCCCATCGAGAAAGCCTGGGGCCTACCTGCGGCCGCCTACACGAGTGAGGAATTCTTTCGACTCGAACAGCGCAAGTACTTGCGAAAGATGTGGATGGCCGCGGCGTTTGAAGCGGAAATCCCGGAGCCAGGCGACGCTTTGCCTCTCATCGTGGCCGGCCTGCCCATCATTTTGGTGCGGAACAGCAACGGTGAGATCAAAGCCTTTCACAACGTTTGCCGACATCGAGGCATGATGGTCCTCGGCGAGCCGTGTCAGGGATTGAAGCAGTTTACCTGTCCTTACCACGCTTGGGGCTACGGTCTCGATGGCGAGCTCATCAGAGCACCCTTCTTCGACGGCACCCCGACCGGCATCGAGAAAGGGGACCTGGATACGGACGCGTACGGCCTCGTGCCGGTGCGATGTACAGTCTGGCACCACTGGGTCTTCGTCGACTTCGGCGGCGATGCCCCGCCCATCGAAGAGCATCTTGCACCTCTTCTTGAGTTCATGAACGATGCCGACATTGGTGCCATGCGGTACGCCGGCAAAGTGGAGTGGGAATTCCAGGCCAACTGGAAGATGGTGGGCGACAACTGGGAGAACTACCACCACGTCTACGTCCACGGCGGTGTGTTCGCCAAAATGTCCGACGATATCGATATGGAAACTAGCGAGCTCTGGTCGAAACCTCAGCACAAGGGTTCAGTGCTGACTTTGCGCCGGCGCATCGAGATCGCGCCATCGTACACCTACAAGGAAACCGGCCTTCCGCTTATTCCTTTCCCCGAAGGCAAGGAGCGCGTCACCGCGCCAAACTTCATTTTTCCCAACGTCGAAATCGACCTCGTGCGTGACAACATCTCGTCGATCATCTACGAGCCCGTTGCACCAGATCGTACGACCGCCAAGATGGGTTTCTTCTTTCTGGGCGGTGCTGCAACCTCTCAAGAGCATGCCGAAGGCCGCAAAACGGCCATGGACCGATGGCTCGGTCCGGAACGCTCGAAAGACGCAAACGACGGCGTGCGCAACCAAGACTTTCGCATTTGGGAGGCGATTCAAATCGCCAAGGGCTCACCGGCGGCGGACGCGAACATCTTCTCTCCGCTCTGGGAGGGCAATCCGCACTACTTCCACAATCACATCCTCGATTACCTCGAAGCTTAATCGGGCAAAAAATACCCTCCCCCTGGAAGGAGGAGGATTTCTGTTAACCCAAGGCCAACGTTTCGTACCGTCAGTTCGACTTGCCAGCCGTGCGGGTCCAGCGGTCGGTCCAATCGGGAATGTCAGCCTTGTTGTAATCAATCTGCTGATTTTCCTCCAAGGGCACGAACATCTCCTGCGAGACCTCATCCGCAAGGAACGCCTTCAACGCTTCCTGGTTTGACGGGATGACACCCATCGCCGGCGCCCACGTGGATTGGAAGTCATAATTGATGAACTGGTTCACGTAGAAGGTGGCGAGCTCGGGAACCTTTGTCCCCTTCACGATGCCGATCCAACCATTCTTCATCACGCCCTTCTTACCGTTCGCCATCATCGGCATGACGGCGTCTACCGGCGCACCAGACTTGCGAGTACGCGCGCAATGCCCGGAATAGATCAAGGCTGCCGCGACGTCGCCCGTCTGCAACATGTTGATGGCTTCGCCGGCACGCTTCCAATATTTGAGCGCGTTGATCTCGCGAAGCAGATTGAGGCCAGGCTGTATGTTCTTCACATCGCCGCCCGCGGCATAGACGATGCCCGCGAAGTTAGCGATACCGCCGCCCGAAGTGATGTCCGGGATCACGACCAAGCCTTCCAACTTTGAGTGTCCAAGGTCCTTGTAGGTCTTGGGCGCCGGGAGTCCCATCTCCTTGAACTTGTCGCGGTTGAAGCAAATGCCTTCCTGGACGATCCAGGTCGCAACCTTCCATTCGTCGTAAAAGCCGTCTTTCAGATATTTGGTGTTGGGAACTTGGGACAGATCGATCTTCTGCAGCAGGTTCTCCTTGGTGAAGGTCGGCATGATGGCGTCGAGGATCTCCATGACGTCGATCGGTACATCACGCCCGCGAGCAGCCGCCAACTTTGCGATGTTGTCCTGAGTGCTGGCATGGACGAATTGAACCGTACCGCCCTCGGCCTCGATTTTGGGCACAATAATGTCTTTCTGGAATCCGCCCCACTTGCCGCCCCAGGTCCCGACCTTGAGTGTCTGGCCCTTGAACCGGTCTCCGGCCACAGCCACGTCGGCGGTTCCCATTACCGCCAACATGCTGACGGCACCAATCGCCCACAGCGTCGTGCGAATGTACGAATTTGTCATTCGATGTTCTCCCACTGCATCGCAGGAAGCATTGGAATTTTTTGCCCGGGGGCGAGGCCCTCGAGTTGCCGGAACCACACAACCTGATTCCGCAGCTGGCGCCGCCTCCCGCGCTGGCGCCCACAGGCAGTATCACTGATCGGTACGGTCATGACCAGTATTGCCCGACACTAGAATGAAAACGGGCGGGAGTGTGACTCCCGCCCGTCCATCAATTTACTTCCGAGATAAACCTAGTTGGGCCAGGTCTCTTCCAGCTTCTTGAGGCTCTTGATAATGAACTCCTCACGATCTTCGCCCTGGTACTTGTCACCCTCCATGTAGATGGCGGCGACCCGGTGACAGACCTCACGGACAGTCTTGCGATCATCATCGTTGCTCTTGGGGATCGTCAACACAGAGTCCCCTCCGTAGAGCGGTACAGGCAATCCGAGATCTGTCGGTTGAGGCATGCGTTCCCCATTTTGAAGCGCCCGGATCTGTTCGCGATGATGACGCCGGGCCATCGCCACGCCTTTGTCCGTCTCACCGAGATTCTCGGCTTTATGGACATTCACCGTGCCCTGTCCGACCCAGGCCTCGTAATCGCCAGGCTTGCGCTGACGTTCCTCATATTCGAGCTCGTCCGTCTGTCCGTAAAAATCGACAGAGTTGTATCCACACTTGGATTTGTCACCGAACCCAAAGGGATCATACCCGTCGATGAAGTGACGCCACGCAATCGTGATATTGTTCTCGTCGTCGACCGGCACGACCCAGCGCGTCAGGCCGGCCTTCAGGAAGTAAGCATTCTTCTTGGCGTCAGGAAACATGCTGCCGTTTTGTGAGAAGTTGGGCGGCAAGTGGTCGTGGAACCTCATCCAGACCTTGTCTTCGATGCGCCGTGCGTTCG
Source organism: Alphaproteobacteria bacterium UBA2966 (assembly GCA_002348365.1). GTDB lineage: Bacteria > Pseudomonadota > Alphaproteobacteria > UBA2966 > UBA2966 > UBA2966. Next base: position 16,291 of record DEBC01000049.1, on the reverse strand, counting down.
TGTAGAAATAACCGTAGGGGCGTTCAAAGATTTCGAATTCGGGATGTACGGCAAATTCATCCGTGAATTGGGCACCCGACACCCGCGTGTGAAGATGAACCGTATGATGCGGGTCGAAGGAATTCTCGAAAGTCTGCAACCAGTTGCAGGGATTCGGGATGAGGAACGGCACCATCTCGTCCTCGGGACCAAGGTCCATATGGTCGAGGAACGGGAATGTCGGCATCTCTTCCGGAGGACCGAAATACGCGAAGATGAGGCCGCGATACTCGATGGTCGGATAGGCGCCGTGCGCGACGTTGTCCTTGATCTTGCTGGTCTCCGGTTCACCGGGCGTGTCAATGATTGTGCCATCCACGTCATAAAGCCAACCGTGATAACAGCAGCGCACTCCCTTCTCTTCGATGATGCCGAATTCCAGCGAGGTGTTGCGATGGCTACAGTGAAGGTGAAGACAACCGTATTGTCCGGACTTGTCACGGAACAGGACAAGATCCTCTCCAAATCGCCTGATGCGGAGGGGAAATTCAGTCAGTTGTTCGGTCATGGCAATGGGGTGCCAGTAACGCCGGAGATATTCTCCACATGGTGTCCCGGGGCCGATCTGGGTCAGCTCCTCATCGGGCGGCTGCTGCATGCGGGTGTTGAGGTTGTAACCTTTGAAGTTGCCGCTCGGCACCTCGACGTTGATGCTCATTTGTCGTCCTCTCGCGTTCCTAATCCACAGTTCACAATCCCGCGGGGCCGCATTCATTGCGAACCCGTGAGACTGCGTTGATTACGCCACCTCAATCCGTGAAAACATTGAACTTTCGCCCCAGGCGCACGTCGTGTCAATATTCCTGGGAGGAAATAAAGTTTAATGAGAGACAACACGATGAATTCGTTGCCCAAAGCCTGTAATTCGGCGGGAACTGGAGAATTTCTTGCCTGAGAGACGACGATTCACGCTGGTCACGGGGGCCACCCGAGGTATCGGACGGGCGTGTGTCAAACGCTTGGCCTCTCAAGGACACACCATTGTGGGAATTGCGCGCGGCGCCCCCACGGAAAGTTTGCCGGGAGAGTCATGGACGGTCGACATGACTGACCGTGCCGCAACCTCCGAGGCCCTGGCAGAGATCACGGAAAGATTCCCGATCAACGGCATCGTCAACAACGTGGGACTGACCGGTCATCAGGCGGTCGAGGACTATAATCTGGCCGACTTCGACGACGAAATTCAGGTTAACCTCACCTGTGCAGTGCAGACCGTGCAGACCTGTGTCCCCCAGATGAAACGGGAAGGATTCGGACGCATCGTCAATATTTCGAGCGAACTCGTTCTCGGTCACTTCAACCGAACTGGTTACACGGCAGCGAAGGCCGGACTGCACGCGCTGGCCCGCACCTGGTCATATGAGCTCGGAGGTCATGGCATCACAGTGAACAACGTCGCCCCCGGGCCGGTGGAAACAGAGATGTTCACGCAGAGAAATCCTGTCGGTAGTGAGCAACGGAATGCCAAGCTCGCCAAGATTGCGATGGGGCGCATCGGCGAGCCCGACGACATCGCTGGTGCCGTGGCCTTCTTCATGGCCGATGAAACCAGCTGGATTACCGGCCAGACCCTCTTTGTCGACGGCGGCTCAGGCCTTGGAGGTACGGGACTGCTCTGAAGTCCTGCTGGGTGCGATGGCCGATGCTGCGTGTCACGCTTGATGAACGAACTTGTAGCCTGATGCAGGACCGTGCGGGATGCTCCGACTGGGGATGAGGGCATCGACGATCCAGGCGAAACCCCTTGCCCCAATGATGACCAACACGATGAACCCCCACCACAAGAATCGCAGGCGCCAGTAATCGGAATCTTCGTTGGGCACCATATCACTGACCACCAATGTCAGATAAATCGGAACGCCGAACAACACCAACAGCGCCGCTGTCACGACAAAGCGCAGCGCCGCCTCGGTCCAGGAACGACGATAGGGCGGTCGTTTGAAGGCATCGGGTAGCGGAGCGTGCATCGTCGAGCCAACATGTGATATTCGAGCCCACATCCCCTCGGCTGTGGGACGAGCCAACCAAGTCTAGCTTAGGCCATCGAAGGCAATACTGGAATGAACGAACGCGTGACTCTCGTGACCGGCGCCAGCAAGGGCATCGGACGTGCGTGCGCTGAACATCTCGCGCGCGACGGACATCATGTGGTAGGCGTGGCGCGATCGGACCCCGATGGCGAGTTTCCAGGCGATCTCCTGACGGCCGACCTAGGAGACCATGATGCCGCGGCAGCTTTTCTGGCCGATGTGTCGACCCGCTATGAGTTCAACGGCCTGGTCAATAACGTGGGAACCGTCAGACCCATCCCCCTCGACGAAATCACCGATCAGGACTACGCCGATTTTGTACAACTCAACATGACCGCGCCATTCCAGTGCGCCCAGGCGCTGTTGCCGACGATGAAAGCACAAGGATTTGGGCGCATCGTCAACATCTCATCCGAATTGGTGCAGGGCATACTCAAGGACCGGTCAGTGTACACGGCCGCGAAAGCCGGCGTGATCGGGTTCACGCGGGCATGGACGTTGGAACTCGGAACTTACGGAATAACCGTGAACGCCGTGGCGCCCGGCCCGATCGAAACCCCGATGTTCACCAGGAATCATCCTCCGGGTAGCGAGAAACGTGAGGCACGTGTCTCTAGTCTGGCGGTCGGACGTTTCGGTAAACCCGAGGATGTCGCCCACGCCGTCTCATTCTTCATGGAACCTGAATCCGAATTCATCACCGGACAGACGCTGTTCGTGTGCGGGGGATCAAGTCTGAATTCGGGCGCACTGATGTGAGTACGCTTCAATCTCCACAAACTATTCCTTGATAGAATGTGACTTGTGTCACAAGCCAAATGCCATGTTCTTGAGGCATAATTGAAGTAGGTGATTAAATCACTCCAGTTATCTTGGTCACTCCAGGAGTTTGCGACGCATCTCGGGCGGATAGCTCTTGAGGACGTCAGCGACTCCAGGGTCAATAGGGGGCGGACTGGCCAAGGGGCAATCTATTCTCTGGGCGAGGCCTACTGACCGTCTGCCTCGGGATTCTCCTGCTTCAGTTTTGCCAAGCGCGGCACCGTAAAGTAGCGGTTCGGCCAGGGTTGCCCGTCGTAATCCAGTTCGAGACTTGCGTGCAATGTCCAGTAGGGATCACGCAAATGACCGCGTGCCAATGCGACGAGATCAGCATCCCCATTCTCCAAGACCGCGTTCACCTCTTCAGGTGTATTGATGTTGCCGACGGCCATCGTTGGAATGCCCACCTCGTGGCGAATTCGATGGGCATACTCTGCGAAGCCTTTGGGGCGCGGTCGCGGCTGGCCGCCCCAAGGCACAATTCCTCCGCCCGACGGGCATATATAGTCAACTCCACCATGTGCCTTGAGCGCGCGCGAGATTTCCACGCCATCTTCGATCTCGTTGCCGCCGTCCGTCAGGTCGCTAGCCGAAATCTTGATACCGAACGGCATGTCATCGGGCATGACACTACGAATGGCGTCGACGACCTCGAGCAGGAAGCGCATACGATTGTCGAGACTGCCCCCGTATTCATCTTCCCGTTGATTGGAGATCGGCGAGATAAAACTCGACGGCAGATAACCATGAGCACCGTGCAGTTCCAGCATGTCAAAACCGGCTTCAATGGCTCGTTCCGCCGCTCGCCGGTACTGTCCCAGGACCATATCCATCAATTCCCGATCCAGGGCTTGGGGAACCGTGCTCTCATTGGAGTAGGCAATAGCGGAGGCTGACAGCAAGGGCCAACCACCCTCTTCCACCGGTTGGTTGTGACCTTCCCACATAACCCTGGTCGCGCCCTTGCGACCCGCGTGCCCGAGTTGAATTCCGATTTTCGCATCCGAGTACTCATGCACGAAGTCCACGACGCGCTTCCAGGGTGCAATGTGCTCATCCTTGTAGAAGCCAGAGCAGCGTGGCGTCACGCGACCTTCGGGCGCGACGTTGCACATCTCGGCAATGACGAGACCGGCTCCGCCGATGGCGCGACTGCCGAGATGGACGAGCTGCCAATCGTTTGGTGTACCGTCATCGCAGGCGTACTGGCCCATTGGCGCGACGACGACCCGGTTGATCAGTTCGAGTCCCCTCATCATGTACGGCTCGAACATCGGTGGGATGGGTGGTTCCGTCGTTTCAGCCTGGCTGGTCATTTTAAGTCCCGGCATGATTGGCGCGTTGTTGGATGCTTATTGCTCAATCCTCGCACCGTCAATCGATGCGTGAAGGGTCTCCGTCGAAATCCATCTGGCAAAAATGGCCACCGTGAAACAACGTTGCGATCTCACCTTCGGGTTTACCGTCCCGAAGCACCTCCTCGAGATAGTCTTCGGCATTGTCCTTGGGCTTGTAGCCGATCAAAGCCGCATCTGAATTGTCCCAGATTGCCCTGGTATTGTTCGAGATACCGTAAATCACTGCATAGTGAATATCGGTAGCCTCGATGCATCTCTCGAGAAGCTGAATACAGTCCTTCGGACTCAACCAAACGCTGAGTTGACGGATATCCTCTGGCTTCTGCCGGAAAGCACCGATACGTAAGGAGACGACACTCATACCGTGCTTATCCGCGTACATACGTCCCAGCGCCTCGCCGAACACTTTGGAGACACCGTAGGGACCGTCCGGCCGAGGCTCTACGTCGAGATCCAAGGTTTTCGAACGGCGATGGAAGCCGACGGCGTGATGTGAACTGGCATAGATCACCCGACTTACCTTCTGCCGGCGGGCTGCCTCGAAAACGTTGTAGGTCCCGACGATGTTCTTCTCGTGAATGACCTCCCATTCTCCTTCCGTTCCCCGTCCGCCCATGTGGATTACGACGTCGATGCCATCCATCGCGGCTTCCATGTCATCAAGACTGCAGAGGTCCGCCTGATTCAGTTCCTCGCCGGCAGCAGCCTCGCCAAGGCGGTCAAGTCTGTGATGAGAAACGCGCAGCATGGAGTATCGACCACGCAAGCCGTCCCGGATGGCGGGCCCCATCCGGCCCGCAGCACCCGTCAACAACACATTCGTCACTTCGGGTCCGTCCTTTCCGAGATCGGATTCACAATATCGATGCTGGCCACCGTGGTCGCGTGCCCCGTCACAGCCAGGAGAGAAATGAACGCCGTCAGGCGCCGGGCGACCAGCCGTACACTTGTTGGGCAGCCTCCGCCGTGACAAATCCCTCGCTGACATCCCGCTCGATCGCCGCCGGGTCGCGCTCCTCGACAGGACCGAACCCACCCGCACCGGCCAAGCGAACGCTGACGACGTCGCCACGCTTCAATTCGCGGCGTTCCTTGGAACTCATCTCTTCCAAATCACCGTTTGGATTTAGAACCGTCTCGGCCATCTTGCCGCTGCCGCCACCGTTCAAGCCGTACGGCTCGAATTTGTGACGGTCGCCGAGGAGGTTGAGCGTCGCCGAATCGGTACGCAATTCAATATCCTTACGCAGCCCGCAGCCACCACGGTACTTACCGGGTCCCGCAGAATCAGGGATGAACTCAATTCGGTGGATCAGTACGGGGTTGTGCGCTTCGTGCACTTCGACCGGAATATTGGGACAGTTCATGACCGGGCTCATCGCCTCGACCCCATCCTTCATCGCCTGACCGCCATAGCCCGCGAACACTACGTCATAGAGAATGAAGGGTTCGCCCGTACGGTCATCGACACCGCCCATCTGGATATTGGTCCAATGGGAGAAGGCTGCCATGGCGCGGTCCGGAAGAAGCTTGGCCAGCACACCATTCATCGCCTCGTAGATGCGAATCTGCGCCACGGCACGGCCGCCAGAAGGCGCCGGATAGACGGGATTGAAAGCTGACCCTTCACGGCCGATCACTTTCAGAGCCCGAATGACTCCGTCGTTCTGTGGAAGAAGCGCATCGGTATACGCCTTGACGATGAAGTACAGCCAGCACTGGGTAAATGTCTTGTAACAATTCATTCCCGCTGGGACCTGGTCCGAACTCTTGGAAAAGTCAGCGGTGATGCCGCCGTCCTTGATCTCCATCTGAACATGAACTCGGATAGGTTCCGTGTCTGGACCGCTGTCGTCAAAGAAGTCCTCGAATTCGTAAACTCCTTCCGGCATCTGGCGAATGAGGTCGCGGATGCGCCGCTCGGAGCGGTCGAGGATTTCCTCGATCGCCGCCTCCATGACCTCCTCACCATATTGCTCGTACATGCGGATCAAGCGCTGAGAACCCACGAAGTTCGCGTTGGCCTGGGCCCGCAGATCGCCGCCTACCTTGTTCGGCACCCGTACATTGCCGAGGATGATGCGCATGATGTCTTCACAGAATTCACCATCCCGCATGATCTTGACAGGAAGAATGCGCAGTCCTTCCTGAAAGGCCTCTGTGACTCCCATGATCGCCTGGGACCCGGGCACCGCGCCCCCCATATCTGCGTGATGGCAGATATCCGTCGCATAACCGACGATGTGATCTTCAAACCAAACCGGCATGACGACGAAGCAGTCGGGATAATGTCCCGAACCTATGGCCGAATCGTTGACCAGGATGGCGTCCCCAGGATTCAACGTTTCCTCCGGAAAATACTCCATGCACGCTTGCACGACGTGTGGCATGGAACCGAGATGCCCAGGTGTGAAATTTCCTTGAGCCAGCATGCGCCCCTTGCGGTCGAAGATAGCGGTCGAAAAATCGTCGCCTTCACGCACGGCATCCGAAAAGGCCGTTTGACGTAACGTTGTTCCCATCTCTTCGCCGATCGAGACGAAACCTCCCCAGATAATGGAGAGCGTGATGGGGTCGACGGGTTGATTGCTGCGCGCTGTCCCGCTCATGACACCTCAATCCTCATATCCAACCTTGATAACCATATGTCCTGATGAACTGACCGTCACAACGTCGCCCGGCAGGACCAACGTTGTCGATTCACGCTCTTCGATAATCGCCGGTCCATCAAACGTGTCCCCAGCCCGAAGGCGATAACGATCAATCACATCACATTCCATATACCCGTCCAACTCCGGGAAATAGGCGTCACGAGACCCGACCACAAAACTCTCGCCCTCCTCTCCTGCGCTCTCAAATCGATGAAGGGCGTCGTAGTTGCTCGGAATGGTGGCCACGAGATACCAGTCGATGGCTTCGATCTCCGCATCCGGATCAGTGAACCCGTAATTCCGGAGATAGCTCTCAATGAACACGTCACTAATCTTGTCGGGGTAGCCCGCGTCGATGGGACCGTCCGGAAGATCGACCTTCCGCTCGTAACCTTGACCGACGTAACGCATGTAGGCGTATCGAGACCACCTCGGCGTCTCTGACCTGCCCAACCGTGCCAGATCGGCAGCCACCCGAGCCTCGAGCTCCTCGTACACGGCAGCGATATCCGTCGCCGCATCGGGCCGGATACGAGTCACCCGGGTGAGAGTCGCGTCGATCTTGTTGTCTGCTTCCAGCAGACCAACCGCCGAACCAACACCGGCACCGTAAGGAATGATGATCTCGGGAATTCCCAGCGATCGGGCAATTCTCGTTGTGTGGACGGGCCCGGCGCCACCGAACGACACCAAGGTGTAGTCGCGGGGATCGCGCCCTCGCTCCACCGAGACGACACGCATGGCGCGCTCCATGTTCGCATTCGCGATGGTATGAATGCCCCAGGCCGCTTCACCGACGTTGATGCCGAGCGGATCAGCGATTACACGCCGGATACCTTCTTCCGCTGCGGCTCGATCGAGGGACATGGCGCCGCCATTGAAATAGTCGGGATTGAGATATCCGAGAACCAGATTGGCGTCGGTGACGGTCGGTTCAGTACCGCCTTGCCCGTAACATATGGGACCAGGATCGGCCCCCGCGCTCTCAGGTCCCACGGCAATCAGACCGAGATCTGTCCGCGCAATGCTTCCCCCGCCCGCTCCAATCTCCAATAGCTCGACTGCTGAGATGTTGAGAGGAATGCCACTACCCGGGCGGCAGTTGATCATCGCAACTTCGAAGGTGGCCATCACCGCAGGTTCACCGCCATCGATTGCACCTAGCTTCGCCGTCGTGCCGCCCATGTCAAAAGTAAGCATGTTCTGCTTACCTTCTTCCCGGCCGATGACCCCGCACATCATGACACCTGCGGCGGGACCCGACTCAACGATACGAATCGGCATATCGCGCGCTAGTTCCGGTGGCACCAGTCCCGCGTTCGATTGCATGATGAAAATGTCGCTCTCGATTCCGCGTTCCTTCAGCGCCCCCTCGAGATTGCCCAGGTAATTTTCGACAACGGGCTTTACGTAGGCATTGGCGAGCGTCGTACTGAAACGCTCAAATTCACGCATTTTGGGAGAAACTTCCGACGAAATCGAAATCGGCATATCTGGGTGCTTGTCAGCAATCGCATCCCGTACCGCCCTTTCGTGGCTTCCATCCGCATACGCATGAATGAATGCGATAGCCGCCGACTCGTAGCCGCCTTCCGTAATGGTATTGACCACGCCTTCGAGGCTGGCTGGATCGATCGACTTCACGGTTTCGCCGAAGACGTCGATTCGTTCGTCCACCTCCAGAACATCCTTGCGATCAACCAATGGCATGGGCTTGGTCAGGTAGATATCGAACGTGTCATAGCGCTTCTGCCGTCCCATGATCAGGATGTCGCGGAAGCCTTGGGTCGTGATGAACGCCGTTTTCGGTCCCTTGCGCTCGATGATGGCGTTCGTGGCAACTGTCGTCGCATGCAAAATCACACCGACATCCGCGCCCTGGACCCCCGACTCATCGAGAAGATCCGATAGTCCGGAGAGCACCGCACGGCTGGGATCGTCCGGCGTGCTTGGAACCTTCCAGAATCTCATGCCGCCGTTGGTAGGGTCCTGAAGGACAAAATCCGTGAATGTCCCACCAATATCGAAGGCGATCTGGACGGGCTGGCTTGTCGAAGTCATGCGGGGGTATACATCTCGATTGTGGAAAAATCCCCTCGGTGGGGCGACCAATATTTATGCGAATTGAACCTACAACGTCAAAGTGAGAACTTCCGTCCTCGTTGTCAGCCTCCTTGGCCTGCTTGCACTGGCAACCGGCACCGCCGGATACATTTGGTGGGAACTCCGTGAAGTAGAACTGAGTCTACATGGAACCCTGGCGCTCATCCTCGGCGTGTCGCTGAGCCTCGGGTTGGGCGTGGGATTGATGTATCTCGTATTTTACAGCGCCCGTCGCGGACACGACGACGACATCGGTTGACCTTTTGCGGCCAAAGGGCCGCCATCACAAAATCTCGCGTCGTATTCACAAGCGCGTGTGATCGGATTGTCACCGCATGAACACCATTTACCTTTTTGCCATCGCGGACGTACGGGTGTCCGCGCAAGAAGGGATTGGAAAATGATCATGCCATCGACGGCGCACCATGCGGTCCGCCCCCTCAACGTCGTCTCCGCTGTCCTGATGAGTGCTTTCCTGCTGTCAGGATGCGTGACGAACGATCAGTACACCCAACAGATCTGTCTGGACAAAGACATCACGGACGGCAGTGCCGGCTACAGCGATTGCATTGCCACACAAACAGCTTGGATCGAAGAGGATCGACGCAATAACGTGCGCTTCCGGCCCAACGACTAGTGCGCTTCAGCCGAGCGCCGGCGCCTCCAACGGCTGCCAGTCGTTTGCGAGCCTTAGAGGCACCCCCGTTCTCTCCTGAAGCTCGTCGAACTCCAGACCGTCGAGCTTTTCACGAACAATGGGTCCGTCCGGTCCGAAGTCGATGACCGCAATATCCGAGTAGACCGTCGACACACAGCCCTTACCCGTCAGGGGCAACGTGCATTCCTTGACGATCTTGGGATCGCCACCCTTGGTATTGTGAGTGGTCATGATGAATACGCGCTTGGATCCCGCCACCAGATCCATCGCCCCTCCGACGCCCGGTAGCGCATCATTGCCCGTCGTCCAATTGGCGAGATCGCCGGTCTCTGAAATCTGGAAGGCCCCGAGAACACAGATATCAATATGGCCGCCACGAATCATGGCGAACGAGTCAGCGTGGTGAAAAAACGAGCCGCCCGGCAACAACGTCACCAGTTTCTTGCCCGCGTTGACGAGTTCCTCGTCCTCTTCTCCCGGTTCCGGTCGGGGTCCCATCCCGAGAATCCCGTTCTCACTCTGGAAAACGATTTCGCGGTCTTCGGGCAAAAAGTTGGCCACCAGTTCCGGCATGCCAATTCCGAGATTCACGAATGATCCGTCAGGCACATCTCGTCCAACTCGCCAGGCGATCTGGTTCCGTGTCAGGGGTTCAGGCATTCGCTTGCTTCTCCTCCTCTGCCACCAGCACCCGCTCACTCAACGGGTCTGGTACTTCGACGACACGGTCGACGAAGATGCTGGGCGTTGCGATCGCTTCAGGATCGAGCTCACCGAGGTCGACGACCTGCCGCACCTGTACAATGGTCGTATCGGCCGCCATGCACATGGGGGGGCCGAAGTTTCGCTGGGCCTTGTGGTAGACGAGGTTCCCCCAACGATCGCCCCGCTCAGCCTTGATCAACGCAAAATCAGCGTGGATGGGCAGCTCGAGCACATACTCTTTCCCGTCGATGACCCTATGCTCTTTGCCTTCGGCCAACGGTGTGCCCACTGAAGTTGGCGTGTAGAAGCCGCCCACTCCCGCGCCCGCGGCACGAATTCGCTCGGCCAGCGTCCCCTGGGGTACGAGTTCGAGTTCGATCTTCCCTTCTCGATGAAGATCGTCAATGACCGTCGAATTCTGCTGGCGTGGGAACGAACAGACGATTTTGCTCACCTGCCCGTTGTACAGCAGTCTGGCGATGCCCACCCTGCCGACGCCTGCATTGTTGCTGACGATGGTCAGGTCCCGGGTCCCTTTGTCCGCCAGCGCGTGCAACAAGTCGATCGGGCTTCCGGCCAGGCCGAATCCCCCTACATGGATGACCGCGCCATCATGGATATCCGCGATGGCCTCATCGAGACTGCCGGTGATCTTGTTCATCATGATTGGGCGACACTAATACCGGGCGGGGCTTGATTTTTCCAGTCCTTGCAAGAGCACAATTCGAATGAACTAAAGCCTATGTGCAGCGGCGAGCGATGACGAATGATTCATCCGTAAACCAGAGGCCACCATGCTTTTGTAGAACTCGTCGGGTCGCATCGAGATAGGCATCGCTGGTCATGGCATCCTGCAGCCGGTCGTCCTCGATCTGGGCGACATAAACGGCAGCATTCCATGCCGCCAGCAGTGTCGACGTGCCAATGCGATTGTCGACTTCCGTCGGCATCGTCAGCAGCCGATACGTGAAAAACGACTGGGCATCGCCCGAAGAGGGATAGATGATGCCTTTCTCCCGGCCACTGAGGGACGCCTTGAAGGCAGCTTTGTCGAGCTTATGACCAAGTTCGGCAGATTCAAACACCGCGCATCTCCGACATCAGGAACGAGCGCGCCTCCCGCCATCATGTTGTTGCGATCACGAGCCGATCACAAGGACTAGCTCTTCGATTTGCAACAAGAGTGGCAAAGGTGTAACGCACGCGATGCATCACATTTCCGACCATACGTGCGCTCGTGGAACCTGTCCTCAACGTCACTCTTCCCTTTTTCGCCGTCATCGCCTGCGGTTTCGTCGCAGGTCGAACAGGCTTCCTCGGACCTGGTGCCGTGAGGTCTCTCAACGCGTTCGTGTTTTATTTTGCGTTGCCGGCTTTACTGATCCGTTCCCTGGCGAACCAGCCGATCAAAGAGATCATCGATCTCTCCTTCGTCGCGGCTTGGGCCCTGAGTGGCGTCCTCATGTTCGTGGTGATCGCGATCGTCGCGAAACTCGCTTTTCGAAAGTCTGCAGGCCAAGCCGCAATCCTCGCGCAATGCGGCGCGGCCGGAAACATCGTTTTCCTCGGCTTCCCCATGTTGATCGCACTGGT
>DEBC01000049.1:0-3991 GCA_002348365.1 Alphaproteobacteria bacterium UBA2966 | reverse complement strand
TCGCACTGGTTGCCATTGTCGACGTGGTCATCCTGATGCCAATCGCCATCATCATGCTGGAGGCATCACGGGGTGAAGCCACACACTGGCTTGGCTCGTTGCTTCAAGTCATGCGTACGATGGTCGTTCACCCCATCATCATCTCCATCGCCGCCGGGCTCGGCCTGTCGTTGCTGGAAATCCCATTCAACGTACCGGTGGATTCCTTCCTCGAAATTCTGGGAGCTGCGGCGGCACCCGGCGCACTGTTCGCCCTCGGGGCCTTTCTTGGAGTCAACCCGAAAGGTGGCGGTTTGACGGCGGTGGCCGTGGTCACTCTCCTGAAGCTGTTCGCCTATCCCGCCTTGGTATGGATCGCCATGACCATGGTGTTCGACGTGAACGCTCAATGGGCCATGGTCGGGACCCTGCTGGCTGCCCTGCCAACCGCTCAGTACGTCTTTATCTTTGCCGAACGCTACGAAACCTACACGGCCCACGCGGCAGCAGCGATCAATGTGACAACGGCGCTGGCGGTGGTAACGTTTTCGGCGTTGGCCGTACAGATGGCGGGATAGCAGGTATTGCGGGCATTCCGCCTAAAGAAAGGCGCGGCCCATGATGTAGATACCGAGTATCAACAGGGCGCCGAAAAAGACCTTGCGGAACATCGATTTCGAAAGTGATTGCCGGACTCGTTGGCCCACCACCATTCCGGCAAGAGCCGGAAGCACGGCGGCACCCGAAATGATCCCCAGATCGGGCGGAAGCAAGCGGTTCTCGGCGAGAGCCACGCCCAACGCCAGCGTCGACACCGTGTACAGCACACCCATCGCCTGAATCAGACTGTCGCGGGTCAAACCGAGGGCCTGGAGATACAACGTCCCGGGAACCAAGAACGAGCCTGTGAGACCGGTGAGAAACCCGTTCACCAGGCCCACCGGTGGTGAAATCCATCTTTCATACCGGCCTGGCGACGGAACCTGCCACGACCCCAGACTGACCAATGCATAGAGGCACAAGACGGCACCGAGAAGTCCCGAAAGCAATTGCGCGTCCGACTGCGCAAGTATTCCGGTTCCAAGCCAAATTCCCACACAGGCTACCGCCAGCAAGAGCCACAGTCGCCTGAGAATTGCAATAAGCGCGCCACCGACCAATCCCTGCCAGGCGTTCGTGATGAATGACGGAATCAGCATCAATACCATGGCCTCTTTCAAACCAAAGGCAGCCGTCAGTAAGGCCAGGGAAATGGTTGGGAGTCCCAGACCCACGACACCCTTCACCCCACCGGCGAGGAGGAACGTCGCGGCAATGATGACAAGGCTTTCTGTGGACCACATGTGGAACTACTCAAGGAATTCGAGATCCGGCACCTATGCGGAAACAGGCGCAAACGGCGAAGACGCAACGTCACCTTCGTCGACGGTGACCATGCTCGCCGATTCGACGAGTTGCCAATTCTCGTCCACATCATCCAGAGGTTCGGACATGACGAGGACGTCGTTGCCCCCACCCTCCAGACCCGCATAGTGCAGTGCGGCAGAAGCACGACCAATGTACATGGTCGGCGGTACGCCGTTGCTGGCATAGCGCAGAGCCCAAAGCTTCCGGGAATCACTGACGACCACCGAAACCCGCAAGGGTTCACTCACACCCTTTTCCGCCATCAACGATTCGATCGCGGCGACGGTTCTTGCCATTGCACCGGGAACGTCGTTTTCAAGTCCGTACGTCAGCGCCAGATAGAACATTGCCTCACTGTCTGTCGTACCGCGACGGTGGGCATAGAATTGCGGCTCGATGAGAAGGTCGAGTTCGCGGCGGATACGCTCGTATCCTCCTATGTTGCCGTTATGCATAAAGAGCCATTCACCCCAACGAAAGGGATGACAATTGGCCCGTGCCGTTGCGGTTCCCGTCGAGGCTCTGACATGTGCCAAGAAGAGATGGGATTCGATCTGTTCCGCCAGGCTCTGGAGATTGTCATCGTTCCAAGCGGGAAGGACATCGCGAAACAGCCCGGGCTCATGGCGTGAGCCATACCAACCCACGCCAAATCCATCTCCGTTGGTTGGAAATACCGATTGGCGGGCATTGAGGCTTTGGACAATCAGTGAGTGCTCTGGCTCAAACAGGAGACGGGACAGGAAAATAGGGGAACCGGAATAGGCAAGCCATCGGCACATCGGACTCCACTCCCTTCAATAGCAGTTGACCGCGCACAACGATGATCGCCCCGGCCTATGGCTGGGGCAAGCTCGGTTGCAACAAACATAAAAAGGGCTGCGCCACGGGGGGGGGCAGCCCAATCACAGGGAGGATCAGATGAGCAGCAATGGGATTGCCGTCTTCTGATACGTGACTATTTTAAGCACAAATTCACCCATAACAACAGAGGAAATACATTTTTTACCTTTTATACAATTGGTTAACAAATATTCCTCAACGAGTCCTTCGGCAATACCCTCTAACGTGAGGCTTAGCAACACTCACACGACCCTTCTTTACATGACTTGGAGTCCTATTCGCAGACTTTGACCGCGCCGGCCTCTGAGTTACGCTGGTCCCTATCGTTGTACCAAGGCGAATCCAGATGTCTCAGACAGCACAATTCGGGGCTTATGGCGGATATTTCTCCGCAAGCGAACCGGCCAATCACGATCAGGAATTGCTGGAGACGGGACCCGGAACCAAAGCAGGCGAGTACCTTCGGCGGTTTTGGCACCCGATCTGCCTGGTGTCCGAATTGAATGACCTGCCCTTGGCCGTCCGGCATCTGGGCGAAGACCTCGTCGTGTTTCGAGACAAATCAGACCGCGTGGGGGCCCTGCACCGCCACTGCTCGCACCGCGGGACGTCCCTCGAGTACGGAATCGTGTCCGAACGAGGCATTCGTTGCTGCTACCACGGCTGGTTGTTCGATATCGACGGCGCGATCCTGGAAACACCGGGCGAGCCGCCCGATTCACGTTTGAAGGACTCGTTCCGTCACGGTTCTTATCCGGCAGTGGAGTATCGCGGTTTGGTCTTCGCCTATTTGGGTCCGGCCGAACACCAACCAGACTTTCCCATCCTCGACGCCTACCAGTATCCGGATGACAAACTGGCGGCCTATTCGATCTGGCACTCGTGCAACTGGCTGCACGTTCAGGAAAACATCATGGACCCGGCCCACATCGTGTTCCTGCACAGCCGCAATAACCAGTACCAGCTGTCTCCGCGCATGGACGTGATGCCGGAGATCGAATTCCGCGAGACCGATGACGGGCACGGTTGTCTTTATGTCTCAAGCCGGCGCATCGATGAATTCATTTGGGTGCGCTGTATCCACGCGCTTCTTCCTGGGTTTTTCCAGGCCGGCGCCCTGTTCGAACAGGGGGATCAGGAGAAATTCTATACCGGTTCGGCTTTGACCCGCTGGACAGTGCCCATCGATGATAATCACTGCATGATCTTCGGGTACCGGCATTTTTCAGAGGCACTGGATCCTCATGGCTTTGGCAAACCGGAAGAATGCGGCAGAGAGCTGGTCGATTTCGCTCCGGGACAAACCATGCATCGGGAATACGAGGAAATGCAGCGCAATCCCGGCGACTGGGAGGTACTGGTCAGTCAGGGGCCCCTTCCCGACCACGGACGGGAGCACATGGGATGGACGGACACAGGCGTGATGATGATGCGCCGTCAATTCCGTCGGGCGCTGCGCGGCGAGTCCGGTCCAGACGTACACCTGCCTCAAAATGGTTGGGATGCGCGCGCCACCTATTCCTTCGATTCGGTGCTCAATATCCCCCCTCGAAACGAGAACGATGATGCTCTGGTCGCCGAAGTGGGTCGCCGCGCCACAGACATCGTTCTGGCGGCAGAGGAACCACCCGGGCCGGATCGCGATGCTGCGATATCCAGTAGGATTCAGTCGATGAAGGAAGACCTTGTCGCCGGTCGAATGTGATGGTGGTTAGCGCACCATGAGGGCCGCTGAGCACGCCACAGGGACGGACCGACCAAA
>DEBC01000039.1:6507-7357 GCA_002348365.1 Alphaproteobacteria bacterium UBA2966 | reverse complement strand
GTACCAGGTGGTTCCGCTCCCGCACTCGTATCGATCGATGCCATCCATGCCGACATTGCCTTGCGACCATTGATCTGGGGTCAGTTCAATATCGTAAACCTCGAGATAGACGGCCTGGATGTGATCCTCGAAGTCGACGAGCATGGCCAAGGGAATTGGGCGATCAACACGGCATCTTCTCTGGATTCAGGTTCGTCCTTCACTGGTCCCGCTATTTCCACGCTCCTGGTACGGCGGGCAAGCATTTCTTTTCTGAGCGAAGACGGAAGTCGTTCACAAGATGTGCAGATTGAGCACGTACGGGCTGATGATGTTGGTTTGTACGATGAAGGCAGATTTTCAGCCAATGGATCGATCGGTGAACAAGAGTGGGGTGCGGACGGCCTTGTGTCCGGTGCTTACGCCAGTCGGATTGTGGTTCAAGGCGAGGCACTGACAGCATCCATCCAAGCCGCGGTAGGCGGGGGCCGGCTGAAAGTCGAAGGTGGTGCCGACCTCAAGCCCGGGAAACTGCCGGGACAAGCGGAGGCGATTGAATCATTTGCGGCCGAGATTGTACTGGCTGGCGATGACATACAGGAACTGCTGGCGACTTCTGGGCTTGAACTCGACTGGCATGATGAATTTCGGTTCTCCGCGAACATTTCGGGAACCGGCGAATCGGTCTCTGTTTCGAGATTCTCGGCTTCGGCAGGGGATACCCGGATTGATGGTCGCGGATCTGCAACGCTTCTGTCACCGATAAACGAACCCGCCCCGGCATTTCGAGTTGACTCCGTTACCTTGCAGGAAGTTGAGGCCGTCTGGGGCGAAGAGACAGATTCTGATCGGCGAACACTCTCGCTCAGCC
>DEBC01000039.1:0-6175 GCA_002348365.1 Alphaproteobacteria bacterium UBA2966 | reverse complement strand
CAGCCGGGTGGCACACATGCGCCGCTGACATTCGCGACCGAGGGGGAATTCGAAGGTCGCGCGTTGGCTATAGAGAGCCAGGGCAGTCCGCTCTATTTGTTATGGAACGATGCTACCCCCTATCGGGTGACCTTTCGTGGACGCTTCGGCGACAACACATTTTCTCTCGAGGGAGTTTTGCGGCAATCGGCCGAGCAGACTCCACATCATCTGAACCTGGACGTTAAGGGGAGAAACCTGGCGGCCGTAACCGGGTTGATACTGTCCGACACGCATCCGTTTCGGGCCAAAGGAGGTATCGCGTTTGATGCCCGTGGTGCCACCATTCGGGATTTTTCGGCACGCGTGGGCAACAGCGACGTCAGCGGCGAGATTTCAATCGATCTCGATGACGCTCAAAACACCCTAAGCGGCCAAATGAGTTCCCAATTGATCGATCTCCGTCATTTTTCATCAGTGGGCAGCGGTGACGCGCCGGACGTCGGTGACAGCCGTCAGGCCAATTCAGAAAGATTGTTTGGCGAAGTTCCGCTCCCCATCGAAATGCTTCAGCGCCTGAACGCCGAAATGGCCGTCGATGTAAATCGGTTTCGCTATGGGGAAGCTGATTTGACGAACGTGTCGCTGAAATTACGCGCCAGGGCGGGGCAAATATCGCTCGATCTGCTCGGCGCGACGGTGGGCGAATCCGGATTAAAGGGCTACTCCAAACTCAATTTGGTTGACGAGATTCCATCCATACTGTTGGACGTCGAGGCCCAAAAAGTCGATGCCGGTCAAGTGCTTGCGGCGTTCGATGTTACGGATTTGATGACGGCAACTACTGACGTTCGGATTGATGTTCACGGAAAAGGGCACTCACTGAGAGAGATTTTGTCTGGCCTCCAGGGGCGCGCCTCGGTAATTGCCGATAGCGGGCGTATCGACAGCAAGTACTTTGAACTCGTCGTCGCAGACCTTGCCCGGGAACTGCTGCCGTGGCGGCCAAAGAACCAGCACACGGAGATAAACTGTTTTGTCGCGCGTTTCAATATCCGAGATGGCGTTGCAGAAACGGATGGTTTGCTGCTCGATACGACCCGGGCAACGATTGCAGGTGAGGGGCGCGTTGATCTTGAAACGGAACAGCTCAATTTTACGGTTCGACCAAATCCGAAAGAATTGACGTTGGTCAGTCTCGCCTTTCCGATCGATGTGCGCGGTACGATCTTTGATCCCAAATTCAGACCCAACAAGGCATCCTTGGCAATCGATGCCGCGAAGGTCGCTGTGGGCACGGCAATCAATCCACTCGGCATCCTAATTCCATTTGTCAGGTCAGGCCTTGGCGACAAAAACCCATGTGTTGCCGCTCTGGAGGAACCTTTCGGGTCGAGCCCCGACAGATCTCCCAAGCGCGACGGACTGGGCGGCAAGCTACTCGAAGGTCTTGGAGGTGCTATGAAAGGGATTGGGGGTGCTGTAGACAAGGTTCTCGGTAGATGACGCTGCGACCGCTCAAACGTATCTATAAGGATGTCACCACAGGGTCAGTAGACGGGTTGCCGACGGTGTTGCTGGATGGCCGCCCACTGTTGACGCCAGCGAAATGTACTGTCGTTCTTCCAAATCAGGCCATGGCCTGCGCCATCGCTGACGAATGGCGCGAGCAGGGTGACGAAGTGCAGCCTCAGGATATGCCCATCACCCGGCTTGCGGTCTCGGCCATCGACCGGGTCTCGCCTGCACGCGATGACGTCGTTGCGCAAATCGCTGGCTTCGGTGAAACAGACTTGCTCTGCTATCGTTCCGAACAGGCTGATCTTGCCGACCGTCAGGCGGAATTGTGGCAGCCGATGCTCGATTGGGCTTCGGACGCGTTGAAGGCACCGTTGTTGACTGTCAGCGGCATCATGCCCGCTCAGCAACGAGAGGATAGTGTCGTCGCGTTGCGGTCTGCGGTAGACGGACACAACGATATGGAGCTTGCGGCGCTTCACTCCATTACGACTGCAACGGGATCACTGATCCTGGCGCTCGCTGTGTCGGCAGGCAAGATTGACGCGGAGTCTGCGTGGGAGTTAAGCCAGCTTGATGAGACGTGGCAGGCAGAGCGGTGGGGTGTGGACATCGAAGCGACTGAACGAGCCGGCCATCTCCGGCAAGAACTCATCGCAGCCACGCGGTTCCTCAATTTGTGCCGCGAGACTTCGGTTGCAGGTAACTGAGTTTGCGCTAGCCGTCACCCCGCTATAATGCTATTTCGGATGCTCGAAGCGCGTTGATTCCCGCCACTTTTATGCACTCGGCACATGGCTCGACTGACTGAACTGCTGACTGACCTCGTGCGCCGTCGCGAGAAGGCGCTGCTCGGTGGCGGCGCGGAAAAGCTTGAGCAGCGGCGCGAACGTGGGCAGATGACGGCCCGCGAACGGCTTGTCGGCTTATTCGACAGCGACACTTTCCAGGAATTTGGACTGCATGTGCGGCACGAGACGCGGCATTTTGGAATGGAAAAGCGGGAGCTGGCAGGGGACGGAGTGATCACTGGCATCGGCTTTACAGAGGGCCGCGCTGTCGCGTCCTACAGCCAGGATTTCACTGTTGCCGGAGGATCCCTGGGCAAGATCCACTCTCAGAAGATCTGCAACATCATGGATTATGCGGGCACCAATGGCATGCCTGTCGTCGCCTTCAATGATTCCGGTGGTGCGCGGATTCAGGAAGGCGTGGAATCGCTAGCCGGTTACGGGCAGGTATTTGTCAGAAACGTCCGCATGTCAGGTGTGGTTCCCCAGATCGCGGTGATCGCGGGTCCGTGCGCGGGAGGCGCGTCATATTCACCGGCGCTCATGGACTTCATCATCATGACGAAGTCCAATGCCAATATGTTCATTTGCGGGCCCGACGTTATTCGCGCGGCAACAGGGCAGATCACAACAATGGAGGAGATCGGCAGTGCGGCGGCGCACGCGACGATCAGCGGCAATATCCACTTTGTAGCCGACGACGACGCTCATGCCATCGCCATCGTGCAGCGGTTGCTCTCCTATTTGCCCTCGAACAACGTGATGGATCCGCCGCACGAGCCTGTGGAAAATTTAACCCTCAGCGAGGACCCGGGCATGAACGCCCTGGTTCCGGAATCTGATAAGGAGCCGATTGATGCCTATCTGGTCATCGACCGTCTGGTTGATGAAGGCTCCTTCATGGAGGTTCAGCCGGATTTCGCTGGCAATGTCCTCATCGGTTTTGCCCGGATCGGCGGGATCGTTGTCGGCATTATCGCCAACCAGTCGATGGTGAAGGCTGGTACGCTTGATATCGATGCGTCCGACAAGGCAGCTCGCTTCATCAATTTTCTCGATTGCTTCAACATTCCCATTGTCACGCTGGTCGACGTCCCGGGTTTTCTACCCGGTGTGACTCAGGAACTGGGCGGCATCATCCGTCATGGTGCAAAGATGCTCTATGCCTATGGCAATTCGACCTCGCCGAAGATCACAGTGTTCATGCGAAAGGCATATGGCGGGGCCTATCTCGCCATGTGTAGCCGCGATATGGGTGCTGATCTCGCGTTTGCCTGGCCGAGTGCTGAGATTGCCGTGATGGGCGCGGACGGCGCCGTGAACATTCTTTATCGCCGAGAGCTGCAGG
Organism: Alphaproteobacteria bacterium UBA2966; assembly: GCA_002348365.1. Classification (GTDB taxonomy): domain Bacteria; phylum Pseudomonadota; class Alphaproteobacteria; order UBA2966; family UBA2966; genus UBA2966. The sequence goes on along the minus strand of DEBC01000039.1, from coordinate 2,539 downwards.
ACGCAGAAAATCCTGATGAGCGTCGGGCGGAACTCGCCGCAGAATATCGGGAACAGTTTGCGTCGCCTTATCTTTCGGCGAGCAAGGGATTCGTCACGGATATCATCGAACCTTCGTCTACCCGTTCGGCGGTAGCACTCGGATTGCGCAGCCTGTTGTCGAAGCGTGAAACACGGCCGCCCAAAAAACACGGGAACATCCCGCTGTGATCGGCGCCTAGGGGAAGCGGTCGCATCCGTACGTCATGATCGATTGGATTGCCAATATCTCAGTCATCGCGACTGGCTTCGGCACGGTTCTCGGCGTGCTGACCATGCTTTGGGGGGGCTGCGCCATCATCGGATCCTCCTTTGCACGGAAAGCTTCGGCCGCGGAAAGCAGCGATTCGCCGACGCCGTTTGCCAGACCCAGCGACGGTGTTCCCCCTGAGCATGTGGCAGCGATTTCTGCTGCCGTTTCCACAGTGATGGGAACACCGCACCGTATCGTTCACATCTCGGCCCCGAGCCATCGACCAGCTGGGTGGACGCTCGAAGGCCGTTTTGACAGCTTCGGCACGCAACGGATGCCCTGGGACCGTTGGCCGCGTGTGACGACGAAGTCGCAGCGGAGAAAGAACAGGTAAATGAGACGATTCAAGATCACGGTTGATAACAAGACCTACGACGTTGCGGTCGAAGAAGTAGGAGATGCGGCCGGAGCGCCGACACCCGTTCCGACGCCGGCACCGGCACTGCCTGCTTCAGGGGGTGCTTCCGCGCGCATCGCGCCCCCGGTAGCGACCCCGGCACCCGCCGCTCCGACGGTTGCCGCCGGTTCCAACGATGTCGCCAGCCCACTCTCGGGCACTGTCGTTGAAATCCACGTTTCCGAGGGTCAGCAGGTCCAACAAGGGGACAAGCTGATCACGCTCGAGGCTATGAAAATGAATACGGCGGTATCGGCCCCGCGTGCGGGCAGCATTGAATCGGTCAAGGCCCAAGTCGGCGCATCCGTTCAGGAGGGGCAGGTCCTGTTGACCTTGTCCTGACGTCTCGTGGAGAACTTTACAGACCTCATCCAACTTACCGGTTTCTTCCATGTCACCTGGCGCATGCTGGTGATGTGGGGGGTCGTGCTGGGCCTGCTCTATCTCGCCGTTTTCAAGGGATTTGAACCGCTGTTGCTGGTTCCCATCGGGTTCGGGGCGCTTCTCGCCAACCTGCCCACGGAAGGACTGGTCAATTTGCCCACGGCTGAAGCCGCCGGTGGGTTGTTCCACTATATCGGCCTTGGAATCACGCTGGAGCTCTTCCCGCCCTTGATCTTCCTCGGCGTCGGGGCCTTGACGGATTTCGGACCCCTCATCGCCAATCCGCGTATGCTGATCCTGGGCGCCGCAGCTCAGTTCGGCGTCTTCGTCACATTCGTTGGAGCCATTTTTCTGGGATTTTCGGCGCCCGAAGCCGCGGCCATCGGTATCATCGGTGGTGCTGATGGGCCGACGTCGATTTTCCTGGCCAACAAGCTCGCGCCTCATCTCCTGGCCCCGATTGCAGTATCGGCGTACAGCTACATGGCGCTTGTGCCCCTGATTCAGCCGCCGATCATGCGCCTAATGACGACGGAAAAGGAGCGACGGATTCGAATGCAGTCGCTTCGCCAGGTGTCGAAGATTGAGAAGCTGATTTTCGCCCTTGTGGTGACAGTTCTCTGCATCCTGCTGGTGCCGGCAGCGTCCGCACTTATCGGCATGTTGATGCTCGGGAATTTTCTTCGTGAGTGTGGCGTCGTCGAACGACTTTCAAAGGCTGCGCAAAACGAGATCATCAATGTCGTAACCATCTTCCTCGGTGCCGCCGTCGGTATCACCATGACCGGAGAGCGTTTCCTTCAGGTCGAGACCCTTAAAATCCTGGCGTTGGGTATCGTTGCCTTTGGCTTCTCGACCGCGGCGGGCGTTCTCATGGCCAAGATCATGAATCTTCTGAGCCGAAAGAATCCCATCAATCCATTGATTGGCTCCGCCGGCGTTTCGGCGGTGCCCATGGCCGCACGCGTGAGTCAGGTCGAAGGACAGCGAGCCGATCCCGACAATTTCCTGCTCATGCACGCCATGGGTCCCAATGTCGCTGGCGTGATCGGGACGGCCGTCGTTGCCGGTTTCTTCATCGCCGTCTACGGTGGCTGAACACCCGTCCAGTGACGTCAAAGCTGTTCATGTCCGTATACTCGGCCGTGTGCAGCGCGTCGGCTTCCGTTTCTGGACAATCGATGAGGCGTCCCGTCGCGGCCTCGACGGTTGGGTGCGGAACCGGCTCGACGGAAGCTTCGAGGCAATCTTCATAGGCCGGTCACAGGATGTGGATGACATCCTCCGTGCATGCGGAGAGGGTCCCCCGGCCGCTCTTGTGAACTGTGTTATCGAGTCGGAAGTCGATGAAGCAGTGAAATCATCTCTGGTGGGAGAAGGGTTCTCCGCGCGCCAAACAGGATAAGCTATCGGGTTCACGACACTGGACGGGAGGAGCGGCAGATGAACGCGGAGGACAGGCTTAAG
>DEBC01000114.1 GCA_002348365.1 Alphaproteobacteria bacterium UBA2966 | reverse complement strand
GCGGTCCAATCGTGCGCGCCCGCGTTGCTCGGAAGGATGATCGTGGGCTCGCCGTCGGCCGCTTCCCAATAGCGTGCGGCGGGGTCGGAGATCGGTCGCCCGGTCTCTTCGTCGAGGCCTTTCGCCCAGTTAACCGGCACGTAGTTTCGACCCGAGATGAACTCGCCGGTCTGCGCGTCCAAGAGATAGACGAAGCCGTTCTTCGGCACGCTGAGGACGACGCGCCGGTCTTCGTCGTCGACCGGCAAGGTAGCCATCATGAGCCCGACCGCGGGCTCGTAGTTCCATGCGTTGCCTGGCACCTGGGTGAAATGCCACCGGTACGCACCGGTCTCGGCATCCAGTGCGACGACGGCACTCGTGAAGAGCTCGTCGCCCGCGTCCTTGCCACGCTTCGTCGGATCCGACGGTGCGGGCGCGCCAGTCCCGATGACGAGTTGGTCCAGCTCCGGGTCGTAGATCATGGCATCCCAGACGCTGCCGCAGCCCCTGGTCTTCTCGTACCACCCTTCACCCCAGGTCTTCAGGGCCATCTCGTACAGCTCACTATCCTGAGGTTGGCTCGGGTCGCCTGGAACCGTGTAGAAGCGCCACAGGTGCTTGCCGGTCCTGGCATCGACGGCGTCCACATGACCGCGATTGAGCCCTAGATCACCGCAGGAATTGCCGATGAAGACCTTACCGCCGCCAACGCGCGGTGCACCGGTGATCATATAGTCGCGCTTGCGATCACAGGTCTCGGCCTCCCAGCGCTTGACCCCGGTCGCCTGATCGATCGCGACGAGCCGACAGTCCGACGTTCCGACGATGGCGAGGTCTTCGTAGAGCGCGAGTCCCCGATTCAGGCTCCTCAACCAGGTCTCAAGAAACGAGCCCGGGGGCCTGTCGGCGAGAGGCTCGTAGGTCCAGAGCAGCTTCCCCGTCTTCAGGTCGTTCGCGAAGACCTGGCTCTGCGATCCGCTTTGAAAGATTCGTCCATTCTTGATGAGAGGGTTGCCAACGAGGCCATCCCTGGTCGGAAGATCGATCGCCCAGGCGAGCCCCAGGTCCGACACGGTTTCGGTGTTGATCTGACTCAGGTCGGAGTGGTGCTGCATGTCGGGAGAATTGCCGAGCAACTCCCAGTCCGCGGACTCCGGGTCGCTCGCGCCCATTGCATCGGCAGTAGCCGCGATTGCAGGTTCGAGCCGCAGGAGCTGATAGGTGCGGGCCCGGCTCGCGTCGTCGAAGAGCTCTCGGGTCGCGTCCGCCATCGCCTGACCTGCGGTTTCGGGGTCGAGGTAGCGGTGGTATTTCTCGCGGTAGGCTTGGATCACGGCGTCGTTTTCCGACTGCGCCTCGACGGGCACGGCCCGCACTGCGTAGCTCGCGTCGCCGATCCGGACCCGCGCCTCGGGTGTTGCCTCGATGCGGCGGAACCAGCGCGCCTCGCGCCAACCGAAGACGTACAAGCCGTCGTCCGTTCCGGCGTACCAGATGCGGACCACCCAGGGCAGCGCGCCCTGGGTCGCGACCCGAATCTCGTCTTCCGTATTGACGCTCGCCCAGTTCTCCGGCGGCGGGCTCTCCTGGCCACCCAGCCGCATGCCTGGGATGTAATCGATTGGGCCGAGTGCGTACACGGCAAAGACCGCGAAGACGAGGAGCCCTGCGCCCCACCCGAGAATGCGTCCGACGAGTCTCATGAGAACTCCTTGCTAAGATTTGGAAATGGCGCTTGAAGGGCGCGAAATGGATGGTCTTCCCCTGCCGCGTTCCGGCTTGGTCCAGTCCTTGCGGAACTCGATATTCGCCATGTGCGGAATTTTTGGGCGGTTCCGATCACCCTTTGCCCAGATTGCCGAGCATTCGGCTGGCGCCTTCGGCAGCGTCGTCGAGGATCGAGCGGGCGATCCCCGCGTCGGCGCAGACCTCTTGAAAGATTTGCGTGTCTTTTTCCGTCATGCTGAGGGCATGGCGTGCGAAGGAGGGGTCGGGCAACAGGCGGTCGATCAGAATGTTGAGATTAAAGCTGCCGCCGCTGGAGGTGCGTAACACTTCCATCATGGCGTCAGGTTCCAGGCCCATTTTCTTGCCCGTCTCGATGGCGATGTAGGCGGTCAGCAGGTTGGCAAAGCCCAGAACATTGTTCAAAACTTTGACCTTCTGGCCGCTGCCGCTTGGCCCGAGATACTTGATGGATTTTCCGTAGCACTGCATGACAGGCATAGCTCGGACGAACGCCTCACGATCGCCACCGCACATGATCGTCAATGCTCCTTCTACCGAACGCGCGCGCGCACCGCTCACTGGCGCGTCGATCACGTCTATGCCTTTGGCTTTGGCGACCCCAGCAATCTCCTGTGCGGTTTCGACGGTGATAGTGGCATGCACAAGAATGATGCTGCCGGTTTTCATCGTCGACAAAAGCCCGCCTTCACCAGTCACGATCTGGTCAACGTCGTCGTCGTTGAATACGCACAGGCCGACAACGTCACACTCGCTGCCCATTTCGGCGACGGTAGCACAACGATGGAAGCTGCCGTCCTCGTATTGCTCGAGGCTTGGTGGGCGACGCGCCCATAGATAGGTCGGGTGGGGAGAATCGATAAGGTGTTGGGCCATTGGGCCGCCCATGTCGCCGACACCGATAAAGCCGACCTTATGCTTCGTGGGCATGGAATCTCTCCTGTTTTAGTTTGCGAGTTCGCCGCCATTGACTTCGTATACGGCGCCGGCGCAAAAGCCAGCCCATTTTAGGAACAAAACAAGCCATTTGTGCGATTTCAACCGGTTCTGCCAAACGGTTGAGCAGAATGCGCCCATCGAGTTGCGCTTCGGCGGTGGGCATTTCCATCCGCCTCGAGAGCGCCATTGACACCCATGACGTTTCCGCCCCGGGTGCACAATTCGGTCTATGCTCGACTTTCCAGGTATCCATGACGCAGGTGGTCCCGAGTTCACAAGACGGCGAACGGCCGCGCTGGAGAACCCTGGGCTCCGACGAATGGAATGGGCGTGCAGCACAGTGCAAAACGCCATGCCTTGCGTTCGGCCAAGCCTGAAAGATTGACATTGACGATAATGTAAACGCCGTTCCGGCAAAGGAAGGTGGCGTGCACCTCCGACATGCTGTCGTCGATGGGCGGGACGGGTTCCATCGCTACCGCATCGGCGCCGACGACAACGATGCCCTTGTCTGCGATCCATTGTGCGGTTTCTGGCGTAATGCCGGCAGCGCCCGACACATAGTTTTCGGGGTCGCTGAACCAAAGATGGTCGTTGCCGGTGCGCCAGAAAAAGGCGGAACCGGATTGCATATCGGCTTCGTCCATGCCCTGCGACTCGAGCGCGCCGCGAATATCGTCGACGGTGATGACTTCGCTATTGTCAAGAGCGCGCCCGCGATAGCCACTGATG
>DEBC01000069.1 GCA_002348365.1 Alphaproteobacteria bacterium UBA2966 | reverse complement strand
CTTCGAATTCATTGACTTCTGTTATGTCGACGTGGACCGAAGCAAAGCCGCTATTGTTCATTCGTCGGTACATTGGACTTATCCAGTGGTCATCACGAAGGCGCACGGTAAAAGAACCAGCCAATCGCTCGCGATTGGCTTTCGTTCGATCGAGATAATCTTCGTCAATAGCATCATCGATCGCGAAACTGCCCTCTCGAAAGACAATGCGTCCAAAGCCCTGGAACTGCGCGCCAGGAGATTATTTTCCTCGGTGTAGTTTCACATCTCGCGGGAGGTCTGGTTGCACGCGATGAGATGTCCATAAGCATCATAGGCGACCAAAGCCTCTTCCATGCTGTCGACCGTCGGACCCTTGGTCATCGTGCTGTTCGCCTCACCGTATTCTACAGGTACAATTGGTTGACTTAAGGCGTGGCGCGACGGCACATCACTTGCTATCTGTAGCCAATTCGCCACAATCGTTTTGACTATTTCAATTGCCATCGGGTCCGGCCATGAACGATGTCGTAGCACACATAACGCTTTCCGCCGAGGAACATGCGCAAAGCATGTCGACCTATATCGAAGACGGTGAGCGTAGGGCGCATGAACTCGGCAATCGCGGACCCATAAGGTTTGATGTGGATGGCAATTTGGAGTCGCGTATTCTCGACGCTTATTGGGAACACGGTTTCTACGTATTTGAAGACGTCTTGAGAGATAGTGAACTGTCCGATTTGCGCGAGGACGTGGCCCGTATGTTGGACGGGGCGCCGAGAGATCCGAAGAGCGACTTGGACACGAAAGGGCGTCAGGCATTAGGCCGGGAGTTCAGTCGTGAGCCCTATCGATGGGCCCGGCCTCTCTCCGACCCGCTGGGCGGCACCTCTAAAAACAAAGGGCGACATCCGTCTGCAATGCACGAGGCCGTGCCCGCACAGGACGCCCCGAAGTGGACCGTGCAAAATCTCCACGGAAACCTTCATCTGATGGAGTCAACGCTGCGACTTTATGGCCATCCGGGCCTACTCGCGGTTGCGGAGGCGGTACTCGGGGCAGATTTTGTCCCCTACAACGAGGTTACCTTTATCAAGGAACCGGGCCTGGGACCGTCAGTCGCATGGCATCAGGATGGCACGACACATTGGGATTCTGATGATTGGGATGCCGGCGCTCACGGCTTCAATTTCATGACGCAACTTTATCCGAGTACCGCCGCGAATTGTGTCTGGGCGATCCCCGGCAGTCATAAGCAGGGTAAAGTGGATATTCCTCAATTGGTGAAAGATGCTGGTTCTGACAGAATTGCGAGCGCGGTACCAATGCTGTGTGAGGCTGGGGACGCTTTCATCATGAACAGGCAGATTGTCCACGGCTCTTTTGCCAATACGTCGAGTGAACGTCGGGTTACCCTGAATGCGGGGTTCTTCCCGCGCAAACGCATACAGGATATGACGGTGACGCATCTCGACGGGCGTGTCGTAACGTTCGACGATCACCATATCCACGAGCGTAGCCGCATGATTCAGATTGGTATCGACGCACGCCGCCAGCGGTACCCGGACGAGGCTCCATTTCACTACGCGCCTTTGGCCGACGAGGTTGAGGAAAACCGGTGGGACGCAGAAACGCGCAGATCGGTGGTGAAAGACTATAACTTACGCGACATGTATATCTGAACGAGAGTGCTTATGCCTCTCGTGCGTTGGCGTATGACGCTTCTTTGTCGACCTTAGCTTCGAGATTGATTTTTTCCTCGCCCGGCACGCGTATCGTCGTGAATTTGGACTCTGGAGCACTCGTGGGAACGGTAGCATCATAGCCAAGTTTAGAACTGATGCCGTTTTGGCTCGACGGGTCCAACTTCGATCCCTGTGCATTGTGGATGGCGATGAGATCCAAATCTGCCTGAAAGCGGGTCGCGACGGCCCATTCAATTTTATGTGGATCATGAATATCGACGTCGGTATCGACGACGATCGCTTGTTTGATGTCGTAATGCGCACCGAAGGCCGCCATTAGTACGTTCTTCGCCTCTCCCGGCTTCGGGTGGTCTACCTGGATCACGAGGTGGTAGCGGCAGACCCCACCCATTGTGAGAAAGACATTGCGTACACAGGTGAAGTTTCGCTGAAGTGTCGAAAGAATAGTTGTTTCTCGCGGGATTGCGCCCAAGAGGAGATGTTCAAGCCCGCCGCCGACGATGGTGTGAAAGATGGGGCGCTTGCGATGCGTCACCTTGTTAATGCGAATCACGTGGTTATTTGCGCGTTCGCCGTAGTACTGAGGGAATTCGCCGAAGGGTCCCTCGGGCGCACGCGTATTTGCGAGGATTTTGCCCTCAAGGATTATTTCAGCCGCGGCCGGTACCCGGATGTTGCTGTCGATGCACGTTGCGACCTTGAGCGGCGCGCCGCCGAGAGCGCCAGCAATTTCCAGTTCGTCATAATCGATCGGCACGACCGCTTGTGAAGCCAACAGTGTCGCTGGGCTGGTGCCAATAACGATCGCGATGTCCAGATCACCGCCGTCCTGCTCCACTGCTTCGAAAAATGAAAGCGTGTGCCGTGGCAACAGAAGCGCGCCGAGTTCGTTTCGCCCAGAGAGTTGCAATCGATGAATGGCGACGTTCTGGATGCCGGTCCGCGGGTTCCTCGTAATCGCCAGTCCGGCAGTGATGTATGGCCCGCTGTCGTGCTCGTTGTGGGTCGGGATCGGTAGAAGTTTCGTCAGGTCGGGGTTGTCATGCACAACTTCCTGACACGGTGGGCTGTCTATTGTGACGGACGCCAGGGGATTCGCCACCGCGTCTTGTAACGCGGGGACCAATTCGTGCTCCTCAAGGCCGAGCGCTTCAGCCATCCAGCGCCGATCTGATATCAGCCCTGAGACGACGGGTATATCGTGCCCGTCAGCCTTGGGGAAATAGGTTGCCTGAGTGCCGTCCAGACGGTTCGCGATTCCGGCGAGTTCGAATTCCAGACGGGTACCGGGTTTCAGGATGGCCAACCGGTCAGTCTTATCGAGACGCTCAAGCCAATCGCGTAGGTTATAGTCACGGCGGTTTTTCGCCTGATTAAGAGAGTTCATTTTCCGCTCCTCCGGCTTTGACACATAGTCTCAGTCCGACGACCCGGCGAATCCAGTCCGAAGCCCTGGCGTCTCGGAGATGAAACGCTACATTCCTCGCCAAGACACACCGGCACATGGAGTATAGCAATGCGCGAAGCTGTCATCGTTTCCACCGCTCGCACCCCCATCGGCAAGGCCTATCGCGGTGCTTTTAACAACACTGATGGCGCCGATATGGGCGGCCACGTGGTTAAGCACGCCGTTGAACGCGCCAAGATCGATCCCGCAGAGGTAGATGATGTCATTATGGGAACGGCAATGCCGGAAGGTGCCACGGGTAATAATATAGCGCGGCAGATCGCACTGCGAGCAGGACTGCCGGTGACAACCTCTGGCACGACGGTGAACCGCTTCTGTTCGTCGGGCATGCAGACCATTGCGATGGCGGCTCAGCACATCATCGTAGATGGTGCGCCAATCATGGTCGCGGGAGGCCTCGACTCAATTAGCCTGGTTCAAAACGATCACAAGAATGGCCACCGGGCGGCGAACCCCTGGCTCGTCGAGAACAAGCCCGCGATCTACGACGCAATGATTGATACGGCGGAGACGGTCGCGAAGCGTTACGGCGTAAGTCGGGAATACCAGGACGAGTATGCGCTACAGAGCCAGATGCGCACGGCCGCGGCGCAACAGGCGGGTAAATTTGACGATGAGATCGTGCCGATGAAGACGATTAAGCTCGTAACGGACAAAGCAACCGGCGAAACGAGCGAGCAAGAAGTCATGATCGAGCAGGATGAATGCAATCGCCCGACAACAAATCTCGAGGGGCTTGCGGGTCTGGCGCCGGTACGCGGCGAGGAATATTTCATCACGGCTGGAAATGCGAGCCAGCTGTCTGATGGTGCATCAGCTGCGGTACTCATGGAGGCTAAGGAGGCTGAGAAGCGTAACCTGGAACCTCTTGGATATTTCCGCGGGTTTGCTGTTGCCGGCCTCGAGCCGGATGAGATGGGCATTGGACCAATTTACGCGGTGCCAAAATTGCTGGAACGCCATGGCCTGAAGATTGATGACATTGATCTTTGGGAATTGAACGAAGCGTTTGCGGTCCAGGTTCTGTACAGTCGTGACCAGCTCGGCATTCCGAATGAGAATCTGAACGTCAATGGTGGCGCTATTTCGATTGGTCATCCTTATGGCATGAGTGGGGCGCGTATGGTTGGCCACGCACTGATCGAGGGCAAACGGCGCGGTGCCAAGAATGTCGTCTGTACCATGTGTGTGGGCGGCGGCATGGGTGCGGCCGGCCTATTCGAGGTCGCTTAGACAACCCTGAATTATCCACCGGTTTGTGGTGGGCTACGTCCTCTTTCGATTACGGGAGAGGGTACGGTGCATACAGACGTATGGAGGCTCGAATGAGCGAAGAACATCTGTTGGAACACGTTGCGGACAAGGTCGCGACGATCACTCTGAACCGGCCGGATGCGTTGAACGCGGTAACACGCGATATGCTGAAAGGCCTCTACGAGAAGGTCGAGCGTCTTTCGGAAGACCCTAGTGTGGGCGCCATTGTCTTAACCGGTGCTGGCCGCGCCTTCTGCTCTGGCGGTGATGTCAAGAACATGGCGGCAGGCAAGAACGACGAAGAACCTCTCGACGTTCGTGCAAAGACCCTGCGGGCCCGCATGGAGGTGTCGCGTTTGATCCATGAGATTCCGAAACCCACTATCGCGATGGTGCGCGGTGCGGCGGCCGGTGCGGGAATGTCGATTGCTCTCGCTTGCGATCTAAGGGTGGTGAGCGAGAACGCCCGAATTATCACCGCCTTTGCGAAGGTTGGTCTTTCCGGCGATTTTGGAGGCAGTTGGTTTTTGACACAACTTGTGGGTCCTGCGAAGGCACGTGAACTGTATTTGCTGGCGGATGCCGTCGGTGCGGATGAAGCTTTGTCTCTCGGCATTGTCAACAGGGTCGTCCTTGATGAGAAGTTGGAGGAAGAAACCATGGCGCTGGCCAAACGGTTGGCGGAGGGCCCCGGGGTAACGCTTGGCTACATGAAGAAAAATCTTAATGCGGCGATATCCCAACCATTGTCCCAGTGCCTTGATCTGGAGGCGATGCATCACGCCAGCACTAGCCTGACGGAGGATCACAAGGAAGCAGCGCAAGCCTTCGTCGAGAAGCGGAAACCGGTCTTCCAAGGGCGTTGATATGCTGCGGCTCCGGCAGATTTGCTTGGTTGCCTCGGAAATAGAGAAACCGGTTGATGATCTGACGGCTGTATTCGGGTTAGCGATCTGTCATCACGATCCTGCGGTTGAGAAGTACGGTCTCACTAACGCGCTATTGCCGGTAGGCACTAATTTTCTCGAAGTTGTGGCCCCTTTTCGTGATGGTACGGCGGCGGGCCGCTATCTTGGCCGGCGCGAGGGGGACGGTGGGTATATGGTGATCCTGCAGTGTGATGACGCGGAAACCCGGGCAACCCGAATGGAAGCAATTGGTGTTCGAATAGCGAACCGTTTGGACTACGGCACTTATGTGGGATTGCAGCTTCACCCAAAGGACACCGGGGGGGCAATTCTTGAGACGAGTACAGACCCTCGCAGCGATGCACCTGACGGGCCATGGCATCCTGCTGGTGACGATTGGCAGAAAGCCGTCAGGACCGACGTGACGAAACGTATGAGTGGGGTCGAGGTTCAATCGCCTGAACCACGTGCGCTGGCTGCCCGTTGGTCGGAAGTTCTCAACATTGATGTCAGCGAGAATTCGTCGGGGCAGCCAATGTTACAGCTGGAGAATGCTGTCTTGCGGTTCGTGCCCGTGGAGGACGGCCGTGGCGAAGGTTTGGCTGGTCTCGACCTTGAAGTCGCGGATCGCGAGACAATTCTCCGGAATGCGACCAACCGCGGATGTGCCGTGAATGGTGACATTGTCCAGGTTTGCGGCATTCGCTTCCGGCTTGTTTAGAAAGGATTCCAGATGAGCGATGGTGAGAAGCGGCTCGATACCGTGCGCCTGCAGGAAATGGTTCAGGGTTTTTGGCGATCTGGCGCATTGATGGCGGCAGTGGAACTTGGGCTGTTTACGGTCGTCTCAAAAGGGGCGGGAACCTTTTCCGAAGTCGCGACTGCGCTCGATATCACGGAAACTAATGCTGAAAGATTGATGACGGCCTGCGTCACGCTCAAGCTGTTGGAACTGGGCGACGATGGGCGTGTGATCAATGCGCCAGATGTGGAACGCTTCTTGGTTGAAGGTTCTCCTCGCTATGCCGGACCGTGGATGCTGTTCACGAAACCAAGTTGGAACGATTGGGGAATTCTTTCAGAGAAACTCAAGTCAAAGTCAGTCGACAGGCTTGGGAAATACGGTGAGTTTACTGTCGAAAGAGCCCGTGAGTATCACAAAGCGACATATAGCATCGGCATGGGTGCCGGCCGCCGTTTTGCGCGCCATGTTGATCTGTCGAACCGCAAGCGGATGATGGATCTAGGGGGTGGTTCGGGCGCATATAGTATCGTGGCAACCGAGACCTACAATGGCTTAAGGGCCGTCGTATTGGATTTGCCGTCAGTTGCGGTTGTCGCGAGGGAAGTAATAGCTGAGAACGGAGCGTCGGACCGGGTGACAGCGGAAGCTTGCGATTTCACGGCCGATCCATTTCCGACGGATTGCGACGTTGCCGTTATGGCGAGCAATTTGCCGATCTATAGCCGTGATATTGTCGGTCAGGTGGTTCAAAAAACTTTCGATGCGCTGTTGCCTGGCGGAGAGATGCATCTGATTGGGGAAACCCTCGACGATGATCGTCAGGGTCCGGTTGGGCCATCGCTCTGGGGGTTGAGTGAAGCTATAGGGGGCACCACCGGGCTCGCGCAC
>DEBC01000116.1 GCA_002348365.1 Alphaproteobacteria bacterium UBA2966 | reverse complement strand
GACTACCTCGGCGATCTCCCTGTCCAGATGGCGTCATACGGATACGAAGACCTGGTGCTCACCAACCACTGGGATTACGACGTCGCCTGCAACTGGAAGCTCCATATCGAGAACGCGATGGAGGACTATCACGTTCCCTGGGTCCATTCCACGAGCCTCGACCTGAAAGACGTGCAGTTCTGGAACGTTCCTACGAAGGGCGCCTGGTTCGACATGCGGGAACGCCATGAAGGCACGCGGGCGCTTCTGGAGGAGGATGCGCATCACGGATTCCCCCACATCAGTACACTGAAGGGTCACGCCGCCGAAGGAACCAACTTTGTCTGCGTTGCTCCGTCGACATGCGTCGCCTCGACCACGGATTGCGTGTGGTACATCGAACTGCACCCTCAGGGTCCGGGTAGCACCAAAGTCAACGTCGGCACCCTCTTTCCTAAGGAGACGGTAGCCCGTCCTGATTTCGACGAGAAGGTGCAGTACTACTACAAGCGCTGGCGGAGATCCGTTGGGGAGGACAACAACATCTCGGCCATCCAGCAGGAAGGCTTGGTCTCCCCCTTCATCACGCCCGGACGGATGTCGACTCTGGAACCGCTGGTCCGGACACTCGGCGAATGGTGGATCGACTGGGTCATCGATCGCGGCGTTGCGGCGAAGGGCTGACGACACATGTTCCTGAGGAACTACTGGTATGCGGCGGGTTTTCCGGAGGAGCTCGGCCGGGAGTTTCTCGCGCGCACGTTCCTGAATGAGAATGTCGTCATGTTCCGCAAGGAGGACGGCACGCCCGTCGCTTTGGAGGACAGATGCGCCCACCGGCGTGTCCCCCTATCCCTCGGTCGCCTGATTGGCGACACCCTTGAGTGTGGCTATCACGGTCTGCAGTATGATTGCTTGGGCAAGTGCACGAGAATCCCCGGGCAGGAGCGGATTCCTCCGAAGGTGGCTGTTCGGGCCTATCCGATGGCGGAAAAGCACCACTTCCTCTGGATCTGGATGGGTGACACGGAGAAAGCCGATGAATACCTCATTCCTGACTACAGCATACTCGACCGGCCGGGCTTGCGTGTCAGCAATATCCAGTTCCACATGGACGCACACGTCCAACTCATCATCGATAACCTGTTGGACCTGTCACATCTGACCTACGTCCATGGCACGACCACGGGCAGTCCCGAGATTTCGGAAGTCGCCGATGTGAAGACGGTGCGCAAAGGTGATGCCGTACAGGTGCTGCGCTGGATGGAGAACGTGCCGCCCGCACCCGCCTTCCAGGAATTCGGTGGCTATACGAGCAACATCGACAGTTGGCAGGTCTGCGAGTTTCGGCCGCCAACGTACGTCCGCGTGAGCTATGGCTCGGCTCCGGCTGGACGTGGAATCCCCGACGGCGACTGGTATGAGGATCAGGGAGACTGGGGCTTCTACGTCTATCATGGTCTGACACCGGAGACGGAGAAGCGCGCCCACCACTATCGCTACGTCGCCTTCAAATCAGGCATGGGCGATGCCGAGACCATCGAGGAGTTCCGTTTCCAGTGTGATCAGATCATCACCGAAGACTCTGTGCTGTTTCCCCGCCAGCAGGTATGGATCGATCGTGACCCCGCGGAGACGACGGTATGGGATATCAATTCCCGGGTGGAGATCGTGCATGACGGAGGGCTGACCGTAGCACGTCAGATCGTGGACAACTTACTGACGAAGCAACAGAACGGCAATCGCGTGAACGGCAGGAAGTCCACGAAGAAGGGTAAGCGTAAATCGAAGAAGCCGGCGCGTGCCCGCGCCGCAGCGAGCTGAGGAACTCCCCATGTTCTTGAGAAACCACTGGTACACGGCGGCATGGACTGACGAGCTCGGCACCGAGCCATTGGCTCTGACCATGCTGAACGAGGACATCCTTCTATACCGAAAGCAGGATGGAACGCCGGTCGCGCTGGAAAACCGGTGCGCCCACCGTCGAGTGCCACTTTCGAAGGGACGGATTGTCGGCGACGAGGTGGTATGCGGCTACCATGGCCTGACCTACGACTGCACGGGCGCATGTGTGAAGGTGCCGGGCCAGGTGCGCGTCCCCAAGAACACGCGGGTGAAGTCTTACCCCGTCGTCGAGCGTCACGCGTTCATCTACGTGTGGATGGGCGATCCCGAGGATGCCGATGAATCCTCGATCATCGAATTCCCGCGGCTGGATCATCCGGAGTGGGGCGTGACCAAGCTTCACCTGCATATCAAGGCCAACTACCTCCTCCTGATCGATAATCTGCTCGATCTCTCCCACGTCGCTTATCTGCACAACACCACGATTGGAAACACTCCTGTCGCCGAGGATGCCGACGTCGTACACGAGCGTCACGGCGACATGCTGCGGGTGACGCGTGAGATGATCGATGTACCGGCGGCGCGGACCTACGCGGAATTCGGATCTCACCCGGGCAATTTTGATCGCTGGCAACTCGCGGAATGGCGGCCACCGGCGTATTTCCTGATCAACAATGGCTCCGAGGGCACCGGACTTCGCAAACCTGGCCAGTATCGCGTTTTCGACCAGGGCGAATGGGGATTTCAGGTCTATCACGGCATCACGCCGGAATCCGAAACCTCGACCCATCAGTTCTGGGCGATTGCCTACGAACTGTCGTCGGTACCGAAGAAGGGCCGGCCCGAATTTCACCGGCAATGCCATCAGGTCATCTGGGAGGATGTCGGCATATACGAAGCGCAACAACGCGCGCTTGACAGCGATCCCGAGGGTGCGACGCCGCAGAGCGTCAATGAGCGCGTGCAGATCTATTTCGATCAGGGGTTGCTGCAGGCGCGCAAGATCATAGAACGAATGCTGAAAGAAGAGGCGCAAGGCCGGAAAAAGAAACGCAGCAAGGCTAAGAAGACCAAAAAGAGGGCAAAAAAGAAGACGGTCGCCCCTGTGTTGCAGGCGGCCGAGTAAAGAGGCGACGAGAAAGGACCCATAGATGTTTCTGAGGAATTACTGGTATGTCGGCGCATACTCGGATGAGGTCACCTGCGAGCCTCTTGGCCGCGTACTGCTGGGTGAGCCCGTTGTCCTTTACCGGACCGAGGCCGGCGCGCCCGTGGCACTCGAGGACCGGTGCGCCCATCGCCTGCTTCCATTGTCCATGGGCAAGGTCATCGGTGACGCGATCCAGTGTCACTACCACGCGCTGGAGTTCGACGGGACCGGGGCCTGCGTTCGCATTCCGGGGCAGGAACGCATCCCGCCTCAGATGAAGGTCAAGAGCTACCCCGTTGTGGAGCGGGACAACTGCGTATTCGTCTGGATGGGCGATGCCAAGGATGCGGACGAGTCCAAAGTTCCCGAGATTTTCGGCAAGCTGTGCCAGGATGGATGGAGTGCCACCAAGGTCCATTGCCATGTTGAGGGAAACTACCAGCTTGTCATCGATAACCTGCTCGACCTGTCGCATCTGGCGACCGTGCACGCCTCGACCGTCGGCAGCATGCACGTTGCGGACATGGCCAATGTGGAGACCGAGCGCGATGGGGACCGCGTAAAGGTCTCCCGCTGGACGATGGATGTTCCTGCGGCCAAGACCTACCAGCAATTTGG
The DNA here is from genome assembly GCA_002348365.1 of Alphaproteobacteria bacterium UBA2966. Taxonomy (GTDB): domain Bacteria; phylum Pseudomonadota; class Alphaproteobacteria; order UBA2966; family UBA2966; genus UBA2966. The sequence continues at coordinate 579 of DEBC01000116.1, read as the reverse complement.
CAACTATGAGTCGAATATCGACCGCTGGCAGATTTCCGAGTTCTTCCCGCCCTCGTACTTCCGCATCAATAACGGCTCAGCCGTGGCCGGCACCGGTGCACGCGAGGGCACAGGTGAGAAACCCTGGGATTTCTGGGTCTGCCACGGCATTACACCGTCAACGCAGGACTCGACCCACTATTTCTGGCATCTCGGGCACAGGTTGTGGACCGACAATATGGCTGACGTGGAGGAATTCTACGAACAGTGCTACGGCGTGGTGGGCGAAGATATTGCAGTGTTCGAAGCGCAGCAGAAGACCATCAATCTCGATCCCGCGGCGCCCATGCGGGAGATCGGATACGACGCGGGGCCCCTGCTCGCTCGCCAGATCATCGATCGCTTGCTCGAGGAAGAAGCGGCGCAGAAGTCCGGTAAAGCCGCTTGAACGCCTATGGCCCAATTAAGCTGGGAAGAAATAGAGAGATTTCAGGCTGTTGGGAGGGAACAGAACGAAGCTTCCTGCCTACGCATCGACGGTGCACGGCGACTACTCAACGGGTGGGTTGAATTCCTCTGAAGCCTTCAGGGATTTCGCGC
>DEBC01000157.1 GCA_002348365.1 Alphaproteobacteria bacterium UBA2966 | reverse complement strand
TGCCGGTGTTGCAGTCGCTGCAGCCGTCGCAGTAGCAGTTGCGGCCGCGACAGACGACAGCGATACCTCTGCGACAGCCACAACCGCGACAACAAGTACGGCGACAGCGACCAACTAAAGTCGAAACAAAGAATAATCAATATTTGGCAATGGCGGCCCCAGTGGCCGCCATTTGTTTATGTGCGTGGGCACAAGATACTTGCAGTGCGCAACTCTTTTTTATCCGGACTGTGACTCCTCGCTCGAGGACATGTCCGGTGCGGTGAAACGCGACCAGCTCCGCCGGCAGCACGACCCATAAAACCGGAACTCCTGTCCTTATGGCGGAAATTCATCATCTCAACTCTGAACTGTCATATCGGATTCGGAGCCTTGCACCTATTGGGAGACCGTGCTGTTTTCCTCATGCGGCAGGTCCGAAAGCAAGAGCTTTTCGTACACACCAAGCGTTTGTTCAATCACCCGCTCTACTCCAAATTCACTCTCCGCCAAGGCTCGGGCTTCACGTCCCATACGAACACACAGCTGGCGATCTTCGAGGAGTCGTTGAATGACTCTCGCGAGCGTCTTGCGATCATCTCGCGGAACCAAAATACCGCTCACGCCGTCTATGACAGTTTCCCGACAACCCGGGACGTCATAGGTAACGATTGGCCGCCCGCTTGCTGCGGCCTCCAACAACACCTTCGGAATTCCCTCGCCATAAGTTGACGGGAGGCAAATGACATGTGCCGCCGCAATCACGGCCGGCATGTCATCCCGCCGGCCCCACCATTCGACGAGCCCCTCCTCGTGCCAGGCCTTCAGTAATTTTTCCGGGACGGCGCGCGGATTGCTCGGATGCGTGTTTCCAACCAATGCAAACCGAATCCCGAGATTGGAACCTCGTAGCTGGCGGGCGACCTCCACAAACTCACCCACTCCCTTCTCCCAAATCATCCGCGCAGGCAGGACGACGAGGGGCGGACCTTCTGGCGGGGCAGACGGTTTGAATTCATCGAGTGAAACCCCTGAACCGCGGGTGATCAACGTACGGTTCGGATGGATCACGCCTAGAGACTCAAGTGTCTTGGCGTCATCTGGATTCTGTATGATTGCCCACGAATTCTGGTGACCTGTTACCACGCGATATCCCTGGACGAGAAACCATCGAACGAGAAGTTCAGAGAGACCGCTCGCCGAGAAGTAGTGCCCTAATCCCGGAAATGCAGAAACCACTGCGGGTATCCCTGCAACCCTCGCGGCAAATCCACCATACACCACGAGTTTTGCAGTTATGTGATGAACGATGTCTGGGCTGATTTTTCTGTACAATCGGCAAAGAGACCTCGCGGTCACCCACTCCTCCAGGGGATTCATTCCCCGCCGGGTCATAGGAATATCGTGGTAGATGATGCCATGAGACGCAAAGAACGGCCGGGTATTGAAACCTTCCGGTGACCAGACATTCTCGTCTGGTGCAGCCACATGAACTTCGTACCCTACGGCCTTCGCCCCCAGCGCCAGATCCAGTCGATGCGACACGAAGAAATACGGTTCGTTGACGGCGAACAAGAGCTTCCGACCCACTTGCGGCAAGTTTCCTACCCCGGTTTCTGCTGGATTATAAATGTTCGACACCAAACAGGCTGAGCCAGTCGTGAATTGGTTCCACTGGGCCTTTACCCCGGCATTGTGTCAGCGATGATCCAAAAAACAGAGCAACGTCGTTGTGACCGCATGAGCCACTGTTCATCACGTTACGCAGCAGGTTTTAGCACTTCTATTTCGATGGGAGGAAAAGTTCGAGCGATATGTTGCACACTCCGCCAGACAAACCCGTCAAAAACGTCGACCCAATAGTAGTTCGTGAAGCTCCAGTTTATGGATCGCGCCCGGTTGGTCTCCTCAACCACCATGGTTCTCAAGTTCAAATCGATGATTTTGATCTGGATTTCTTCATAGACCGTGAATTCCGAGTCGACAATCAGGCCGTATTGATTGTCGACGTCAATGTCCAAGGATCGACTGAATCGACGTGGCGTATCTGGCCGATGCAACTGACGCGCCACCGGGTCGACGCCGTGATAATTGGTCGCCCTGATATTCTCTGGAAACCCGGATGTCTTCACGACGCGGCCATCTCGCGTCACGACACTCGCGTTGTCAGCAGAGAGCCAATGCAAATCCTCTCCTTCGTAGCGGCCTAAAATCAACAGCGAACGTGGCCCTTTCCCGACTTTTGCGCTAATACTCGCATATGGAATATTGTCGACAAGGTCGCGCGAGATATCGACGTCGGGCATCCCCACCGTGAGAAAGCGGGCAGCGTCATAGGCGTTTTTCAGAACTGGCGAAACAGCGCATCCTGAAGCCAAGAAGGCGCCACCCAAAGATACGAAGCTACGCCTTGTCAGATTATTCCACACGTCGAACTGCTCATTTACTAATTCCGGGAGACCGCGAAGTGGCAAGCGTTTCATTCCATTGGTTAGCGAGAGTAGCAGCATTGTGCACAATGTTCGCGTTCTCGTTGACATTTGCCGGGTCGAACGGAAGTCTCGCCCAGTCACTCGGTGGAGAGGGTGGGCTGGGCACCTTGCTCGAACAATTGCAAACCCTGCAGTCACAGGGCGCGCTGCAGTCCGCGACCGGTGGCCAAAGCGGCGCTCTTGATACCGCGAGGCAACTAAGACCGGGCGAATCAACAACATCTCCTCTGGGGCCACGGAGCAGGCTGGATTTGATCCGTGAGCAGGAACTCATCCGACAGATCGAAGTCGCCCGCAAATCCATCGTCAATTCGTACTGCGAAAACGGAGTCCTACCCGCGGAAGGTGGAGTCGCACGAATAGACTCGCTTCTTTCGCCATTGGAGCAAGATTACTGCCGCCGGGCGGCAGAGCCGCTTCTTCAGTTTGGGTACGGGATATTTTCGGGCAGCCCCGTGACCAAGACGCCCTTCGCGGGAGCCATTCAAGACGATTACCTCCTGGGAATCGGCGACGAAATCGTCGTCACTTTTCATGGACAAACGCAGGGTACTTTCACCGTTCGTGTTGATCGCGAAGGGCGCGTCGTCATTGGCGACCTGCCTCCGATCCCCGTCGCCGGTAAAACCTTTGGCGAAATGCGCCGCGCCCTTGAGGCCAGGGTCGCCGCATCCATGTTTGGAACGGATATCTTCGTGTCTCTGGGTTCAGTCCGAGCGATATCTGTGGTGGTTGTCGGTGAAGTCCAACAACCAGGCGTGAAATCCCTGACCAGCCAATCTACCGTGATCGATGCACTGACTTTGGCCAGCGGGGTGAAGAAGACCGGAAGTCTGAGAAAAATTCAGGTTTTCCGGAACGATTCGATTTTCTGGGTTGATGTGTACGAACTGTTGCTTGGGATCGGACTTAGTGATCGTCTTTCCCTCATAGATGGAGACCGGGTCGTTGTACCGACAATTGGCTCGACCGTTGCGATCGCCGGCCAGGTTAAAAGGCCTGCAATTTACGAGATGGTCGAGGGACATTCTGAGATCTCAATTAGTGAACTGGTTGCGCTTTCAGGCGGAACACTGCGGCCCAGTGGGAGTATGTTCACGCAAATTTCCTTTGATCCGGCAGGTCGCGAGACAATCTCTGACCACGTTTCAGCAGAGGGCACTGCACGTGACGGGGATGTAATCCATGTCAAACTGAGCCAGGACGTACAGCTGAACACCGTTGAGCTGTTGGGCCATGCACGGGTTCAGGGTCGTCGTGCATTGTCAACGACAGCGACGTTGCGTGCCCTGGTAGACAACGCGGAAAGACTGAAACCCGATCCCTATCTCTTGTTCTCGATACTTGAAACAAGCGACCCAAATACAAAGTCACGTCGGCTTTTTCCCGTGAATCTCCAATCGATTCTGGCTGGAACGCAGGACTATGCTCTAAGGGATCAAGACCGGCTGATCGTGCTAGGCAAGTCCGATATTCGGTACTTGATGTCAAACGACGTACAACAGGTTCTTCAGTTCGGCCTGGTAGTACAAGAGGTGGAAGAGCCTGGGGGCTCGCAACGCCGGCCACAAACTCCCGCGCCGAGCGAGCTGGGATCTGCAGTTGAATCATCTGGTAATCCCGTCCAGCAGGTTCTGGCAGACCTCGGCATTGGGCAACCAACTCCACAGACCACAAAGCCTGCCGATGACGACGGCCAAGAGGATACCGAAAACAGAGCTGAGGGAAGATTTGCATGTCGAGGCCTGCAGACCCTCGCCACTATTGTATCTACCACCCGTTCAGGACGCTTCGCGCATGCGATCCGGGCCATTGGCCTGGACGGGAGCGCCGCGCCTCTCGTAAATCCGCTTCCGTGCCCACCGATCTTCGAGTTGTTTCCTGAACTGCTGCCATTCCTACTCGAGCATGTTGTTGCCGTGGATGGAGAAGTGCGTATTCCCGGGGCGTATCCCCTCATAAACGAAACACCGTTGTCATCCGTTGTTGCGGTGACAGGTGGGCTGACTCGCGACGCAGATCTGAGGAATGTGGAACTAACTCGATTCACAACGGACGCGGCTACCGGAGCTACTCCCGGCGTGAGACAAGTAGTTAATCTGGTTGAGCAGGGGTTCGAAAACGTCACAATTCATTCCGGAGACGTCATCAGGTTCAATCGTACTTTTACCGATCGCGATTCGGGACCTGTCCTTTTGAGCGGAGAATTCGTGCGCCCGGGTTTGTTCGACATCCGCCGCGGCGAGCGCCTGTCCGAGGTGATTTCGAGAGCCGGGGGATTAACGGCCCAGGCTTATCCTTATGGCGCCGTCTTTACGCGGGAACGCGTCAAGAAGGCCCAGCAGGCGGGGTTCCAGCGTGCGGCGCGTGAACTGAACTCCGCAGCCGTGTTTGCGTCCGCGAAGAAAGGCATTGATCCGCTGGCCGTTATCGCGCTCCAGGAAATCACCAAAGACCTGAATGCCTTGGAAGCTGTTGGACGCATGGTGATTGAGGCTGATCCCACGGTGCTTCAGGTCCGGCCAGAATTCGATACGGTGCTGGAACCTGGAGATCGGTTGTTCATTCCAAAAAGACCGAACTCAGTACTGGTAATCGGCGATGTCCTGAACCCTGGCGCCTTGCAGTTCATTTCCGGGCAGAAGGCGGATGCGTACATCCGGCAGGCAGGTGGATTTCAGCAGTCTGCGGATCAGGATCGCGTGTTCATTGTCTACCCCAATGGTGCCGCTCAACCCGTGTCCGTGAGTGTATGGAATTACAATCCTTTACAGGTTCCTCCAGGCAGTACGATTGTCGCGCCCAAAAATCCCGCACCCCTCGATATCTTCACGTTCGCCAAAGACATTAGTCAGCTCATAAGTCAGGTGGCGATTACGGCGGGTTCGCTCGCGGTGCTCTCCAACAACAATTAGTCTGCCGTAATTCCTGGACCCAACCAGCAAGTCCGAAAGTTCGCCGACCGGCCAAGTATGACCTGGGCAAAGCAACAGAAATTGCGGCTTGCAGCCGTTTGGGTTGCACTCCTGATCTTTCTGAGCGGTGGGTTTGGCGCCATGGCGTACGCGCAGTCAGAACGTGACTCCGTATCGGCCAACGACTTTGGTGGTATTGGGCTCTTGCAAACCCGTACGGCGCGGTTCGGGCCCGATGGCGGCTTCCAGGCCGGCACGTCGTTCATAGAACCCTACCGCAGATGGTTTTTCAGGCTGACCCTCGTGCCGTGGTTCGAAGGCGTGTTTCGATATACCGACATCCGAAATCGATTGTTCTCCAACATCATCGATTTCAGTGGTTCGCAAACGTTCAAAGATCGTGGCGCCGACATCAAGTTTCGTCTCTGGCCCGAGAGCAGGTTTATGCCCCAAATCGCGGTCGGAATGCAGGACGGTCTTGGGACCGGCTTGTTTCGTGGGGAATACCTGGTTGCCAGCAAGCGCTTTCGAGATCTCGACGTGAGCTTTGGAATCGGGTGGGGGTATCTCGGCAATGGTGGCACCTGGCGTAACCCGCTGGCCTCTCTGACAGAATCTCTCAAATTTCGTTCGGATTCGTCGGGGACTGGCGGCGCGCCGCTGTTCAGCTCATGGTTTTCGGGAGAGTTTATCGCGCCGTTTTTCGGTATCGAATACATGACTCCAATTTCAGGTCTGACCCTCAAACTGGAATATGAGGGAAACGACTACGAAACCGAACCTCTCGGCAACGCCCTAGAAGCCTCGTCGTACTGGAATTACGGCTTCAGCTATAGTCCATTCAGTTGGCTCGATGTTTCCTTGGCCTTCGAGCGAGGAAACTCCTACATGTCGCGTTTGTCGCTCTTGGCTAACCTTCATGACGGTGGACTGCCAAAATTCGATCCCCCTCCACCCCCCGTAAGAATCCGCGACAAAAAGCTTGGCGCGGCAGCAACCGCTGCTAATTCGGCTGACACCAAAGGGAACAGTGCTCATCGCGCACGTGCAACGGCTCGAGACCGTAACCGGCAAGCCATAGATGAATTATTCAACCATTTGGAACAGGTGGGTCTTGAGGTGGTGCAGTTCGAGCTGACGCATGACGAAGCCCGAGTTCATTATGCGCCAGGACTCGATAGCACCGAGATCAATCGGGCGGAGCGATTGGCCGGAATGGTGGTCAACCTGGTGCCCACGCCGGTCGAACGTGTCGCATTCGTGAGCGGGCGGAGTTCAGTGTCGAGATCCCCACTTGTGGTGTCACGAAATGACATTGAGCGGAATGCTATTGTGGATTTCCTGTTCGACAGGCTCGAATCGGAAGGCTTCCAACTGCGTGCCTTTGATCTGACGCATGAAGAAGCCATGCTGACGATCGAGGCGGAACAGCTCTCAGAATATCCGGACCGGCGTACGCAGGTGCGAGCGGCCCAGGCCGTGCTCCGAGCATCACCGACACCATTAGAACGTGTGACCATCCTGACCGCCTATCAGGGAAGCATTCAACATCGGGCGACGTTTCATCGTGATGAAGTCATACGTGAATCTGCCGTAAATGAGTTATTCGAGGCCGCAGATGCAGATGGGTTCGCAATCGAATCTCTCGATATCAGCTACGAAAGAGCGACCGTCTATGTATCCGCAGGTACATTGAAGCAGTCGCACGAATATCTGCAGACTGCGCACAAGATCGCCAAAGGTGCGCCGATCGAACTCAATGAAGTTCGTCTATTTGATCTTGTTCGCGACACCGAAGTGGCGACCGTCACGCTTCGCAAGGACGGAAAGGAGTGGAAAACCGCGGCAAGCGCCTCTGAGTACACAAACGAAAGTCCTCCAGACTCGCATGGCGATATCAAAATCGACGATGCAGAGTTCGCTGGAGAGTTGTTTGCGGCGTTGGCCGAACAAGACCTGATCGCGGAAGGCGTCCAATTCGAGGGAGATAGGGCAATCATCTACCTCGCATCACGAAAATTTCGACAGTTTGCGCGAAATGTTGGACGGGCCGCCCGGGTCGCCGCGAATGTACTCCCCGATCACATAGAAGAATTCACGATCATCTACCTGTCTGGCGGCATGGAGATGAGTCGAATCACCATTTGGCGCAAAGACCTGGAAAACATTCAGCTGGCGCGTGGAAGTCTTGAAGGAATTTGGGCGCGTGCAGATATTCAACCTCCCGCTGCCGGCGCGGCGCAGAACATGATCCCCAATCCGGATAGATATCCACATTTTGAGTGGGGGATCGGCCCCGGAGTCCGGCAGCACGTTGGTGGTCCATCAAAGTTCATTCTGTACCAAGTATGGGCGCGAGCGAACGCCAGGCTCGATCTAATGCCGGGATTGTTTTTCACGGCCTCATACGGGCACAACCTTTACAACAATTTCGACAGAATCAGACTGGCGTCGGACAGCGTCCTGTCCCGCGTCAGGAGCGATATTAAGGAGTACTTGCAACAGGGCGAAAGTGCACTTGTCCTTCTCCAAGGTGACTATGTCTTTTCGCCAGCCAGCCAATGGTATGCACGTTTGTCAGCCGGCTTATTCGAGGAGATGTACGGCGGAGTGAGCACCGAGGTCCTATATCGTCCCTTCAATTCTCGCCTCGCTCTGGGTGCTGAATTCAACTGGGTCCGACAAAGGGAATTCGATGTGAAGTTTAAGTTCCGGAACTACAACACCGGTACCGGACACTTCAACATCTACTACCAGTGGCCATGGTACGACATGCTGACTTCCGTGCACCTTGGAAAGTACCTGGCGCGCGACCGTGGCGGTACCTTTGTCATGTCCCGGGAGTTCGACAGCGGGATCAGGATGGGTGCCTGGGTAACCCTTACCAACATTCCCTTCGAGGAATTTGGTGAAGGCAGTTTCGACAAAGGGATCTTCGTCTCGATCCCATTCGAACTGTTCCTGCTTCAATCCACCACGAAACACGGACGGCTGGGGTTCCGACCATTGACACGGGACGGAGGCCAAATGGTCCACGTCAGCACACGACTCTACGACCTGACGGCCGACGCCAACCTGGATCGGGTGGTGGATGATTGGGACAGATTGCTGGATTGAGAGCCTGTGGATGGTACCTGTGCACCATACTGAGTCAGCATCCGGACAAGATTCTCCGAACGCCCATGCGATACATGCGTACGACAGCCTGAACCCACTCGACGAATTGAGCCCTTTGACTACGGGTCTCTGACGAGCACGGTATCTTCGAGATACCCGGTTTTCACCGCCCTTGTCGAATGCGCGGTTGTCCAAATGATTGTGGCCGGATTGGCTGTTGGGTTCGGTGCGTTTCAGGACCGCATGACCGTGAACGGCGGCCTTGGGTGGGACGGCGAGTTCTACTACACCATTGCCGAGCAGTTCTGAAAGGGGCAGCCGTTGGCCGCCTTCGAGCCCTTCGGCAACAGAATCGGCACCGCCATTTTTGCTGCCGTCCTGCCAATACCGAACCTCATCGACGCATTCGAATTCGTCAATGTGTCTGCGGGAGTCCTGGCTGCCGGCGCAATGACACTTTGGCTGCGTATTTTTGTTTCGACACCAGCAATCCGAATCATTCTGTCGGTTCTTTTCTGCCTAGCCTGGTCTCACCCGATTCGATTCGCCGCACTCGCGCCGATGCTCGCCGACCCCATGGGTCAGCTCATCAACATTTCCAGTTTTTGCTGCGTCATGCTCTACGCAAAGACACGGGAAATACGATATCTGGTTGCCGTTGCGGTCCTGTCCAGCATCGGTGTTGCCTTTCGTGAGTTCGCGCTCATTCCTGCCTTCGCACTGTTATTCGTCGGCAATCCAATCAATCGCCGTCTCCTGCGTAAGATTACTAGACCACTGCAGTTTGCACGCGAATCCTCTCAGATTCTATTTGCAAAGAACCGCATCAAATTGATCATCCCGTTGATTTGTGCGGTTTTGGCGCTCAAAGGTGTCGATGCATTGACGGATGGCTACGGTACAGAAACCTACCTCGGCTCTCTCGTTCTTCACCTGGTACTCGTCGACTTTTTCCGTTACCTCGCAGCCTGGTTTCACGTGTTCGGGCCGGCTTTGGCACTGATAATTATTTTTGGGCGTTCGTTGCTACTGTTCATTTACCGGAATCAGGTGTTTACGGCGCCGGCGCTCGCCATCGGCTTCCTGACTTGGTTTGGTGGCCTTGATCACGAGCGCTATTTGATCATGGAAGCGCCGTTTGTCCTCGGGCTGGTGGAATCATTCTGGAGCGTCAACGCCAAGTTCTTACTCGTGGAGCCGTTCTCTTGCTCCTAGGCGCCTTCCACATCATTGCGACTCGACCGTACTTTTCATTGCCGGGTCCGACGCGAGACCTGTCATTTAGTCCTGGTAGTCGCGAACCCTTCGCCTATTTCTACACGGAGGACATTGCGTTCTGGAACGTCATGTCGGGTTTTGCAGAACCAAAGATCGTCATCGGGAATCTGTTGGTGTACGGCTCACTATCCATACTCTTATGGCTGCTTGTTCGGGCCACGCGGAAAATCTGATCAAGAGTCAGACAATTGTCGTGGCATCGTGGAAGAACCAGTGGGATCTGCTCCAAACAGGATAGATGGTGGAGGCGGCCTCTATTCGATCTCAAAAGCGATTTTCGTGCTAGGATCCATCCAAGGCTGCGGTTGGATACCAAACAACGAAAGTATGGTTGCCGCAATCGCAGAAACGTCCACAACTTCTGTGAGTCGACGCAGGTTTCGGGCCGGCGAGTAAGCAAGTAATAGCCCGGCGTCTATGTGGTGAGCGGTCGATTGTTCCATTGCAGAATTGAGAGAGATATGCCGATCGCACGGGACACTCAAATTCTCAATTTCCTTGTGCCGGATCATTGAATTGGACGATGCAAGCCAATCTGGTGGAAGCACCAGATCAACAAAAATCTGATGCCCTCGACGACATGTTTTGAACATTGGCTCGGATTCCTGAATGCGGAATCCGGCAAGTCGATCCTGCCCATCCTGCGCCCACACCTCGTCTTCGAACGTCAGTGTCAGGTCGGGATTCATCTGATGGGCGGCCGTAAAATTTTTTATCCCCGCCAGCTGGAAAAGATGTAAAGGATCAACAAGACGGACGATGGGATTATGTATCTCGTCGACAGGGTCCATTGGACACTGCCCAAGTCCGCCAGCAACAATAATCACAACGTCATTTCCCGCGAGTCGGAGCAGGTCTTGAAGAACTCGATCTGTGTATGTGAGACTTCGCCGTATCCATCCTCTGTATTTGCTTTCCCAGCTTTCTCTGGCAGAAACACTAGGGAAGTAACGCCGGTCGTTCGGCGCCAGCGACTGCTTGAAGAGAGTGGGTTCAGTGGCGCGCCAGAAACGATGCTGCATATAGGCAACATGGTTTAGGTGCAAAGAGGCATATTGCGGCTGGTATCGACGGTAGAGAGAAGTGAACGCATCGACCGTTAGGTACGACAACAGCATAGCCCGCTCAGGTGTTCTATGTGATCCCACCAACTTCTCTATAGGGATTTGCGCTAGCAAACGAATCGCGGTTGATAGCTTTGCCCCAGCTGACACAGATTTAACGACAAGCCGCAATGCCGTCCCTGCAATTCGGGTCATATCTTCCGAGTAATTTCGTGCGCCCAGCAACGCAAGTTCTTGGATGGGTTCGACAAACTCCGGAATGCAGTTCGCATCATTTGCGAGGAATTCGGGCACATAAAACTTGCAGGTGCCGTGTGATCGAGGTGGGTAGCTCATGAGATCACCGCAAACACCGGTCGAAATTCCGTTCTGATCAAGCACATCCCAAATGCACGAACCGCGAATATTAGTGGTGTCTTGGCCCAAACCGACAATTCCGTGCTGGTCCGGCGACAGCCCAGTGTAGATTGTCGGCCAAACGATCCACGGGCTGATGTCCCGCCATGCCCGATCATTGGTGCGCTCCCAACCTGGGATACGGGTGGTCATGTCAATCCCGTCCCGGAACATACGATCAAATGCCGGCAGAATTCCCTCTGCGACGTATTTATTGACGAAGTACCTCTCGACTTCGTTGACTTCCACGAATATTACCCGAGGTACTTGAGACCGTTGTTGTGGCATAAGAAGAGATACTTGCTGCGTTGAGGCGATTGCAGATTTGTAGCATCAAGTTGCCAATCCAGGGGCAACTATCAACACGGAATATCACCGCAATGTCATTTGCGGCGCCCAGTTCACCCAATTCAACAACATCGGCAATCCACCGCCGGATCGTGATTGCCATAGAAGGAATCAATGGCCATAGTGCGGCCAATTCACTACTGGTGTGTTTGTTTCTACCAGCGCCAGGCCAATGCAACCGATGAATTGAGTAACATTGTCGCAATCAGCAGAACATTCATCTGTGTCTTTAGCGTCCGCCGAAACAGCGAGCGGCTCAGCCGACGACGACCGAGCGGAGATCGTCGATCTGAGATTTATTGTCCGGCGACTCGTACGTTGGTGGTGGATTTTGCTGATCCTTGCCGCGCTAGGGGGCGTTAAGGGATGCAGGGACATGCACAATTTTACACCACAGCACACCGCACTAATGGTCGTCGCACCTCAACAATCTGCATCCATCGGAAGCGGTAGTGTTGCGGCTGGTGGAGGCGCCGGACTGGCTCGCGTCGTCGGAGGATTGGGCATGCAACAATCAACTTTGACAACACGGTTCGACCGCTTGGTCCATGTTGCCTCGACAGTCTCGTTCGCCAGGACGCTGGATCAAAAATACGGCCTGATGAAGCAGATTTACGGAGCATCACTGGATGAAAGTTCAGGTGAATGGATTCGTCCGGGCGGAAGAGAGTTCGAGATTCGGGAACGCATAAACAGTTACTTAAACCTCCCGACCTGGACAGAACCCACCATCGAAGATCTCTCCAAGTTCCTGGGCAGCCGTCTCAAGGTGAAAGGCATCCCGAATACACCGTTCAAGCGAATCGCCGTGACGGATGAAGATCCTGAACGCGCCTTGATGCTTCTCAAGCTGATTTACAAAGAGGCTTCCGAATTTCTGCGTCAGCAGAGCCTCGCTGAATTGGATGAACAGAGGGGATACCTGGAAGAACGATTAAGATCAACGACAGTCCTCGAGTTACGGACTGCGCTCGTTGGTCTCCTGGCGGATCAAGCCCGAAGAGAAATGATGCTGCAGGGCAACCTGCCGTTTGTAGCTCGGATAACCGATCCGCCTCACATTTCAAAATACAAGACAACACCTGACGTTCTCGTTTCTGTGGGGTTCCCGATATTGGCGATGACGTTCATAGGCATCGGCATAATCGTGCTCGTGGCAGTTTTTCGTAGCGAATAGACCTCTTGGGCGACGCGTACAGACCGTGAGCCTCGACACAGTGATGAACATTGGCTGACTCGACGCCATCCACCTCTACTCATGGAGGCTTGACGTGGGGCGTCCTCTACTCCGTCCTCTACCTCTATCGCGTCGCCTTCACCATCATCGTTGAATTCGTTGTCCTGCGTATAACATCCATCGGCGATACCCGCAGTTATCGGACCGGGAGCCTCACGGATGATGAGATCGAATTTGTAGAGAATCTGACTATTGAAAGCCTTGTTCAGATAGATTGGCTGGCGAGAGGATATTCCACGATTATTACCTCAAAGCTAGGAGGATTTTTTTCAACCATCTTCTACCGGGTAGACTTTCTAATCGATACGGCATTCCAGACAATAACGTTCGTCGGCATGGTGTACTTTTTGTCGTCGCTCCCCGGGGGAATGCGAATCAAACTGGCCGTCCTTCTGATGCTGCCTTCCCTCTCTATGTGGACTGCCATCGCCTCGAAAGAAGCGATAATCGTGGGCTGCGTTTGCGTCATTTGCGGCCATGTGGCGAGGGTCTATCTAGGCAAAAAGACTCACCTGTGGCTCGTCATTCCGGTCGCTATTCTCTTGTATGTATACAAAGCGCAATATTTTGCAGGCATCGCGTACTTGGTCGTCGCAACCGAAATCTGCGTACGCGTCAGAAAGAAAGCTTTCACAGCACTGCTGCTGGGTCTGGGAGCGCTGGTCGTTTTGTACGCGTTTCGCGACAAAATCGACGAACTCGCAATAGCGGTGCAGTGGGCAAGCTTCGCCCATTCTAGCGACAATGTTGGATTCTCTCGAAGCACCAGACAAACGATGTTCTTTGTCGATCAGTATGATGTATTCCTCAAAGCACCCCTTGGAATATTTGTAGCGTTTGTTGGGCCCAAACTCGGCGAGATCAGAACCAGTCCCCTCCACCTGTTCTCGCTGTTCGAAAGCCTTGTCCTGATCAGTACCCTTGTCTTCTACGTGATAGTTGGGTTCTCGCGAGTACCACTGTATAGGGTCATCATCGGTGTTTGGACCTTCTTCCTGATTGCTTTCGCCAATTACCCCTTCGGCGTGCAAAATCCAGGTGCCGCGATTCGGTATCGGAGCGGCTGGCTGGTGTTCGTATTTCTGGTGTTTGTCGTGTTGTTCCAAGAAAAACTTCCTGCGGGTAATCGAGATCACTTACGCCCGCGTTGGCGGATCAGGTGGACGGAGTCAGGCCATCCCGCATCTCCGAAAGCGCCAGCATCATGATTTCGATAACTGCCTGTTTGCCGATTCCGGCAGACCTTCAAGTTTTCCGGAAGCGTGTCATAACATGAATGTTTTAGGCTTGTTCGCATTCGGTGAAAATCCGGCCGCCTGCCTGGTGCAAGACGGGCGCCATACGGCCTTCGCCGAAGAAGAACGCTTCACCCGATTGAAAGTCAGTCAAGGCATGTTCCCGACCCGCTCGGTGAATTGGTGCCTTGCATCCAATGGCTTGAAGTTATCCGATATCGATCGCATCGCATTCGGTTGGGACGTCATCCGTTATCCCTAGAAGGTCGGAAAGCGTTTCGCGCTAACCTACCTGGAGCACCGACG
>DEBC01000098.1:89054-142981 GCA_002348365.1 Alphaproteobacteria bacterium UBA2966 | reverse complement strand
GGGAAGGTACCTGTCCGGACCTGGCAGGTTGAAACCTGAATCCGCCTGCCCATGAAGGACCTTGCATAGCTGCGCTGATCGCTTCGGAACTGGTACCGCCGAAAGGACTGTTGTGAATGACAACGGGCATTACGCCACCGCGAGCCGCGCCGACAACAAGGTGATTGGCGTAAAACGGACTTTGTTGAGAGGTCACAGTAGCAAAGGGGAGGAGAGGACCACCCGAGGGAACAGCTCAGGCCGTCAGCAGTGCCGCCGTGAATGCCGCGAGGAGAAACATCTTAGCGTTCATGACTTCCCTCCCTATTCTCTGCCAGATTTTCACGGATTTTCTCATAGCAGGTGAGGCAAGGGTCCACAAACCGGATGACTGGAGAATCCGTTCAGCTGAATCAGATCTGAAAGCCGGGCCGTGTACGAGCAGCGATTTAAATGTCGAGGTCCTCAACCTGAGCGGCTCGCTCTTGGATGAACGCCAGGCGGAGTTCGGGTTTCTTGCCCATCAGTTGTTCCACCAGGCGATTGGTTCCCTTGTCTTCAGTCTCGGGTACCGTGACCCTCAGCAATGTTCTCTTGCCAGGTGCCATTGTCGTGTCTTTCAACTGTGCGGCAGGCATCTCCCCCAATCCCTTGAACCGGCTGATCTCTACTTTGCCGCGACCATCAAACTCGTCGGCTAGCAGTTGTTCCCTGTGTGCATCATCTCTTGCGTACATTGTTTTTCCGCCCTGGCTCAGCCGATAAAGCGGCGGCACAGCCAGATAAAGATGGCCGTTTTCCAGAAGCGTAGGCATTTCGCGGTAGAAGAACGTCATGAGAAGCGAGGCAATATGTGCGCCATCGACGTCCGCATCGGTCATGATGATGACTTTGTCGTAACGCAGCTTTTCTTCGTCGTATGCCTCACGAATGCCGCACCCAATTGCGAGCATCAAATCGGACAGTTCCTGGTTTGCGTGGAGTTTGTCGCGACCGGCGCTGGCCACATTTAGAATTTTTCCTCGCAACGGTAGAACGGCTTGGGTGACGCGATCCCGCGCCTGTTTCGCCGATCCGCCAGCCGAATCGCCCTCAACAATGAACAACTCGGTTTCCGCCTGCCCCACTCGAGTACAGTCCGTCAGCTTGCCAGGTAGTCGAGCGCGACGACCCGCCGACTTGCGCGAAAGGTCCCTTTCCTGGCGTCGCCGCAGTCGCTCCTCGGCGCGCTCCACTATGAACTCGAGCAGAACCTTGGCCGCATCCGGAGCACCCGACAGCCAGTGATCGAAATGATCCCGAAGCACTGACTCAACCAACTTCTGGGCCTTGGGACTGGCCAGCTTCTGCTTTGTTTGGCCGTGAAACTGGGGATCTGGGATAAACACGGAAAGAACGCCTGCCAGGGAGCCCAGTACATCGTCCGCGGTTATCTGACTGGCCCGTCGATTATTGATTCGCTCGCCGTAATCGCGAAGTGCCTTGGTCATGGCGGCGCGCAGGCCGGCCTCGTGGGTTCCGCCCTCGGGTGTCGGAACGGTATTGCAGTATGAACTCAGGAACGGATCGCCACTAGAGAGCCAGGTGATTGCCCACTCTATTCGTCCGCCTCGAGAATCCATGGCCACGCGACCAGCAAACGACGCTTCCGTCACCAGATCCGACTCGTCGGTCATCATGGACAGGTAGTCGGCGATACCGCCGGGAAAATGAAGCTTCTCGCTGGCCGGCGTGTCGTTCTTGCTCTTGATCAAGGATTCGTCGCAGGACCAGTCGATTTCGACGCCCCCGTAAACAAAGGCCTTAGAGCGCGCCATTCGGTAAAGCTCAGAAGCTTTCAATGATGATTTGGAGCCAAAGATCTCGGGGTCGGGATTGAACACGATGCGCGTGCCGCGCCGATTGCTCGATTTGCCGCTGTTCTTGAGCTTGGTCTTGGGTTTTCCCTGGGAATACCGTTGCGTCCAGATCTGGCGATCGCGCGCGACCTCTACCTCAAAATGATCCGAAAGTGCATTGACGACGGAAATGCCCACACCATGAAGCCCGCCGGCGGTATGGTAGACCTTGTCGCTGAATTTTCCGCCCGAATGCAGTGTTGTCAGTATGACTTCCAGGGCGGACTTGTTCTTGAACTTGGGGTGCGGGTCTACGGGGATACCTCGACCGTTGTCCTCAACCGTCAATGAGCCGTCGGCGCTAAGGCTGACCGATATGCGGCTGGCGTGTCCGGCAACCGCTTCGTCCATGGCATTGTCAATGACTTCGGCAGCCAGGTGATGCAGACCGGCCTCGTCGGTTCCGCCCACGTACATGCCCGGTCGCCGGCGAACGGGCTCCAAGCCCTCGAGTACCTCGATGTCCTTGGCCGAATACTTTCCGTCGCCCTTTTTGGGGCGTTTGCGGCTGTTCTCAAATAAATCGTTCATTGCCAAGGACATCCTAAGCGTCTCCACCAAGACTTTACTTGTGGTCGCGGCGGCACACTATACGGTATGGTTTTTCTCAGCAACAACGACATCTAGCTACATTTTGGCATTTCCGGGGAGGAACGCTCAATTGTCCCAGCAATCCGATCCCGCCATTCGCACTGTGCCCATGCCGTCCGACGCCAATTCGAATGGTGATATCTTTGGCGGTTGGGTGCTTTCCCAAATGGATATAGCGGGCGGCACCATCGCTGCAAGGCGTTCCAAAGGGCGCGTGGCCACGGTTGCCATCGATGCCATGACGTTCAAACGCCCCATCGCGGTCGGCGACATCGTCAGCATTTACGGTGAGGTCACGCGCATGGGCCGCACATCCATCACGGTGCATCTCGAAACGATCGTGCGCCGCCGCGTGGTTGCCGAAGAGATTTCAGTGACAGAAGGCACCTTCGTCTACGTCGCCATAGACGACTCCGGACAGCCGCGTCCAGTCGACGCGACATAAGAAATGGGGCCGGTCTGATGGCCCGGCCCCAACTTAGTCTAAATTATTAGATATTCGTATTACACACTGTAATACAAGGCAAATTCAATCGGGTGGGTGGTCTGCTCGAAGGCATGAACCTCGTCCCATTTCAGTTCCATGTAGCCCTCGATGATGTCGTCGGTGAACACGTCTCCCTTCTTCAGGAAATCGCGATCTTCATCGAGGCACTCCAGGGCCTGACGGAGCGATCCGCAAACGGTCGGAACATCCTGCAGTTCCTCCGGCGGCAGGTCATAGAGGTTCTTGTCCATCGGATCACCCGGATTGATCTTGTTCTCGATGCCGTCGATGCCAGCCATCAACATCGCCGCGAATGCAAGATATGGGTTGGCGGCAGGATCGGGGAAGCGAACTTCCACGCGTTTGCCGCCGGGGCTGGTGGCAAAGGGAATGCGGCACGACGCTGAACGGTTGCGTGCAGAGTAGGCGAGCAGCACCGGGGCCTCGAAGCCCGGCACCAACCGCTTGTAGCTGTTGGTACTAGGATTGGTGAAGGCGTTGATGGCTCTGGCATGCTTCATGATGCCGCCGATGTAGTAGAGCGCGTTCTCCGAGAGATCTGCATAGCCGGTGCCGGCAAAGATGTTGTCGTCACCCTTCCAAATAGACTGGTGGCAATGCATGCCGGATCCGTTGTCCTCCATGACCGGTTTCGGCATGAAGGTGGCGGATTTTCCGTAGGAATGCGCCACGTTGTGCACGACATACTTGTAGATCTGCATCATGTCGGCCGTGCGCACGAGGTCTCCGCCGCGGATGCCCAGTTCATTCTGGGATGGTGCCACTTCGTGATGGTGCTTTTCGGTCTTCAACCCCATCTCAGCCATGATCGTGACCATTTCGGCACGCAGATCGCTCATGGAATCGACGGGAGGGACCGGAAAATAGCCGCCTTTGGCGGCCGGGCGGTGTCCGATGTTGCCGCCTTCAAACTGACGCTGGCTGTTATAAGGGCCTTCTTCCTGATCGATCGAGTAGGAACTGCTGTTCATGCCCACATTGAAGCGGACGTCGTCGAATACAAAGAACTCGGCTTCCGGACCAAACATGGCGCGGTCACCGATCCCCGCAAAACTGAGATAGGTTTCGGCTCGTTTTGCGGCCGAACGCGGGTCGCGGGAGTAGGCTTCACCCGTGGATGGCTCAATCACGTCACAGAAGACGATCAGTGAGTTCTGGGCGGAGAAGGGATCCATGGTCGCTGTATCGGGATCCGGCATCAGCGTCATGTCGGACTCGCTGATGTCTTTCCAGCCTGCGATGGATGAGCCGTCAAACATGACCCCATCGGCGAACATGTCTTCGTCGACAACGTTCACGTCCATGGCCAGGTGTTGCCATTTTCCGCGCGGGTCGGTGAAGCGGAGATCGACGTACTTGACGTCGTTGTCTTTGATCAATTTGAGGACGGAATTTGCGTCAGACATGATTGCCCTTTCTGTTTTCCCTGCTGTGTCAGTTGCAAACCATGGGAGTGGCGTCAGATTGCTTCGGCGCCGGTTTCCCCCGTTCGTATTCGGATGGCCTCTTCAATGGTCGATACGAAGATCTTGCCATCGCCGATCCGGCCGGTATGTGCGGCCTGGCGTATGGCTTCGACAGCACGCTCGAGCATGTTGTCTTCGAGCACGATTTCGATCTTCACTTTCGGCAAGAAATCGACGACGTACTCGGCGCCCCGATAGAGCTCGGTATGACCCTTCTGACGCCCAAATCCCTTGGCTTCCGTCACCGTAATTCCCTTTAGGCCGATTTCGTGGAGGGCATCCTTGACCTCATCCAGCTTGAAGGGCTTGATGACAGCTTCGATCTTCTTCATGACGACGGCTCTCGAAGTTGCTGCGACAGATACGTTTGGGCGAATTTCATTTGAATGGTCAGTTGACCCCCATCACCGAGACGCGGCTTCCCTCAACAGCAATTGCACGTCGCATGCCAGATTGTGCGCGGCTTCGCAGATACAGGAATCGCAGAAAACGGGGAGTTTCGAAATCAGGTGCGCAACAGAATTGCCCAATATTTCATCGACCTGCACAATATTTCATCACTAAGGCCGAAATGCCTGGCTCCGAGAGGAGATAAGTAGTGGAATTGGACACCTTCGTCGCATTTGTGATCGCCACAACGATCATGATTTTGCTGCCCGGCCCCAGTGTCATGCTGACCATTGGCCACAGCATCTCCCACGGCACGCGGGCGGCGTTCATCACGGTAGCCGGCACTTCGACCGCAATCATTGTTCAGTTGATTGTGACTGCTGCCGGCATGACATCATTACTGCTGGTGCTGGCGGACTGGTTTGAAGTCATTCGCTGGCTGGGCGTTGCTTACCTGATTTATGTCGGTGTGCAGTACTGGCGTTTGAACGAGGAGTCCGATGCGGCGGTCTCCCAAACCGGGCGTGGGCACCGCCTGTTCTGGCAGGGTTTCGTCGTATCCGCCACCAATCCCAAGAGCCTCGCTTTCTATGCGGCGTTCTTTCCCCAGTTCATCCGGGTTGGTGCCGACATCACGGAACAGCTGTTGATCCTGTGTGTCACATTTTTCGTCATCGCTTCGGTCCTGACGGCGGGTTACGCCGTCCTGGCCGGGAATGTCAGGCGCTATGTGACGGGGGCGGCGACGGCAAAAGTTCGAAACCGTATCTCTGGTACGCTCGTGATAGGCGCTGGTCTCGGTTTGGCGCTGGTCAGGCGCTAGTGGTTTCGCGACCTCTCATTTGCCAGAGGCAGATCGGAGGCGGTCCGGCGGCGCAGTAGTCGCAGATGCACGGTGCTTCCCTCGTCCGCTTGAAGTTGACGTTGTCCCCAGGTGTCGAGCGAAACTGAGCCAGCCGGCATGTCATTTGAGATTCGCACCCACCCGCGTAACGGTACGGGCACGGCACCAAGCGCCTCGATCAGGTCGTCGTCACCGAGATCCATCTTTTTGGCGACCGTGGGATGAACCCGAAAGACTCGGTGCCGACCCAGATCACCGACGCAGGACTCGTCCTCGCTGACCACCGAAACATCCAGCCAGTCGGCCGCCAGCTCTGCTCGCAATTTTTCTGTCGCCTTCGTATCGACATCTCCGGATTCCGTCATGGCGACGCCGTAGAGGTCGCGTGCAATGTCGGGGGAGAGAAACCCGTCGGTCACGTCCGTGGCGACCAGGTTCGGCTCGCGTTCGCGAGGGGCTCCATAGCCGCCGCCGCCCGCGGTACAGGCCACAACGACGTCGTTCTGTGACAAGGGAACTCCGCTGGCCTTTCCAGGCGTCGAAAGCGGAGTGACTTGGCCATTCGACCGAATTCCGTATGCATTGGGCGCACCACTGGTGCCGCCGAGCACACCGAAGGGCGGCACGATGGCGCGGTCCGAAACCAGTGAGAAGGTGGCTTGCCGGCTCAGTGCTTTCAATTCCATCTGAAGCCCGAAGCCGCCGCGATGTCGGCCGTGTCCACACGAATCCGTCAATATTTCCTCACGGACGACCTCGAGAGGGAAGTGCACTTCGATCGCCTCGGCCGGCAGGATCGGCTGATTGTCGGCCCAGTCCACCGTGCCGAAAACGGACGAACCGTCATGCTCGAGGAAGCCGCCGGAGCCGCCCACGGGCACTTCATAGAAGACGTAGTTCCGACCGGTTCGGTCGTCGACGCCCCCGATCAACGTGTGGTTCGAGGTGCCCTGCATATCCCCGGCCATGCGTTCGGGCATCGCGGCGGCCAAAGCTGCGGCGGTCAATGTAATCGTGCGGCGACGGATCTCAGCATGAGCGCCGCAGGGTACAGGTGGGGTGGCATTGACCACGGTGCCGGGCGCCGCCGTGAAGGTCAGCGGAGCGAAGATGCCCTGATTGATCGGATCTTCAGGATCGAAGAACGCCTTCAAGGCGATGACGGCACCTGCGGCGCTGACAGCGAGCGAGGCATTGACCACACCGGCGACTTGTTCGGACGAACCTGAAAAATCGATGTGGATGGTGTCGTCTTCGACACCCAGGGCCAATCGCAGCAGCACCGGATCGAACAGTCCGTCGTGGTAAAATTCCAGATAATCTTCCGCGTAGTAGGTGCCGCCGGGAAGGTTGCGGATATGTTCGCGTGTCCGGCTCTCGGTGCGCTCGATGTTGCGATCAACGCAGGCAATAACGCTCTCCAGGCCGTGCCGGTCGAGGATTTCCTGAGCCCGCTGTTCGGCGACGCGACAGGTCGACAGCATAGCGCGAAAATCTCCCTGACGATTCTCCGGTACCCGCATGTTGTTGAACAACAGGTCGAGGATCGGTTGGTTCGGGCGGCCCTGGTCGTAGATACGGATTGGCGGAATGCGCATGCCTTCCTGGAGGATCTCGGTGGCCAGCCCGGACATACTGCCCGGTACCATCCCGCCGACGTCGTCCCAATGCGAGCGGTTGGCGGCGAAGAAGACCAGGTCATCGCCATCGAAAATAGGGTAGAGCATGGTCACGTCGTTGAGGTGCGTCCCGCCCCGATAAGCATCGTTCATGAGGAAGATGTCGCCGGGGTTCACGTCATCGGCATATGTCTCGAGGATGGCTTCGACGGTCCACGGCATTGGGACAACATGCACCGGCAGGTCTTCGCGTGACTGGGCGACCAGGCGGCCCATCCCGTCGAATAGGGCGCAGGAGAAATCCTTCATCTCGTTGATGGTTACCGAATAGGCGGTGCGGATCATCGTCGCACGCATCTCGCGAACAATGGCAATCAGCCGCTCGGTGACGACTTCTACGGTGATGGGGTCCAGTTCGATCATTTCTCTCCGACTTCCACGCGAAGATTACCCCATTCGTCGACCCGCAGCTTGTCCGAGGGCCAGACAATGGAGGTGGACCCGGTTTCTTCGACGATCAGCGGCCCATCGAGTTCGGTACCAACCGGCAGAGCATCGCGAGCGTAGACCGGGCAATCGACCAATTTGCTACGGAAGGTGACAGGGCGGGTGCCGGAAGGACTCGCACTTCCGTCGGTCGGCGCCTCCGCGCTGATATCCAGTGGATCAACAGGGAGTATGGCGGAGACGCGGACGTTGACCAGTTCCACCGGCTCATCGGCTGCGGCATGGCTGAAGGCGATCTCGTGGGCGGAGTGGAACTCCGCAGAGAGCGCCACGGGGTCCGGATGGTCCGTTTCGCACTTAAGATTGAGGGTTGAAGATTGTCCGATGTAGCGCACGTCGACGGAACGTTCGTATTCGAGGTCTTGGCTCGGAAGCTGATCGGCTTCGAATTCACGCTCGCAGTCAGTCTGCAAGTCACGGTAGGCATCCGCGAGTTCCGACGAGTCCATGGCGTCGAGCCGGCGCACCAGGGTGCGCACGAAGTCGCGCTTCAAAGGTGAAACCAGAAGGCCCAGCGCCGACAGGTTCCCAGGATGTGGCGGAATCAGTACCGATGCCATGCCGAGTTCGCTGGCGAGTTCGGAAGCGAACATGGGTCCGGCTCCGCCATAGGCGAGAAGTACGAAATCACGCGGATCGTGCCCACGGTAGACCGATACCTCTCGGATCGTCCCGGCCATCTTCACCGTCGCCAGATGAACGATGCCCTCGGCCAGGCCGATGGTGTCCAAGTCGGGGAATACGTCCTTGAGACGATCGACGGCGGTCTCCGCTCGGTCGGGATGAAGCGCGATTTCGCCTGACAGCTGATCATCGCCGTTGAGGCGATTTAGCAGAAGGTTCGCATCCGTGACCGTTGGCTCAACGCCGCCGTGGCCGTAGCAGGCAGGGCCGGGACGCGCGCCAGCGCTCTCGGGACCTACGCGCAGGGTCTCTCCGGTGACGCTTGCAATGCTGCCGCCGCCGGCGCCCACCGTGACAATGTCTACCTGCGGGATGCGAGTGGGGTAGCCGGCGATCCGGCCTTCTGTTGTGTGGCGGATTTCGCCGTCTTTGATCAGGGCGACATCTGTGCTGGTGCCACCCATGTCGCACGTGATGATGTTTCCAATACCGGCATCGCGTGCAATAGCACGCGCCCCGGCAACGCCACCTGCGGGGCCCGACAAAATGGTCGCCGCAGGAAGTTGTCGGGCGGCTCGTGCCGTCATGACTCCGCCGCTCGAATGCATAACCAGTAGCGGATGACGATAGCCGCAATCATCCAGGCGATCCTCGACAGCACCGAGATACCGGTTCATGACGGGCGCCACAGCCGCGTTCAGCACCGTCGTGCTGAAGCGCTCGTATTCGCGATACTCAGGGGTCACTGCCGACGAGATCGAAATTGGTGTGTCGCCGGCGAGTTCCGCCAGTAGTGCGCCCGCAGCCTGCTCGTTGGCTGGATTGGCGTAGGCATGCAGGAAACACACGGCCCAAGCATCGAACGACGTGGGATCGACGGCCTTCAGTGCCGCACGAACGCCATCGGCATCGATTGCTCGGCCGATGGTGCCGTCGGCCTGGGTGCGTTCGGGAACCTCGAAGCGGGCAGGGCGCGGGACCAGGGGTGGCAGTTTGATGAGCTTGAGGTCATAGAGCTTGCTGCGCTCGCCCCGTCCGATTTCGATGATGTCGCGGAATCCCTCGGTCGTGAGCAGAGCCACGCGGCTGCCTTTGCCCTCGAGGATTGCGTTCGTTGCCACGGTGGTGCCATGCAGGACGCGCTGAACGTCGTTCAGCTTGGTCCCGACTTTGGTCAAGGCGTTCATGAACGCGATCGACTGGTTGCTCGGGTCGGATGGAACCTTGGCCACGATGGCGCGCCGTTCCGCATGATCGAACAGCACGACATCCGTGAATGTGCCGCCCACGTCGACGCCTACGGAGAAAGTGTTTGCAGCCAAGATCACGCTCCTCGTGTCGGCCTAGAAAGCGCTCGGGGCAGGCATCGGGTCGAGGTGGCCCTCCACCCAGTCGGCAACTGCAATGAGGTTCGTTTCCTTGAAGGGCGCACCGACCAGTTGAACGCCGACCGGCAGGCCTTCGTCGCCCAGTCCGGCGGGAACGGTGAAGACTGGCCAACCAAGGATGGTCCAGGGTGTCTGGCAGAGACGGGGTCCGATAGTGCTGCGGTCAGGCGCCACTTCCGATGTCGACGGCAGGATGAACCCGTCGATGCCTTTGAGGAGCGCCTCGAACTGGAGACGGATGCGGTGACGCAAACGCTGGGTATGCACGTAGGCCGTCGCGGGGATGGCGGAACCGATATCGAGTTGCGAGAGCAGGCCCGGTGCAAAACTCTCGCGGTGCCTTGCAAGATTGCCGGCCTGGGTCGAGGACGCCTCGGTGATCAGGATTACGGTGTGGAGTGAGATCAGAAGGTCGAGAGGGACCGGCAGACGGGCACGTCGGACTGTGGCGCCGGCTGCCGTGAGACGATCAACGGCGACCGTCACGTGGCGATTCATGTCGTCACTAGAGACGTCGAAGAAATCCTCAAAAAGCAGCAACCGTGGCGGTCGCTTGGATGCCTGGTCGGGCAGTTTGAAGGGCGTGCGTTTGAGCGTAGCCCGGTCAAGTGGATCAGGACCGGTCATCGCCGCCGCGAACAGTGCGGCATCGGCGACGCTTCGCCCCATAACGCCGATCATGTCGAAGGAGTAAGAGCGTGGAAGCAGGCCATAGCGGCTGATGCGCCCGAAGGTCGGCGTGAAGCCGACAACACCCATGTACCCCGCCGGGCGAATCACCGAGCCACCGGTCTGGGTGCCGAGCGTGATAGGGACCATGCGATCGGCGACGGCGACGGCCGAGCCGCTTGAAGAACCACTGGCTGTTCTCTCCAGGTTCCATGGATTGTGGGTGCGGGTGGGATCGCGGCCGGCAAACTGGGTGGTCTCGACCTTGCCGAGGATTATGGCTCCGGCCTCTCGCAGCCGTGCGATGCAGGTCGCATCGTGGCCCGGATTGAAATCGCGCATTGGCGCGAAATTCCCCGCTGTCGGCAGGTGTTCGGTGAGGATCAGGTCCTTGATTCCGACCGGGATACCGCACAGCGGACCCGCGCTGCCGCTGGCATAGGCCGCGGCAGCGGCTTGCGACGCGTCCCGGGCGCCGTCGGGGTCCATGCAGACCCAGGTCTGGATGGTAGGCTCGCGCGCATCGATCCGGGCCAGCAGCGAGTCGAGATAGGCGACCGGTGACAACGTACCCGCCTGCATCCGTGCCAACGCGTCGGTGGCCGTGAGATCGTGGAGTTCCGTCATTGGTAGGTCGAGGGCGCCGTAGGTCTACACGAGCGGACGCATGAAATCGGGATCTTCGTCGTCGAGTTCGACCGGTTCGTTCAGGACCATCGCCAATTGCTTGGCGGTACCTACGATCTCGGATTCGAGTTCCGCGACGCGCTGTTCGCCGAGCCTGGCTGTGAGCGTGCGCCTCAGTTCGGCCTCTACGTCGTCTGGAGACATCGTTACGCTACCCCGTGAAGTTCCAACACCTCTCGAATTGGTGACTTTAGCGTCTCAGCCCGCCCAGCGGAATTGGTGTGGTGAATTTCTCTCGAGCCGGTTTCCGACCCCATGAATGGTTCAGCCGTCCGACAACAACTCGCGAAAACGCCGCATGGCTTCTCTGATGTTCTCGGTGGAGTTCGCATATGAGAAGCGTATGAAGCCTTCGCCGAACTCGCCAAAACTGGTGCCCGCGACGGCCGCCACACCGGCTTCCTCGAGCAGGCGCGTCTGCAGGTCTTTCGCGTTCTGGCCGGTGCCATTGATATTGGCAAATGCATAGAACGCACCCCCGGGTGTCACGCAACGCACTCCGGGAATGTCGTTGAGTTCCTCGATGATGACCCGTCGTCGTTCATCGAAGGACCGCATCATCTCGTCGACGGCGTCCTGCGGTCCGTTGAGCGCTTCAATGCCGGCATACTGGGTAGCAGCGTTCACGCAGGAATGGTCGTTTACACAAAGCTTTACCGCGAGATCGATAAGGTTCTCAGGCCACAGCGAATAGCCCAGGCGCCAGCCGGTCATGGCATAGGTCTTGGACCAGCCGTCGAGCAGGATCAGGCGATCGCGAATCTCCTCGTACCCCAGCAGGCTCACATGGGGCTGGTTGTCGTACACCATGCGCGAATAGATCTCGTCCGACAGCACACAGACATGTGGATGCGCGGCGAGCCCGGCGACCAAAGTATCCAGTGCGTCCTTGGAGATGACACCGCCGGTCGGGTTCGCAGGACTGTTGATGATGATCAGTCGCGTGTTCGGCGAAATGCGGCCCAGTACCTCGTCCGGGTCAAAGGAAAAGCCCGTATCTTCGTACAGCGGAATCGGTACCGGGGTCGCACCGGAGAAGCGAATGGCCGATTCGTAAATCGGAAAACCCGGATTGGGATACATGATCTCGGCGCCCGCCTCGCCGAACATCAGGCACGAGAAGAACATCGTCGGCTTGCCGCCCGGAACGATGAGTATCCTGTCGGCATCGACTGCCACACCGCGCCGCGCCTCGATATCGCGCGCGACTGCTTCGCGTAGCGCCGGAATGCCAATCGCCGGCGTATAGCCGTGATGGCCGTTCACAAGTGCCTGATTGCCGGCAGCGACGATGTTGGGCGGCGTTTTAAAATCGGGTTGGCCAATGCCCAGGTTGATGATGTCACGGCCCTCGCGGGCGAGTTGCTCGGCCCGTGCCAGGACTTCGAAGGCCGTCTCGGTTCCGAGATCGGTCATCCGGTCGGCGAGTGTCAGTGATGTGCTCATGGCTAGGCAATATGCCACCCGCCCGGGTGACGGGCAAACAAGTGTCAGGCACGACCGGATGCGTAATCACATACCCTTGCGGGACCAATTGGTTTCACCTAAACGACAGCGGAGTCGCGGGCCTGGACCCGCCCAATAGACTAGGGGGAGTGGGTTTGAAGGAGACTAATGATGTGTTCTCCGGTTTCGGGACAACTGTTTTCGAGGTGATGTCGCGGCTCGCCATCGAGCACGGGGCCGTCAACCTGGGCCAGGGATTCCCTGACGACAACGGTCCCGAGGATGTCCGTGCCAAGGCTGCGGAGGCCTTGGAGGACAGGCCCAATCAATATCCGCCGATGATGGGCGTGCCGGAACTTCGACAGGCACTCGCCGCTCACGGAAAGCGGTTTTACGACCTCGATGTGGATTGGCATACGGAAACGATGGTGACATCGGGCGCCACGGAGGCTCTGGCCGCATGCTTTCTCGGCTTGGTGAGTCTGGGCGACGAAGTCGTCATGATCGAACCGTAGTACGATTGCTATGTGCCGATGGCGATGCGGGCGGGAGCGACGCTTCGCCTCGTGCAGGTGAAACCGCCCCACTGGGAACTAACGCGCGAAGAGCTTGCCGCGGCGTTTTCCGACAAAACCAAGTTGATCCTGCTCAACGATCCCCAGAACCCGTCGGGCAAGGTATTCAGCCATGACGAGCTGTCGTTCATCGCGGAACTTTGCGTGAAGCACGATTGCTACGCGGTTTGTGACGAGGCCTATGAACACATTCTTTATGACGACCACGGGCATTTGCCGTTAATCACCTTCCCCGGCATGCGCGAGCGTGCCATCAAGATCGGCTCTGCGGGTAAGACGTTCTCGCTGACCGGCTGGAAGGTCGGATACCTGACGGCTGCGGCTGACGTCCTCAAAGCCGTCGCCAAGGCCCATCAATTCCTGACCTTCACCACGCCGCCCAACCTCCAGCGGGCGGCGGCCTACGGGCTGGAGAAAGACGATTCATACTTTCAGGAACTCGCGAGTGGCCTACAGGAGCGACGCGACTTCATCGCCAACGGACTCGATAGCATCGGCTTCGAGACCGTCGATTGTCACGGCACCTATTTCATCAATGCGGATTTTCGACCGTTGGGTTTCAACGGGACCGATGAGGAATTCTGCCGCGAGATCACGGTCGAGGCCGGCGTCGCCGCCGTTCCGGTCAGTGCCTTCTACCCAAGTGGTGCGGTAGACAATCTGGCTCGGTTCTGTTTCAGCAAACAGTGGCCGGTGCTCGAAGAGGCGATCGACAAGCTTAAGTCATACTTTGGATAAGCGTTGCTTGACGCCGCAGCGCGGGCGGCGTTAAAGAGGGCGCTTGGCTGATAGTTTTTGGCTCTATGGCGGGTGTAGCTCAGTTGGTTAGAGCACCAGATTGTGGATCTGGGGGCCGGGGGTTCAAATCCCCTCACTCGCCCCAATTTCTTTGCGGCACAAGTCTTCCGCGGTCGCATCGAATTGGTATTTAGATTCCGCCTCACCGTTATGCCGGGTTGATATTGATGGGAATCGTCAGTTCGGATGTCTGACCATTGCGGTCGATCGTGACCGTGACATTGACGCTTTGGTTGAGGGCCGCAACGTTCTGACCCACGTGATCGCCCGCGCCGTAAAGGTACAGCGCGAGACGAAGGTGGTCTGTCAGGGCTGCGTGCGGGTCCTGGTCGGCAAATTCAACGACGCATCGTTGTGCTTCGATCGCATCAGCGAATCGGCCAGTCAGATAGGCTGCTCTGGCATCTACCCGTTGCTGCTCGATGTCGGGCACGTCGCTCATCCATAACCTCCGCTCGGGTCTGCCATTCTATACGCATGAGACTTGCGAGGACGTAACGTCGTCGGGAACTGTTTCCAACCCCTTGATAGATGGTGTCGTTCAGCGCACCATGGATGTACTTCCAACGCGGCGGAGAGCTTTATGCACCAGATCGACATTCCCGAGGAGATTCTCGCCAAACCCCGCGCGCGGCGTGGACAGGTCAATGTATTCGATACGCTCGAGCCGGCACGTACGGCCCTCGTCGTCATCGACATGCAGACCTATTTTCTTGAACCGGGCGGATTGCTCGAAGTGCCCTGTTCACGGAATATCGTCAAAAACATCAATCGAATTGCTGCCGCCCTGAGACGGGGTGGCGGAAAGGTGTATTGGACCCAGCACAGCTTTATCCGCGAATGGACAGCCTGGTACGGGACCCTCGCGTCGGGAGAGTTCGCAGAGAAAATGATCGCCGAGTCAGCACCCGAGTCGTCCGGATATGCAATCCACCCGGACATGGACTTTCAGCCCCAGGATGTCGCGCTCCACAAGACACGATACAGCGCCATGTTGCCAGAAGGCTGTGATCTCGATGCGCATTTGAAGCGGTCTGGAGTCGATACGCTTATCGTCACCGGGACGCTGACCAACGTCTGTTGTGAGTCAACGGCCCGTGACGCCATGATGATGAATTACAAAGTCGTCTTTCCTTCGGATGCCAACGCCACCCGTACCGACGAAGAACATAACGCGACTCTGAAAGCCATCATTCAGGTCATTGGCGACGTCCGCAGCACCGATGACGTGGTGGACATGCTGGAATCCGGCACCACCACTTCGCAAGCAGCGGAGTAGCCGAATCAATCCACGGTCTGGGCCAGGATCATGCTGATGTGGGCGAGAGGCGCGCCGCTCTCTTCGGCCCACTCGTTCAGGACCGCCTGTATCTTCCGTTGATCGCCCTTGCCCTTGCCAGTGCCCGAGAATACGCCCCATTCATTCAAGGCCTTGATCACGTGGGGTGTCAGCATGATTGTGTCTTTGCCCGCCATGCGCAGGAAGTAAGGTCCGGAGTTTCCGCCCATTTGACTGAAGCGCCCAGCGATGTCGAACCACAGCTCCACGATCTCTGAAACCGGCCAGTCCGCCACATATCGACCGAAACTGCCGGCGTCCGAATCGATCAACTCCACCATGGCGATGGCGTTCTCGCGCACGGACTTGAGCTTCCCCCAGTGCCGGATGAGTTCCTTGTTGCTGAGACAGGCTTCGAGTTCTTCATCACTCATCATGTGGACGTGTCGTGGATCGAAGTTGTGAAAAACGTCTTCGAACGCTGGCCACTTGGCGTCGACCATGCTGTGCTTGAGGCCGGCCCGGAAAATCCTCAGACACATCAATGACAGGTAGCGGTCGTCGGACACGGCGGTTAGCTGTTTCGGTGTTTTGATCTTGGGCAGGCGCTGTTTGAGTTCTGGGCCCCCAAGACGTCGTTCGGCCTGGCTGCGAATTTCTTTGAACGTCACCATGTCTGTCTCAGAATTATTTGAGTCGGTCGGAAGAGGCGATTCAGGGCTTGTATTTGAGGGTTGATTCTTCGAGCGACTGCACCAGTGCTTCGGGAAGCTGATCGCCCTGATTCCGATTGGTCTAGATCGATGCCATGGCTGCAACGTGATGCTCCAAAATCGCGATTTGCATGTCGTCGGATGGCTCATCGTTCTCCAGCAGGAGGCAGAGGGACTCGGCTGCGCGGCCAAGCAGCGGATGACCCCGCGATGGCGCATCTCCCCAGACGCGGTGGACATATCGATACAGAGCCCGCCGACGCTCAGGATCCGACATGACCCCAGATCCGTCTGAGGTGAGCTCCTGGAGATGAGCGATCTCATCGCCGAATTCGGCTTCGACTTCCGAATTGAAGGCCGCAACCTCGGCCTCAACCCGTTCGACGATTGCCGGATCTAGTTGAGCCGGCAGGTCGCCGACTTTCTCACGAAGTTTGCTGGTTTCGGCCATGATCCGAATTACTCCGTCGACGAGCCGTTGAGACGGCGGTCCGGCCCGTGATATTCCGTGCAATCGCCTCGCCGCCTGTCAGGTCCAACAAAAGTCTCGTGCTCGACAAATGGTCTGGGGTGCATCACAACTGAATAAATTCTCTTGTACAGGCTCTCTGCTGTGATCGGTTTGGTGAGTATTTCAGTCACACCAGCGTCACGCGCGGCAAAAACGCATTCTTCATCGGTATGAGCTGTAATCATGATGATAGGCAGTTCACGATCGGCGCTTTTCTCATCCCGGCGGATCTTCCGGGTCAGCTCAAGACCATTGACAGGCTCCATCTCCAGATCGACCAGCGCTAAGTCAATCGATCTGACCTGCTGTGCCTCGAACGCATCTTCACCGTTCACAGACTCTTCGGTCGTACCCACGCTCATGGCCTCGAGATTGGTAATGATTAGACGCCGATAGTAGTCGCTATCCTCGACCACGAGGACAGTAAGCTCTTGAAAAGCGGTGGTATCCATGCCGCCGAATGGTTACCCCAGGCCGTTTGCTCCTGGATTGTTCTTCACTCACCAGTCAACTGCAACAGCGTAAGAGACTGTCCGTCCGCCAACAGGGTGGCGCTATCTACAAGTCGAGAACGATGTTCTCCGAATTCGAGCGTGCGCAACAGATCATCACCCATTCCTTCTGCTCGGCATCCGTCAGCACGAAATCGTTGTGATCGGGCTCACCTTCCAGATAGTGGGTCTTGCACGTTCCGCAGGTTCCAGCCTCGCATGACGTGTCGACATCGATCCCGTTCTCCCGAAGGACGTCGACGATCGATTTGTCCGCCGGGATATTGTAGGTCGCCCCGGAGCTGGAAATTGTGACCTGGAACTCGGCGTCGCCGAGTTCAACGCCGTCAGCCGCCGCCGGTTTTTCCGCAACGACCGGAGCAAAATACTCGAAGTGAACGGTCTCCGAAGGCCAGTGCGCAGACCCGTCCTTTGTCGCCAGCATGAATCCCGTTGGGCCGCAGTAATACAGGTGCGTCCCTTCTGCGTGCTCTTTCAATAGACCGGGGATGTCCAAGCCCTTGGAAGGATCGCCGCCGTCGTAATGGTTGATGATCCGACCCTCGGCCGCGAGATCGGCCAGCCGACCTCGAAAGGCGGTCTGTTCCTCCGACTTTGTGCAGTAATGCATGGTGAAATTGGCGCCCATGGTCTGGAGACGCTCGATCATCGCCATCATCGGCGTCACGCCGATGCCGCCGGCCAGGAGCAAGTGGTGCTTGGCCTCATCCCGTACCGGAAAATTGTTCCTGGGGTGCGAAGCCGTGATGAGATCACCGGCACGAACATTCTCATGCATGCTGCGCGATCCACCGGTGCTGTTCGGATCGTTCAAAACGCCGACAACGTATCGATGACGCTCCCGCGGGTCGTTGCACAGGGAATACTGGCGTAGGAAGTCGCCGGGAATGTGGACGTCGATGTGGGACCCTGCCGTGAATTCCGGCAGTTCCTTGCCGTCGGGGTCAACGAATTCAAAGGTGTTGATGCCCTCCGCCTCGTTGGTGATCTGGCGAACGCGCAACTGAAGGGTTTCGATGGCCATACGCTCTCCTGCGTGGAACGACCGTTGCTGAAAAATATCCATGCCTGAGGGCAGAGGCTGCAAACCCCGGCAGGTTTCGGAGCCCTTTTTGGCGCACCCGCGCCCCTATCGCAAGACCCCAGGTCAAATCGAGGCTAATTCCGTGGCCCATTCCCGTTTATAGTACGTGTAACACCGACTTATTGAAGCCAATCTGATCGTGTCCCGTAGGAACACGATCCATTCCCTCCCGGAGGAGCAGGAGCCATGAGCGCGCAGGAAAAGTCCGAGTCCATCTCCAACGAGACGTTCGCGGGGTATTTCATGAGTGAGGTGCCCGCCGAGGACCCCGAACTGACCCATGTCGGACCGGGAACGCCTTGCGGCGAATATCTCAGGAAATTCTGGCACCCGGTCGCGCTGTCGAGCAACCTCACGGATCTGCCACATGCGACACGAATCTTGGGCGAAGACCTTGTGGCTTTCCGAGACAAATCGGGCAACGTCGGGGTGTTACACAAGCATTGCAGCCACCGGGGGACCTCGCTCGAGTACGGGATCGTATCGGAACACGGTATTCGCTGCTGCTATCACGGTTGGCTGTTCGATGTCGACGGACGCATCCTGGAGACGCCGGGCGAACCGCCGGACTCGAAGCTCAAGGACAGCTTCTATCACGGCGCCTATCCCGCAATTGAATACAAAGGCCTGGTCTTCGCTTACATGGGGCCGCCAGAGGAAAAGCCGGAATTTCCCATCCTCGATACTTTTGAACAGCCCCACGACAACAAGCTGGTGCCGTACTCCATCCACCATCCGTGCAACTGGCTGCAGGTCGCCGAGAACTTCATGGATCCGGTCCATGCGGTATTTCTCCACACGAACCTGACAAACGTTCAGTTCACGGACGCCTGGGGAAACATGCCGACAGTGGATTTTGGCGAGCTCGAAGACGGCATGTACTACATCAATTGCCGTCGCGTCGGCGACATGGTTTGGGTGCGAAGCAACCACCTTCTTGCGCCCAATCTCGGCCAGGTCGCGGCGTTGTGGGAAGACGCCGACGAAGAAAAGTACTTCGGCCGCGCCAGCATTACGCGCTGGACGGTCCCGATTGATGACACGCACTGCTGGATATTCGGTTTCCGGCATTACAACAGTAATATCGATCCCAAGAGCTTGGGGAAACCGGAGGAGTGCAGTGACAACAGCGTGGATTTCTTTGGACAGACGGGCGATCGCCCTTACGAGGAAAAGCAACGTACGCCCGGCGACTACGAGGCTCAGATAAGCCAGCGTGAAATCGCCATTCACGGTCTCGAACATCGTGGCGCCAGCGATGAGGGGGTCGTCCGCATGCGTCGTATTCTGCGAAACGGTTCGCACAGCGAAGAGCGGGTTCCGCAACCGGCCGACAAGAAGCGCAGCAACGGTCTGATTCACACATACACCCACGACACCATTCTGCGGATTCCGGAACAGCCGGACGTCGACGACAGGGTGATGATGAAGGAACTCGGACGACGGGTGATCGAAGCGATCTTTGCCGGAGATGCCTATGAAGATGGTGAGCGGCAGGCCGAAATCGAGCGCGGCTTGAAGGCCCTGACGGCCGAGTATGCCGGAGACGAAAAGACGGCCAGATAAGGCTTGGGCCGCGGCGTCAGCGATTTACTGTCGAACGGTCTCGGGTCCGCCGTACTCGACTTCCAGTGGTGCTGTTAGTTGAGCGCCCGCCACTTGATAGCCGTTTGGACGACCCGAACGCGTCTTGCCCATGAATTCGTCGTACGGTGCGGGAAGTGGTGGGCCATCCTCGGCGGCCAGCCACAATCGTAAGAGGTGCCGCCGTCGTTCAGGGTCTGGATAATCCTCGTAGGCCGTCCGGGAATGCATGATGTAGTGATTGCAGAGAAACTGGATGTCTCCAGGCTCAAACTCCAGTTCCAGATAAAGGGTTGGATCGGACACAGTCGTATCGAGAAAATCGAACGCCTCAACCTGTTTGTCGGTCAGGCGCGGCACTTCCGGAAATCGCTGCGCTTTCTGAATTACGCTGCGAACATAGTTCGATAGCAGGCGGCCGTCGTGAAAGTTGAACACGGGGAGGCGGTACCAAGGTTCGCGGCCCTCGGGGATTTCTCCGCGGCGATCGCGATAGGTGATTTCCGTGAGAGTTTCAGCGAGATCGGGTCGCGACTCCAGAATTCGGTTGAACAACATTCCAGTACTGGCAATTCGGCTGAGACCGCCGGATTTGGCCGGATGCAGGCACAGCAGCCCGACCAGATCCGGTGCATCTGTATGAAAAATCAGTTCTTCAGAGGTCTGGTATCCGCGCGCCGTTGGGACCGACCATAGGCTGTCTCCAATACCAAGGTCGCAAACATGTCCCAGTGCGTGGCCCTTTGCGTTCTGGGCGACGGCTTCGCCGAGATGAGCGCCGATGCCGAAATAAGCAACGGCGGTCTGCCGTGCGTCGTAACGTGAAACGGGCAACCCGCGTACGACCGCGAAACCGCGCCCTTCCAGCAAATCCTTGCGCACCTGATGCAGTGTGTTCCCGAGTGTCGGCAGGGGAAAGTTTGCGGCATTGATTTCGAGGATTCCCAGGCCGCCCTTCGAGACGTGTTCGACCGCGGCATCGATCTCCGCAATTTCCACGTCGCTGAGATTATGCGTCCATTCGGAACGCCTTTCGGCCATCTCCGGGCCGCACCAGACGCGTTCGCCGTCAACTTTTTGCAGAGGCGTCATCAGCGAATTTTTCCTCACGCCTCGGCGTTGCGGTCGAGAAAGCCGGCGAGTGCATTATTGAATGCATCGGGTGCGCACAAATTGGACAGATGCGCCGCACCCTCAAAAACAATCAGCTCTGACCCAGAAATACGATCACGAATGATTTCGTGCTCTTCGATGACCGTGCCGACATCTTCGGAGCCGACCAGAAGAAGCGTGGGAACGCCAATTTCGTGGATGCGATCGGTTAGATTCACCTTCTGGATGGCGCGGCAGCAAGCGGCATACGCCTCTGGCGACGTCGATCGGATCAGTTCGGCGAAATGAGAGACCAGTGTGGGATCGCTTTCGCGGACCCCCGGGTTGAACCAGCGCTCGATCGTCGTCGACACGATCGGCGCCATACCTTCCGAAAGTGCGGTCACCGCCCGTTCTTCCCAGATCGGAATCGTCGCGTCCGGAGGTCGGCTTGTCGTGTCGCAGAGAACAAGTGTTCGCACGCAATCAGGGTGGGCCAGTGCGAGGGTTTGAGCGATCATGCCGCCGTTCGACAAGCCGACGAAATGTGTCCGCTGAATACCAAGACTCTGAAGGAGTGCGTATGCGTCTTCGGCAAACTGTTCGAAGGAATAGGGTGCCGGCGTGACCTGCGTGCCGCCATGGCCGCGGTTGTCGTACCGAAGGACACGGAAGCGATCCTTGAGGAGGTTCGACTGTGACTCCCACAGATCCATCGAACTCCCCAGCGAGTGACTGAACGTCACGATGGGAGCATCTTCGGGCCCCTCGATGACATAGTGAATGTCGATGCCGTTCGCGTGAAGGTGCATAACAGAGTGGCCTGTCAGATCAGCTATTGCCAATCATCTACATCATCTCACCCGGTGAGGTCACTCTACCACCAGTGATGTGATGCCTTTGCGAATGCGGTCGAGCCGTGATTCGCCTTCCAAGTCGCCGCAGGACGCAATGATATTCGTCACGCGTTTGCACAACTCACGCAGGTGCTGACGCTCGTCCGTGCCTTCGGGGGTGCGAACACGCATGACGGTGTCCTGGGTCTGTGTATTGATCGCTCCGGTCTTCTCATGAAGGGGAAGGGGTGCTTGATTTTCTCCGCGCGCAGCCATTCTAAGGATGCGGCGGAGCATCATCACTCCCTGGTCGGTCGTGCCGGCGTGTTCCAGCGCATGAATGGCGATCGGGCGTTGGCTCACCATTACGTCCCAGTCACCCGGATTTCGTTGAGCTTCTTCAGAGGAGCGTCCGCCCGATTGTCCCACCGCATCCATTTGATCGACACCGCATTCTTCGGGATCGCCCAACAGCAGTGAGGGAACATCTTCGTTGAAATGCCGCCAGCCAATGATCGAACAGTGCGTGTCATCGTGTGGGACAACCCAACGGGTAATACC
This sequence comes from Alphaproteobacteria bacterium UBA2966, assembly GCA_002348365.1. Lineage (GTDB taxonomy): Bacteria > Pseudomonadota > Alphaproteobacteria > UBA2966 > UBA2966 > UBA2966. The sequence continues at coordinate 120,820 of DEBC01000098.1, read as the reverse complement.
GGCACGACTGAAGTTCTTTTCCTTGCCGTCCTCGTACAACGTCCCAACCTGCACGAAATTGGGCAGCAGGAGGTGGTTGGTACGTAGCCACACGTAATCTGCATCCAGCCGACGGGTGGAGACGCAGATCATTCCGCCATCGACCTCTTCCCAATGGAGTTCCGGACGCGCAGCATATGCCTCCGACAACTGGATCTCGGCATAATCGCTGTGCAGGAATATCGTATGGATAGGATCCATGAAATTCTCTAACACCTGCAGCCAGTTGCACGGGTGCCATAGCGAGAACGGTACCAATTGGTCTCGTAGCGTTTCCAGAGTATCGAGTTGTGGCAATGGAGGCTTCGTGGCGGGCGGGCCCAGGTATGCAAATACCAAACCTCGATGCTCGACGGCCGGGTAAGCACCATGATTGAACGAGGCTTTCAAGTTTGAACCGGATGGTTCCCCAGGGGTTTCGAGAATGGCGCCGTCATGGTCGAAGAGCCACCCGTGATAGCAGCAGCGTAATCCGCGACCGGAGACGATTCCGAATTCAAGCGATGTGCCCCGGTGGCTGCAATGCCGATGGAGTAAACCGATTTGTCCAGATCTGTCGCGGTACGCGACGAGGTCTTCCCCCAGCAACCTGACGGCGAGGGGCAGGTCACCCAGCTGCTGGGTAAGGCACACGGGGTGCCAGGACCGGCGCAGCAGTTCCCCCATTGGGGTGGTGGGCCCCACATGCGTGAGCTCCGAATCCTCGGCAGGGACGTCCCGCAGGAGGTAACCCGAATAGCTCTGGCAGATGTCCTGGTTCCGCATCGGCATGGCTACTTGAAATATCCTAGATCGCCCGAGTCAAGAAACCGATCATTTTGGCTCAGGCTGGACGTTTCCAGATCGGTTTTGCCAGTAGAGCAAGAGGCATGACCAAGAGCGAAGCGAACATGAGAACCCAGAAATCATTGACGTAACTGATCATCGTAGCCTGGCGGACCAATTCACTCTCCAGCGCCGCAAGGCCGCCAAGATGGTCCAGACTCCATAGCGCGCTGATCCCGCTGAATTCCGCGTTTTCACTGAAGTGAGAGAGAGACTCGTTCAACTCCGCGCGGTTGGTTTGCATGGACCGGGTCAATACGACGACCACCAGGGAAATTCCCACGCCGCTTGCAAAGAAGCGAGCCGAGTGAAACATGGCGACCGCATAGCTGCGAAGCTCCTGAGTGAGGCTCGAAAACGTGATGGTCACGAGTGGTGTCCACGCGATCCCTTCGCCCAATCCCAACAAGAATCCCGCGATGAATACCTCGGTTGTGCCGACAGTAAGATTGAACTGTGCCATGTACCAGAACGCCCAGGCATTGACGACGTAGCCCAGGGCCAGCATGAGCCGTGGGTCCATGAATCTGATGAGCCGTCCAAGGATGTAAGTGCCAAAGATGAACCCGAAGGATCGCGGAGTGAGAAGGATGCCGATCGTCTCTGCCGGGACGTCGCGCAAATCGCCGAGGAGTGTGGGTAAAAGCATGAGCGACGCGAACGTGATGGCACCATTCACGAACATGAATGCGGTACCGATAACGAAGTTCCTATCGGCAAATATTCGCAGATCTATGAATGGCTGACGCGTGGTGATGCTGTGAGCCACGAACAGATAAAACGCGAATCCGAAAATCACAGCCCAGATAACAATCTCATGAGACTCGAACCAGTCGAGGCGATTGCCCCGGTCCAGCATCAATTGCGCCGAAGCCAAAGCGATGGCGAGAGTCAGGAATCCGAGCCAATCCAGTCTCAGATTTGCCTGTTTGGATGTCGCTGGAATTACGGCAAGCAAGGTGAGATAGGCGATGACACCCCAAGGCACCATGAACAGGAAGGCGAGCCGCCAGCTATGAATTTCCGATAGATAGCCGCCCAGTACAGGCCCCACGACAGGGCCTATCATGATGCCGCCAGCCCACAATGCGAGGGCCCTCGCGTGTTGCCGCTGAGGATAGGAATTGAGAACGATCACCATGGAGAGTGATGGTATGAGGCCTCCAAAGAGTCCCTGACAAAACCGCCAAAAGATGACCTCTTCGAGGGTCGTCGCAGGGCCCAGCATGCCCGTCGACACAGTGAAGGCGAGGGTCATTGCGAGTACTGACTGGCGGCCACCGAAGCGGTTCGTGATCCAGCCCGCGGTGGGCATGCTGATCGCCATCGCGATCAATGTTGCGGTCAACGCCCATGAAATTTCTTCAATGCCGGCCGAAAGGTCTCCGCGCATCTGCGGCAATACGACATTGACGACAGTGATGTTCACGGTCGGTAGAGAACTCGCGAACATCGTTGATATGAGAATGGCGGTGCGCTGTGCCGGTGAGTCGGTAAGTAACCGCTCACTGACATGGTCTTCCCTGTCCGTCATCCAGGCATACCTGCCACAATCCTCACGTACTGCCGGTGACGAGCCGGCCCGAAACTCATTCGACGCCTTGCGGGCGATCGAGGAAGACGATCAGGGGCAGAACAATGAGCGCCGACAAAGCCAACGCCCAGAAATCGTTCACATAAGCGATCATCGATGCCTGTCGGAAGACCTCAAAGTCCAATCGCATGAGTCCCTGAATGCTTGAAAGGTTCCACATCCCCTGCGTTCCGATAGCGTTCAGAGTTTCGTTGAACGGAGAGAGGAATTCATTGAGCTCCGCGCGATTTGCCTGCGTCGAGCGCGCGAGAATGGTGACGCCAAGTGAAATTCCGATTCCTCCCCCAAAGAACCTTGAAGAGTGAATGATGGCGGCTGCATAGTCATGAAGACTGGCTGGGAGAGGCGCGAAAGCGAGGATTGCCAGCGGAATCCATAGAACGGCTTCGCCCATGCCAAGTCCCACGCCGGCAATGAATACCTCATAGAGGCCCACCGTCAGGTCAAATGTTGTCATGTACCACGCGGCGACTGCTTGAATGGTGAATCCGAGTGCCATCATGGCCCGGGCGTCCATGATTTTGATGAGATGGCCGAGGATGAAGATGCCCGCCATGAATCCGATTCCCCGAGGGGTCAGCATCAGGGACACCGTTTCCAGGGGTAAGTTCTGTAGCCGTCCGAGAAACGACGGCAAAAGCATGAGCCCTGCGAAAGACGTCAATCCGCCGATCACCATACAAAAGGCGCAGATCGAGAAATTCTTGTGGAGAAAAATCCGAAGATCGATGAAAGGCTGTCTTGCGTAAAAGCAGCGGGCAATGAACACGTAGAGTGCGGTGATTGTTAGGACTGCCCACAGGACGATCTCGCGAGATTCGAACCAATCAAGCCGATTTCCGCGGTCCAACATGATCTGGAGCGAAGCGAGACAGGTTGCCAGGCTCATGAAGCCGATCCAGTCGAGACGCAGGCTGGGTCGGCCTTTGAAATGCGGAACCGTAAGCGCAATCATGTAGTACGCGATTAAACTCGGCGGAACCATGCAGACGAAGGCAAGGCGCCAATTGTAAATCTCGGCCAGAAAACCTCCGATGGGAGGCCCGAGAATCGCACCCGTCATGCTGCCACCTGCCCAGAACCCCATGACCATGCCGTGTTCTCTCTTGGGATACACGTCGATCAGGATCGGCATGGTGAGCGGCAGCATTGGGCCGCCGGCAAGTCCTTGAATAGCACGCCAGAAGACGACCTCTTCAAGGCTGGTCGCGACCCCCAATGCTCCGGAGGCGAAAGTAAAGATGGCGAGGGCGATCAGGAGGCAGCGGCGACGCCCGAACCGCATGCCAAGCCAGCCGGCCGACGGCATTCCGATTGCCGTGCCAATCATAGTCGCTGTCAGGACCCAGGATATTTCCTCCAGCCCGGCAGAGAGATCCCCTTGCATCTGCGGCAGAACGGCATTGGCGATGGTGGCGCTGAGCGTCTGTAGGGCGCCGGCGATTGTCACAGACACGAGGATGATGGTCCGCCGGAACTGTGACTGGACAACGGTCGGTCGGTCATCACCGACAATGGCACTACTCGAGATGTTCGTTGAGTCGGTCAAACCGCTGCGTCCCCGTTCAGCCCAACCTGTGTGGCTTATCAAGGAGCAAGATCAATGGCAGGACTGTCAGTGTCAGTAGCAACAGAGCCCAAAAGTCATTCAGGTACCCGATCATGGCGGCCTGCCGAATCAGTTCTCCCTCGATCTGTATGAGACCCTGGAGCGATGTCGGATCCCACGCAGGTAGGAAGACGGGAAATTGTAACTGCTCATTGAAGGGGGAAATATTTTCGTTCAATGCGGCACGGTTCACCTGCGTCGATCGCGTCAGCAATGCAACGGCGACCGATATACCCAGGCCGCTCGCGAAGAAACGTCCGAACTGAAATATGGGCACGCCATAACTGCGCAATCCCGGCGACAGGGTCAGGAAGGTAATCGATGCCAGGGGGGTCCACATCACTCCCTCACCCAATCCAAGAATAGTGCCACCCAGGAATACCTGCGTCGGCCCGACGGAAAGGTCAAAACTCAGTAGATACCAGAATCCATACGCCTGGATGGCGAATCCGAGCGCTAACATCGCCCGCCCGTCCATGACACGGATCAGACGACCGAAAACGAATACGCCTACGGCATAGCCCACGCCGCGCGGTATCAGCATATAGCTGACGATCTCCACAGGCAGATCCCGAAGCTGAGCAAGAAGGTTCGGGAGCAACATCAAGGGCACAAACGTGAGAATCCCGGATATGGCCATACAGGAGCAGCCGATCACGTAATTTCGATCGAGAAATATGCGCAGATCGATAAATGGCTGCTGGGTCGTGAAGCTATGTACGGCAAACAGATAAATCGAGAATCCTGCGATGACGGCCCAGGTCACAATCTCTGCTGACTCGAACCAATCCAACCTGTTGCCGCGATCGAGCATGATCTGAACGGCCGCCACACCGATGCAGAGAGACGCGAATCCCAGCCAGTCGAGCCGAAGATCGGGAAACTTACGGGATTCGGGTAGCGAGGCGAGGACGAGAAGTACGCTCAGGACTCCGAAAGGCGCCAGAAATGTGAAGGCCAGTTTCCAGTTGTAGATTTCCGCCATGAATCCGCCAAGGGGTGGACCCAGGATTGGTCCCAGCATTACCCCGCCAGACCACACGGAGAGAGCCATCGCGTGTGATCGCTTTGGAAACAAGTCGAGGAGCGATGCCATGCAAAGCGCCGGAATCGGGCCGCCAAACAGCCCCTGTATGGCCCGCCAGAGAATAACCTCTTCGAGTGTCGTCGCGGCGCCGAACATGGCCGATGCAACGGTAAAAACCGCCAGTGCCACCAATAGTGATCGGCGTCGGCCGAACCTCATGCTGAACCAGCTCGATGTAGGTACGCCGATCGCCGTGCAGACGAGCGCGGCCGTCAGGACCCATGCGACCTCTTCCAGACTCGCTGACAGATCGCCCTGCATCTGGGGCAGCACGGCATTGGCGACCGTCAGATTGATGGTGGGAAGCGCGGCGGCCAACGCCAGAACAAGCAAGATCAACGTGCGATGGGCACGCGATTCAATGACGTCCGTGAGTTGTTCGCTCATGCCTTGGACGAGGAAGAGGCGGTGTCGGGGGATGGAGACGGAGTACGTTCCTGTCTGCGCAGGAGCAGCACGAGAGGCACGATGCTGGCGGCAAGCAATGTTAGCAACCAGAAATCATTGAGGTACCCGATCATCATGGCTTGGCGGGTAATTTCATTATTCATTCGCGCAAGCCCTTGAAGAACGCTGGGGTCCAACAAGCCACTCTGGTTGGCGAGGCGAAGCGATTCGTTGAACGGCGTGTAATTCTCGCCGAGTGTCGCATGATTGATCTGCGTGGAACGCGCGAGAATCGTCACCATCAGCGAGATCCCGACGCTGCTGAGAAAGAAGCGTCCAAACTGGAACACGGCCGCGCCGTACCCATGGAGGCTGGGATGGAGTGACGTGAATCCGATGGTCGCAACGGCGGTCCAGGTAAAGGCCTCGCCCATGCCGAGGATGGAGCCCGCAACGAAAATCTCAAACAGTCCGACTCCCAGATCGAAGGTCGACATGTACCAGAACGCGGGGACCTGGGAGGCCAGGCCAAACGCGAGGAGAAAACGAACATCCATGATCCTGACGAGGCGGGCGACCGCAACTGCGCCGATGACAAAGCCGACGCCGCGGGGAGTGAGCATAATGCTAATGGTTTCGACGGGTACGTCCCTGAGACGACCCAACAGGGTCGGAATGAGCATCAGGGGAGCAAACGTCAGAATCCCGGAGATACACCAGCACGAGAAGGCGACGGCGTAATTTCTGTCCAAGAATATTCGCAGGTCGACGAAGGGTTGTCGGGTGGTCACGCAGTGAACCAGAAACACGTATAACGCGAGTCCGGAAATGACCGCAGACACGATGACCATCGGCGACTCGAACCAGTCGGCGCGGTGGCCGTGGTCCAACATGAATTGCGCGGATCCGACACAGAGGGCGAGCGCCAGAAATCCGATCCAGTCGAGGCGTAGTTCGGGAATGGGTCTCGATTCCGTGATGGCGGCAACCACCAGGAAGTACGTCGCGATCCCGACGGGAACCATGAACAGGAAGGCAAATCGCCAGCTATAGAGTTCGGTCAGGTAGCCGCCGAGGGGAGGCGCCAAAATGGGGGCGAGCATCACACCGCCCGACCAGACCGCCATGACCCACCCGTGTTCAGATTTTGCAAACGACCGCAGCAGGATGGGCATGCAAATGGGAGGTATCGGTCCACCGAACAATCCCTGCATGGCCCGCCAGAACACGACCTCTTCGAGACTGTCGGCGAATCCCAGCATTGACGATGCGACCGTGAATCCGATCACCGAGCAGATCAGCACGCGCCTCTGGCCGAAACGCATGCCAAGCCATCCCGCTGTGGGCATCGCGATTGCGGTACACACCAAGTTGGCGGTGAGAACCCAGGATATTTCCTCGAGACCAGCGGAAAGATCTCCTCGAACCTGAGGAAGCACAGCATTGGCAATCGTTACGTTGAGCGTCGGCAGAGCGGAGGCGAATGTGAGGGAAAGCAGAATGAATATCTGCTGCACTCTTGAGTCTACGGTTGTGGTCGTTTCGTCAGTCACGCCTCATCCCAAGCTCGCCATCGCAGTCGACGTCGAGGCAAAATTTTAGCCGGTATGGCGGGATCCTGGGTTGCCAGTGCCCGAACACGGTTCCAACACTTTCGCTGCCGCTCGTAGGTAATACCACGGCCAGCAGACGCGCGTCAGCACCCGCACGGACGGGCGGGTTAGGTCACTCGGAACTTCCAGGCCGATCTAGGAACAAAATCAGAGGCATGACAGCCAACATCAACATCATCAGCAGCCAGAAATCGTTGATGTAGCCGATCATGGTCGCTTGGCGCGTCATCTCCCCGTCGAGGCGCGCAAGTCCTTCGAGGCCTGAGATATTCCAGAACGCAGCGAAGTCCCCGGATCGGAGTACTTCGCTGAACGGTGGTACGAACTCGGTCAGGGTCGCGTGGTTACTTTGGGTTGATCGCGAGAGAACGATGACGGCTGCGGAGACCCCCATGCCACTGGCGAAGAATCGTCCAAACTGAAAAATCGCTGACCCGTGAGCGCGGAGATGGGGTGCCAGAGTCGAGAAGGTGATCGCTGCGACCGGTGTCCACATGACCGCTTCGCCGGTACCGAGAACGACCACGGCGACAAATACTTCCTGCAGGCCTATGGTGAGATCGAACGTGGTCATATACCAAAAAGCGACGGCCTCGATGAGAAATCCGAACGCCAGCATCATGCGCGGATCGAGCACTCTGATCAGGCGGCCAAGGACGAATGTACCTAAGACGAATCCGATGCCGCGCGGCATCAGCATGAAACCAATGGTCTCCACCGGTACGCCACGCAAATCTCCAAGCAGTGTCGGAAGCAGAATCAACGGCGCGAAGGTCAAGACTCCCGAGACCAACAGGCAGGTGCTTCCGATGACAAAATTCTTGTCGCGAAAGATTCGGAAATCCACGAACGGCTGACGCGTGGTCAAGCTATGGGCCAGGAAGAAATAGAATGTGCAGACTGCGATAATGGCCCACGCGGTGATTTCTTGAGACTCAAACCAATCAAGCCGTGTGCCGCGATCCACCATGATTTGCGTGGCAGGGAGCGCGACGGAGAGCGCGAGGAATCCCAGCCAGTCGAAACGTAAGTCGGTATGCCGCCGAGAATCAGGGACTGCTCCGACCACCAGAAAGTAGGTGATGATTCCAAGAGGCACCATGAACGCATAGGTCAGGTGCCAGTCATAGATCGACGTTAGATATCCCCCCAGCGGTGGGCCCATTATGGGTGACAACATGACACCGCCTGCCCAAAGTGCCATGGCCATTCCATGATCCCGTTTGGGATAGGTACTGAGTATGACGGGGATGCAGAGTGGTGATATGGGACCGCCGAACAAGCCCTGACAGGCGCGCCAGAACACGACTTCCTCGGGCGTGTCAGCGATCCCCAGCATGGCTGAGGCAAACGTGAATGCAGTTATGCAGACGATGAGTGCGCGCCGCTGACTGAAACGCATCCCGAGCCACCCGGCTGTAGGCATCGCGATGGCCGTGCACACCATGGTCGCTGTCAGAACCCAGGAGATTTCCTCCAGACCGGCGGAGAGATCGCCACGCATCTGCGGGAGCACCGCATTGCCCACGGTCACATTGAGTGTCGGGAGTGCCGACGCGAAGGTCAGCGAAATCAGGATGAAGGTCTGTTGCAGTCGTGAGTAGACAGCCATGGTCGGTTCGTCCGTCACGCTGGTTCCTTTATCTGTCGCTACCCCGATATCGAGGACCGAAAGGGACGAAGCCTGGCGGGAAATTGCATGCGCTTATCGGAATCTGATTCCCTAAACCTGCCGATTTCTCTGCGGCCAGGTTGCCCTAGGCTATTATCATCGCGTTCTGGTTCACGGTAAGCCTCACAAGCCAAAATGAAGATTACGCTCTACGAAAACCTGCGTGCGGTCCCTTACGTGCCGTTCTACGCGGCACTTGAGCTGGGGACGTTTCAGGCGGAAGGCTTGGATATTCGCGTGGCGACATCCCCTGGTCCCGACCGAACGGCCAAGGACCTTATGGAGGGGAAGGCTGATGTGGCCTGGGGAGGCCCCGCGCGCGTGTTGCACGAATACGATGAGGATCCCAACTGCGGCCTGATTTGTTTCTGCCAGGTGGTGGCACGTGATCCCTTCTTCCTGGTTGGCAACGAACCCAATTCCAGTTTCACGCTAGAGGATTTGATGGATGTGCGTGTCGGAACCGTGGCTGAGGTTCCGACACCATGGTTGTGCCTGCAACACGACTTGAGATTGTTGGGCATGGAACCGGAGTCACTCGAGCGTGTGTCAGACGAGACCATGGCCGACAACATCGTGGCGCTGAAGAATGGTGCCCTCGATGTCATCCAAATCTACGAACCCTATGTGGAAATGCTGGTGAAAGATGGCATCGGTCATGTCTGGAGTGCTGCAGCTGATCGCGGAGCCGTCGCCTACACGACCTTTTACACGACAGCGGGATTTCTCCGAGACTGCCCCGAAGTTGCCCACGGCCTCTCCCGGAGTATGTTCAGAACACTCAAGTGGCTCCACCATCAGACTCCGACGACCATTGCCCGGTTGGTCTCGGGGTACTTCCCCGAGTTGTCCTTCCAGACACTGAGGGGTGCCATCGCGCGATATCAGGCAGTCCAGTTGTGGGGTTCCCACACGCTCGTCGGTCAGCGCGGATTCGAATGGCTCAAATCGGCGTTGATCAGCGGGGGGCGCATTTCAATGGGTATGGCTTACCAGAGTTGTGTGGTCACCGGGTTCGACGAACGTGTCATCGTTGAAGCCCCGCTCCCACCCAGCGGATAACTCTCGGAGGATCACTCCACCATGCGCTTGCCTTCGGGATCCTGATCTCGGAACCAGTCGGCAATCTGGCTGCCAGTTACAAATATCGTGTCGGGGCGTTCCAGCAGCATGTCGAGAGTGCGGGTGAACATGTCGAGGCGGTAGGGAACCCCGATGATGTGGGGATGGAGTCCCATGGTCATGATGCGTGGAGGTAATCCAGGTTCCTTCCCGAAATAATCCGCCGCGGCCTTCCAGCGGATGTAGTACTCCTCGGCGGTGTTGCGATCGAGCGCAAAGGTCATGACATCATTCATGTCCAGCGCGTAGGGGAGGGCCATCAAGGGACCGTGCTTGGTCTTCATCCAGGTGGGTGTGTCGTAGAACATCCAGTCATGGATGTACTCGATTCCTTTGCTCTTCAGGATATCCGGCGTATTCAGGCTTTCACCGTACCCCGGACCAAGCCAGCCTTTGGGGCGCGATCCCGAATACGCTTCAAATTTCTCGAGCGCCTCGTCGATTACGCCTTCTTCGTCGTCCTCACCGAGCAGGGACCGCTGGAAGAGCCCGTGGCCGCACAACTCCCAACCTGCATCGAGAGCGAGTTGGGCGACGGATGGATAGAAGTCGGGCAAGGCGGCATTCATCATGTTGGTTACGGGCAATCCGCGTTCTTCGAATATGCGTGCGAGGCGCGGCACGCCTGTACGGAGACCGTACTCGGCCCAGCTAAAGTTGCCGATGTCCGGCATCGGCGATTTGCCATGCGGATTCTGCAGGATTGCTCGGGGCATCGGTTGTTCGAAGGGCCAGACCTCGAGATTCATGACGACATGCACCATGATCGGCTTGCCGTTCAGGGGCTGCAGTTCCGGCATTTCGTCGAGTAGCCGAAGGGGAATGCGTGGGTTGTTTTCCGGCATGTTTGTCTAGCTCCCTGATAGATAGACCCCCATTAAGGGTATTGAATAGATTAGCGGGGTCTTTCGGTGTCTTTGACCTGGGTCCGGTGATGGATGCGTCGTGACGCATGGTGGAACGCCCGTCGCGAATGCATGGTGCACCGATTGTCCCACATCAGAAAGTCGCCGGGTTCCCATTCATTGAACCAGGCGAATTCCTCACGTATGGCGTGAGACCATAAAGCATCCAGTATCACCTCTGACTCCTCCAGCGAAAAACCGGGGATATAGGCGAAGTTTCGCTTGCCCAGATAGAGGCATTCCCGACCGGATTCCGGGTGGGTGCGCACAATGGGATGTTGTGGTCCCGGTGAGGTTCTGGGATCCGCGTAATCGTCGGGATCGAATTCCGGTCGCAGCGTGCCATCCGCCACGTGACCGTCATCCTGCTTGAGAAGGCAACCTTCGACCTTTTTCCGCAGATTGCCATCCAGCGTGTCGTAGGCGTGATACATGCTGAGGAAACCAGTTTCGCCACCTTGTGCCGTGACTTCGATGCCGTAAAGCGTGCTCATCTTTGGCGGCTTTTTGGTATAGGACATGTCCGTGTGCCAGGGCACGGCGTCGGCGCCCAGCTGCCCGATCGGGGTTCCGTCCTCGGCTGTGATGTTGGAGACGATGAATATTTCCGGGTAGGGATCTTCTTCAAGCGGATTTGGATGCGTGTAGGTGTCCAGTTCACCGAACATACCGCTGAAGCGAACCAGATCGGAATCAGACAAGTGCTGACCGCGAAATCGCAGAACGAGGTTTTGAAGCCATGCCGTATGGATCGCCTCGAAGACGTTGTCGCTGACAGGCCTACTCAAATCTATTCCAAAAATGTCCGCGCCCACACGTTCCGAGAGAGGAGTCACGCGAAAACCCGCGTTCTCGTATAGATCGTTCTCGGAGCGGTCGATGAAATGAGTCGTCATGGCAGGTCTCGCCACAGGGACGCCGGCTACTCGTCCAGCGTCGCCAGAGTCCACGCCAGCAGTCTAGTACCGAGAGCGAAGTCATCCAATTCCATGGCTTCGTCGGGATTGTGACTGCCGTGATCGTTGCGGATGAATATCATCGCGGCGGGAATTCCCACATCGTGAAAATCGGCTGCGTCATGCCCAGCGCCGCTGGGAATATCCATGTACGACACATCGAGGAGCTTGGCGCCTCTTTGCATGTGGGCCCGGTAACCCTTGTCCATGACCGCAGGTGTTACGAGGGACATTTCGTTGAGGTCGATTTCAATCCCTCGCCGCTTATTTATCTCGGCGGCGCGCTTCGTGACGTACGTCTGCATCTCCTCCAGAACGACTGTGTCCTGGCTGCGGATATCGATGGCAAACCCGACGGATCCGGGAACCTTGACGATGGAGTGATGGTCTGAATCGGTGAAGAATTTGCCTGCTGCAAAGACCATATCGCGGCCACTGGCCCGCGCCTCAGTACACTGCTTCTCGATGTCCAGCATGAGCTCGGCCGTGCCGAGCACAGCATCCCGCCGCATCTCCTGAGGCACCGCGCCGGAATGTGTGTAGACGCCTGTTGTATATGCGCTGCGAGCGCGCAGACAGCCGCGGATTCCCGTGACGATGCCAACCGGAAAACCCTCGTGATGCAACACGGGACCTTGTTCGATGTGGAGTTCAAAGTAGCCCTTAACATTGTCGGGTCTCAGATAAGGCTGGTTGCTCTCACGGAAGTACGAGGAGTCGAAGCCCGCGTCGTCCATGCATTGGGCAAGCGTTCGACCGGTATGCACGTGAACGGCTGATTCCATTTCGCCCGGCCACAGCAATCCCAGCACGGCGCGACTTCCGAGATGGCCACCGTGGTGGCCCACAAACCAGGTGCTGCATTCCTCGGCACGGATACCCATCACGGTGATGTCACGGGCTGGCGTGATTTGCAGTCGCTGGAGAGCCGCCTGGGCCGTGACCCCGGCGATGACGCCGGCCGCGCCGTCAAAGTTGCCCCCGTGATAGACGGAATCGAGATGAGAGCCAACGAACCAGGCCGGTGCGTCCCGATCTTCACCTGGCAGGGTCATGTAAAGGTTGCCTGCAGGGTCCTTGCTGATCTCGAGGTTCAGGGACGTCGCTGCGCCTTGCAAGAGGTCATGCGCGATTTGCTCCCCTTCACCGTAAGAACCCCGCGTGACGCCGACGCCATCGGCCGTTTTCTCTTCAAGCTCAGTAAACAAACGCTCCGCGATGGGCATTGACTCATTGACAGCCTCGGCAAACTCCGCAGGCGTTGGCGCTGTTTGAAGACTCATTTTGTTCCCTTCGAACCCGGAGGTGGGAGTCTACCTATTTCCAGACCTTTCGCGCCACGGCGAGCCAATTCTCACCTAAAATGCCGCGAGTCTCATCCTCGGAGAAACCATCGCGGAGCAAACCTTCGATGATCAGGTTCATCTGTTCAGGCGGGATGTCGGGAATGGGACGCGGATGGAAGTAGGGGTTCCACATGGTCCGTGTGGAAACGGATTGATCGTAAATCAGGTCCAGAGCAAGCCCCACGTGCTGTGGACCCACCAGATTCGCCATGTATCGGATGTGGCGGATGAGAAGGTCAACGAGGGGTGTCCCGTCGTCTCCCAGGACCGGCCCAAAAGCGATGACACCGATGACGCCGCCCGAATTGGCGCACGCGACAATCTGATCGTCTTTGATGTTCCGCGTGTGATCGCACAATGCCCGGGCGTTCGCGTGCGAAATGATGACCGGTTCATCCGAGACGTCGAAAACATCCATGCTGGTGCGATATCCGGTATGCGCCACGTCCACCAGCATCCCGACCCGGTTCATCTCTCGGACCAGATCAGCGCCCAAGCGGCTTAACCCGCCGTCCGTTTGTTCTTGGCACCCGTCGCCGATAGGCGTCTTGACGTTGTAGCACATCAGCATGTGGCGGATGCCGAGCTTGTAGTACAACTCAACCATCGCGAGGTTGTGGGCGATGGGGTTGGTGCCCTGGAAATGGAATCCCACTGCCAACTTGTTCTCGTGCTTGGCTCGAACGATGTCGTCTGCCGTCTCGATGAGGACGTAATCATCAGGCCGGCTCAGGAAATACTGACGTTCTTTGGCGATCGATTGGATTGTGGTTGGCAGTTCCATCCAGTCACCGCCGACGGTCAGCGAAACCGCGTCGAACCCATGGGCTGCCATGCGTTCCAACATGGCGACCTTCAGGGCCGGATCGCCATAGTCGGTGTACGGAAGCGTCATGTCCCAGATTAGCGCTTCCGACTGCAATCGACGCGCCTGATCAGACACCTCCATCGCCTTTAGTCCTTGTACAAACGGCCATTTTTTTGAGGCGCGGGCCCCGTCGTCAGGTTGTCACGCCGGGGTACATGGGGATGCCTTTGGCCCGCTCGATTCCTGAAATTCGATGAGGCTCGTAGAGTTCTTCGAGATAAGCCATCTCCTCGTCGTCGAGTTCGATCTCGACCGCTTTGGCAGCGTCGGTGATGTGCGACACCCGGGTCGCACCGATGATGGGCGCGGTGACGTGCGGCTTGTGCAACAGCCAGGCGATTGCGATCTGGGCGGGGGTGTACCCGCGCTTTTTCGCGATCTCGATCAGGCGATCGATGATGTCGAAGTTGTTCGCCTGGTCGTAGAGCTGGTGTGAGCGGGGATCGTTCTTCGCGCGCTTGGTCGGCGACTTCGAGTTTCTTCTGCGTTTGCCAGAGAGGTATCCCTTTGCCAGCGGCGCCCATGGAATGACGCCGATACCTTCGTCCTCACAGAGAGGCATCATCTCACGTTCTTCTTCCCGGTAGATCAGGTTGTAGTGGTTCTGCATGGAGACGAACCGCGTCCAGCCGTTGAGGTCCGCGGTGTGCAGCATCTTCGAGAACTGATAGGCGAACATGCTGGACGCGCCGACGTAGAGAACTTTGCCGGACTTCACCACGTCGTGCAGGGCTTCAATCGTCTCTTCGATGGGAGTGAGATCGTCAAAGCGGTGAATCTGATAGAGGTCGAGATAATCAGTGCCGAGACGCTTCAAGCTGGCGTCGATGCCTTCCATGATGTGTTTCCGGCTCAGGCCACTTGCATTCTGGCCAGGGCCCATGGGGTTGAAGACCTTGGACGCGATGACGAGGTCGTCTCGACTGGCGAACTTCGTCAACCAATTGCCCGTGATTTGTTCGCTTTCACCGTTCGCGTATGTATCTGCTGTATCAAAAAAATTGATACCGAGGTCGAGAGCCTTCCTGAAATGTGAACGGGCGCCTTTTTCGTCGATCATGTACTCGCGATACCACTTGCCGCCGTAGCTCATGCAGCCAAGGACCACGCGGCTCACCTTGAGACCTGTTTGGCCGAGATTGACGTATTGCACCGCTCACCCTCCGTATTGACACACAGCATCTGTGGTCAACGTTATAACAGAGGAACACGCCTGGTGGCGTGTTGGAGTTGTAGCGGGATACGATAACCACACCTTTGATCGTGGCTCGAGTTGATGGTCGACACAGACAATTCCGCCACCCGCACTGAACACTCAGCGGGAACTACCGATATCGTTCTGCGTGCCGCGCACGATATGGTTCTCGAGCTTCAGCCGCATCGTCGCGGCCAGCTCCACCTCACCACACACACGCATCTGGAGAGAGACCTCGGTCTCGACAGTCTTGGCCGCGTCGAGTTGTTTCACAGATTGGGCCGGGAATTGGACGTTGATATTCCTGACGGGGCTCTGACCACTGTTGAATCATTGGGAGACCTGGTAGGCGCGATCGATGGCGTTGGAGTTGGGCATGGTCGCGCACGTCTCGATACTGCAGGAAGAGACCGCGGACTCGAGCGAGTCCCTGCCCTGCCACTGGGAGCGGATACGCTGACGGAGATGCTGGACTGGCACGTTCTGACGCATCCGGACAGGCCTCACTTCTGCTTCATCGACGAAAACGGTCTCGAAACCACCACGACATATGCAGAGCTTCGTGAGGCCGCTCGAATGATCTCTGAAGGGCTCGCGCGCCGAGACCTCGCGCCCGGTCAAACGGTGGCGATCATGCTGCCGACGTGTCCGGAGTTCTTTGCTGTCTTCTTCGGAATCCTGATGTCGGGCGGTATCCCTGTTCCTATTTATCCGCCCGCTCGGCTGTCTCAGATCGAAGATCATTTGAGACGCCAGGCGGCCATTCTGCAGAACGCCGAAGTTCAGGTTCTCATCACGATTGAAGAGGCAAAGCACGTGGCGCATTTCCTGCGCTCTCAGGTGAAAGAGCTGCGACACGTCGTCACACCGGAAGATGTATCCGTGCTCCCGGAGGATTCGCCTCGCGTCGTCGTGCACGAATATGACATCGCCTTCCTGCAATACACCTCCGGCAGCACCGGTGATCCGAAGGGGGTGGCCCTTTCACATGCAAATCTGCTTGCCAACATCAGGGCGATGGGTGCGGCGTTGAAAGCCGAATCGACGGACGTGTTCGTCAGCTGGCTGCCGCTATACCACGATATGGGTTTGATTGGTGCTTGGCTTGGCAGCATGTACCACGCGGTGAAATTCGTGGTGATGTCACCGCTCACATTCTTGGCGCGTCCCGAGAGATGGTTGTGGGCCATTCACAGACATGGCGGAACGCTGTCCGCTGCGCCAAACTTCGCCTATGACCTGTGCGTCAACAGGGTCGACGCGCAGGACATCGAAGGCCTGGACCTGCATTCCTGGCGAATTGCTGCCAACGGTGCTGAGCCAGTAATCGCGGAGACCATCGAAGGGTTTTGCAATCGCTTCAAGCAATATGGGTTCAATTCGGAGGGTCTGAAGCCCGTCTACGGACTTGCCGAATGTTCGGTCGGATTGGCGTTTCCACCGTTGGAGGGTGACGCGACAATCGATCGAATCGACCGTGATCAGTTCACATTGTACGGCCAAGCCGTACCGGCTGAGGAGACGGCAAATCCTCTATCGTTTGTCGCATGCGGCCGACCGCTACCCGGTCACGAGATACGAATCGTCGACGATGCGGGACGGGAACTGCCCCAGGGCAGGGAAGGGCGGCTTCAGTTCCGCGGACCCTCAGCCACACGGGGTTACTACAGAAACAGCGAAGCGACAGAGGATCTATTCGACGCGGATTGGCTCGAAAGTGGAGACCTCGCCTACACACGGCAGGGCGACATTTTCATCACAGGGCGTCGCAAGGACCTCATCATCAAGGCGGGACGCAATGTTTATGCGCAGGAGATCGAGCGCGCTGTCGGTGAGGTCGAGGGTGTCCGCATGGGGTGCGTCGCTGTATTTGGGGTTCTTGATGCGGCGACCGGTACGGAAAAGCTCGTCGTCATGGCCGAGACCCGGAAGAAACGTGCAGACCGCCTCCGGGATCTGCGATCGGAGGTAGAATCGGTCACGCTTGATGTCGTCGGTTCCCCGGCCGACGACGTCGCTCTCGTGCCACCCCAGACCGTGCTGAAGACCTCCAGCGGCAAGATCAGGCGTGCGGCCTGCCGGATGGCTTATGAATCTGAAGGTGCTGCCATGACCCGTCATGCTGTGTGGTGGCAGTTCGTACGTCTTACCGCAGCGAGTGTCCTGCCGGAGTTCCGGCGTATCCTTCGTGGTGCCATCGAGGTTGTCTATGCAGGCTGGTGGTGGCTGGCGCTCGGGTTGGCCGCGGTCCTTGTCTGGTTGCCGGTGACGCTCATTTCTTCCGTCGGCTTTTGTCGCGCCCTGGTCCGCACGGGTCTCAAATTGTTCTTGGGCCTGACCGGGATTCGGGTGACCGTTGAGGGTGAGTCCAACCTGCCCACGGGGCCGAAGGTGCTGGTATCCAACCATGCGAGCTATCTGGATGGCCCGATCCTTCTTGTTGCGCTTTCCGATGACTATCACTTCGTTGCAAAGAAAGAGCTTCGACATTCAATTTGGACAGGACCTTTCCTCGCGCACCTCGGAACGAGATTCGTGGAAAGGTTTGATGCTCAACAGGGCGTCGGCGCGGTGGTCGAACTCAGCGACGCCATCGCGGATGGGGAAACCCTTATATTTTTTCCCGAAGGGACTTTCCGCCGCATGTCAGGATTGCTGCCCTTCCGTTCAGGTGCTTTTGCCTGCGCGGCACAAGGAGATGTCCCTGTGGTCCCCATCGCCATGACCGGAACGCGTTACATCTTGAGATCCGAATCATGGTTCCCAAGATACGGTCGTGTACAGATTCAGATAGACAAACCCATCGCACCGACTGGTGCTGGTTGGACGGCGGTGCTTGCGTTGCGGGACAGTACGCGCGAGCGAATGCTGGAACTAAGCGGAGAACCTGATCTGGTGTACGAGACCGGTATTCTGCATACCGTCAAGGAAGAGGCGGAGGTCTAGTTTGTGTTGAACACCCAGGGAACCAACCTGGGGAAAGACCAGCCGGAGTCCTCGGCAATCGGATTCCCGTCGTCGTCGTACTTGATTTGCTTGGGCACCGTGTAGGGCTGCAACAGGGACTTGCCCATGTAATCGTCACGGAGTGTGGGAACCAGATCAGCACAACCCAGAAGCAAGCTGGCGCCGAGCACGATTGCGATCGTTCGTCCTGGGATTCTCATGTGCGAGCTGCGTGGTGACATGTGTCAATCGGTTCCAGAGGGCTCAATGATACCTCCCCAGTGACCACACGGTGGGATTCACGTCGGACTGGGTGCCGCTGATCATATCGCTGACCAGGCGAGCCGATCCACACGCCAGCGTCCATCCGACCGACCCGTGACCGGTGTTCAGGTAAAGGTTCTGGATGTCAGTCTGCCCAATTACAGGCGAGCCGTCAGGTGTCATCGGGCGTAATCCACTCCAGAATTCCACTTTGTCGGCATCTCCGCCGTTAGGAAACAACTCCAACATCGGCTTGAGGACGGAGTGCGCGCGCCGCTCGTCGATACGTCTATCATAACCGACAAGTTCTGCCGTGCCCGCCGCGCGGAGTTTGTCACCGAGTCTAGACACGACGATCTTCCGTTCCTCATCCGCGATGCCCATCGAAGGTGCATGGTTCCGCCCTTCAATGGGAATGGTCACTGAATATCCTTTGACGGGATAAATCGGCAACTTTATCCCGAGCGGCCGTGCCAATCGTGGGCTCTCGCTGCCCAAGGCGATCACGACGGCATCCGCAGCCAAATGCCCTTGGTCTGTCGTCACGCCGATTGCTTTGCCTCCGACGGTGTCGATTGTCTGTACGTGGGTGTCGTAAAGCAGCGTGACTCCCCGTCGCGAACAGTGATCTGCGAGTTCGCAGGTAAAGATGTGAGCGTCTCCGCATTCATCCAGTGGCGAAAAGACACCACCCCTGATGGGGACGTCGGAGTTGCGTAATGCCGGCTCACGGCTGAAGCAGGAGTTCACGTCCAGGACTTCCTTGTTGACACCCTCGTCGCGTAACGCCTCTGCGTGTTCGGCGGCGGCCTCGAACGCTTCCTGGCTCCGAAATACCGAAAGAATACCACGCGCTGTGTGATGAAACTGGATGCCCGAACTCTCTCGAACTCGCGTCAACATTTCCTGGCTGTAGGTTGATAGACGTTGCAGCCGGACCGCGTTCTCATGGAACCGGGACGAGTTGCAGTTTCGCAGAAACGCGATCCCCCAACGCCACATGTCAGGATCTGGCTGCGGTACCATTCGAAACGGCGCATCGCGGCGTCCGATCCAGCGAATCAATTGTCCGGGAAGTTCAGGTCGTGACCACGGCGCGGCATGACTGACTGAGATTTGCCCGCCGTTGGCAAAACTCGTCTCGAGGCCCGGACCTTCTCGCCTCTCGACGACGGTCACTTCGTGATCAGCCTGGGTCAAAAAGTAGGCGGTGGAGATTCCGACGACACCACCACCAAGCACAATGATCTTCAATAATCTTTCCTTTTAGAATTGCCGGATTTCGGAAGGTTCAACCTTTCCAATCTGGCCTATGCCCCTTCGCAACTTCTGACGATACGGTTGCCGCTGCTTCCATCTCTAGAGAATTTGCTCTAGGCAGCAAAGCACAGCCTTGCCACAAACGCATTAGAGTGTTTGGTGGCCTGATATTACCGGGAGAAGCAATTTGTCGGATGACATTCTATACATGTCGGCATGCGAGTTGGTCGGCCACTATAGGGACCAGACTCTCTCACCCGTCGATGTCACGCGTGCGACGCTAGAGCGAATTTCCGCCATAGACGGCAAAACCAATGCCTTCATAGTGGTTGACGAAGAGTCCGCGCTCAATGATGCGCGACAGTCTGAAGAAAGATGGCGAACCGGCGAGCCTCTGGGACCGGTCGACGGTGTCCCGACGTCGATCAAGGATCTCGTCCTTGCCAAGGGTTGGCCAACGTTATTCGGATCCAGAACGACTGACCCCGACCAACCTTGGGAATTGGATGCGCCCTGTGTCGCGCGACTGCGCGAAAACGGCGCCGTGATCTTTGGCAAGACGACCACGCCTGAATTCGGATGGAAAGGTGTGACCGACAGCGGCGTATCCGGCATTACGCGAAATCCATGGAATCTGGACATGACGCCTGGCGGCTCCAGTGGTGGCGCGGGTGCGGCGGTTGCCGCGGGGATGTGCCATCTGGCGATCGGCACAGATGGCGGCGGATCGATCCGAATTCCATCAGGGTTCTCCGGAATCTTTGGATTGAAGCCGAGCTTCGGGCGGGTGCCGGCTTGGCCGATGGGACGATTTGGCACGCTGGGCCATGTTGGGCCCATGACACGAACGGTCGAAGATGCAGCCCTCATGTTGACAGTGATCTCCCAACCCGACCATCGGGACTGGACGGCACTTCCGTACGAGCCGCGAGAGTATCGAGATGGCCTTGATCAGGGGCTGGAAGGGCTCCGTGTCGCTTACTCGCCGGATCTTGGATACGCGAATGTCGATGCTGAGATTGCGGAAATCTTTGCATCTGCGGTCGATAACTTTAAAAGTCTGGGTGCCCAGGTAGAGACAGCACATCCCGGATTCGATGACCCACGCGCGGCGTTCAGGACCCTCTGGTGGGCTGGCGCCGCCAACGGATTGTCAAATCTGACCGAAGATCAGATGAACCTGGTCGAGCCAGACTTCGCCGAAATCGTCGAGGAGGGGAGGAGAATTCCGCTGTTGGACTACATTGCGGCGGATCATCAGCGCGCTGTACTCGGCGAACTCATGATGGAATTCCACAGAGAGTACGATCTACTTCTGACGCCGAGCCTGGCGGTTGCGGCCTTCGCTGCCGGCACAATGTCGCCGCGGGAAAGCGACGATCCCAAATGGATCACCTGGTCACCCTTCACCTATCCCTTCAATATGACGAAGCAACCAGCGGCCAGCGTTCCGTGTGGCTTCACCTCTGAAGGTCTGCCGGTCGGATTGCAGATCGTTGGCCCGCCGTTCGCCGATCATCTTGTCCTGCGCGCGTCGTATGCGTACCAAAGGGCGTATTCGTTTGCGGACAGACGACCGTCACTTTGAGGGCAGGTGCCATGATAGAGTCGGAGACTATGCCTCGAGGAGACTGGAATTGAGCGTTCAACCCAATCTGTCTGTTGCTGACTTGGGCGAGGCCAGTCATATCGAAGTGGTCGATCGACTCGTGAGTATCGATTCGGAATTGCTTGTCGACGTTGGCAGCGGGGACGGCGCCTTTGCCCAGGCACTTGCCGAGCGTGGGGCGAGCGTACTGGCCATAGAACCGGATGACACCAGGACACTGCCGGAATTGCCGGAAGGGCTTCGGGATCGGGTCACTTTCAAATGCGCGGGCGGCGAGGCGATCCCGTTAGAGGACGGCATGGCGGGCGGTGTCTTCTTCAATCGGTCACTCCATCACGTTCCGGAAGACCTCATGGATCAGGCACTGTTGGAGGCGCGGCGGGTGCTCAAAGCTGACCAAGGATTCTTGTACGTGGTTGAGCCGGACATGGCGGGAACCTGGTCGCAATTGATGAAACCGTTTCACGACGAAACCATCGTCCGGCGGCTGGCAATCGATGCCCTCGACCGCACGGCGTCCAAGTTATTCTCGGAAGGGTGTGAATATTGGTACAGAATGTGGGTGAGATTTGACGATTTCGAGGCCTTTGCGACGCGCCCGCTGATGAAGCGGCTCAATGTCGGTCCCAATGAACTCGAGACGTCCACGGTTAAGTCGCTATTCGAAGCCGGGAAGACATCAATCGGGTACGCGTTCTCGCAGATTTTGCGACTGCGTCTTTACCGAGGTTCGACCTGATTACGGAACACCTGATCGAGGTTTGGTAGCGACAGTGAAACCGGCGATGTGACAGGACGCATTCTCTTGCCAAAAAGCTTGTCCTCTGCGCTGCTCACGGTTGACGAGATGTATGCCGCTGACGCGGCGGCGATGGGCGCCGGAGTCTCAGGGATTACCTTGATGGAAGCGGCCGGTGCCGCTGTCGCGCGGGCGATCATTCGGCGCTGGGCGCCGCGACCGACAATCGTGCTCTGCGGCCCGGGGAACAACGGCGGGGACGGTTTTGTGATTGCGCGGCGCCTTCAAGAGGTCGGGGCCTGGGACGTACAATTGGCGCTGGTGGGCTCGGCAGATCACCTGAAAGGTGATGCGCGATACATGGCAGAAGCCTGGAACGGCCCTGTCATGCCATTGACACCGGCTGGCGTTGAAGGCCGTGGTCTCATTGTCGATGCGCTCTTCGGTGCCGGTCTTTCCCGCGACATCGAGGGAGTGGTTCATGACACGATTGAGGCGGCAAATCGGGCCCGGGCGGTCCGCGTTGCCGTAGACATCCCGAGCGGGATCCATGGCGATACCGGCCAGGCGCTGGGTACGCATTTCCGAGCCGATTTATCTGTGACGTTTTTTCGCAAGAAGCCGGGCCATTTGCTTTTCCCGGGACGCTCCGCCTGTGGTGAGGTCAACGTTGCCGATATCGGAATCCCCGAGAGCACCCTCATGGAGATTGCGCCGCAGATTGCCGAAAACACCCCGGCATTGTGGCGACATTCGTTTCCTGTTCCGACCGCGATCGACCACAAATATCGCCGGGGTCATGCGCTTGTTGTCAGTGGAGCGGTGGGTAGCACCGGTGCGGCACGCCTTGCCGCGCGCGCAGCCCTCCGCATTGGTTGCGGTCTTGTCACCGTCGCCAGCCCGCCTGATGCGCTGCCGGTAAATGCCGCTCAACTGACCACTGTGATGACGGAGAGTTTCGAGGACCAAGAAGGGTTTGAAAGGATTCTCGCCGCACGTCGTAGAAATGCGGTTCTTCTCGGTCCCGGAAATGGCGTCACGGACGCTACACGCGCGAGAGTATTGACGGCATTGCGAGATGATGCGGCCTGCGTTCTCGATGCGGATGCCCTGACCGTGTTCGAGGGCCGTGGGGCAGAACTCTTCGGTTCGATCAACGGTTGGTGCATAATGACGCCCCATGACGGCGAGTTCACAAGATTGTTTGGCGAGTCGCCCGCGGAGCAGGGGAAGGTGTCTACCGCGAAAGATGCCGCTCGTGAATGTGGTGCGGTGGTGCTGCTGAAAGGTGCCGATACCGTGATTGCAGCTCCTGATGGACGAGTCTCAATCAACAGCAACGCCCCGCCGGATCTTGCCAGCGCAGGGACCGGCGATGTCTTGTCGGGTCTTGTCGTTGGTCTGCTGGCCCAGGGCATGGAGCCATTTGATGCGGCCTGCGCCGCATGCTGGGTCCATGGCGCTTCAGGCGCATTGGTGGGGCCAGGCTTAATTGCGGAAGATCTGCCCGAGGCCATTCCACCAATTCTTCGACAACTCAGGCGTTAGACGTCGAATTCAATCCGATTTCGACAGATTAAATCAGATTAATCGGTCTCTTCCTGAATACGATCCGCTCGAGCAGCGGTTCGAAGGCGCACGAATCCATCCTGACATCGAGGTTTCCGTCTCTTGTTGGGCTCGATTCTACTAGCGGAAATTTTTGAAACGGCCGGAGTTCTTAGAAAATCGGCCACTTTTTGAGATGTCTAAAATTTTATAAATCATTTAGTTAAATAAAACTAATTTGTATTTATTATTTCATTATTTAACAAAACAATATTAAAGAGATTATTTATTAACAATTAATTCCTAATAACTATATATTCGAGTAACGACGAGACACTTAATGTTTGCGAGGGGGTAATCATGTTTTGGCGCCGGGTTCTATCGGTTGCCGACGTAAGGATTGGCGGCCTCTAAGAGTACGAGTTTGCGGGCAACGTGGTTGAGATGGCTCGCGTCATCTCGGTCGAAGACGACGACATGGGTATCCCGCATGTTCGCTTCCGCAGCGTTTGCTACCGCGGAAACGAGGTTGCCGATCGGGGTCCCAGGTTGCTTGGGCTGGAGTCCTTTCTCAATCAGTATTAGCTAGTTGGTGATCGCGCTGGCACTTTAAGCCGACGCGACAGTGCGAGCACCAGCTCCTCGGGCGGGACCGGTACTTCCCAGGCCGGTCCTGTCCGGGAACCCCGGAGGTGCAGATAAAGTGAGTTCATCTGTGCCCCCGAGTGGTTTTTTGACTACATCACCATACGTCTCTGAGCTCTATGAATTTGGAGAACCGGACCGCTCGACAAAAACGGGTTGCGATCTGCTCTAGCGCCAAATCTTCTTGTGCTATAGAAGGTGCCCCATCTCTGGGACCCGAATGAGACCAGCCTGCTGGGCATTCGTGCGGCTGTGGTGGAACTGGTAGACACGCATGCCTTAGGAGCATGTGCCTTACGGCGTGGGGGTTCGAGTCCCTCCAGCCGCACCAGAGCGTGTTTGGGTCGGAGACATGTTCGATAAGCGTGATCGTGAAAGCGGTCACAACAATCGGGGACAAGGAAATTGATTGAAGTAACGGAAACAAGTGCCGAGGGTCTCAAGCACGAATTCAAGGTTGTCGTCGCCGGCAGTGCAATTGAAGAGCGGGTCGACGCGAAGTTAGGCGAGTTGGCCAGCACCATCTCCCTCCCGGGATTTCGGCCGGGAAAGGTTCCGATGTCGCTGCTTAAGAAAAGGTACGGCAGCGCTGTTATGGGCGAAGTCATTGAGGAGACCGTCAATGAAGGCGCGCAACAGGCTCTGACAGAAAAGGGATTGCGCCCCGCCCTACAGCCGAAAATCGAGATCACCAATTTTGAGGAAGGTGGAGAGCTCGAATACACGCTGTCGGTAGAGGTCCTTCCAGAAATCGATCCCGATGACTTCTCTGCAATCGAAGTCGAGCAGTTGAAAGCCCAACCCACTGACGAAGACGTCCAGACCCATCTGGACAGGCTGGCTGAGGCGCAGACGACGTTTGAAACCGAAGAGGATCGAAAGGCCGAATCGGGGGACGCCGTGGTTATCGATTTCGTCGGCCGGCGGGATGGCACGGAATTCGATGGCGGCAGCGCAAAGGATTTCCAACTGGTGTTGGGTTCGGGGTCCTTTATTCCTGGGTTTGAGGATCAATTGATCGGCGCATCGGCAGGCCAGAATTTAGACATCAACGTGACATTTCCAGAGTCTTATGGTGCCGAGGAACTGGCGGGTCAGGACGCAGTTTTCGAAGTTGACGTCAAGGAGGTCAAGCGTCCCGAGAAAGCAGCGATCGACGATGAGTTTGCGAGCAAGATGGGCCTGGAATCTCTTGAGGAACTGAAAAAGACTCTTAACGATCAGATCAAAACGGACTACGACCGGGTTTCGCGGAATCGGGTTAAGCGTAAGCTTCTGGACGAACTCGCGGACAGGTACGATTTTGAAGTTCCGACGGGCCTCATCGATGCCGAATTTGACGCCATTTGGCAGCAATTCGGAGCGCAGATTTCCGATTCCGAGGAGGGGGCGGATAAGCTGGAGAAGTCTGAAGACGAACTGAAGGCCGACTACAAGGAAATTGCGGAGCGCCGTGTTCGACTCGGACTACTTCTTTCGGAGGTTGGAAACCGAAACAACATCGAGGTCCATCAGGAAGAGCTGAACCGCGCGATGGCGGAGCATGCGCGAAGATACCCGGGCCGAGAACGAGAGATCATCCAGCACCTCCAGGATGACCCCCAGGCGATGAGCCAGCTCCAGGCTCCCATCTTCGAGGACAAGGTCGTAGATTTCATTTTGGAGATGGTCAATGTGACTGAGCGTGAGGTCACACCTGATGAACTGCTCAATGAGCCAGAGGATGACGAGTCGGAAGGCAATTCGGAGCCGAAAGCCAAGTCCAAGGCCAAGAGCGGATCGAAATCCAAGGCCAAGAGCTCCAATAAGTCCTCCAGCGCCAAAAAGGAGGAGTCCACAGCATCAGATGATGAAGGGCAGGCTTCCGAGTAGTTTACCGCGCGAACAGTCGGCTTCGTCCGGTCTGTTCCGTTCGCCATTGATTGCTACGGTCCGGCGGACCAATTCAGAGAAACGATCACACCAATCACGGGTTCACGATGACGGAATATAGAATGCAAAGCCTGATACCAATGGTGGTTGAACAGACCAATCGGGGGGAGCGGGCGTATGACATATACTCTCGGCTCCTCAAGGAACGGATCGTTTTTCTGGCTGGCCCTGTGGACGATCACGTTGCAAGCGTGATTACCGCGCAGCTGTTGTTCCTCGAAGCCGACAATCCCGAAAAGGACATCGCCTTCTATATTAATTCCCCTGGTGGAATCGTATCGTCGGGCCTCGCGATATACGACACCATGCAATATATCCGGCCGGACGTATCCACACTTTGTTTCGGTCAGGCGGCCTCGATGGGCTCATTGCTTCTGGCGGCTGGAGCCAGCGGCAAACGCTACGCTCTACCGAATGCGCGGGTCATGATCCATCAACCTCATGGAGGAACGCAGGGCCAGGCAGCGGACATCGAGATCCATGCCCGCGAGATTCTGGCGTTGCGAGACCGGCTGAATTCCATCTATGCCGAACACACAGGTCAGACACTCGACGTTATCGAACAGAATATGGACCGGGATAAATTCCTGACACCGGAAGAGGCGCAGAGCTTCGGACTGATCGATGAAATCGTGGTCCATCGTCCGGCTGCGCTCGATCTCGCCGGAGGCGGGACCAGCGACGAGGACAACGAGAGCTAGGTTCTGACTCTTTGCGTTAACGAATTCTTGATTGCCATTGATATAGGGTTGCAGCAGGTATCGGTGTGTACTGCCTCGCGCAACGATTTTGCTTCTTCACAGGGATATTCAACTAGATATAAGGGTATGCCCGTTGATTTGCGCAAGATTTGCGTTGTGGATGGCGGATGGAAGTCGTTAACATGAGGCACTGAGCGCACAGCCTGCGCACTGGTTTGGTTCGGCCACGTAAGCCACGGAGTTCCCATGTCAAAGTCTGGCAGCGGCGATTCAAAGAACACGCTCTACTGCTCGTTCTGCGGAAAAAGCCAGCATGAAGTTCGCAAGCTGATTGCGGGCCCGACGGTATTCATCTGTGATGAATGCGTTGAGCTCTGCATGGACATCATTCGCGAGGAACACAAGAGCTCGCTCGTGAAGTCCAAGGATGGCGTTCCCACACCCCACGACATCTGCAACGTCCTGGCGGACTATGTGATCGGACAGGATCATGCGAAGCGGGTTCTTTCTGTTGCGGTGCATAATCATTACAAGCGGCTCAACCACGGCAGCAAATCCAATGATGTTGAACTCGCAAAATCGAACATCCTGCTGATTGGGCCGACGGGTTGCGGGAAGACGCTGCTGGCGCAAACACTGGCGCGAATCCTCGACGTGCCGTTTACGATGGCCGACGCCACGACCCTCACCGAGGCCGGGTATGTCGGCGAAGACGTCGAGAACATCATTCTCAAACTCCTCCAGGCGGCCGACTACAATGTCGAGCGCGCACAGCGTGGTATCGTCTACATCGACGAGGTGGATAAGATCAGCCGCAAGTCTGACAATCCCTCGATCACCCGTGATGTATCCGGTGAGGGCGTTCAGCAAGCCCTCTTGAAGATAATGGAGGGAACGATCGCCTCGGTCCCGCCACAGGGTGGCCGCAAACACCCGCAACAGGAATTCCTGCAGGTCGACACCACAAATATCCTGTTTGTCTGCGGCGGAGCCTTTTCTGGGCTGGAGAAACTCATCTCCGCGCGCGGTCAATCGACATCGATTGGATTCGGTGCCGACGTCCGATCTGCGGGCGAACAGCAAATGGGTGAAATACTCAAACAGGTTGAGCCTGAAGACTTGCTCAAGTTTGGCCTCATACCGGAATTCGTCGGTCGACTTCCGGTAATCGCTACGCTCGAGGATCTGGATGAGGACGCGCTTGTCGATATTCTCACAAAGCCGAAAAACGCTTTGGTCAAGCAGTACCAGCGTCTCTTTGAAATGGAGAATGTCAATCTGACGTTCTCGGATGATGCACTCCGCGCGATCTCGCGCAAAGCGATCAAGCGCAAGACTGGTGCGCGTGGTTTGCGCTCGATCATGGAAGGCAACCTTCTTGACACGATGTTCGACCTGCCGAGTTTTGAAAGCGTCGAGGAAGTCGTCATCAATTCCGAAGTTATCGAGGGCCGCGCTCAGCCGTTGCTCATCTATTCCGACCGTCACGAAGACATGGAGACAAGTGCTTGAGCGAACCGCTTGAATAGCGGTCGGGTACGATCCATGTATGGTCTCGACGGTGTTTGGGCCGTGCTTGGCGTGCGAGGCGGTGAGACCGCACCGCACGAAATGCGAAGGGAACAAGAGTAAAAATGATTGAAGCGACCGCGACCCAGGTTTTCCCAGTATTGCCGCTGCGCGATATCGTCGTTTTCCCCCACATGATCGTTCCGCTGTTCGTTGGCCGGGACAAGTCAGTGCGGGCGCTGGAAGATGTCATGAAGGCGGATAAGCAAATACTGCTTTTGGCTCAAAAGAATGCGAGCCAGGATGATCCGGCGCCAGGAGACATCCACGAAGTAGGGACGATCGGTTCAGTTCTGCAGCTTTTGAAGCTTCCTGATGGCACGGTCAAGGTTCTCGTGGAGGGTGGGCGAAGAGCTCGAGTGCAGGGTTTCACGGAGAACGCCGATTTTTTCGAGGCCAACGCGGAAATTCTGGATGAGATCAACAATGACCCTCAAGAACTTGAGGCGTTGTCCCGTTCCGTCGTCGCTGAATTTGAGCAGTATGTGAAGCTCAACAAGAAAATCCCGCCCGAGGTTCTCGTTTCGCTCAACCAGATCGACGACCCGGGAAAACTCGCGGACACGGTCGCATCTCATCTTCAGTTGAAAATCGCGGACAAGCAGGAATTGCTCGAGATTCAGAGCACGAGCGAACGGCTCGAGCGGGTTTACTCGCTCATGGAAGGCGAAATTGGCGTCATGCAGGTCGAAAAGAAGATCCGCAGCCGCGTCAAGCGCCAAATGGAGAAGACCCAGCGCGAGTACTATTTGAACGAGCAGCTGAAGGCCATCCAAAAGGAACTTGGCGAAGGCGACGACGGTCGGGATGAACTCACCGAGCTTGAAGAGAAGATTGCGAAGACCAAGCTGACCAAGGAAGCCAGAGAGAAAGCCACCGCGGAACTGAAAAAGTTGCGCAACATGAGCCCGATGTCAGCCGAAGCGACGGTCGTTCGCAACTATCTTGATTGGTTGCTGAATATTCCGTGGCGGAAGAAGAGCAAGATCAAGAAGGACATTAATTTCGCTGAGTCGGTTCTCAGCCAGGACCACTACGGTCTCGAAAAGGTGAAGGAACGTATTCTCGAGTATCTCGCGGTGCAGCAGCGCGCGAAGAAACTCAAAGGTCCCATCCTTTGCCTGGTCGGACCTCCGGGAGTCGGTAAAACGTCCCTGGGCCAGTCGATCGCACGGGCGACCGGGAGAAAATTCGTCCGCATGTCATTGGGTGGCGTGCGAGACGAAGCCGAGATTCGGGGACATCGGCGGACATACATCGGTTCGCTGCCTGGCAAAATCATTCAATCCATGAAGAAGGCCAAGGCGTCGAACCCACTCATCATGCTCGACGAGGTCGACAAGCTTGGTGCTGACTTCAGGGGCGATCCGTCGTCGGCGCTCCTGGAAGTCCTGGACCCAGAGCAGAACCATGCCTTCAACGATCACTATCTCGAGGTCGACTACGATCTTTCCGATGTGATGTTCATCACGACGGCAAACACGTTGAGGATCATTCCCGCTCTCTTGGATCGTATGGAAGTCATTCGGCTCTCGGGTTACACCGAAGACGAAAAAGTGGAAATTGCCAAACAGCACCTCATACCCAAACAGATGGAAGCCCATGGTCTGGACGAAGGCGAGTGGGCGATGTCGGAAGAGGCGCTACGCTCGCTCATACGCCACTACACGCGTGAGGCCGGCGTTCGAAATCTCGAACGGGAACTTGCGGGGTTATCACGTAAGGCGACTCGGGACATTCTTCAGCACGGTCGCGAACGTGTTCGAGTGACCAAGAAGAGCCTCGAAAAATATGCCGGCGTGCCACGCTATCGGTCGAGCGAAATCGAGGAAGACGATCTGGTCGGCGTATGCACAGGTCTCGCCTGGACCGAGGTAGGCGGGGAATTGCTCTCGGTCGAGGCAATCACGCTGCCAGGCAAGGGTCGGATCAACATCACCGGCAAGCTCGGTGACGTTATGCAGGAGTCCGTGCAGGCGGCAGCAAGCTATGTTCGATCAAGGTCGATCGCGTTTGGGGTAAAACCAACAACGTTCGAAAAGCGTGACATCCACGTTCACGTGCCGGAAGGTGCGACACCCAAGGATGGGCCATCGGCTGGTACCGCCATGATTTCCGCAATCGTCTCGGTGTTGACCCAGATCCCGGTCCGGCGGGATGTCGCCATGACGGGCGAAATCACGCTGCGCGGTCGTGTGCTTCCGATCGGTGGACTGAAGGAGAAATTGCTGGCCGCATTGAGAGCTGGTGTGGCGACAGTGCTCATTCCGAAGGAGAATGAGAAGGACCTCGCGGAAATTCCTGACAACGTGAAGCGCGGGCTAGAGATCGTTCCCGTGGACACCGTTGACGATGTCCTCAAGCTTGCGTTGACCAAACCGTTGGTTCCCATCGAGTGGGACGAGGAAGCGGAGATGTCCAAGGTGGCCGCCAAGGAGTCTGACGCGGCAGACCTCGACGGCGTTGTCACGCACTAAGCGCACTCAAAGAGCTGGATGATGCGTTGAGGGATCGTGATTTTGGTCCCTCGGGCATCGGAAATCTGATCTTCATTGTCAGTATGTTGAGGCTTGCGGCGACCCGCCGCGGCCTACCAACCCATGGAACCGGTGATTCCCGTCACAAACCGTATAAAAGCTGGAGAAATTTTTGTTTTTCTCTTTGACGGCGTAGTGGACGCGTTCTACACTTTTCCTGCGTCTGAGACACCGTCCTAAAATTTCACTCACCCAAATTTCAGTAAACTGTGAGGGGGCCCTTATCGTGAACAAAAACGATCTCGTGGCTAACGTAGCCAATGACTCTGGCCTCTCGAAGGCGGATTCTGCGAAAGCGGTCGACAGCGTGTTCGACACGATTTCGAAAGCGCTTTCGGGTGGTTCGGATGTGAGGCTCGTGGGCTTTGGCACTTTTAGCGTTGCCCAACGCCGCGCTTCCGAAGGTCGCAATCCGCGGACCGGAGAGAGAATTCAAATTCCTGCTTCAAAGCAACCCAAGTTTAAAGCCGGGAAAGCTTTGAAGGACGCTGTAAACTAATACGGCACTGGAGCTAGAGCTATGGCGCCGGCCGCCTCATAGGCGGCCGGCGTTGTTTTGTCTGGTGGTCAACTGATAATTTGTAGGTGAGGGCGGTTAGCTCAGCTGGGAGAGCGCCACGTTTACACCGTGGAAGTCGGCGGTTCGATCCCGTCACCGCCCACCAGCTCCTGCAGTAGTCGTTTATTCTGGATAATTTACGGCATATCGCTTGACACCTCGAAACCCGGTACAGTACACGGGTCCGTCTTTTCGATGAGGGGGTGTAGCTCAGTCTGGTTAGAGCGCCGGCCTGTCAC
>DEBC01000098.1:25407-88721 GCA_002348365.1 Alphaproteobacteria bacterium UBA2966 | reverse complement strand
CGAGTCCCGTCACTCCCGCCACTCGCTGAAGTGGACTCGGTTGATTGTATCCATTCAAGTGCTTGAATCTGGGTGATATCCCCTCAGCGGGGGCGGCGCAGTCAAACATTCTCTACTTTTAATCGTATAGGTGCGTCATTATAATGCGCCTGCGTTTGCACAGAGGGACGGTGACACGTGTGTTTCATCGCCAGTCGCTGATCGGGCGCGTTTTTTATAGTGTCGATCTTTATTGGTAACCACGGTTAGCGGCATGCAGGGCGTTATCGTCGAATACTTACCAATACTTGTATTTTTGGCGATTGCCGTTGGAATGGCGCTCGTCATCGTCTCTGCTTCATATATTGCCGCGCATCATTACCCCGACACCGAAAAGCTGTCGCCTTATGAATGCGGATTCGAAGCATTCAGCGACGCTCGGCGCCAGTTCGACGTCCGATTTTATTTGGTGGCCCTCCTATTCATCATTTTTGATTTGGAGGTTGCTTTCTTGTTCCCATGGGCTGTCGCGCTCGGGGAGATTGGAGTGTTTGGATTCTGGTCGATGATGATCTTCCTCACCATTCTGACCATCGGGTTCATCTATGAATGGCGGAAGGGAGCACTGGAATGGGAGTAGTGGCGGCACCACAGACGCCGGAACACGATCTCGATGCGCCGTTTGATCGGATGTCTCAGGCCCTGAACGACAAGGGTTTCTTGGTCACCAAGATCGATGATGTCGCGAACTGGGCGCGGACAGGCTCTCTCTGGTGGATGACCTTTGGTCTGGCTTGTTGTGCTGTTGAAATGATGCATGCCTCTATGCCGCGCTACGATTTAGACCGGTTTGGCGTTGTGCCACGTGCCAGTCCCCGGCAATCGGATTTAATGATTGTTGCAGGAACGCTTTGCAACAAAATGGCACCTGCGCTCCGCAAGGTTTATGACCAGATGGCCGAGCCTCGCTGGGTAATTTCCATGGGAAGTTGTGCCAACGGCGGTGGCTATTATCACTATTCCTACTCAGTCGTTCGCGGGTGTGACCGAATTGTGCCGGTGGACATTTATGTGCCCGGTTGTCCACCTACAGCTGAGGCGTTGGTATACGGAATATTGCAGCTGCAAAAGAAGATACGACGGACCGGGACAATCACTCGCTAGTTCGGGTGCATCGACCAGACGCTTAATCAAGCAGCCACGGGGAACATGGACGAAGCGCTTTCCGAACTTGCGGAACACATCGCAGGTCACCTGCCAAACGAAGTCATCTCGTCAGAGATTGGGCTGCACGAACTCGTCATGCGAGTCGACCGCAATTCAATTGTTAAGGTCCTGACATTTCTTCGCGATGACACAAACTGCGGATTTCGGATTCTGATCGATATAAGCGGAGTCGATTGGCCGCAACGCGAGCAAAGGTTCGACGTCGTCTACAACCTCCTCTCTCTCACACACAATCAGCGCATTCGGGTCAAGCTTGAAACGGATGAACGGCAACCCGTGCCTTCAGTCGCGGAAGTTTTCAGTGCTGCGGGCTGGTACGAGCGTGAGGCGTGGGACATGTACGGGATCATGTTCTCCGGCCATCCCGACCTGCGCAGGCTCTTGACTGACTACGGATTCGAGGGCCACCCGTTGCGGAAGGACTTCCCACTGACGGGACATGTCGAGCTGCGCTACGACGATGAACAGAAACGGGTCGTCTACGAACCGGTGAAACTGACGCAGGAGTTCCGCACATTCGATTTCCTGAGTCCGTGGGAAGGGGCCGAATACATCCTGCCGGGCGACGAGAAGTCGGAGGGAGAGGGCTGATGGCAGAAGTGCAGATCAAGCCCTATACGATGAACTTTGGTCCGCAGCATCCGGCGGCGCATGGAGTTCTCCGTCTTGTGATGGAACTCGATGGGGAAATCGTCGAGCGGGCAGACCCGCACATCGGGTTACTGCATCGTGGAACCGAAAAGCTGATCGAGCACAAGACGTACCTCCAGGCAATTCCGTATTTCGATCGCTTGGACTACGTCTCCATGATGTGCCAGGAGCATGCTTTTGTACTGGCAATCGAGAAACTTCTGGGGCTCGAGGTCCCGGCGAGAGGTCAGTATGTGCGCGTCCTGTTCAGTGAGATCACGCGCGTTCTCAATCATCTCCTCAATGTGACAACCCAGGGCATGGATGTCGGCGCCATGACACCGGTGTTGTGGGGATTTGAAGAGCGGGAAAAGCTCTTTGAATTCTACGAGCGTGTTTCCGGTGCGCGCATGCACGCGGCCTATTTTCGTGTTGGCGGCGTGCACCAGGACTTACCGGCCGGCTTGATCGAAGACATTACCGACTGGGTTGAGAAATTTCCGGCTGTCATCGATGACATCGAAAACCTGCTGACCGAGAACCGGATCTTCAAACAACGAAATGTCGACATCGGGGTTATCACTGCCGAGCAGGCCATGGATTGGGGCTTCACGGGAGTGATGTTGAGAGGATCAGATATCGCGTGGGACCTTCGAAAGGCGCAGCCTTACGAGGTCTATTCTTCGATGGAATTCGATATACCGGTTGGTAAGAACGGCGATTGCTATGACCGATATCTGTGTCGTGTCGAAGAGATGCGACAAAGCGTGCGAATCATCAAGCAGTGCCTCGAAAACATGCCGGAAGGGCCGGTGACGACGACTGACAATAAGGTTGTCCCTCCCAAGCGGGCCGAAATGAAATCTTCCATGGAAGCCCTCATTCATCATTTCAAGTTGTACACAGAGGGGCATCATGTACCGGAAGGCGAAACCTACACGGCCGTAGAGGCGCCAAAGGGTGAATTTGGTGTCTACCTGGTCTCCGACGGAACCAATTCGCCTTATCGCTGTAAAATTCGAGCGCCGGGATTTCCGCATTTGCAGGCGCTGGATTTCATGACCCGCGGGCATATGCTGGCCGACGCCGTGGCCATTATCGGCACACTCGATATCGTATTCGGTGAGATCGACCGATGAGTGCCAACCAAACCCCTTTCGAATTCACTCAAGCGCTTCGATCCGCGGCTGACAAAATCGTCGCCAAGTATCCGGAAGGCCGCCAGGCAAGCGCTGTCCTGCCTCTGCTGGATCTGGTCCAGCGACAAAACGGCGGGTGGGTGACGACAGATATGATGTCTGCCGTGGCCGAATTCCTGGATATGGCGCCGATCCGCGTTTACGAAGTCGCGTCTTTCTACACGATGATCAATTTGGAACCGGTCGGCGAGACGGTCGTTGAAGTTTGCACGACAACGCCGTGCTGGCTCCGCGGGTGCGACGGGATCGTCCAGGCCTGTGAAGAAACCTTGGGTATTGGTCTCGGTGAAACGAGCGCCGATGGCCGTTTCACGTTGCGTGAAGTGGAGTGTCTTGGCGCCTGCGTCAATGCCCCCATCGTCAAGATCAATGACGACTACTACGAGGATCTGGATCCCGATCGTACACGCGCCATTCTCGATTCGATTTCCCGTGGTGCGGCGCCGCCGCCTGGTTCACAAACGGGGCGTAAGACGTCTGCGCCCGCCAGCGGTCCGACAACTCTGAGCGCAAGCGCCGGAGACTCCTGATGCTTGATGATAAAGACCGAATTTTCACAAATTTGTATGGCCTGGAGGATTGGCGGCTCGCGGGCGCCAGATCTCGAGGAGATTGGGACAATACCAAAGCTCTTCTCGAAAAGGGCCGCGATGAAATAATCCAGGAGATGAAGGATTCAGGCCTTCGAGGTCGCGGAGGCGCCGGTTTTCCGGCAGGTTTGAAATGGTCTTTCATGCCTAAGGAATCGGATGGCCGGCCAGCTTACCTGGTAGTCAATGCAGACGAAGGCGAGCCTGGGACATGCAAGGACCGGGATATCCTGCGCCATGATCCCCACAAACTGGTTGAAGGTTGTTTGGTAGCGGGCTTCGCTATGGGTGCATGCGCGGCCTACATATACACCCGCGGCGAATTCCATCGTGAGATCGAACATCTTCAAGCGGCGATTGACGAGGCCTACGAAGCCAGTCTCATTGGAAAGAATGCCTGCGATTCGGGCTATGACTTCGATGTCTACGTGCACCCTGGTGCAGGTGCCTACATCTGCGGCGAAGAGATGGCTCTCATCGAGAGCCTGGAAGGCAAGAAGGGTCAACCCCGATTGAAGCCACCGTTTCCTGCGGCGGTGGGCGTGTGGGGATGTCCCACGACTGTCAACAACGTCGAGACGATTGCGGTGGCACCGACGATACTCCGGCGTGGCTCATCCTGGTTTGCCGGACTTGGGCGTCCCAACAACACCGGCACAAAGATCTTTTGCATCTCGGGGCACGTCAATGAACCGTGCAACGTAGAGGATGAAATGGGCATCCCGATGCGCGAATTGATAGAGAAACATGCCGGAGGTGTTCGGGGCGGATGGGACAATCTTCAGGCTGTAATCCCTGGTGGTGCATCGGTACCAATCCTGCCCAAGTCGATTTGTGACACCGTCCTGATGGATTTTGACTCCTTGAAGGACGTCAAATCGGGACTGGGGACGGCCGCCGTCATCGTCATGGACAAGTCGACTGATGTTGTTCAGGCAATCGCACGGCTGTCGAAGTTCTACATGCATGAGAGCTGCGGCCAATGCACGCCGTGTCGGGAAGGCACAGGCTGGATGTCTCGGGTGATGGACCGCTTGGTGGAGGGGCGCGCAGAGATCGCAGAGATCGATTTGCTCGAGGAAGTCACCTACCAGATTGAAGGCCATACGATCTGCGCGCTCGGTGATGCGGCTGCCTGGCCTATCCAAGGGCTCATACGCCACTTCCGCCCAGAACTCGAGAGGCGCATTGTCGAGCACACACTCGAAAGTGAAAGCGCTTCTGCCGAGGCAGCGGCTTAGGAGCTTCGCATGCCGACACTCACTATCGATGGCGTAGAGATCGAGGTCGAAGCAGGTGCAACCGTTTTGCAGGCCTGCGAGCAGGCCGGCAAGGAAGTGCCACGATTCTGCTACCACGACCGTCTAAACATCGCCGGCAATTGCCGCATGTGCCTGGTGGAAATGGAGAAATCGCCAAAACCGATCGCATCGTGTGCGATGCCGGTGGGCGATGGCATGGTCATCCATACCAACACGCCTCAGGTTCAAAAGGCTCGTGAAGGCGTCATGGAGTTCCTGCTCATTAACCATCCCCTCGACTGTCCGATCTGCGATCAAGGCGGCGAGTGCGATTTGCAGGACCAAGCCATGGCCTATGGTCTTGATCATTCCCGATATCGCGAAAACAAGCGAGCGGTGACCGATAAGGACCTTGGTCCGCTCGTCAAGACGGTCATGACCCGCTGCATTCACTGTACGCGCTGTATTCGGTTCGCCACCGAGATCGCCGGAGTTGAAGAACTCGGTGCCTTGGGTCGCGGCGAACACATGGAGATCAGCAACTACGTTGAACAGGCTCTGTCCTCGGAGCTGTCGGGGAACATTATCGACCTTTGCCCAGTTGGGGCGCTGACTTCCAAACCGTATGCGTTTACTGCCCGATCTTGGGAACTCAATACCACCGAGACAATTGACACTCACGATGCGGTAGGCAGCAATATCCGTGTTGACGCGCGTGGTCGGACTATCCTGAGGGTCTTGCCGCGACTTCATGAAGACATCAACGAAGAATGGATTTCGGACAAGGCGCGATTTGCCAATGACGGGCTGCGGCGCCAGCGCTTGGATCGGCCTTATGTGCGGCGCGACGGCCGATTGCATGCGGCATCCTGGGACGAGGCTTTTTCGGCGATTGCTGAACGGTTGAAGTCAACCGACGGAACGCGCATGGCTGCCATCGCGGGTGACCAGGCGTGTGCGGAATCGATGGTTGTCCTGAAAGATTTGATGGCGGCACTCGGTTCGCCGCACATCGATTGCCGTCAGGATGGGGCCAAACTGGATGCCAGCATCAGGTCGTCTTACCTGTTCAACACGACAATCTCCGGTATCGAAGATGCGGATGCCTGTTTGATGATCGGAACAAATCCCCGTTGGGAGGCGGCACTCGTAAACGCCAGATTGCGCAAAAGGTATCTGGCTGGCGGTTTTCGCGTTCTGTCCGTCGGGCCGCAACCGGATTTGACATTTCCCGTCGAGGTCTTGGGAGCCGGGCCCGATACCTTGAGTGCTTTTGGGAACGGCACACATGAAGCTGCCCAGGTCTTGACGAACGCCGAACGGCCCATGGTGATTGTTGGACAAGGTGCCTTGGCACGTGAGGACGGAGCTGCCGTCCTGGGCGCCGCGCGGCGCATCGCTGAGAACAGCAATGCGGTACGGGACGACTGGAACGGGTTCAACGTTCTTCATACCGCTGCAGCAAGGGTTGCAGGACTCGACCTGGGACTGGTGCCAGGCGAGGGTGGACGTGACGTTGCAGGAATCATCGATGGTGCGGCCAAGGGAGAGATCGACGCCGTATTCCTGTTGGGCGCCGATGAAATAGACGTTGCCGCTATGGGCGAGGCGTTCGTGATCTATCTGGGCCACCACGGCGACAAAGGCGCGGGTCGCGCGGACGTGGTTTTGCCCGGAGCTGCATATGTCGAAAAGAATGCCACCTGGGTCAACACGGAAGGCAGAGTTCAGTTGGGACATCGCGCGGTATTCCCCCCGGGAGACGCACGCGAAGACTGGGCGATTATTCGGGCCTTGTCGGAAGTGATGGGATGCACATTGCCGTATGACGATCTTGGCTCGGTTCGACGGCGGATGGCTGAAGTCGCTGAGACTTTCAACATAATTGATGTCATCCAGCCCGCCCCGTGGGGTCAATTCGGTTCGGATGCGGCGCCGGATGCGGAACCGTTCACGACCCCAATCGACGACTTCTATATGACCGACGCTATTTGCCGGTCTTCCGAGACGATGGCGGCATGCAGTGTTCAAATCCTCGGAAATGGGTCCAAGGCGACGGGTATCCATGGCTGAGTTCGTGACCTCCTATGTAATCCCGCTGGCCATTATCGTCGGGCAGATTCTGGCAATCGTCGTGCCGTTGCTTGCGCTGGTTGCCATGCTCACGTGGTTTGAGCGCAAGGTCATGGCGGCCATGCAGTTGCGGATGGGTCCGAACGTCGTAGGACCGTTCGGCTTACTGCAGCCTTTCGCAGATGGCCTGAAGCTGTTTCTTAAAGAGACCGTGATCCCCACGGGTGCAAACAAGGTTGTATTTGTTGCCGCGCCGATGATCACGTTCGTGCTCAGCCTTATTGCCTGGGCGGTGATCCCGTTCGGCGAGGGCCTCGTGGTATCCGATATAAATGTTGGCATCATGTACATCTTTGCCGTCTCGTCTCTGGGTGTGTACGGCATCGTCATGGCGGGTTGGGCTTCAAACTCGCGGTATGCGTTTCTGGGTGCTCTGCGTTCTGCAGCTCAGATGGTTTCATACGAAGTTTCGATGGGTTTCATCATCATTACGGTTTTGCTTTGCGTCGGATCCTTGAACATGAGTGAGATTGTTCAGGCGCAGGAGAAGGTCTGGTACTTCATCCCGTTGTTCCCGATGTTCATCATCTTCTTCGTGTCCGCTCTTGCGGAAACCAATCGACATCCGTTCGACTTGCCCGAAGCCGAAGCCGAGCTCGTCGCCGGATATCAGGTCGAGTATTCGTCCATGACTTTCGCCCTGTTCTTCCTGGGTGAATACGCCAACATGATCCTGATGAGTGCGCTGACAGCCATCTTGTTCTTGGGTGGCTGGCTTCCGCCTTTCGACATAGCGCCGTTCAACTGGGTGCCCGGACCAATCTGGTTCGCGCTCAAAATCACTCTGTTGCTGTTTGTTTTTGTTTGGGTACGCGCGACCTTCCCGCGTTACCGTTACGACCAGTTGATGCGGCTCGGCTGGAAGGTATTTCTACCCCTGTCCCTGTTCTGGGTAGCGCTGACGGCAGGGGTTCTGGTGGCTTTCGACTGGCTGCCTTAGGAGAGCGCAAATGGTCTTAAAAAGTCACGCAGCCCGCACTGTTTTGCTTTCCGAACTGTGGTTCGGGATGTACGTCACATTCAAGGCAATGTTCAAGCGTCGGGCGACACTGAATTACCCCTACGAGAAGGGCTATCTCAGTCCCCGATTCCGGGGCGAGCACGCACTGCGGCGCTACGCCAACGGGGAAGAACGCTGCATCGCCTGCAAGCTTTGCGAGGCGGTGTGTCCGGCACAAGCCATCACGATCGAGGCTGAGCCGCGTGACGATGGCAGTCGCCGTACGACTCGCTATGACATCGACATGACGAAATGCATCTATTGCGGATATTGCCAGGAAGCCTGTCCGGTGGACGCAATCGTTGAGGGTCCGAACTTCGAGTTTGCCAGCGAGACTCGAGAGGAGCTCATGTACAACAAGGATAAATTACTTGCGAACGGTGATCGTTGGGAGCGCGAGATCGCGGCAAATCTTGCTGCCGATGCTCCGTATCGCTAGTCCCCAGATTCAGTGCTGACAAGAACCAGATTGAAACCCCGACGCGTATGATTTTACAAGCACTCACCTTCTATCTCTTGGCCGCCGTGACACTGGCTTCGGGCGTGATGGTCATCTCCGCGCGTAATCCTGTGCATTCGGTGCTGTTTCTGATCCTGGCTTTCTTCAATTCCGCTGGCTTGTTCGTGCTGATGGGAGCGGAGTTCCTGGCCATGATCATGGTCATCGTCTACGTCGGCGCGGTCGCGGTTCTGTTCCTGTTCGTCGTCATGATGCTCGACATAAATTTTGCCGAGCTACGTCAGGGATTCCTGCAATATCTTCCGGTTGGCGGCCTGGTCGGTTTGATCATGCTGGTCGAGTTGCTGTTGATCCTTGGTGGCTGGGCGATTCAACCGCAGGCTGCTGCTGTTGCAGCTGCGCCGACACCGGCGGTGGCGAACGTGTCAAATACTGAGGCCCTCGGCGCACTGCTATACACACGATACATCTACCTGTTCCAGGCAGCGGGGATCGTTCTTCTTATCGCGATGATTGGCGCCATCGTGCTCACGCTGAGGACCCGTGAAGGCGTTCGCAAGCAGTCGATTTCCCAACAGGTTTCGCGGCGTCGGGAGGACGCGGTGGAAGTGAAGGAAGTAACGTCGGGGAGCGGCATCTGATGGAGGTGACGCTCGGCCACTATCTCACTGTCGCGGCGATCCTGTTCACGCTGGGTATCTTCGGGATATTCCTCAACCGCAAGAACGTCATCATCATCTTGATGTCGATCGAGCTGATGTTGCTGGCCGTGAACATCAACCTTGTCGCCTTCTCAACACATTTGAACGACCTGGTGGGGCAGGTCTTTGCGATGTTCGTATTGACGGTCGCGGCTGCCGAAGCCGCTATCGGGTTGGCCATACTGGTCGTCTACTTCCGAAATCGCGGAACCATCGCGGTGGAAGATATCAACATGATGAAGGGCTGAGCGGGATGCTGCATGCAGCGTTGGTATTTGCCCCGCTCCTGGGGGCCATAATCGCCGGGGTCTTCGGCCGATTCATCGGTGACAGTGCCTCGCGACTGATTTCATGTGCATTGATGACCGTGTCGGCACTGATCTCGATACTGGTCTTTTATCAAGTTGCCATCGAACACAATACCGTCGTCGTCGAACTGGTGACGTGGATGGATTCGGGTGCCTTTGAGGTGGCATGGGCACTGAGGTTCGACGAGTTGACCGCCGTCATGACTCTCGTGGTCGCGGTCGTGTCCTGCCTGATCCACTGGTACTCGATCGGGTACATGTCCCACGACCCTCACATTCCGAGGTTCTTTGCGTACCTCTCGCTTTTCACGTTCGCGATGCTGATGCTGGTTACCGCGGACAACTTCCTCCAGATGTTCTTCGGCTGGGAGGGAGTGGGTTTATGTTCCTATCTGTTGATCGGATTCTGGTTTAATAAGCCGTCCGCCAACGCGGCGGCCATAAAGGCATTCGTCGTCAATCGGGTAGGCGATTTCGGTTTCGCGCTCGGTATCATGGCAATCTTCTTGATATTCGACTCCGTCGACTTCACGACGGTGTTCAATGCGGCGCCCGATGTCGCAGGAAGCTCGATCGTGTTCCTCGGCGCGAATTTCGACACGATGACCGTCATAACAATGTTGCTGTTCGTCGGCGCGATGGGCAAATCGGCTCAGCTCGGGCTACATACCTGGTTGCCAGATGCCATGGAGGGCCCGACCCCTGTCTCCGCCCTGATCCATGCAGCGACGATGGTGACCGCGGGTGTCTTCATGGTGGCCCGGTGTTCCCCCCTGTTTGAGTATGCGCCGGACACGCTGATGCTCGTCGCGATTGTCGGTGCTTCCACGGCCTTCTTCGCCGCGACCGTGGGCCTGGTGCAAAACGACATCAAACGGGTGATCGCATATTCGACCTGTAGTCAACTTGGCTACATGTTCTTCGCCGTTGGGGTGTCAGCCTATTCCGCCGCGATCTTCCATCTCATGACCCACGCGTTCTTTAAGGCGTTGCTCTTCCTGGGTGCCGGGTCGGTGATCCATGCCATGGCAGATGAGCAGGACATGCGGAAGATGGGCGGCATATATACTTTGCTTCCATTGACTTACACGGTCATGTGGATTGGGTCCTTGGCTCTCGCTGGAATCCCATTCTTTGCGGGCTTTTACTCGAAAGACATCATTCTCGAAGCTGCATATGCGGATGGCACGGGCTTCGGAAACTATGCTTTCACCCTGGGCATAGTCGCT
Organism: Alphaproteobacteria bacterium UBA2966; assembly: GCA_002348365.1. Classification (GTDB taxonomy): domain Bacteria; phylum Pseudomonadota; class Alphaproteobacteria; order UBA2966; family UBA2966; genus UBA2966. Next base: position 78,024 of record DEBC01000098.1, on the reverse strand, counting down.
GCGTTCCTGACAGCCTTTTATTCGTGGCGACTTCTGTTCATGACCTTCCACGGTCAAGCGCGTGCGGAAGAAAGCGTTATGGCGCACGTCCACGAAGCACCCAAGGTGATGATGATACCTTTGGTTCTTCTGGCACTAGGGGCTGTGCTCGCTGGGTTCCTGGCTCACGGGGCGATGGTCGGTGAAGGCAGCGCGTTCTGGGGCAACTCGCTCTTCGTGCTTCCTGAAAACGACACGGTCGCGGCGGCGCACCACGTACCATTCTGGGTGAAGGCGCTGCCCGCGGGTCTCGCGGTTGCGGGAATTGCAATTGCGTGGTGGCTGTATATCGCCCGACCGGAAATTCCCGGTGCGATCGCCACCATGCATCGGCCCATTTATGCCTTCCTCTTGAATAAATGGTACTTCGACGAACTGTACGACTTGGTATTCGTCCGACCGGCCAAGCTCATCGGATACACACTGTGGCGTGGGGGAGATGGTCGAATTATTGACGGCTTTGGTCCAGACGGTGTTTCGGCAACGGTCATCAGACTGGCCCGTCGAGCCGCGCAGCTTCAAACCGGCTACGTGTACCATTACGCCTTTGCCATGCTGATCGGCGTCGTTGGGTTCGTATCCTGGTACTTTTATGTAGTGGGGGGTTAAGCCGTGTTCGATTTCCCCCTCTTGTCCCTGGTCACATTCCTGCCAACGGTGGGTGCCGCGTTCATACTTTTGATTCGTGGAGAAGAAGAAGTCGTTGCTCGCAATGCGCGGTGGGTAGCGATTTGGACCACCGTGATGACGTTTGGCGCCTCCCTCCTCATCTGGATGGGATTCAATCCGGCCACCGCCGAATTTCAGTTTGTTGAACAGAAGGCGTGGATCGGCAGCGGTATCAATTACCACATGGGTGTAGACGGCATCTCAATGCTGTTTGTGCTCCTTACGACGCTGCTTACACCTCTGTGCATTTTGGCCAGTTGGGAGTCAATTTCGACCCGCGTCAAAGAGTACATGGTCGCGTTCCTGATTATGGAAACCATGATGATCGGGGTCTTTTGTGCCCTGGACTTCGTTGTCTTCTATCTGTTCTTCGAGGGCGGCCTCATTCCGATGTTCCTGATTATCGGCGTCTGGGGTGGTGAACGACGCATCTACGCAACGTTTAAGTTCTTCCTGTACACACTCCTGGGGTCCGTCCTGATGCTGCTGGCTATCTTGGCCATGTATCTTAAGGTCGGAACCACGGACATTCCCACATTGATTGCTGCCGGTTTCGACCCAACCTGGCAGCGTTGGTTGTGGCTCGCGTTCTTCGCGGCCTTCGCCGTGAAGATTCCCATGTGGCCAGTACATACGTGGTTACCGGATGCACATGTCGAAGCCCCAACCGCTGGGTCGGTTGTCCTGGCTGGTGTGCTCCTGAAGATTGGTGGGTACGGCTTCCTTCGCTTTTCGATCCCGATGCTTCCGGAAGCGACGGAATTCTTTACACCGTTGGTCTACACCCTGTCGGTTGTCGCGATCGTTTACGCGTCTCTGGTTGCTCTGATGCAGGAGGATATGAAAAAGCTGATCGCGTACTCCTCTGTTGCGCACATGGGTTTCGTGACGATAGGAATTTTTACTTTCACGACCCAGGGGATCGAAGGAGGGATCATGGTGATGCTCAGCCATGGCCTCGTATCGGCTGCTTTGTTCCTCATCGTTGGTGTCGTCTACGACCGGGTGCATACCAGAGAAATTTCGAGATACGGCGGATTGGTGCACCGAATGCCGATATATGCCGCGGTATTCATGGTGATTGGATTGGCAAACGTAGGGCTCCCGGGCACGAGTGGGTTCGTCGGCGAATTCCTGGTTCTGGTCGGAATATTCCAGGTCGACACGTGGGTTGCTTTCCTTGCCACTACCGGCATTGTTCTAAGTGTTGCTTACACTTTGTGGCTCTACCGGAGAGTGATTTACGGCGAACTCGTGAAAGCCGAGCTCAAGGATATTTTGGATCTCAATCGTCGGGAAATTGCAGTATTCACACCGTTGGTCGTGCTGGTGCTCTATTTCGGTATTTATCCCGAGCCTCTTTTAGAAGTCATGCATGTATCGGTGGCCAATCTCATCCAGAGCCACGAGATGGCGATGAACGGCGGCAGCGCTGTAGCGCTGGCGAATCGGTGAGCGAGGTCTGAACCGATGATGTCCGTACACGTAGTTCCCGATCTCATGCCGGCGCTGCCCGAACTCATCCTCGCGGGCATGGCCATGCTATTGCTGATGTTCGGTGTTTTTCGAGGCAATGACTCAACCCGTACGGTTTCCTGGCTGGCTGTAGGGACAATTGCAGTCGCGGGGTTCTTCGTGATCGTGGGGCCTTCGGATGGCGTAGAGACATTTTCGCAAATGTTCATTGTCGATCAGTTCGCAGTCTTTATGAAAGTCCTCGTGCTGATCGGGTCTGGATTGGCGATCGTAATGTCGTTTGGATACATCCGGACCGAAGGAATGGAGCGATTCGAATTTCCAGTCCTCATGATGCTCGCCACCCTCGGCATGCTCATGATGATCTCCTCGAACGACCTGATGGCATTGTATCTGGGGCTCGAATTGCAAAGTCTGGCCCTATATGTCGTTGCGGCGTTCAAACGCGAATCTTTGCGCTCCACCGAAGCTGGCCTGAAGTATTTCGTTCTGGGCGCTCTGTCCTCAGGAATGCTGTTGTACGGCTGTTCATTGATATACGGAATGACCGGTGCCACGAGTTTCTCGGCTCTCACTGCGGCACTGAGTAGTGACGGTGATGTTCCGATTGGGCTCGTGATTGGTCTGGTGTTTCTGATCTCCGGATTGGCATTCAAAGTGTCTGCGGTTCCGTTCCATATGTGGACCCCAGACGTATATGAAGGTGCCCCGACACCGATCACTGCCTTCTTTGCGGTCGCACCCAAAGTCGCAGCCATTGCACTTTTCTTGAGAGTGATGATGTCGCCATTTGGTGGCCTGTTCGCCGAATGGCAACAGGTGATCATCGTCATTTCGATAGCGTCCATGGTCCTCGGCGCCTTTGCGGCTATCTGGCAGGACAACATCAAACGCTTGATGGCTTACAGCTCCATCGGACACATGGGATACGCTCTGGTCGGCCTTGCGTCTGGTACGGCGGAGGGCATGCGCGGAACGATCATTTACATGACAATTTATCTTGTCATGAATATCGGGACATTCGCGGTAATCCTCAATATGAAACGCGCCGGCAACATGGTGGAAAACATCAACGATCTGGCGGGACTCGCGCGTTCGAAGCCGTTGATGGCACTGGCCATGGGTATTTTCATGTTTTCTCTGGCCGGCATTCCACCGCTGGCCGGGTTCTTCGCAAAGTTTTACGTTTTCCTGGCGGCGGTTAATGCGGAACTCTATGCGCTGGCTGTGATCGGTGTACTGGCCAGCGTGGTAGGCGCGTTCTACTACTTGCGCATCATCAAAATCATGTACTTCGATGCCCCTGCCGACGGGTTGGATAGCGCCATCGTACCCGAGATGCGCATCATTCTGTCGGTCGCGGCAGTGTTCACACTTTTCTTCTTCGTGTATCCAGCGCCATTTCTCGCCGGCGCACAAGCCGCAGCGCAGGCGCTCATCCCATGATCATCCGTCTCGGCGGTTAGATCATGGGCGCGCAGGGTTCGGCCTCGATGCTGAGCCTCCCCGATTTTTTTTCACCGGTCGTGCTGGAGTCTGTCGGTAGCACAAACGATGAAGCTCGCATTCGAGCCGAAAGTGGTGCGCCTGCCGGAACGATCATCTGGGCGAAACAGCAGGTTTCGGGACGCGGGCGGCGAGGGCGAGCCTGGAATTCGCCGGAGGGAAATCTTTACTGCTCGATCATCCTCCGTCCGGAGGTCAGCCCTGCCGTGGCAGCACAGCTCTCATTCGTTACCGCATTGGCCTTGGGGGAGGGAATGCACAACCTCCTCCCATCGTCCGCGACCCTGCAATACAAGTGGCCCAATGATGTTCTCATCGACGGTGGGAAAATTGCGGGGATATTGCTGGAATCCCACGTTGGTGAAAATGGGAATATGGAGTGGGTCGTCATCGGTACGGGGGTCAACGTGACCAGTCATCCGCCCGATACAGAACGACCTGCCACATCTCTTGATAAAGTTGGATGCCAACTTCCCGTCGCTGACGTATTGACAGCATACGCCCAGACTTTGTGGACATGGATTGGTCGCTGGAACGATTTTGGATTTGATCCCGTTCGGAAGGCCTGGTTGAACAGGGCTATTGGACTTGGCGAATCCATTGAGGTGAGACTGCCAAACCAGACTCTGCATGGCACGTTCGACGCTCTCGACACGAATGGGGCACTTGTTTTACTGACGCCGGAGGGGCGACAACATATCTCAGCTGGGGAAGTGTTTGTTCCAAATCAAGGCTGAAACTTCATGAGAGAGACACGCGGTGCTGCTGGCAATTGACGCAGGTAACACGAACACAGTCTTCGCAATCATCGATGGCGATGAATTGCGTTGCCAGTGGCGGACAGCGTCAAATGCTGCCCGGACTGCCGATGAGTATGCGGTCTGGTTGACGCAGCTTCTGGCCTTAGAGGAAGTCGAGCTAAGAGAGGTCGATGAGGCAATCATATCTACAGTCGTTCCACAGGCACTCTTCGATCTCCGGAAGCTGTGCCGGAACTATTTTCGTTGTGAACCTCTTGTCGTAGGTGACGGCGTCGATCTTGGGATTGACGTGCGCCTCGAAAGATCGGCTGAGGTCGGGGCAGACCGATTGGTGAATGCAGTTGCGGCCGGAGCCAAATACGGAGGGCCGCTCATCGCAATCGATTTCGGGACGGCCACGACCTTCGATATCGTGGACTCGCGTGGTGACTATCGTGGCGGTGTCATCGCGCCGGGTGTGAATCTCAGCCTTGAGGCGCTTCATATGGCCGCTGCCAAGCTCCCGCACATTGCTGTGGAGCGGCCACCGCACGTGATTGGTGACGGAACGCTCGAGGCAATGCAGTCGGGAATTTACTGGGGTTACATCAGCCTGATTGAGGGGGTCATTTCGCGCATACGGGAAGAGTTTGCTGAATTGGATGCGACCAGAATGAAGGTGGTCGCGACGGGAGGGCTGGCACCACTGTTTGCCGGCGGAACAGAGGCGATCGAAAACGTGGATCCTGACCTCACCATCCGAGGCTTGCAGTTGCTGCATAGGCGCAACAGGCTTCACAAGTGACGCAGCAAGTAACGTCATCCAACGGTGAGTTGCTTTTCCTGCCCCTCGGGGGAGCAGGCGAGATCGGCATGAACCTCAACCTCTATGGATTCGGAGGCAAGTGGATCATGGTCGATTGCGGGATAACCTTTGCAGACGACTCGATGCCCGGCGTGGATATTGTTTTACCCGATCCTCAATTCATTGAAGAGGAGTCGAGCAATCTGCTGGGCCTGCTTCTGACCCACGCGCACGAAGATCATATCGGAGCGGTCGCTCACCTTTGGCCACGGCTGAGGTGCCCGGTCTTTGCGACACCGTTCACATCAGCATTGGTCGCATCAAAATTGGAAGAGGCGGGGCTCTTGAGCGACGTCCCATTGAACATCGTTCCGGTATCCGGATCGGTAACCCTGGGTGATTTCGATGTGCGGTACATTCCAATCACCCATTCCATCCCGGAGGCACATTCGCTCAGTTTGAAGACGCCTGTCGGAACCGTCCTGCATACCGGGGACTGGAAGCTCGACCCGATGCCCGTCGTAGGCGATGCGACAAGTCCTGATCCCTATTGCGCTCTAGGCGATCAAGGTGTGTTGGCGCTCGTATGTGACTCGACCAACGTGTTCAAGCCAGGCAACTCAGGTTCGGAACAATCAGTCCGGGAAAGCCTGGAAAATATCGTCAGCCAGGCGACAGGACGAGTTGCCATCACAACGTTTGCCTCAAACGTGGCTCGCATAAAGTCAATTCTGGCCATCGCCGAGGCTTGTGAACGACATATCGTACTGGTCGGGCGATCTATGTGGCGGACAGTCCATGCGGCATGCGCGACGGGGCATTTGGATGCTGCCACAGAGCTCCTAAGCGACGTCGATGCCGGCTACCTTCCTCCGGAGAAGCTTCTTCTCGTGTGCACTGGCTGCCAAGGCGAGCCACGAGGTGCCATGTCCCGCATCGCATTCGGTGATCATCCCCATATTGGCTTGGAAGCGGGAGATCTTGCGATTTTCTCGTCGAAGATTATCCCAGGCAATGAGCGGTCGATTGATCGCGTGCAGAATCAACTCGCGACAAGTGACGTGCAAATCGTAACTGAGAAAGATCATTTCGTGCATACGTCCGGCCATCCATCGCGAGACGAACTGGCGGAAATGTATGCGTGGACCCGTCCTGAGCTGGCGGTCCCAGTTCACGGTGAGGCGCGACATCTTCAGGAGCATGCAAAGTACGCGTTAGAACTTGGTGCGGGGAGTTCGATTGTCATCAGGAACGGGGATCTCCTTCGTCTTCACCCTGGTCCCGGAGAGATAGTCGGCCGTGTTCCTGTCGGCAGATTGGCGCTCGACGGTCGTAAATTGGTTGCGGAAGACTCGGGCAACTTGCAGATGCGGCGGCGCTTGATGTTCAACGGACTGATCGCCGTAACAATCTTGTTGAACCATGAGGGGGCCTTGGAACTGTCACCACGGGTATTGGCTCGTGGTGTTCCGGGCACCGAGAATTCAGGATTCGAGGGCCTTGCCAGCCAACAGACGGATGAAGATATTCGGGCGCTTCCACGTGGAAAGCGCAATGACGATGATGCTATCGACAATGCCGTGCGCAGAACCGTGAGACGTTTGCTCAAACCACTCACCTTTGGGCGCCCACCAATAGAGGTAGACATCATTCGGATGCCGTCCCATATGACTGGAGCGACAAAGCGCGGTAAGGGGCACCAACAAACCGTAAAGGCCTAAATCAACATGATTGATCGACTGAATCACATTGCCATCGCAGTTCCCGACCTCGCGGCGGCGTGCGCTCAATATCGGGACGTGTTGGGTGCAAGTGTTTCCGAGCCGCAGAATTTACCCGATCACGGCGTGACGGTGGTGTTTGTTGAGCTTTCAAATACAAAAATTGAACTACTCCATCCCTTGGGAGACAAATCTCCAATTGCCGGCTTTCTCGAGCGCAATGCAATAGGTGGAATCCATCATGTTTGCTATGAGGTGGATGACATCATTGCTGCTCGGGATGATCTGGCGGCAAAGGGGGCCCGTGTTCTCGGGGACGGCGAACCGCGGATCGGGGCTCACGGCAAACCGGTACTGTTCCTTCATCCGAAGGACTTTTGTGGGACTCTCGTTGAGCTCGAAGAAGCCTAAGGATTTGAAATGAGTTGGACGAGCCTGGTTGCGACGTATGCAATTGTTTGGTGGCTCGTGCTATTCACGACTCTTCCATTCGGCGTGAAAGCCTCAGAGTCTCCAGAAGCTGGGATGGAGCCAGGGGCTCCCGAGAAACCACGAATGTGGATAAAGGCAGGCATAACAACAGTCGTCGCTGCCGTGATAACGGCCGGCATCTGGGCCTTGATCGAGTATCAGATAATTGATTTTCGAACTGCCGCAGCAGTTTAGCTCGACTTTGTAAGAGGGGATCGGACACCTGAGAGGTGTCCGATCCTCATAACTCTTACAGAACTACAAATTTTACACAGAAGGCGAGTGCGATGATGATGACAGCGGGCGAAGCTTCGCTCACCCTTCCGCTGAGAATCTTGATCGCGGCGTATGTGATGAAGCCGAATCCGATGCCTGTAGCGATTGAGAAGGTGAATGGCATTGCGAATGCGGTGACGACCGCGGGAGCGTATTCCGTGACGTCCTCCCAATCAATTTCCGCCAGGCCTCTTGCCATGATACACGCGACGAAAAGCAGGGCGGGGGCGGTCGCATAAGCAGGTATCGTCGTTGCCAGTGGCGACAATATGATCGCCGCGATGAACAGTACTCCTACTGTGACCGCGGTCAAACCGGTTCTGCCACCCGCATTTACGCCGGCCGCACTTTCGATATAGCTGGTTGTGGTCGATGTGCCGATCGCGGCACCGGCCATTGTTGCGACCGAATCAGCAATCAATGCCTTGCGAATCCTTGGAAGCCTGCCCTGTTCGTCCAGGAAGCCCGCCCGGTGCGCGATACCAATCAAAGTGCCGGCGGTATCGAACAGATCGACGAACAAGAATGCGAAGACGATGGTCACCAACCCGATTTGGAACGCTCCGGCCAGGTCAAGCTGCAGAAAAGTCGGCTCCATTGATGGAGGCGTGGCCACGATGCCGTTGAACGGCGAAACACCGATCGCGATGCCGACAGCAGTGGCAAGAATGATTCCAATGATGATCGAGCCAGGCACCTTTTTGAAATTCAGGACAATCATGACGATGAATGCTGCAGCGGCTAAAAGGGCCGGCGGGGCCGTGAGGTCTCCTACAGTGACTAAGGTGGCCTGATGATCGACAACGATTCCGGCGTTCTTGAGCGCGATAATCGCGAGGAACATGCCGATGCCGGCAGAGACTGAGAGCTTCAACGATTTGGGAACTGCGTTGATGATCCACTCGCGGGTGCGGAAAATACTCAATAGAAGAAACAGAACACCGGAAATAAAGACGGCACCGAGCGCAACCTGCCAGGTAAAGCCCATTCCGAGAACCACTCCGTAGGTGAAATAGGCATTGAGCCCCATGCCCGGCGCCAGAGCGATCGGATAGTTTGCATAGAGCCCCATGATGAGTGTGCCGATGGCTGCGGCGAAGCAGGTCGCCATGAATACGGCATCACGATCCATCCCGGCATCTGCAAGGATTAGCGGATTCACAAAAATGATGTAGGCCATAGTGAGAAACGTTGTGACCCCGGCGAGGACCTCGGTCCGGACCGTCACGCCGTTCTCAGAGAGTTTGAAATATGAATCTAGCATTCCGGCTTCCCATATTGAACTTCGACGACTCATCGCCCGCCACCCAGCTTGATCCCGACCTCTTTAGGAAGCTGGCGGGATGAGATGGTGGCGGTAAGGGAAGACCGGCGCGCAAACTATCGCCGATACTCCATGCCAATACAAGCTTGACAAGCCTATCAATGGCGTCACCTGTATTCTTGCGTGTGTATGTCCGAACTGTGGCTGTTTCAATGCGACACTGACGGATCAGCGTTGGGGCATTTCTAGACCCTTCGTTAATCAATAGCTGAGCAGAATAACTGATAATTCGGGACGCTGGATTTACTTCAGTTCTTGCTGTCCTGGCGCCTTTATTGGCCGCACAGGCGGATGTTCAGTAATCGCGTATTGTGGTGAGTGAAGAGGATTGTCGCCGATTGGTGCGGCATTCTCCATCCGCGGATGTCGAGTACAAGCCGGGCGTGGACGTCAGGGGAAAATCGGTCGCGCCGGCTGACCTTCCTGGTTCCGCTTCAATCAAGATGCCGGACAAGTTTGAGTTCGACATAACGCTCCAGGTATTCGAGAGGCTCGGACGCGATGTTCCCAAGGGCCTGAATGAGAGCCAACTCGCGGTCGCACGGGTTTCCGTTGATGGCAGAGGAAATGTCTCGTTCAACGGTGAGCGTGTTGGAGGTGCGGAGGAAGCGGCAATCGCCGATGCCTGTCAGGAATTGATGAAGCGAAAACGACGTTAATTCTGAAAGGCTTCCGGGCGCTGAGACGTAGCGTTGCCTTCCCACATCCCTTTGCCTACATTCGGATCAAAGCTGAATCCGTCATTGAAAACAGCTTGGTTCCAGTGAGTTAACTGCAGTGGCGCGCATTCTATTGCGCGCAGATGGGTGAGATTATGCGCTTGTCACGCTATTTCATGCCGACGTTGAGGGAAAACCCAGCAGAGGCGCAGATCGTTTCCCATCGCCTCATGTTGCGGGCTGGGATGATACGCCAGTCGAGCGCGGGCATTTACTCATGGTTGCCGCTGGGATTTCGCGTTCTCAAGAAGATCGAGAATATCGTTCGTGAGGAACAGGATGCCGCTGGGTGCCAGGAGCTTTTGATGCCCACAATTCAGCCGGCAGATCTATGGCGTGAAAGCGGTCGCTACGACGACTACGGGAAAGAAATGTTGCGGATCACCGACCGACACGATCGCGACATGCTTTTTGGGCCTACAAATGAAGAACTCATCACCGACATATTTCGAAACTCAGTGAAGAGTTACCGCGATCTGCCGCGGCTTCTCTACCACATCCAGTGGAAATTTCGTGACGAGGTTCGTCCCCGGTTCGGCATCATGCGTGGTCGCGAGTTCCTTATGAAGGACTCATACTCCTTTGATTTGGACTACGAGGGTGCTCGCCGTGCCTATAACAAGATGTTCGTTGCCTATCTGCGGACATTTGCACGGATGGGTCTCAAGGCCATTCCTATGGCGGCCGACACTGGTCCCATAGGGGGAGATTTGAGCCACGAGTTCATTATTCTGGCCGATACAGGTGAAAGCGAAGTCTTCTGCCATGCCGACTATCTGGATTTCGACCCAATGATGAGCGGCGTCGATTATGAGGATGACCTGCAACCGGTTGTTGACGAGTGGACAAGGCTCTATGCGGCGACGGATGAAATGCATGATCCGGTGGCGTTTGCCGAACAGGTGCCAGAGGATAAGGCGTTGCATACTCGCGGCATCGAAGTCGGCCACATCTTTTATTTCGGAGCAAAGTATTCGGAGGCCATGGGCGCAACGGTTCAACAGGCTGATGGGACCGAAGTGCCCGTGGAAATGGGTTCCTATGGTATTGGGGTCTCCCGTCTCGTCGGAGCGATCATAGAGGCCAGCCATGATGACGCAGGCATTATTTGGCCGGAAGCTGTGGCGCCGTTTCGGGTGGGATTGATCAACCTGAAAGTCGATGATTCAGCGACACGCGAAACCTGTGAGCGCCTCTATGCGGAACTCTCTGCAAAGGGAATGGATGTTCTCTACGACGATACAGACGTGCGCGCTGGCGTGAAATTCGCCACCAGTGAATTGATTGGAACGCCTTGGCAGTTGGTAGTCGGTCCACGGGGTGTAGCGTCAGGGCTTGTTGAGTTGAAGTCGCGTGATGGCGACGTCAATGAGGAAATCTCGATTGACGCTGCAGTTACACGCGTTAGCGGCTGATCTGAATAATGCCGTCTCGCCTTGAATGGATGATCGCAGCGCGGTACTTGCGCCCGCGACGCCAGGAAGGCTTCATTTCCGTCATTGCCGGATTTTCCCTGATCGGCATAGCGTTGGGCGTTGCGACGCTTATCGTCGTCATGGCAGTGATGAATGGTTTCAGAGCAGAGTTGCTGGGACGAATACTCGGTCTGAACGGGCACCTGATAATTCAACAGACAAGTGGCGGATCCGCAAACTACGATGAACTCGCAGACTCACTGACGAAAATCGAAGGCGTCATCCGGGCTACGCCAATTGTCGAAGGACAGGCAATGGCGATGGCGAACGGGATTGCCAGTGGGGCGCTCGTGCGGGGAATGTACCCCGACGACCTTCGTAACCGTCCGATAATCTCTGAGAAAATGTTGCGCGGGTCCTTGTCGGAGTTTGAAGGCAAGGACGCCGTTGTGGTCGGTGCGCGACTTGCGCGCAAACTTGGGCTGGTTATCGGGGACACCATCACCCTTGTCGCTCCGCAGGGAAATACAAGTCCGTTGGGTACGCTACCTCGGACCCGCGGCTACCGAATAGTCGGCACTTTCGATGTCGGAATGTACGAATACGACTCGACGTTTGTATTTGTACCGCTTGAAGCGGCGCAGGTTTTCTTCCGCTTGCGAAATGCTGTTACAGCAATCGAAGTCATGCTGGAAGATCCCGAGGACCTGGCGATAGCGCGCCAGAGAATTTTCGAGTCATCCACGCAGCCCCTCCGGATCTTTGACTGGCAGCAAGCCAACTCTCACTTCTTTACCGCCTTGCAGGTGGAACGGAACGTAATGTTTCTGATACTGACCCTGATCATTCTGGTGGCTGCCTTCAACATCATCTCGAGCCTGATCATGTTGGTGAAGGACAAGGGGAGTGACATCGCGATTTTGCGAACCATGGGCGCTACCCAGTTCACTATCATGCGCATATTTTTCTTGAGCGGGACGAGTATTGGCGTGCTTGGAACGGTGATCGGGTTCGCCTTGGGAGTTTCCTTGGCCAGCAATATCGACATCATTCGTGTCTGGCTCGAGGGTTTAACGGGTACAGAACTTTGGGCGGCCGAGATCCGCTTCCTGTCTCATCTGCCCGCCAAGATCGATTCAGGCGAAGTTGTCATGGTAGTGGCTATGGGTCTCGTTCTCTCCATGCTGGCGACCATCTACCCATCGTGGCGGGCCTCACGCTTGGATCCGGTAGAAGCACTTCGCTATGAGTGAGACTGACGCCGTACTCGACATTCGGTCTGTCGCCAAGGCATTCCATCAAGGTGGCGTCGTCCTCAATGTATTGCGTCAAATCGACCTGCAGGTTCAGACTGGGGAAACCGTTGCTCTGGTGGGTCCTTCAGGTTCTGGAAAATCCACGCTGTTGCACATTGCCGCGTTACTCGAAAAACCGGATTCAGGTTCGGTCCGCATTTGTGGGACGGATTGCACCGACATGTCTGATGCCGCGCGAACGCAAACCCGTAGAGACAAGTTGGGTATGGTCTATCAGTTTCACCATCTCATGCCCGAATTCTCCGCCGAAGAAAATGTGATGATGCCGATGCTCATAAAGCGGATCAGTCGGCAGTCGGCGAACTCTCGCGCGCGGGAATTGTTGAAAGGTTTCGGTCTTGGCGACAGATTGGATCATCGGCCCGCACGGTTGTCGGGTGGTGAGCAGCAGAGAGTGGCTATCGCGCGCGCGGTCGCCAATGAACCGGCCATCCTGCTTGCAGATGAACCGACAGGGAATCTTGATCAACAGACTGCGGACGCAGTGTTCGAGAACCTGATTGAGCTGGTCAGGAAACATAGTTTGGCAGCTCTGATTGCCACCCATAATTTCGAGATGGCACAGCGCATGGACCGGGTTATGTCCCTACAAGATGGGGTGTTGGTCACCATCTAGTCCACAATATTTGCGCATGTTCTGGTTACGTTCTTCTTATGCCGATTGTGGGCTTGTGGGATGATGCGTCCTTCAGCTCTTACGTAAAGACCATGACGCAAGCGGAATTTGTTCATCTGAGAGTTCACACAGCGTATTCCCTTTCCGAGGGTGCAATAACTGTTGATGAGCTTGTAAGTCTTTGCGAATCCCATTCCATGCCGGCCGTAGCGATTACCGATACGGCAAATCTGTTTGGTGCGCTCGAAGTCTCGATGTCCTGTGCGCAATCGGGAATTCAACCGATCATAGGTACAATTCTCGGTGTCGCTCCGTTCAAGGAGAGCGCTTCCAGTCATGGCCCGCCTGACACGGACTGGCTTGTGATCCTTGTGCAGAATGAGATCGGTTATCGCAACCTGCTGAAGCTCTCCAGCACAGCTTATCTTGCTGGTGAAGACGGAGGATCGCCGTGTATCTCCTATTCGCTATTGAAGGAACATGCGGATGGATTGATTGCCCTGACAGGAGGTCCATCAGGGCCCGTAAACAAATTGCTCGCGGGGCAGCAGAATCCCGCGGCCGAGGAGAATGTGCGCGCGCTCGCGGCAATCTTCCCCGAGAGACTCTACATCGAGCTTCAGCGACACGGCTTGCCTGATGAGACTCAAATCGAAGCGGCTCTGCTCGATTTCGCGTATGAGTTTGACTTGCCGGTCGTTGCGACAAACGACGTTTATTTTTCGGATGAGTCGATGCAGGAAGCGCACGACGCCCTGATCTGTATTTCCGACGGCACCTATCTTAGTCAGACGCAGCGTAGGCGATTCACCACGGAGCACCGTTTCAAGTCGGCTGACGAAATGCGCGCTCTGTTTCACGATCTTCCGGAAGCCACGGTTAACACCGTGACGATCGCAAAGCGATGCGCCTACAGGCCATTGCCCCACGATCCCATTTTCCCCGTGTTTCCTTTGAGTCCGGGCGCAGACGTTGCGACTGGACTTCGAAAACAGGCGTGCGAAGGGTTGGAGGAGCGGCTCGAAAGACACGTCCGGCAGAAAAACGATTCCAACCCTGGAGAGGATGCTGCGGCGCCCTATCGCGAACGACTGGAGTTTGAACTTTCCATCATTATTGAGATGGGTTTCTCGGGATACTTCTTGATTGTTGCCGATTTCATCGGTTTTGCGAGACGGTCGGGTATCCCTGTTGGCCCAGGCCGTGGATCTGGTGCTGGCTCCGTCGTGGCGTGGTCTTTGGGGATCACAGATATTGATCCGCTCAAATTCGGGTTGCTTTTCGAGCGGTTTCTCAACCCCGAGCGAATTTCAATGCCAGACTTTGACGTCGATTTTTGCCAGGAAGGTCGAGACGAGGTTCTACGCTACGTCGAAGACAAGTACGGTCGCGACCGGGTTGCCCAAATCATAACTTTTGGGAAGCTACAGGCGCGAGCCGCCCTTCGCGATGTTGGACGCGTGCTGGAAATGCCCTACGGTCAGGTGGACCGGATATGCAAAATGGTGCCGAACAACCCCGCTAACCCGGTGAAGTTGGCAGACGCAATCGCGGGTGAACCTCAACTGCAGGAAATGCGCGACGCTGAGGAGTCCGTATCCCATCTTCTCGACATCGCACTAAAGCTGGAAGGCTTATATCGCCATGCATCCACTCATGCCGCTGGCGTGGTTATCGGTGACCGGCCCCTGGAGGCGTTAGTCCCGCTTTATCGTGACCCGCGGTCAACGATGCCGGTCACTCAGTTTTCAATGAAATACGCCGAAGCCGCCGGGTTGGTGAAGTTCGACTTCCTGGGATTGAAGACCTTAACGGTGCTAAGCCGGACTCTCAGGCTGTTGAACCAACGCGGTATCGAAATCGACTTGGCGGACATTCCTCTCGACGATGCTCAAACGTTCGAGTTGCTGGGCCGCGGCGAGTCGGTCGGTGTGTTCCAGCTTGAAGGTTCGGGCATGAGGCAGGTGCTCGTCGATATGAAGCCGGATGCCTTCGAAGACATTATCGCCCTTGTGGCTTTGTATCGGCCAGGGCCGATGGAGAACATTCCCCGCTACATTGCATGCAAGAAAGGGCAGGAAGAGCCCGAAACTCTCCATCCGATGATTGCTCCAATCCTGCAAGAGACTTATGGCGTCATCATCTACCAGGAGCAGGTGATGGAGATTGCCCAGGTGCTCGCGGGCTACAGTCTGGGTGATGCGGACGTATTGCGCCGTGCGATGGGTAAGAAGATCAAATCCGAAATGGACGCCCAGCTGGAGAACTTTGTCGATGGCGCAGTGTCCAATGGTGTCGATCGAGCCCGTGCAAAGTACATTTTTGACCTGGTGGCGAAATTTGCGGGCTATGGCTTCAACAAATCGCATGCGGCCTGTTACGCGATGATCGCGTATCAAACAGCGTGGTTGAAGGCGAACTATCCGGTCGAATTCCTGGCAGCGTCGATGACGCTGGACATGGGTAATACGGATAAGCTGGGAGTGTTCAAGAAAGAGGCCGAGCGGATGGATGTTCCGCTTCGACATCCCGATATCAACAGTAGCGAGGTTGAGTTTTCGGTTGAAGCCGAGGTGGATACGGAGGGGGCCGAGCGCGTGGGTATCCGGTATGCCCTGGCGGCCATCAAGAACGTCGGCCGGCAGGCAATGGAGGCCATTGTCTCTGAGCGGTTGGAAAACGGCCCATTCACAGGATTGTCCGACTTTGCCGATCGAATTGATCCACGCGTTATCAACAAGCGTCAAATCGAAAACCTCGCCAGAGCGGGAGCGTTCGATTCATTGAATCTGAACCGCGCTCAGGTCTGGAACGCAGTTGAACAGTTGTTGCGCCACGCGAATATTGCGTCCGAATCCCGAACGACCGGACAAGAGAATCTGTTCGCTGATGGGGGACACAATATGCCGGACATCCTCCTTCCTGATGTCGAGGAATGGATGCAGATGGAGCGCCTGTCTCATGAGAAGGATGCGGTTGGTTTTTACCTTTCATCTCACCCTCTGGAGGTCTTCGGGCGCGCACTCGATAGACTCAGGGTGCGAACATTCGGGGAGGCTCAAAGAGTCCTGAATGGCACTGACCGGCAATTGCGCTTGGCGGGAACGGTTGAGGGGGTACAGGAACGGACTTCCGCGAAGGGCAATCGTTATGCGTTTATTCAACTGTCCGACTCGAGCGGGAGTTATGAAGTAACCGTATTTTCCGAGTTGCTCTCATCACATCGGGAACTGCTTCAGCCCGGCACCAACCTGCTCCTGGATGTAGAAGGCCGGGGCGATGGAGATGGGGCGAGATTAACGGTGCAATCCGTTCGAAGGCTTGAGGGCGTTGCAATCCAAACGGTAGCTGGATTGCGCATCTCGGTTGATGATGAGGCGCCCATCACCCACCTCAGTGGAATTCTTGACCGGGGAGAGAATGGCGCTGGTGGACGTGTTAGTTTGGTTCTGCGACTGGAGGGAGGTCTTACCGAGGTCGAGGTTGAGCTTCCTGAGAAGTTCGATGTGTCTCCCCAAATTAGGGAGAGTGTGGCGCGTACGCCCGGCGTACTCTCTGTCCACGAGATATAGAACGCGCCGATTCAACGGAATTCCCTTGCATATGTGGGCTCCGAGGGCTATCTAGCGGCGCATGGCGCTGGTCAATCGGCCGTCGCCAAATACTCACGCGGGATACGGTCTTCCGAAGCTGAAGATCCGGAAGGTCGATCCGGTGTTCGCGACTAACAACCAATGTGTCGTGGACCAACCCCCGCGGTGGATCAACCGGAGAAGGAACAGACTATGGTTGCGCCAACCTTTACGATGCGCCAGCTGTTGGAAGCGGGCGTGCATTTCGGCCATCAGACACACCGTTGGAACCCGAAGATGTCGCAGTTCATCTTTGGCGTTCGCAACGGAATCCACATCATCGACCTTGAACAAACCGTTCCGATGCTTCATCGGGCCCTGGAGGTTGTCCGTGACATCGTATCCTCCGGTGGGCGGGTTTTGTTCGTCGGAACCAAACGTCAGGCCTCGCTGCCGCTGACCGAGGCGGCCCAGCGTTGTGGTCAGTACTACGTCAATCATCGTTGGTTGGGCGGCATGCTCACGAACTGGAGCACGATCTCTATTTCGATCAAGCGACTCAAGGATCTCGACGAGATTCTGGCCACCGAAAACATAGGCTTGACGAAGAAGGAATTGCTCCGCCTCACGCGAGAGCGCGATCGTTTGGAGCGCGCGCTGGGCGGTATTAAGGAAATGGGTGGCATTCCCGACCTCCTTTTCGTGATCGACACGAACAAGGAGGATATTGCGATCAAGGAAGGCCAAAAACTTGGCATTCCTGTGGTGGCGGTTGTGGACAGTAACTCCGATCCCAACGGAATTACGTATCCAATTCCAGGCAATGATGATGCCCTCCGTGCCATCAATCTTTATTGCGATCTGATCGTGCAATCGGTTCTCGACGGTATTCAGGCTGAGATGTCTGAGCGTGGCGAGGACTTGGGCGATTCCGAAGAGCCTGTTGCAGAGGAAATTCCATCTGCCGACGCCGATACAGATGGATCGGCTGCGCAAGGTGCATCCGAAGAAGCCGCAACCCAAACCGAGGACAGCGCGGAGAGCGCCGTTCAGGAGGACGGGGCGGCCGGTGAAGAGTCGAGCGCGGAGGAGGCTGCCCAGAGCGCAGCCACGTGAGTTGATGTTCGCCCGGTAATCCGCGAACTCCCATAAGAATTGATCTATCTAGGTGAAGAAATGGCAAGCATCACAGCGGCAGAAGTGAAATCCCTGCGCGAACGTACCGGCGCGGGAATGATGGATTGCAAAAAAGCGTTATCGGAAAATGACGGTGACATGGATGCCGCTGTTGACTGGCTTCGAACCAAGGGATTGGCCGCTGCGGCAAAGAAGGCCGGCCGGGTGGCCGCGGAAGGACTTGTTGGCGTCGCTGTCTCAGATTCTTCAGCCGCGCTCGTGGAAGTGAATTCCGAGACCGATTTCGTGGCACGCAATGAGACATTTCAGGAATTGGTCCAGTCTATTGCTGAACTTTCATTATCGAATTCCGGCGACTACGAGGGCACGCTCGCCGCGGACTTTCCGGGCGAATCCCGGACGGTGGACGAACAGGTCCAGCAGATGGTGGCCACTATTGGAGAGAACATCCAGTTCCGGCGTTCGGCTGGTCTGTCCGTCGCTTCCGGCGTGGTTTCGAGCTACATCCACAATGCGGTCGTTCCGAATCTTGGAAAGATCGGCGTCTTGGTAGCACTGGAGTCCACAGGTGACGTCGAGAAGCTGAGCGCGCTAGGAAAACAGATCGCTATGCATGTTGCGGCTGCCAATCCTTTGGCTCTCTCGGTAGATGCTCTCGATCCGGCAGTGGTTGAACGGGAGCGTGCGGTTTTGGCCGAGCAAGCGCGAGAATCAGGCAAGTCCGAAGAAATTATTGCCAAGATGACGGAAGGTCGGTTGCGCAAATTCTACGAAGAATCGGTATTGAATGAGCAGCTGTTTGTCATTGATGGCGAAACCAAAATCGCCAAGGTTATCGAGCAGGCAGCGGATGACGTTGGCGCTGAGGTAAAACTCACAGGCTTCGTAAGATTTGCGCTCGGTGAAGGTATCGAGCGGGAAGAAGAGGATTTTGCGGCCGAGGTTGCGGCTCAAGTTGCCGGCTGATTAGGCCAGCGCGCACCAATACCTTCGCAGAACGGCGCGATTACTGTTATGTTCGCGCCCGGGTGAGGCCGGTCGCCCCTTGACCGGTAAATCCTGAGGACCTTCCACCTGGGAGCGCTATGTCGCGTTCTGCCAAGTTCCGGCGAGTAATGCTTAAAGCATCTGGCGAGGCGCTCCTTGGAGACTCCGCCTACGGGGTTGATTTTGCGACCGTCGATCGAATTGCGCGAGATATCAAGGCCGTACAGGACCTGGATGTCGAGGTCAGTGTGGTCGTCGGCGGCGGCAACATTTTCCGGGGTGTTTCAGGAGCCACAGCTGGCCTCGATCGGGCCAGCGCCGACTACATGGGGATGCTCGCGACAGTCATAAATGCCCTTGCTATCCAAGGTACCCTTGAGGCGTTAGGCGTTTACACGCGCGTGCTCTCGGCGATCCCCATGACCACGGTGTGCGAACCGTATATTCGGCGGAGGGCTGTTCGGCATCTCGAAAAGGGGCGTGTTGTCATCTTTGCGGGTGGTACTGGCAATCCGTTTTTCACGACGGACACGGCTGCGGCCCTTCGGGCAACTGAAATGGGTTGTGATGCCCTGCTGAAGGGGACGCAGGTGGATGGGGTATATTCTTCTGATCCACAGACCAGCAAAGACGCCCAGAGATATGATACTTTGAGCTACATGGACGTGCTGTCCAGGGATCTTAAGGTAATGGATGCGGCAGCGATTTCGCTTGCTCGTGAAAACTCGATTCCCATTCTTGTGTTTTCTATCCAGACGGCGGGTGCATTTGCCGATGTGGTGTGCGGAGAGGGAAGATATACGATGATTCGCGGAGAGGAGCAGGGCCATGGCTGATACTGACATTGATGGAATTCAAAGGCGGATGACGGGTGCTTTGGAGGTGCTGAAGCAGGAGTTTGCGGGCCTTCGAACAGGAAGGGCCTCGGCGAACTTGCTTGAACCTGTGTCGGTTGATGCCTACGGCAGTCAGATGCCGCTCAATCAGCTTGCTCATGTAAACGTTCCGGAACCACGCTTGTTGACCGTACAAGTCTGGGACAAAGGAATGGTCAAGGCCGTTGAAAAGGCCATTCAGACTTCTGGATTAGGATTGAATCCGGCCGTCGACGGTCAATTAATCCGGGTCCCCATTCCGGAACTCAATGAGGAACGACGGCAAGAACTCACGAAGATCGCCAGCAAGTACGCAGAGCAGGCTCGCGTGGCGGTGCGCAATGTCAGGCGAGACGGATTGGAATCACTGAAGAAGATGGAAAAAGACGGCGAAATGTCCCAAGACGAACAGAGGGCCTGGTCCGACGAAATCCAGCAAATGACTGACGATATGGTAGCTCAAATTGATGAGGCTGCGGCTGCCAAAGAAGAGGAAATTTTACAGGTCTGATTCATGCAAGTGCTTGATTCCAAGCAATTTGCTGCGGCGCCAACGCACGTCGCCATCATTATGGATGGCAACGGAAGGTGGGCGAAGGCTCGAGGCCTCCCACGATTAGCGGGCCATCAGCGCGGGGCGGAAGCGGTCAGAGTCGCGGTGGAGAGCTGCCGCGAGCTGGAAGTTGGTTATCTAACGCTGTACGCCTTTTCGTCCGAGAATTGGAAGCGACCACCGTCAGAGGTTGACGATCTGATGGCGCTGCTTCGCCACTATCTGCGGCGGGAGATCAGTGAACTTCACGGCAATAACGTCCGGGTTCGATTTATCGGCGATCACGTGCCCCTGGCGGGGGACATAAAATCTCTTATAGCTGAGGCGGAAACCAAGACAGCTGCCAACACAGGCCTGACCTTGACGATCGCCATCAACTACGGAAGCCACAATGAGATTCTGAGTGCCTGCAAGAAGGTTGCAAAGGGAGTGGAAGATGGTTCGCTCGAACCCGATTCCATTACTGAAGAGGTTTTCGAAAGGTTTCTCGATACTGCAGACATACCGCCGCCTGACTTGCTGATCAGGACGAGTGGTGAACAGCGTCTCAGCAATTTTTTGCTGTGGCAACTGGCCTATTCCGAGCTCATCTTCATGGACACCCTATGGCCTGACTTTACGAAGCGGAATTTGGAAGAAGCGATCAACGAATTTCACGGGCGCGACAGGCGTTACGGCGCCAGAAGTGGCTGAGAGTGTGCCAAGCGAGCTCGTTCGGCGTGTCGTTGCCGCGATAGTCCTCATCCCGGTTGCTCTGGCTGCCGTCTTTTTGGGCGGTTGGACGTTCTCCGCGTTGGCGGCCGTTGCAGTTGTATTGATGGCCACCGAATGGGAACACGTTACCGGCGGTGAGAAATTTGGGCGTCACGCCCTGCTCAATATGCTCGCAGGGATGATGGCACTCCTGCTGGTCTCGACGGGCAGCGTTGAATATGCGTTGGCGACCGTCATTACACTGTCGATCGCGAGCGGTCTCACGCCTCGACGAGATGGTTCGCGTTCTTTGTGGCCAAGTGTCGGGGTGATCGCAGTCGTGTTGCCTGCAATTTGTTTGGTGTGGTTGAGGGGAACAAGCACCGGCATGGTAGTAATCTTGTGGATTCTGCTTGTCCTTTGGGCGACGGACAGTGGGGCCTACTTCGTGGGCAGGATGATTGGTGGAGCCCGACTTGCTCCCCGGATCAGCCGGGGTAAAACATGGGCGGGATTTTATGGCGGCACCGCAGCCGGCGCCGTAATCGGCGTTGCCACCGCGACAATCGTGCAAGACATTTCCATGTTGAAGGCGGTCATGGTCAGCATCTTCCTGTCCCTGGTTGGGCAAGGCGGTGACCTCGCTATTTCCGCTGTAAAACGGCACTTCGGTGTTAAGGACATGGGCAATATAATTCCGGGCCACGGGGGTGTGCTTGATCGTTTGGACAGCTTGTTGTTCGGTGCAATCGCAATAGGAGCGTTGGCCTTTGCGTACGGAGGAACCGTGCCGCTATGGCCATGACGATTCCCCGTACGGGCGAAGATACACGCACCGTAACGGTGCTGGGTTCTACAGGCTCTGTGGGATGCAACACGTTGGATCTCATCGCCCGAAACTTCGATAACTATGTCGTTGAGGCACTGACCGCCAATACAAACGAGACGCTGCTGGCAGAACAAGCGCGCCAGTTCAGGCCGCGGCTCACCGTCATCGCAGACGAAACAAAATACGCCTCCTTGAAAAATGAATTGTCTGGCACGGGCCTCACGATAGAGGCCGGGCGCGATGCGCTCGTCGAAGCAGCACGCCGTCCCGCTGATTGGGTCATGGCAGCGATCGTGGGTGCCGCGGGCCTGGAACCGACAATGGCGGCGGCAAGGCGCGGCGCCATTGTCGCGTTGGCGAACAAGGAATGTCTTGTTTGTGCGGGTCCGTTGCTGATGGATGAGGTTCGACAGAACGGCGCGACGCTTTTACCTGTGGACTCGGAGCACAATGCGATTTTCCAGGTATTCGATTTTGAACGTCGAGATGCCATCGATCGTGTAATCCTGACGGCCTCGGGCGGGCCGTTCAGAACGCTTGACCTCGAGGTCATGGCACATGTAACGCCGGCCCAGGCTGTTGCCCATCCAAATTGGGATATGGGAGCCAAAATCTCGGTCGATTCAGCGACCATGATGAACAAAGGGCTTGAACTGATCGAGGCTCATCAGATTTTTCAATTCCCGGAAGACAGGATCGAAATTCTGATCCATCCCCAGTCTGTGGTTCACAGTCTGGTCGCATACGTCGACGGGTCTGTATTGGCGCAGCTGGGGATGCCCGATATGAGAACTCCTATCGCCTACACTTTGGGCTGGCCTGAGCGAATGCCGACTCCTGCCGCAAGACTCGATTTAGCGGAAATGGGTCAACTCACGTTTGAACAACCCGATTCTATCCGATTTCCGGCTCTGCGACTTGCACGTCAAGCGTTGCAGGACGGTGGTGCGTCGCCGACGGTATTGAATGCTGCCAACGAAGTTGCGGTCGAGGGTTTTCTCCGAAGTAAAATTGGATTTCTGGTGATCGCGGAAATTGTCGAAGAGGTGCTGACAGCAATGGCGGGCCGGTCTTTGCAATCGCTGGAAGACGTTCTTGAAATCGATCGTGAAGCGCGTGCGGTCGCGGAACAAATTGTGCAGCGCAGGGGCTAGACTTTCGCCATGTGGAAATCGGCCGCAAATTGGGATGGAAGGTTGGTTGAATGGAGTTCCTGACCGGCCTCTGGACATACCTGGTGCCCTTCCTGTTCGTTCTCACCGTTCTGGTGTTCGTGCATGAGATGGGGCATTACCTGGTAGCGCGCTGGTGCGGCGTTGCCGTGGAAACATTCTCTATTGGTTTCGGTCGGGAGGTTGCCCACTGGCACGATGCCAAGGGAACCCGTTGGCGGATCGGTTGGCTGCCGTTGGGCGGCTACGTCAAGTTTTTTGGCGATGCAGATGCGGCCTCCTTCAAGAGCTTGGACAGTGCGGGCATTAGTGCCGAGGAGCGCGCCGAATTTTTCAATGAAAAGCCGCTGATGGTGCGAACCGCGGTTGTTTCAGCGGGTCCGATTGCAAATTTCCTGCTTTCGGTGGTGTTGCTCGCTGGTCTGTTTGGAATTGTCGGGCAGCCGTTCACGCCACCGATCATCCATCAGGTTCTTCCTGATACCGCTGCTTCCGCTGCGGGGTTTGAGGCCGGAGATCGAATCATCGAGATTGACGGACAGAGCATCGATCGATTCGAAGAAATGCAGCAGCTCATCATGTCGAGTCCTGGACAATCACTCGTCATGATCATCGCTCGAGGCGAGCGTGAGCTTCAAATTGACGTCACACCGGGCACTCGAACGCTCACGGATCGGTTTGGCAATGTCCATAATGTTGGCTACCTGGGCGTTCAAAGGAGTGGGGTTGATTTCATCCGTCATGATCCCCTCAGCGCGATCTGGTATGCCGTAAAGCAGACTTACAACTTCACTGCTTTGACGTTGCGCTACGTCGGCCAGATGATCGTTGGACTGCGGTCTGCTGATGATTTGCGGGGACCGATTGGAATTGTTCAGATGTCGGGCCAGGCGGCCCAGATCGGGATAACCTCTGTCGTTCAGTTCATGGCGGTATTGTCCATTAGTCTCGGGTTGATCAATTTATTTCCGATTCCTGTATTGGATGGAGGACATTTACTGTTCTATGCGTATGAAGCTGTCAGGGGGAAGCCACTTGGTGAGCGAGCACAGGAGTACAGCTTTAGAGTTGGTCTGGCGCTTGTGGTCGGATTGATGGTGATGGCGACTTGGAACGATCTCATTCAACTGGAGGTCTTCGACTACGTGGTTCGGTTGTTTTCGTGATGTCGTCTCGTTTATCTCTTGTGCGCGCCTGTCGTGCCGTTGCCATACTTGTGCTGGCGGGGGCACTATTTTCCTTAACACCTCGGGTTGACGCGCAGTCTCCCTCGTCTTTCGTGGTTGAAGAAGTCCTTGTCCAAGGCAATCAGCGCATTGAAGGCGATACGGTGCGCTCCTACATGGGTGTGGCTGTCGGTGACCGGATTGATTCGGCGGCAATCAATGATGCGTTGAAGGCACTCTTTGCGACGGGCCTTTTTGCCGACGTGAATATGCGTCGCGAAGGTGGTTCGCTCGTTGTGAGCGTCGTAGAGAACCCAATCATCAACCGCTTGGCGTTTGAGGGAAATCGGCGGATTGATGACGAGGCGCTTGAGACAGAAGTTCAATTACGTCCCCGGATCGTCTATACCCGATCCCGCGTTCAGAGCGATGTTCAGCGAATTGTTCAGGTATACCGACGCAGCGGTCGGTTTGCTGCGACAGTTGAACCCAAAGTCATTCAACTGCCTCAGAATCGTGTCGATCTTGTTTTTGAGATTTCCGAAGGGCCGTTAACTGGGATTCGGAAGATCGCATTTATCGGAAACAAGGTGTTTCAGGATGGGCGGCTGCGGTCGGTTATTTCGACGAAGGAGGCCCGCTGGTATCGCTTCTTTACGTCGGCAGACAAGTATGATCCCGATCGGTTGAATTTTGATCGCGAACTGCTCCGCCGGCACTATCTTGCCAACGGGTACGCTGACTTCCGGGTGGTTTCCGCCGTCGCTGAGCTGGGGCGGAGTCGCGCCGACTTCTTCATCACAATCACTGTGGAGGAGGGTGAGCGTTACACGTTTGGGGAAGTTGGCGTGTCCACTGAACTGAGAGGCGTTGATGCCGATAGCCTACTTCCGATTGTGACGACCGCCCAAGGACAGACCTACAACGCGGACGAGGTCGAGAACTCCATTCAGAATCTGACCTTCGAGCTTGGGCGGTTGGGGTACGCGTTCGTTGATGTCCGGCCCGAGATTGAGCGTGACCGGGAAGGTCGCCAGATCACGATCAACTACAATATCGATGAGGGCCCCAGGGTCTACGTCGATCGCATCAATATCGTTGGGAACGTAAGGACGCTGGATCGTGTCTTGAGGCGCGAAATGCGACTGGCGGAGGGCGATGCTTTCAATGCAGCCAAGCTAAGACGGTCGCAGCAACGTATTCGTGGTCTTGGGTTCTTCGAGAAGGTGGATGTTCGGGACGAAAAGGGGCTGCTTGACAGAAAGGCACTCGGGGCTGCGGAAGATAATTTTGCGGATGATCGAACTTCCATAACCATTGAAGTCGAAGAACGATCAACAGGCGAGCTGTCGTTCGGGATTGGCTACTCTTCAAGCGATCAGATCGGGGGAGAGATCAGTATCCGCGAGAGGAACCTGCTCGGTCGCGGCCAGAATCTGAATCTTACGCTTGCGGTTTCGACCCGACGCCAGGAGATCGATCTCTCATTTACAGAACCATATTTCCTGAACAGAGATATTGCAGCTGGTTTCGATGTATTTAACAGGCAGGTGGATCAGGAGAACGCGTCTTTCGATAGAGACTCAACGGGGTTCACTGTCCGTGCCGGCTATCCGTTTGCTGAACGATTGCGCCATGCTGTCCGATATACGCTGCGAAGCGATAAAATTGAGGACGTTAGTGAGAACGCATCGCGATTCATTCAGAGCCAGAGAGGCTCCCGCGTAACATCATCGATCGGGCAGACCATTACCTACGACCTGCGTGATGACCGGTTCTTTCCGACCGAAGGGTATATTGTTCGTCTTCGCCAGGATCTAGCAGGACTTGGCGGTGACGTGAACTACCTCCGACATATCTTGAACTATTCCTACCACAGACGATTGTGGAGCGATTGGATCGGGAGCCTTTCTCTCGAGGAGGGACACATTTTCGGTATCGG
The DNA here is from genome assembly GCA_002348365.1 of Alphaproteobacteria bacterium UBA2966. Classification (GTDB taxonomy): domain Bacteria; phylum Pseudomonadota; class Alphaproteobacteria; order UBA2966; family UBA2966; genus UBA2966. The sequence goes on along the minus strand of DEBC01000098.1, from coordinate 52,005 downwards.
CGAACGGATCAACCTGTCCGACAGGTTTTTTCTGGGAGGGAACTCGTTTCGCGGATTCGCATCGGGTGGCGTTGGGCCGCGAGATACCAGAACACTCGACTTTCTTGGTGGTACTGTTTACTACGTGGGTACGGCGGAAGTTTCGATACCGTTGGGTATCCTGCAGGAGTTTGGAGTATTCGGCAGGGTGTTTACGGAAGTCGGTAGCCTCGCGGATGCAGATTTGGAATCCACCGAGGACGTGTTCGATGTTGGTAAGCCCAGGGTATCTTCCGGCTTCGGCATTTCCTGGCGTTCGCCATTCGGGCCCATTCTTCTGGATTTTGCATGGGCGCTTCGAAAAGAGTCCTTTGATCGCGAGGAATCATTCAGGTTCAGCTTTGGTTCAAGGTTCTAAATGGAATCAATTCGGAAAATCTTTTCTCTAGCTGCGGGGGGCTTACTACTCGTTTGCCTCGCTATTGTGTTCCCCGGCTTCGCGCTCGGCCAAGGACTGCCTGAGACTGTTGTCGCGGTCATTGATTTTCAGAAACTGGAGCGGGACGCATTGGCGGCCAAGAATATTCGCTCCCAGGTGGAAGGCTATAGGTCGCAGTACGCGGCCATTATCAGCCAGGAAGAAGAGCAACTTCGTCAGCAAGAGCAGGAGTTAAAGCGTCAGCGAGCGATTCTATCCCCGGAAGCCTTCGCGCAACGCCGCCGCGAATTTGAGGACAGCGTCGCCCGACTCCAACGCCAGGTTCAGAATCGGACTCGCCGGTTGGAGCGTAGCATCGAAACGTCGTTGGCCTCCGTGAACAAAGTGCTCGGCCCGATTATCAAAGATCTCTCAACCGAGTTTGGTTTTACCCTGGTATTGGATAAACGCCAGGTGCGATATATCGACGATCGTTTCGACATAACGCCGATTGTACTCCAGCGTCTGGATGAGCGTCTGCCAGAGGTAACGGTTCCTCCACCCGAAGGCGAGTAATGGCCGATCCGCGCTTCTTTTCGCTAGGCGGGCCATTTGCGTTGAACGTTCTTGCAGATATTGGCGGGGCCAAGCTTCATGGGGATGCGCACCCTGACGCTATGATCGAGGATGTCGCCCCGATCGACAGGGCTGGACCCGGACAACTTACCTTTCTCGACAATACCAAATACCTGCCGGAATTCGAGAAGAGTGCGGCTCAAGCATGCATCGTTAACCCGCGATTCGCCGATCGGGCGCCTGCCGGTATGTCGCTTCTGCTCGCGGATGATCCATACAAAGCCTATGCCTTGATCGCACAAGCCTTCTATCCGGTTCTTCCGACAACAGGCCAGATTTCTCCCGCTGCGCACATTGACGAGACTGCGACTCTCGGCCTGCAATGTGATGTCTCACCTGGTGCGGTCATTGGAGAAAACGCGAGAATCGCCGAGAACTGCCGCATCGGCCCAAATTCGGTGATCGGTCTCGGCGTGCAGATTGGCGAAGACACGTCGATTGGGGCGGGATGTTCTCTCAGCCATTGCATCATCGGCAATCGCGTCACCATCCATCCCGGGGTCCGGATTGGTCAGGATGGATTTGGATTTGCCATTGATCCTCAGGGCTACGTAAAGGTTCCGCAGTTAGGCCGGGTCATCATCCATGATGATGTTGAAATCGGTGCCAACACGACAATCGATCGAGGAAGCGGACCTGATACCGTGATAGGTGCGGGTTGTTGGATCGACAATCTCGTGCAGATTGCGCACAACGTGACACTTGGCGACGGATGTGTGGTGGTTGCTCAATCTGGTATCTCGGGGAGCACCAAGGTCGGGAACCATGTGATGATTGGAGGTCAGGCAGGCCTTGCTGGACACCTAACCATCGGTGCGGGTGCTCAGATCGCCGGCAAATGCGGAGTTATGCGGGACGTTCCGGCGGGGGCGAAAATCGGAGGAATACCGGCGCAACCGCTGCGGGACTGGCATCGGCAGACCGTGCTGCTCTCACGCTTGGTGCGGGACAAGGGGACATCTACTGATGACTGAGAATGGGATAACTGCGGGCCAATTGGAGTCGGCTGACATCCTTCGCGTCATGGAAATGATCCCGCATCGATTCCCGATGCTGATGGTGGATCGCGTGGTCGATATGGTGCCTGACAAGTCTGCGATCGGGATCAAAAACGTCACGATTAATGAACCTCATTTTCAAGGACACTTTCCCCAGCGTCCTGTGATGCCCGGAGTGATGATCGTGGAAGCCATGGCCCAAACAGCGGCCGTACTGGTAGTTCACACATTGGGCGGGAATTCAGAGGGCAAATTGGTCTATTTCATGACGATCGAAGGCGCCCGCTTCAGAAAGCCCGTCGGACCGGGAGACACGATGAGGATCCACGTCGAAAAACAGAAAAGCCGTGGCAACGTGTGGAAGTTCTCGGCTGAGGCGAAGGTTGATGGTGCCGTGGTCGCGGAAGCGACCTACACCGCGATGATTATGAACGAACAGAGCGTCTGATGAGCACGAACATTCATCAAACTGCAGTGGTCGAGGATGGGGCTGCGCTCGGGGCCGACGTGACAATCGGGGCCTACTCGTGCGTGGGCGCCGGCGTCGAACTTGGAGACAATGTCGAGCTCAAATCGCATGTAGTGATTGGAGGTTCCACGCGAATCGGTAAGGGTTGCCGCCTTTTTCCGTTTGCGTCGATCGGTCAGCAACCGCAAGACCTGAAATTCCACGGAGAAGACTCTCGCTTGGAAGTTGGTGAAAACAACACCATTCGTGAGTATGTCACCATGAATCCGGGCACCGAAGGCGGAGGTATGGTGACACGCGTGGGAAGCAACTGCACGTTTATGGTTGGCGCCCATGTCGCGCATGACTGCGTGATCGGTGATGGTGTGATCATGGCGAACTATGCGTCCCTGGGCGGGCACGTATTCGTTGGTGACCATGCCATCATTGGTGGTCTCGCGGCCGTACATCAATTTGTGCGAATCGGCCCTCACGCCATGATCGGAGGCATGTCAGGGGTAGAGCAGGATGTCATTCCCTACGGTTCGGTAATGGGAGACCGTGCCGCCCTGTGCGGGCTGAACATTGTGGGGCTTAAGCGTCGGGGGTTCACACGCGACAGTATTCGAAGCATGCGGGAAGCGTACCGTCAGCTTTTCGACTCTCAGGGAACTCTTCGCGAACGTGTTGAACAGGTTGGAACATCGTACGCCGAAACTCAGGAAGTCATGGACATCGTAGAGTTCCTGTCTGGCGACTCGACCCGCTCGTTTTGCCTGCCAAGGGAGGACCGTGGCTCATAGACTCGGCATTCTGGCCGGCGACGGTGAACTTCCGCTCAAGTTGGTCGAGGTGTGTCGGGCAACAGGGCGAGATGTTTTCGTCGTGGCATTCAACGGCGAGTCCAATCCGGATTGCGTGCGGGATGTACCCCATGTTTGGCTCGATCTCGGATCGGTTGGCAGTGCTCTGCGGGCTCTCAAGAATGCGGAGTGTCAGGATGTCGTTCTGGCGGGACCGATTCGACGCCCGAAGCTGTCGTCGCTCAGATTGGATGGTCGTGGTGCCGCGATGCTACCGAAGTTGCTTCGAGCACGTGGTGACGACGCCTTGCTGACGGTAGTCATCGGGGAACTTGAAAGTGAGGGGTTCAACGTTGTGGGTGCGGACGAAGTATTCGCCGACCTGCTGGTCGATGATGGTGTTTTGAGTGCGCGGCGTCCGAGTGAGGGGGAATGGGATGATGTCGCCCGGGGTATTGAGGTTGTTAAGGCGATTGGAGGAATCGACGTGGGCCAAGCCGCAGTCGTGCACCGAGGATACGTTCTTGGTGTAGAGGCTGCGGAGGGCACGGATGCTCTTATCGAACGATCGGCATCGCTGCGACGCGAAGAACGTGGTGGCGTACTGGTGAAACTAAGAAAACCCACCCAGGACCGACGTGCTGACCTCCCAACCATCGGAATCGGAACAATTGACCGCGCTCGAGACGCCCGGCTTGCCGGAATTGCAGTAGAGGCTGGTGAGACGCTTATCTTGAACCGGGACGATGTGATAAAAGGCACCAGCGCCGCTGATTTGTTCCTAGTGGGAGTCTCTGCGTCGGAATCCCCGGGCGGGTAATGGTGTCGAGGCGACTGGCCTCTAAGGCTTTAGTCCGCCGATTGAGCGTAGGATGAAATCATGCGGGAAGATCACCGAGTCTTGAACAGGGAAAGGAAGTTACGGATATGACAGACAGTTTTCGGCTGATGCACACCATGGTCAGGGTCAAGGACCAGGAGAAAGCGATTGATTTTTATACACGTCTGCTCGGCATGAAAGTGTTGCGTCAGAGCGATAATGACGTCGGAAAATACACCAACACCTTTCTCGGCTATGGCGATGAAGACAGCAATACGGTTCTTGAACTGACCTATAACTGGGACGAGAACGATCCGTACGAACTCGGCCGCGCTTTTGGTCACCTGGCCATCGGGGTGCCCGATGTCGCGGCGACGTGTGAAGCGTTGGAGATTGAGGGCGTACCGGTTCCTCGCCCTGCCGGGCCCGTCGTCGGCGGCACCACGATTATCGCCTTCGTGAAAGACCCTGATGGGCGTTCAATCGAGTTGATCCAGACCGGCAGCTAAACAGGTCCGCAATCACTCGACGATTGGAGTGGGGCGCGGTCGATGACTGTACACTGTTCGGGGAAGAACTGATGATGGATCAGCTGCGCTGATCCATCGCTACGTAATTCCTTTCGACAGGTCCAGTGTACAGCTGGCGCGGTCGGCCGATTCGTTGATCGGGGTCTTCGATCATCTCTTTCCATTGGGCAATCCACCCCACGGTTCTCGCAAGTGCGAACAGCACCGTGAACATGGAAACGGGGATGCCCATCGCCCGGAATATGATGCCCGAATAGAAGTCGACATTCGGGAACAGCTTCCGCTCAACGAAATACTCATCCTCCAGCGCGATTCGCTCGAGTTCCATAGCGAGTTCGAGTAGAGGCTCATCGCGTACACCCAACTCCTCCAGGACGGCGTGGGCGCTTTCGCGCAGGACGGCGGCCCGGGGGTCGTAGTTCTTGTACACACGGTGTCCAAATCCCATCAACCGGAACGGGTCATCGCGGTCTTTCGCCCGATCAATGAACTCAGGAATATGGTTGACCGATCCGACCTCTTCCAACATTGCGAGCACCGCTTCGTTGGCGCCGCCGTGTGCAGGGCCCCAAAGGCACGCAATTCCCGCGGCGATGCAGGCAAACGGATTGGCACCGGAAGAACCAGCCAGTCTGACCGTTGACGTCGACGCGTTCTGTTCGTGATCCGCGTGCAGAATAAAGATACGGTCAATTGCCTTGGCGAGAACCGGGCTGACTTCGAACTCCTCGGTCGGCACGCCAAACATCATGTAGAGAAAGTTCTCTGGATATGTCAGCGCATTGCGCGGATACATAAATGGTTGACCGATTGAATACTTGTACGCCATGGCAGCGATTGTCGGCATCTTGGCTATCAGGCGGTAGGAGGCCACCATGCGGTGCTGTGGATCGTTGATATCCAGGCTGTCGTGGTAGAACGCACTCAACGCGCCGACCACGCCCACCATGATCGCCATCGGGTGGGCATCACGGCGAAATCCACTGAACAACCTCGTCAGTTGATCGTGAATCATGCTGTAGTTGCTGAGCTGACCCTCGAAATTGCTCAGTTCACTCGAATTCGGCAGTTCCCCGTTCAAAAGCAGGTATGCAACTTCGGTGAAAGTGCTGTTTGCGGCGAGTTGCTGGATGGGATAGCCGCGGTGAAGCAGAATCCCTTGTTCGCCATCGATGTACGTGAGCTCGGACGAACAGCTCGCAGTAGCCACAAAGCCAGGATCGTAAGTGAAGCACCCAAGCTCGGAATACAATCTGCGAATATCGACGACGTCGGGACCGATGGTGCCCTTGAGGCGTGGCAGATCCAGCGAGCTATCACCGCCAGACGTTAATTGAAAATTGTCCTGATTCGTCGAATTCTCAGAATTCTGAGCCATGCATTGTCCTTCCTGTGGTGGAACTGGCCGGCCGATCTACGGCGCATATGGTTGGGATTATTATACGATGAGAAGCGAATAAGGCGAAAGTCGCACTGTTTTACCGTCCCGTGACATCTCCGATGCGGCCGATACTCTCTTCCCTGCCCAATATCAGCATCAGATCAAAAATTCCCGGTGATGTTGTGGTTCCAGTCAATGATACTCGTATGGGCTGTGCAATCTTGCCAAGCTTTACGTCTTTTGACGTCGCGAAATCTCGAATTGCATTCTCAATTGGCTGAAGCTGCCAATCGGAAATCTCGCCAAGAACTGCCTTCAACTCCTGAAGCAGCAGCCGTGCGTCATCGGTCAGAATGTCAGCACCTTTCCCGTCGATTTCGATAGGTCTTTGGGACACAATAAACTTCGCATTATCAATAATTTGGAGTATTGTTTTTCCTCTTTTTTTGAGCTCTGGCATGGCGACGGCAAGTCGTTCCAGGTCCGTGGCGTCAAGGTCGCGACCAGAGAATTCAGCGAGGGGTTTCCGGATCATTTCGACCAGACGGTTATCATCAGCCTGTTGGATGTAGTGAGAATTCACGCTCTGTAGCTTATCGAAATCGAATCGTGATGCGCCGCGACCCACGTGATCCAAATCGAACCATTCAATGGCTTGCTCGGTGGTGAAAAGTTCGTCGTCTCCATGGCTCCACCCTAAACGCACCAGGTAGTTTCGCATCGCCTCCGGGAGATAGCCGTCCTCGCGGTAGGCCGCCACGCCAATTGCTCCGTGTCGTTTCGACATCTTTGCTCCATCCAGCCCATGAATCAGGGGGATGTGGGCAAATTCAGGCGTTTCCCAACCCAGGGCGTCGAATAAGATCTTCTGGCGCGCGGCATTGTTCAAGTGGTCGTCACCTCGAATGATGTGGGTAACCCCCATATCGTGATCGTCTACCACCACGGAATGCATGTAGGTGGGGGTCTCGTCACCGCGAAGCAGCACCATGTCATCGAGCTGTTCGTTGGCAAATGTCACGGAACCCTGGACCAGGTCTTCAATGACGGTGTCGCCTTCGAGCGGCGCCTTGATCCGGATCGTCGGCTTGATGCCTGCGGGAGCGTCGCCGGGGTCTCGATCGCGCCAGCGTCCATCGTACAAGACGGGGCTGCCGCTTTGGCGCGCGGTCTCACGCATTTCCGCGAGCTCTTCCGGCGTGCAATAGCAGTGGTACGCTTTGCCTTCAGCAAGAAGTTGCCGAGCGATTTCCACATGGCGATCGGCGCGTTCGGATTGGCGGACAACTTCGCCATCCCATTGCAGGTCGAGCCAGCACAACCCGTCGAGAATGGCTTCTACCGCTTCTTCGGTTGACCGTTTGCGGTCGGTGTCCTCGAGTCTGAGCAGAAACTTGCCTCCGTGATGGCGCGCGTAGAGCCAATTGAATAGTGCAGTCCGTGCGCCGCCAATGTGCAAGATCCCCGTTGGGGACGGGGCGAATCGAGTAACGACGTCCATGGAATTCAGTTCTCTGTTCTGATTTCTGGCTGTGCGGCGATGTGTATCACATCTCTTGTGACACTTCGACGCGCGCAAGAGGCGCCTGGGCTTTCCATATCTCCGTGCTAGGACCCATGGAGAGTTGCGAATGGTTGCTTGGCGGATATCCCCTCGAGGAGTTCCAACATTATTCCAGAGAACGGTACCGTGGTTCCGCGTTCAATTGCTCGAAGACCGTGACCGTTGGGCACTCTGGATTCCAGTTCTCCTTGGAACTGGGATTGGACTGTATTTTTCTCTTGAGTACGAGCCTGGCTCATGGGTTGGGTTTCTTGCGGCGGCGGGGACGGCTGCGTCCTGGTGGTTGTTCAGACACGAACCCCGAGCTTCCCTGGCCGTCGTCGGCTTGATGGTTGTTGCTCTAGGGTTCTGGGCGTCCCAGCTTCGCGCATCCCTGGTCGCGGCACCAATTCTGACGAAATCATCGAAATTGGCTGAAGTGAACGGTCGCGTGCTGTCCGTCGAATCTCACAAGCGCGGAAGTCGAATCGTTCTCGGCAACCTCAACATCGAAGGCCTGGATGCGTATGCCACACCGACAAAGGTCCGGATCACTGTATCTGGCAAATCTGAAATCCAGCCTGGAGACGTCGTCTCAGTGCGGGCCGGTCTGCGTCCACCGCCGCGACCAGCATCGCCCAACGCATTCGATTTCGCACGTGGCGCCTATTTCGAAGGCTATGGGGGGGTGGGCTACGCCATTGGCACTCCGAGGCTGTTGCCTCCAATTCCCGACCGTATGGCCCGACGGATTGAACATTGGGTCGCCCGTCAACGCTTGGCCCTCTCGAAAGCCATTTTCCATGAGGTGCCTGGTGTGCGGGGGGCGCGTTATCTTGTTGATCACGCCAGAAAGCTTGATGACTGCCGGATTCCAGATGTCATTTGCTGCCGTGGTCGCGCTGATTTCTGCGTACAAGGCAATGGGCCCCAGACTTGGTCAGTTGCGGTCACGTGGCGGTTGGGGGCGTCGCGTGTGCCTCTATTGCGGCGGAGTCCTGCTGACGACATTAATTGCGGGAACGGCGACATCGCCGTTCGCGGCGTTCCACTTCAATCGAGTCGCCACATATGGTCTTGCAGCAAAACTGTTTGCGGTGCCGGTGATGGCTTTGTGGATCATGCCTTGGGGGCTTGCGACCTACTTTATGTTGCCGTTCGGCTGGCAAAATCTGGGACTGGTTCCAATGACGGCGGGCATTGGCTTCGTCTTGGATGTTTCTGAACGGGTTGCATCGTGGCCCGGCGCGGTCCGTCTGATTCCGACGATGCCGAATGCCGTACTGATTCTTGTGACGCTCGGTGGATTGTGGCTTTGCATCTGGACAACGCGTCTGCATTTGCTGGGTGTCGGCGCGGTTGCGATGGGTTTGTTGATCGGTTCCGTTGCCGACCCGCCGGATATTCTGATTAACGAACGCGGCAATCTGCATGCTGTGAGGATGAATGCCGATGAAATCGTTGTTTCATCCGATAGACCCGGTTTCGTGCGCGATTCATGGTTGAGACGGTACGGAGTCTCCATTTCACGCTCCTGGAAGGCATTGCTGCTCGACACAAATGCGCCGTTGCGTTGTGATTCCCTCGGCTGTCAGATCAGCCTCAAGGGAAGGCGCATCGCAATATCAAAGGATCCACGGGCACACGAAGACGATTGCAATTCGGCCGATATACTTCTGAGCTCTGTTCCGGTGAGAATTGACTGCACTTCGCCAGACGTGGTGATTGATCGCTTTGGCCTTTGGCGCGAAGGGACCCACGCAATCTACCTGAAAATGGGCGGGGTGCGTGTGGATACCGTTCAGCAGTATCGGGGAAGTCGGCCCTGGTCGCCTTAGGCGCCAGAGGACGGCCGGAACTTGTCGGTTCTATGTCAGTATTGTCTCAGAAGGCTGACGAGCCGGCCCTGCACCTTGACACGATCGGGACCGAAAATTCGGGTCTCATAGGCCTCATTCGCCGCCTCCAAGGCAACGGAATTTCCTTTTCGTCGCAATCGTTTAAGCGTGACTTCTTCATTGTCGATCAAAGCGACGACAATGGTGCCGTTTTCGGCGACATCACCGCGTTCGATGACGATCGTGTCGCCGTCGTAGATCCCCGCCTCGATCATCGAATCGCCGGCGACTTCGAGCGCATAATATTCACCTCGGCCCAGGAGCGATGCCGGTACATCAATCGAATTTGATTGATCCCGCAGCGCTTCGATCGGTGTTCCGGCAGCGATCTTTCCGTAAAGAGGCAAGCTCAGGCTGTCGGAAGCCTCTGCCGTGGACGAATCGGCCGTGCGGGCAGCAAAATTGCCGCGGATTACGCTGGCTGAGAAACCAGTTTCCGGCGCTCTTGTGTTTGCGACGGCTTCTTCCGGTAGTTTGAGAACTTCAAGCGCTCGCGCGCGATGGGGCAGGCGTCTTATGAACCCGCGTTCCTCGAGGGCCGTAATCAGCCGGTGTATGCCCGACTTCGATTTCAAACCCAGTGCGTCCTTCATCTCATCGAATGAAGGTGAAACTCCGCTTTCCGAAAGACGTTCATTGATGAATCGAAGGAGTTCGTGTTGTTTTCGCGTCAACATTTAGGAATTCCCATCAAAGGCTGAGAGCCACAAAATATGGAACAAATGAGCAACATCCATACATGTTCTAGTTTAGTTCTCATTTTAATTCAAGGTTGGAATTGCAATAGGTGACATCCAGCGCTCATTTCATGCGCCAGTTCCTCAGGTGTCGGGAAAATCCGGCTATTTATGAGGATGAAGCGTTGCTTCCGGTGAGATCTTCGAAGCGAAGGTAGAAATCCGGTTGTAGATCGCGAGCAGGATCTAGTAATCCGTTACGCCCGCATCCAGCGGAATAATGTCCACTTGAGTTCCCGTGAGAGCCGCTGGGGCGTGCGGTGCTCGAATAATCAGGCAGTTTGCATGGGCCAGTCGGGACAGCATGCTGGAATCCTGGATCTCGAACGGTGTGGCAACCAGCGTTCCTGAGTCATCGCGGGTTAGAGTTGCCCGAAGGTAATCCTCCCGTCGATCGTTGGCCTTGATATCGCAACCGAGAGCGGCCTTCCCATACGGCGTGGCATTTTCGCCCATACCCAGCATCTTTCGCAGTGCCGGCCTCAGGAATATCAGGCTGCAAACCAGCGCAGAAACGGGATTTCCCGGCAGGCCCAACATGGCTGTGTCGCCCAATTGCCCGAACATCAGCGGTTTACCGGGTCGCATGGCGATACGCCAAAAATCTACATTCAGCCCGACATCACCCAGCACGCTTCGCACGAGATCATGATCTCCGACCGACGCGCCGCCGATTGTAACCAGTATGTCTGCACCCTTAGCGCCTGCCGCAAGCGACTTCAGGGAATCCTCCGTATCCAATGCGATTCCGAGATCGATTGCTTCCGCGCCGGCCGCTTCGACAAAGGCGCACAACCCCAGATTATTCGAGCTGACGATCTGATTGGGACCGATCGGCTCACCCGGCATGACAAGTTCATCTCCCGTTGCCAGCACCGCCACACGTGGCCTGCGATGCACTCGCAGCCACGGACAATTCATTGAAGCCGCCAGCGCAATGTCGCGGGCTCCCAGCAAGTGACCAGCCGTCAGGCCAACTTCGCCCTCACTGAAATCCAAACCCGCTGGACGCACGAATTTGCCTTCGGGCGCACCTTCATTGACGGTGATTCTTGTGCCATCCGTTTCAACATCTTCTTGGATGACGATAGTGTCGGCGCCGGCCGGCACCGGACCTCCTGTGAAAATGCGGACGGCTTGGCCAGGCCCAACCGAGCCGTCGTAGGCACCTCCAGCGGGTGCTTCGCCAATCTGCTCGAGGATGGCTGGCGTTGCCGCGACGTCTTGAGCCCTTACGGCGTACCCGTCCATTGCAGAGACAGCAACGGGTGGTTGGGTTATACGCGCGTGAACGTCGGATGCCAGCACCCTTCCAAGGGCGTCAGAGAGGGCAACAGTCTCGATACCTGTCGGGGTCAGGGGTTCGAGAATCTTTTGACGCGCCTCCGCTACGGAAATCACTTCGACCTCAGTCCGCTTGGAAGGTTCCGGATTTTCCGCCGCTCTTGAATGTGAGGCGGGCAGATTCAATTGTCATAGTGCGATCCGCAGACTTACACATGTCGTAGACGGTGAGGGCGGTTATCGAGACGGCAGTCAAGGCTTCCATTTCGACACCTGTCCTGGACGTGGTCCGACAGCTCGAAGTGATTATGACGGCGGCATTTGCCGCGTCGCATTCCAGATCGACTTCTACGGCCGAAAGGGGTAACGGATGACAAAGGGGAATCAGATCGGATGTTTTCTTGGCCGCCATGATACCGGCCAACCGGGCGACGCCAAGGACATCACCTTTTCCCGCTCGGCCCTCTGAGATCATCGACAGGGTTTCGGGTTTCATGCTGACACGCGCTTCGGCCCGAGCCGTTCGTTCCGTCTCGTCTTTGCCGGAGACGTCGACCATCCGGGCATTGCCTCGATTGTCGAAGTGGGTCAGGTCCGCCATCCTGGTCCTGCCTCAGGCACTGATCGCCGGGGATTCAAACGGGGTAAGCAATTCCGATGTCGCGCGCGCAACATCATCAGCCCGCATCAGTGACTCACCAATCAGGAAGCAATTCACGCCCGCCGCACTCATTCGGCTCAAGTCCTGAGGCGTCGAAAGGCCGCTTTCACAGATGACGATGGCGCCCTCGGGTGCCTGAGGCGCCAGCACCTCGGTCGTGGCCAAATCGACTTCGAAGGTCTTGAGATTTCGATTGTTGATGCCCACCAGCTTTGGATCCAGCGGCGCGATTCGCTCGAGTTCCTCTGAATTGTGGACTTCGAAGAGGACATCCATATCCAGGCCTCGTGCGGCCGTCGCCAGTGTATACGCCGCTTCGTCGTCAAGGACAGCCATGATCAGCAACACGCAGTCAGCACCAAGTGCCCGGGATTCTGCGATCTGATAGAGGTCAATCATGAAGTCCTTCCGCAGAACGGGAAGGCCGCTGGCATCTCGGGCTTGCCTGAGAAACTCGTCTGCACCTTGAAAGTACGGCCGGTCGGTCAGTACGGAAAGGCATGTTGCGCCGCCGTCAGCATATGCTTTGGCCAGCGTTGGCGGGTCGAAGTCTTCCTTGATAAGGCCTTTCGATGGAGAGGCCTTCTTAATCTCGGCGATTAGGCCATAGTTGCCGCCCCGCACCGATCCTTTCAGCGCATCCGCGAAGCCCATTACAGCAGGCGCCGTTTTTGCGGCCAGCAGTATTTGACTGTCCGAGACCAGCGTTCGACGGCGTTCGATGTGATTGAGCTTGTCCGCAATTATTTGTTGGAGAATGTCACTCATCGGCCGTCGCGGCCTCATTGGTAATCGAGATCATTTTTTTGAGAACGGCTCTGGCTTTACCGCTATCGATGGCTTCGGCCGCCATTGCCACGCCGTCCTTCAGGTTGTCTACCTCTCCCGAAGTGATCAACGCGCCCGCGGCATTGATCAGAGTGATGTCGCGAAAGGCGCTCTCGTGCCCATCAAGTAATGCGCTGATGGCAAGAGCATTCGTTTCTGCGTCGCCACCTTTCAGATCTTCGCCGTCTGATCGTGACAATCCTGCATCCTCCGGCGTCACTTCGAACGTCCTTACCTCGTCATCTTTCAGTTCCGCGACAAAAGTTGAACTCGTGGTCGTAATTTCGTCGAGCCCGTCGCTGCCGTGAACCACCCAAACGTGCTGAGAACCGAGGTTCTTGAGCACCTGAGCTAGCGGTTCCACCCATTCCTTGGAAAACACGCCCACCAGGTGCTTATTGACGCCAGCGGGGTTGGACAGTGGACCGAGTATATTGAAGATCGTCCGCGTACCCATTTCCACTCGGGTGCCACCAACGTGTCGCATGGCGCCGTGATGGCGTTGAGCGAACATGAAACACATGCCGGCTTCCCAGAGTGACTTTTTCGTCAACGAGAAATCGCATTCCACGTTGACCCCGAGGGTTTCAAGGACATCCGTGGCGCCTGATTTAGAGGAAGCCGCTCGATTTCCATGCTTGGCAACGGGAACGCCACAGCCAGCCACTACGATGCCGGCGGCGGTTGACACGTTATAGGTTCCGGAACGATCTCCCCCGGTCCCGACAACATCGATTGCTGTGGCAGGCGCCTCGATTTTGGTCATTTTGTCGCGCATGGTCATCACGCCACCCGTCAATTCGTCGACGGTCTCACCGCGAAGACGCAATGCCATAAGGAGTGCCCCCATCTGCGAGGGCGTTGCATTTCCCGACATCATGATATCGAACGCGCGACGTGTCTGATCAACGCTCAAACGATCACCCTCTGCCAAAAGCGCGATGATCTGTTTCATGTCGAGTTGCGGGTCCGTCATGGGTGCATCTCCAGGGGTGCGGCACGTTTGGGGGGAACGACGGCACGAATGTCTTCCATGCCGATGAGTTTAAGGTAGTTGGCTAACAGCAGGTGACCGTGCTCGGAAGCGATGCTTTCGGGGTGAAATTGGACGCCGTGGATGGGGTGCTCCTGGTGCGACACTCCCATCACGACGCCATCACTGGTTTCTGCGGTAATACGCAGGCAATCGGGAAGCGAATGGCGGTCAATAGCGAGCGAATGATAGCGGGTAGCCTGAAACCCAGCCGGCAGTCCTTCGAACAAGCCAGTACCGTCATGCCGAATTGTGCTGAGTTTCCCATGCATAAGATTCGGTGCCCGCACGATACGGCCGCCGAAAGCCTGTCCAACAGATTGATGTCCAAGGCAAACCCCGAGTATGGGGAAGGAGCCAGCGGCCCTTTCCACCAATTCGAGGCAGATTCCAGCGCGATCAGGATCGCAAGGTCCGGGAGAAAGGACGATGCCGGTTGGACGAAGCGACAACACATCGGCCACCTCGATCGCGTCGTTTCGAAAAACGCGAGATTCGGCGCCGAGCTCACCCAGAAAATGGACGAGGTTGTAGGTAAAACTGTCGTAGTTGTCGATTATGACAAGCATTTCAAAAGACTATAGGGAAAAATTAAACCATTGTATTGTAGGTGCAGAGCGCCGTTTCTTTTGAGTGCCGCAACAAACAGGGCAATGGGCATGTCGTCAAGTCCAACGGGCAATCGAGAGGAAGAATCAGATTCCGGATTGGCGCGAGCGAACGAATGGGCGATTGCGATGAGCGCTGAACGCAATTCTTGCAGGCCGGTTTGAGTATTTCGAGTAGATCGTGGCCCTGAAGTTGAAATTGATTGGAGAGCTTTGCGTCGTGCTCGCGGCGTACCTCTTGTCGCGATGTCGATTGGTGCTTGGAAGTCATCCGTTTCGAAATGCGGGCGATCGAATCGGACTCTTTGCTGTGGCGCTGATGATTGGAATCATGGTGGGTGCCAGCACCGGGTATTGGATCTCTTCATACGATCAGGACGAGCACGAACCAGCTCGGTTTATGGCCGACATCGAGATAGATCGCGATCACAACGGATACGAATTGGCCTTGGACAGAGTGGACCTGTCCGTTCCCGGTCATCCAGACCAATCGGATTTTGCCTGGTCGGTCGTTGGAGAGTCGCAGGCGGCGGCAGTGATTCCACACCGTCACGAGTTTTCCGCCACGGATCAGACCGCAAAAGGATACGGACTCCAATCGCGTCGGAACTGGGTGCCTGATGTCGTTGAAGAAACTGTCGAAACACCGGCGTGGCGGCGTTATGCCGCCTCCTCGACAGTGCCTGAGGGAATGCCCATGGTCGCAATCGTCATTGATGATCTCGGCGTTCACGTTCGCAACGCTGCACGAACGATCGCACTTCCGGGACCACTGACGCTCTCCTTCATGTCTTACGCTCGGAATCTTCGGGCACAGACTGAAACCGCTCGAGCAGCGGGTCACGAGTTGATGCTCCATCTACCCATGGAACCTCAGAACCGGGCGGACGACCCCGGCCCAAATGTTCTGCTCACCCAGCTTTCAGTCGAAGAGAATCTGCGACGATTGAGATGGGCCCTGTCGAGATTTGACGGGTTTATCGGAGTGAACAACCACATGGGTAGCCGCTTCACCCAGGATGCAGAGGGTATGGCGCTGGTTATGAACGAGCTTCGGGCCCGCGGTCTGATGTTTCTCGACTCTCGTACTGTGCGGGGCAGCGTCAGCGGAGTACAAGCGCGCCGGTACGGCGTGCCTTTCATCGGGCGTGATGTCTTTCTCGATAATGTGCCGGTGGCCGCAGATGTCAGCCGACGTCTTGAAGAACTTGAGGCCATGGCGCGAACACACGGACGTGCCGTGGGACTCGCGCACCCTCATCGCGGCACGCTCGAGGCTCTAGAGGCGTGGTTGCCGACGCTGGCGACACGCGGAATTGCGTTGGTGCCGATCAGTGCTTTCCTGATACATCCCCCGGAGTCAGGGTAGGGCGGTCACGTTCGACCGGAGGCGGATCGAGGTTCATTGGTGATCGCTGGCTCGGTCGCGAAGCGCACTGCTTCTTCTGCAGCCCGGATCAATGCCATTGCCTTGTTGCAGCTTTCCTGAAACTCAGCGTCGGGATCGCTGTCAGCAACGATGCCACCACCAGCCTGTACATACATCGTCCCATCTTTCACAACGGCTGTCCTCAGGGCGATGCAGGTATCCATGCTGCCATTGGCGGAGAAATAGCCGATTGCTCCGGCATACACTCCCCGCTTCTCAGGCTCGAGTTCGTCGATGATTTCCATCGCTCGAACTTTGGGAGCGCCACTTACCGTTCCCGCAGGGAACGCGCCACACAATGCATCCATGGCATCAAATTGTTCGTCAATTGTGCCTTCGACGTTCGAAACAATGTGCATGACGTGGGAGTAGTGCTCGATAACCA
Organism: Alphaproteobacteria bacterium UBA2966; assembly: GCA_002348365.1. Taxonomy (GTDB): domain Bacteria; phylum Pseudomonadota; class Alphaproteobacteria; order UBA2966; family UBA2966; genus UBA2966. The sequence continues at coordinate 35,586 of DEBC01000098.1, read as the reverse complement.
TCTGTTCGGTTACATTGACGCTTCCGATCTTGGCGACGCGGCCGACGTCGTTCCGCCCCAGGTCTAACAGCATCAAATGCTCGGCCAATTCCTTGGGATCCGACAGTAGGTCACTCGCCAGGGCTTCATCCTCTGCGCGATCGGTACCGCGCGGCCGGGTCCCTGCAATGGGCCTCACGGTGACGGTATCATCGCGAAGCCGCACGAGTATTTCGGGGCTCGATCCAACGATCGAGAAGCCCTCCAATTGAAGGTAATACATGAACGGAGAGGGGTTCGTTCGTCTCAGGGCCCGATACAAGGCGAACGGAGGGAGGGTAAATGGCAGGCTGAATCGCTGCGAGAGAACAGTTTGAAAGATGTCACCGGCCGCGATGTATTCTTTGGCCTTGCCCACCATCTCGCAGTACTCGGCGTGCGTCATGTTGGAAGAGGGTTCCGGCAGTTTTATGTGGCTCTCATTTCGACCGTGGATGTGTGGCAGGCTTGTTTCAAGCGCAGCCGTGGCCTTGAACAAAGTGTCCAGCCCGGACTGGTAAGCTTGCTGCGCGGCAACCCCCGGCGTAGGTCGGACGGGAGATACAAATGTGACGATGTCCTTCACGGAATCGAATATTGCCATCACGGTTGGTCGAACGAATATGCCGTCCGGAATACCCATGATGTCGGGATTCGGCTCCGGAAGTCGCTCCATCAGACGGACAGTGTCGTAGGCCATGTATCCCACGAGTCCCGCAGCCATCGGCGGCAGCTCCTCGGGGAGATCGATTCGAGATTCGTTTATGAGTTGTCGGAGTGAATCCAGCGAGCCTTCACTACACTCCTGGAAGGTGTCGCCGTGGAGCGCACTACGGTTTATCTCGGCGCTGTCGCCCCTGCATCGCCAAATGACGTCCGGTGACATCCCGATGATTGAATAACGGCCCCGGACGGCACCCCCTTCGACGGATTCCAGCAAAAAACTGTTGGGAGATCCTTCGGCCAGCTTGAGCATTGCCGAGACAGGAGTCTCAAGATCCGCGACCAGGTTCGTCCAAAGAACCTGATTTTGGCCCGCATCATAGAGTCGGTGAAACTCTTCAAATGTGGGTAAGACCGTCATGCTTAAAACAAGCTGTCGATGGCGTTCTGGTTGACCTCGACATCATACTCGTTGCTCAGCGCGACGCGATACTGGGCCATGATATCGTCCGTGAGGGCTTGGTTCAGATTATCACGCAATTCCTGACGCTCGGTCGGGTTGCCGGCGTCACCGGTGATTTTATCGATGCGGCGCAGCACCGCGATTGTGTGCCCGTTTCCCTGCGCTGTGGGTCCTTCAGCAACATCTCCGACGTTCTTTGACTCAAATATCTTTGCCAGCAATTCTCCCGACACGTCAGGACTTGTTCTCGCATCGTATCTGTTAAGTGCCGGCGTCGATCGAATTGCCAGCCCTTCCTTGGCGGCCAGGGCGTTGAAGTCTTCCCCTTGGCGCAGGCGCTCTGCTAGAGCTGCCGCGCGTTCCCGAGACAGGCGGTTTTGCTCACTCCGTTTCCAGTCAGCGATGACCTCGTCCCGGATGGAGGAGAGAGGTTTCGCAGCGGTCGGTGTGATTTCATCCACGCGAACGATGAAGTATCCACCCCCGGTGCTTTCCGTAAGTGACGATTCCTGACCTTCTTGGGTCTCGAAAGCGGTCTGAAGAAACTCTGGGAAGGTCGGCAAATCGATCAGTCGCGTGCCCTCGGGACCGGTGCCAGTGGCGTCGACACGATCAGCGCGTCCAGCGTCCAGGTTCAAGCGGTTGGCGCCTTCCTCCAGAGATGCTCCGCCCGCCAGTTCGTCTTCAAGCCTGTTTGCCAGTTCAAACAAGCTGTCCGACGCCCGGCGCAGAGCTAACTCCCGTTGCAATTGCTGTTTTGCGTCAGCAAATGATGTTGTCGTGCCGGCGACCACCTTGTTGACGCGGTACACGTGCCATCCAAAATCGCTCTGGATCGGGTCCGAAAATTCCCCTTCCGCAACAGTAAACACCGCATCGGCTGCCGTCTTGGATACCGGGAGGTCACCAATCCTCAAGAGGCCCAGCGCCGTGTCATCCGGCTCGAGACCCGCGGCGTCGCGGGCCACGTCGTCGAATGAACTCCCTTGACGGAGTTGCTGCAGTGCGTCTCTGGCAGCAGTTTCGTCAGCGAGCACGAGCTGTGACAAGTCTCTCTGCTCTGGCTCGATGAACTCATCCAATCGAGACTCATACTCGTCTTGAATTTCGTTGTCCGACACGGTGACTTCATCAAGCAATAACTCTGGTGAGAGCGTGATGTAGGTGAGCGATCGAAACTCCGGCGCCATATAGCGGTGTGTTCCGTCTTGATAAAATTGTTCCAGCACGCCGCTATCGGGTGCCCCTGGTTCTGGCATTGAAGAATTCAGAACGACAGCGAAATCGGCAATACGGCGTTCGGCCCGATAACGGTAGATTGCGTCTACGACGGGTTTGGGAGCGCCTGCGCCCAAGGCAATGCTTGTCATGAGCTGATTGCGTCGCAGATCAGACCGCCGCACAAATTCGAAGTATTCTCGGCTGTATCCCAATTGTCGGAGCACATCCCGGTAGTGGAGCGGATCGAATCGTCCGAAGTTGTTCTGGAATGTCGGATTGGTACGAATGTCCGCGGCCAGATCGTTGTCAGTGACAGTGAGGCCGTATCCCACCGCGACCTGGTCCAGCAACGCTCGATTGATCATGCGCTGAAGCGTGAAGTTCTGCACTCCAAGCAGTCGGGCTTGCTCTGCGTCGATCTGTTGGCCCGTTCTTTGGGTCAGCCTGTCGAGTTCCCTGCGATAAGCGTCGCCATACTCTGTACGTGTGATTTCGACGTCGCCAACGACGGCCACGGTCGCGTCAGAGGGTCCTCGAAAGATGTCTCCAATGCCCCAGACCGCGAAACTCAGGATGAGCAGTCCAAGGAATGCTTTGACGACCCAAGAACCCGTCTGTTTTCGAAGTGATTCCAGCATTTAGTGTTCTCGTTCCACGGCGTTGCAGTCATTCGCGGGTGACTGGCGTTCTGTGATAGCTAGAGCGGGGATAGCGGCGCAAACGACTTGTTTTGTCAACCACCGAGGCGCGTGATAGGCAAAATGTTTGCGTGTGTCGCGGTCGTGTGTGGCCAGCGCCGACGATCCCGCCTATAACACCTTCCAAAATTGAACTAGCGAGAATTCTTGCCATGACAAGTGCGCCGCGCCCGCTGGTAGCGGGAAACTGGAAAATGAACGGTACCTTGGCCGGAGCCGCCGAGCTGGCTTCTGGGTTGGCGAAACTGGCCGATGCGCAAAGCTCCTCTCCCTGCGACATACTGGTGTGCACACCCGCGCATGTGCTTGTGCCAGTTTTCGACTTAATTCGTGGGACCAGCATCTCACTGGGGGCGCAGGACTGTCATGTCGAAGCCAGTGGTGCGCATACCGGAGATTTGAGCGCCGAAATGCTGCAGGACGTTGGTTGTTCATATGTCATCGTCGGGCATTCCGAGAGACGGACAAACCATGGAGAAACGGACAGCCAGGTATGCGAAAAGGCGGTTGCCGCCCGCCGTGCTGGCCTTATACCCGTAGTTTGTGTCGGTGAGACGGAGGCGCAGCGGGACGCTGGAGAAGCTCTTGCAATTGTTGGTCGCCAACTCGCTGACTCCCTTCCTGATGGGACGACCGCATCGAATACTGTCGTCGCCTATGAACCTGTATGGGCCATTGGGACCGGTCGGACGCCTACGAGTGAGGAAATTGCGGACGTCCACGATGCCATGAGGAGCCAGATCGGTGAGCGATTTGGCGCCGATTCTGAACAGCTGCGGCTGCTGTATGGCGGCTCCGTCAATCCGGGCAATGCCCAAGAGATCATGTCCATCACAAATGTCGATGGTGGGCTTGTCGGGGGCGCCAGTCTGAAGGCAGAGACTTTTTGGCCGATCGTTGAGGCCTTTGGTTGAGTGGAGGACGGATCATTGCTTCGGCCTGCGGCTTCGTCTAGGAATGCGCCATGATTACCGTCATTCTTGTGACCCACATTCTTCTCGCGCTAGCGCTGGTCGGCGTCATACTGATGCAGCGGAGTGAAGGCGGGGCTTTGGGCATGGGCGGAGGTGGTGCCGGTGGCGGCAGCATGATGTCCAGCCGGGGCGCCGCAAACTTGCTCACCCGTACGACGGCTATACTCGCGACTTGCTTTATCGCGACAAGCATCATGTTGGCCATTCTCTCGGGTGGTTCGGACGGACCGTCATCGGTCATCGATACGACTGATCCAAAGGCCCCTTCATCCAGCAGCCCGTCTCAGGACCGAAGCGGTCCTTCGGTTCCCCTTTCGCAATAATTGCTGATCCTGTGAGACAATTTGTTGCTTTCGCCCCTCTTTTGCTTGGGGGCGCGGCGTCTCTGATGTATGTTTGCGGTCCATGACGCGGTACATCTTCATTACCGGCGGCGTCGTGTCCTCCCTGGGAAAAGGTCTCGCATCCGCAGCGCTTGGCGCCGTGCTTCAGGCACGGGGATTCAAGGTGCGTCTGCGCAAGCTGGATCCTTATCTGAACGTCGATCCAGGAACCATGAACCCTTATCAGCACGGGGAAGTTTATGTCACTGATGACGGTGCCGAGACCGACCTGGATTTGGGTCACTATGAGCGTTTTACGGGTGTCGCAGCGCGCCAGAGTGACAACATTACATCGGGCCGAATTTATCAGCGCATCATTGCCAAGGAACGCCGGGGGGACTATCTCGGTGCCACGGTTCAAGTTATTCCCCACGTGACCGACGCCATTAAGGAATTCGTGTGCGCTGATGTGGATGATCAGGATTTCGTCCTGTGCGAGATCGGAGGCACGGTCGGCGACATAGAAGGCTTGCCGTTTTTTGAAGCCATCAGGCAGCTCGGTAACGAACTTGGTCGGGATCGATCGCTGTTCGTTCACCTCACCCTGTTGCCTTTCATTCCCTCCGCGGGAGAACTGAAGACCAAACCCACACAGCATTCGGTGAAGGAACTGCGCGGGATCGGAATCCAACCTGACATCCTCCTGTGTCGCTGCGACCGTGAAATACCAGTGATCGAACGTCGAAAGATTGCGCTGTTCTGCAATGTTCGGGACGATGCAGTGATCCCCGCACTCGACGTCGAGTCGATCTATGAAGTCCCGCTCCGCTATCACTTGGCAGGATTCGACAGCCAGATACTGCAGGCTTTCGGGATGTCGGGAGTGCCCGAACCCGATCTCGGTACGTGGGAGGAGATCACAGGAAGGCTTTCTGCGCCGGACGGCGAAGTGAAAATTGCCGTTGTGGGGAAGTACACCGGTCTCAAGGACGCCTACAAATCCCTGGATGAGGCACTGGTGCATGGCGGAATCGCCAATAAAGTCAGTGTCGACATCGAATGGATCGAATCCGAGACCTTCGAGCAGGACGGCAATCTCCACTATCTCGAAGGCGTGAACGGAATTTTGGTACCTGGCGGGTTCGGTGAAAGAGGGATCGAGGGCAAGATCGCGGCGGCGAGAATCGCTCGGGAACGTCGAATTCCATACTTCGGGATATGTCTCGGCATGCAGATGGCCGTGATCGAAACTGCACGAAACATGGCCGATCTATCCGGTGCCGGTTCAACAGAATTTGGTGAATGCGAGGATTCGGTCGTTGGACTGATGACGGAGTGGGAGAAGGAAGGGAAAATCGAGCATCGCGACGCTGAAAGCGATGTCGGCGGCACGATGCGATTGGGCGCCTATGAGTGCGTGCTGAGCCCGACAAGCAAAGTATCGGAGATCTACAATCAGGACCGGATCAGTGAGCGGCACCGCCACCGTTATGAAGTGAATCTTGCCTATGAGAACCTGCTGGCGAAATCAGGCGTTATCTTTCCCGGCAAATCTCCCGACGGATTCCTGCCTGAGATCTTGGAAGTTCCCGATCATCCCTGGTTCATTGGCGTTCAGTTCCATCCTGAGTTGAAGTCGAAGCCCTTCGATCCTCATCCGTTGTTCGCCTCCTTCATAGAAGCGGCAGTGACGCAGTCGAGGCTCGTCTGATGACGACCGCCGTCCGACACGTGACGGTAAATGGACTGACCCTTGGCAACGATCTACCGCTGACATTGATTGCCGGACCATGTGCGATGGAAAGCCGTCAACATGCGTTGGACGTGTCGTCGCGACTTTCGGAGATTACCGAGGCTTTGGGAGTCGGTTTCATCTACAAGACCTCTTTCGACAAGGCCAATCGAACCAGCTCAACGAGCCCACGCGGCGTTGGGCTCGAAGAAGCACTACCCGTTTTCTCAGAGATCCGCACGACCGTGGGATGCCCTGTCTTGACCGACGTGCACAACGAAGCACAGTGCGCGGATTTGGCCGAAGTCGTCGATGTTCTTCAAATCCCGGCATTCCTCTGCCGTCAAACTGACCTGTTACAGGCAGCGGCTCGCACGGGATGTGTGGTTAACGTGAAAAAGGGTCAGTTCTTGGCACCTTGGGACATGAAGAACGTTGCCGAAAAGGTCAGCGGTGCGGGCAACGACAACATTCTACTTACGGAACGTGGTGCCAGTTTCGGATACAACACTCTGGTAAGCGACATGCGGTCACTTCCGATTCTCGCGCAGACGGGTTATCCGGTTGTGTTCGACGCAACTCATTCAGTGCAGCAACCGGGTGGACTGGGCTCTCGGAGTGGCGGGGATCGCCAATACGTCCCCGTGTTGGCAAGAGCCGCAGTAGCAGTGGGAGTTGCTGCGGTATTCATGGAAACGCACGAAGATCCCGATAATGCGCCTTCTGACGGCCCGAACATGGTGCGCTTGGACGAATTGGGGGCAATCGTAGGCAGGCTCTTGGCATTTGATCGTTTGGCCAAAGGATTGACCTGAATTGGGCGTCAATCTGAGCGCGAATGAGGTCTGTCCCGCAATAATTCTGAACAATCTACGGTGAGGGTTGAATGACGGCGATCGTTGATATCCGAGCACGCGAGATACTCGATAGTAGAGGAAATCCAACAGTCGAGGTGGATGTCGAGCTTGCGGACGGCTCTTGTGGGCGCGCGGCTGTACCGTCCGGTGCGTCGACAGGCACACATGAGGCGACCGAATTGCGTGATGGCGGAGATCGTTATCTTGGCAAAGGCGTTCGCCAGGCAGTGAACTCGGTGAACGGAGAGATTTTTGATGCCGTGTCGGGCCTGGATGCACGGGAACAACCCGCAATTGACGAGATATTGGTTTCGTTGGACGGTACACCCAACAAGGGCCGGCTTGGTGCAAATGCAATCCTCGGCGTAAGCCTCGCGGTCGCCCGGGCGTCGGCGTCGGCCTGTAATCTGCCGCTTTACGCATATATCGGCGGAGTCGCAGGCCGGACTCTTCCAGTGCCTATGATGAATATCATCAACGGCGGGGCTCACGCAGACAACCCGATCGATTTCCAGGAATTCATGGTGATGCCCGTATCGGCGGACAGTTGCGCGGAATCCGTTCGAATTGGAGCAGAGATATTCCAGTCGCTGAAAAAGGGCTTGAGCGATGCCGGGCACAACACCAATGTGGGCGACGAAGGCGGGTTTGCGCCTTCTATCGGTAGCGCGGATGAAGCCATCGAATTCGTGATGAAAGCTATCGAGACCGCCGGATACCGGCCAGGAGAGGATGTCTTCCTGGCTCTCGACTCGGCAGCTACGGAATTCTATGAAGGCGACAAATATGTACTGGCCGGCGAGGGTAAGACTCTGGACGCGGCGGGTATGGTCCGAATCTATGAAGAATTGGTGAGCCGGTATCCCATCATCTCTATCGAGGATGGTATGGCTGAGGATGATTGGGAAGGCTGGAAGGCTTTAACTGACACGATCGGAAATCGCGTCCAGCTTGTTGGTGACGACCTGTTCGTGACCAATCGTGATCGACTGAAACAAGGTATCGAAAGTGGCACTGCCAATTCGATTCTCGTCAAAGTCAATCAGATCGGAACCCTCACCGAGACACTGCAGACCGTAGAGGCGGCTCACCATGCGGGGTATACGGCTGTAATGTCACATCGGTCCGGCGAAACCGAAGACACGACAATTGCTGATTTGGCGGTTGCTACAAACTGTGGACAGATCAAAACGGGATCGTTGTCGCGATCTGATCGAACGGCGAAATATAATCAACTAATACGAATCGAAGAACAGCTCGGTCGAGCCTCAGTTTACGCGGGGCGGACTGTAGTGAAGTAAGAACTTGAAACGCGAGATTCCGTGAATTTATATGATTCGGGATATCAGAGTCTCGAGCTAACTTACGGACTAATAAAGAATTTCCTTGACGACCAAGAATCGCCTGTGATTCGTTGGATGCATGACTGCGACGCCAGAACTGACCCGCAGACTGCGTCATTGCATTCTGCCGCTACTCTGCATAGCGACCATCGGCTATATCAGCTACCACGCCGTGCAGGGCGATCGAGGGTTAGCGGCTTGGCGACAGTTGAGTCAGCAGATTGATCATGCATCTGGAGAATTGCTTCGGGTTCGTTCCGCTCGCATGGAGTTGGAACACCGGGTGTCGCTACTGAGGTTAGATGGATTGGATCGTGACATGCTCGATGAGCGTTCCCGCATCGTTCTTGGGCTTGCCCATCCCGATGAGCTCATATTCTTGACACGTTGATGCAACCGCTTGCCCCATGGGTGCGGTAGTCGGGGTTGCAGCCGGTTAGGTGATGCGGATAATGCGAACAGTGGTAACCCGGACAGAGGCGAATTCTGTTCGATATCGTAATAAGTTAGTGGGTGGGCTCGACTCACAATATGTTGTTCCGTAGCAGACTCCTCTCGCGATATCATCACGCGGCGGATATCCTGAGTTGATGGCCTACGCCATCACTGAGGGCGCTCAATGCGGCGGCGCATTGCCGGCGGCGTGCCCGGAACTGTTTGGTTGAGGGGAGACAATGGCGCAGAGTCGCTCAAAACGTAGCAATGCAACCGCGGGAACGGCGGCAAAATCCGGATCCAAGAAGACCGGGAGTTCAACCCGCACCAAGAAATCTCCAGCGCCTTCGAAAGAACTCATCGAATATTACAGACAGATGCTTCTGATCCGGCGATTCGAAGAACGCGCGGGCCAGTTGTACGGAATGGGACTGATCGGCGGCTTCTGTCACCTCTACATTGGTCAGGAAGCAGTGGTCGTAGGCCTGCAGGCAGCGATCACCGAAGATGATTGCGTTATCACCGGCTACAGGGATCACGGTCACATGCTGGCATGCGGTATGGATCCCAAAGGCGTTATGGCGGAACTCACGGGTCGCAGCGGTGGATACTCCAGTGGCAAAGGGGGATCCATGCACATGTTTTCTCGTGAAAAGAACTTCTACGGCGGACATGGAATCGTTGGCGCCTGGGTCCCCTTGGGCACAGGTCTGGCATTCGCCGAAAGATATAACGGGACCAACAATGTCGTGCTTACCTACTTCGGCGATGGCGCGGCCAATCAAGGTCAAGTCTATGAGTCATTCAACATGGCTGAATTGTGGAGTTTGCCGGTGATATTCGTCATCGAAAACAACCATTACGCCATGGGAACTTCCGTTCAACGCTCCTCAGCGCTGACAGAGCTCTACCGCCGTGGCGAGAGCTTCACCATTCCGGGTGAACAAGTGGATGGCATGGATGTCCTGGCGGTGAAAGAAGCGGGCGAGAGGGCGGTTAAGCACTGCCGGGCCGGCAAAGGACCAATGCTCCTGGAAATGAAAACATATCGTTATCGCGGGCATTCAATGTCGGATCCAGCCAAGTACCGAACGCGTGAAGAAGTTCAGAAAGTGCGGGAAGAGCGCGATCCCATAGATCACGCTCGCGATGTCCTTTTAAAGGCCAAGATGGCGGACGAAGAGGCACTTAAGGAGATCGATAGGGAAGTTCGGGAAATTGTTTCCGAAGCTGCGGAATTCGCCCAACAGAGCCCCGAACCGGACGCCTCAGAACTCTACACCGATGTGCTGATTGAAGCCTGAGGCGCGGGGAGAGGAACATGCCCACTGAATTGCTCATGCCCGCTCTGTCGCCGACGATGACGGAAGGAACGCTTGCGCGCTGGTTGGTCAAGGAGGGCGATTCGGTGACGTCGGGCGATATTCTTGCCGAGATCGAGACCGACAAGGC
>DEBC01000098.1:19050-25073 GCA_002348365.1 Alphaproteobacteria bacterium UBA2966 | reverse complement strand
ACGATGGAACTCGAAGCAATCGATGACGGTGCAATCGGCAAGTTACTCGTCGCAGAGGGTACGGATGGTGTTCAGGTCAATCAACCCATCGCCATTCTGTTGGCGGAAGGTGAAAAGGCCGGCGCAATGGACACGCCGGAACCGGCTCCGCCTCCACCAGAAGAAGCGCCGACGGCAGACACACAGAGTGAACCCGCAGTAGTTCACGAAGAGCCTAAGCCAGCGCAACCTGCTCAGGTGCGCCCACCGGATGTCGACGTTCCGGTCGGAACGGAAATGGTGTCAACCACCGTGCGCGATGCGCTTCGTGATGCCATGGCCGAAGAGATGCGCCGTGATCCCGGTGTCTTCTTGATGGGTGAAGAGGTGGCCGAATATGAGGGCGCCTACAAGGTAAGTCAGGGTTTACTCGATGAGTTTGGCGCTCAGCGGGTCATCGACACCCCGATCACAGAGCAGGGATTTGCCGGCATTGGAGTGGGCGCCGCTTTCAACGGGTTGCGGCCCATCGTCGAATTCATGACGTTCAATTTTGCCATGCAAGCTATCGATCAGATCGTGAATTCGGCTGCGAAAACGCTCTACATGTCGGGCGGGCAGATGACTTGTGCCATCGTATTCCGAGGCCCGAATGGCGCGGCTTCACGCGTTGCCGCGCAACACAGCCAGGACTATGCCTCGTGGTACGCAAATGTGCCGGGTCTCAAGGTGGTGGCTCCTTGCTTTGCGGCAGATGCCAAGGGTTTGTTGAAATCCGCGATTAGAGATCCGAACCCCGTGGTTTTCCTGGAAAACGAACTCCTTTACGGACAGCACGGAGATGTTCCGGTCATCGATGATTTCACAGTGCCGATCGGCCGGGCGAATGTTGTGCGTGACGGGTCCGATGTCACGATAGTCAGCTATTCGATCGGCGTGGAGAAATCCCTGCAGGCGGGAGAAGTGCTCGCAGCGGAAGGCATCAACGCCGAAGTTGTCGACCTGAGGACTATCCGCCCCATGGATACGGCGACCATCGTGGACTCCGTGAAAAAGACAAATCGCCTGGTGACGGTTGAAGAGGCATGGGCTACTTGTGGAATTGGTGCCGAAGTAACCGCCCGTGTAATGGAAGAGGCATTTGATTGGCTTGATGCGCCAGTTGCACGTGTGAGCGGCGTAGATGTACCGATGCCCTATGCCGCCAATCTGGAGCGGCTTGCCTTGCCCCAAGTTGACGACATCGTAGAAGCGGCGAAATCCGTTTCGTACAGATCCTGAGGAGCCAGTATGCCAACTACCATAACCATGCCAGCTCTTTCGCCGACCATGACCGAAGGAACGCTTGCCCGCTGGCTGATCAAAGAGGGTGACAACGTCAGCGCGGGAGACATCATCGCCGAGATCGAAACTGATAAAGCGACGATGGAAGTCGAAGCGGTGGACGAGGGGGCTGTCGGGCAACTGCTGATCCCGGAAGGCACCGAAGGAGTGCCGGTCAATCAGCCCATCGCAGTATTGCTGGAGGAGGGTGAAGACGCATCGTCCTTGGATGGTTTCCTGCCACCGCAGGCAGCGTCTCCGGCGCCCGCTCCCGCGGGGGAGGCATCGCCGGCCGTGCAGTCAGCGCCGGCCGCGCCGCCTGAAACTGCTTCGACCCCGGTACCCGCCTTAGCACCGATCCCGAATGACGCTGGGTCAGGCGGCGAAAGGATATTCGCTAGCCCACTTGCCCGACGTATGGCCGAGAAGGCGGGACTCGACCTCACTTCTATCCGCGGAACCGGACCTCGCGGCAGAATCGTAAAGGCGGACATTGAAGCGGCACTTTCGGGTGCACCAGTAGAGGCCTCTGTGCCTCCGGCGCAAGCAGCGCCTGCACCAGCTCCTGTAGTGGCCGCTCCAAGCCCAGTCGTCGCGACTGGCGAGAGCCAAGTCGTGCCTCACTCGAACATGCGCAAGGTTATCGCGAGGCGGCTTTTGGAATCGAAGCAAACCGTGCCGCATTTTTACCTCACCGTAGACTGTGAGATTGATCGACTGCTGGCGATGCGCAAGGAACTCAACGAACGCGATGGTACAGACTACAAGATCTCTGTGAATGATTTCGTTATTCGGGCTGTTGCGCTGGCCCTGCAGAAAAACTCGGAGGCCAATGCGAGCTGGTCGGAAGAAGGAATGGTTCGTCACGGATCCATTGATGTATCCGTCGCCGTAGCCATAGAAGCCGGACTGATTACGCCGATTATTCGGAATGCGGATCACAAGGGGCTCGCAATGATATCGGCCGAAATGAAGGATCTCGCTGGTCGTGCACGCGACGGCAAATTGATGCCCGAGGAGTATCAGGGTGGGACGTTCTCCATCTCAAACCTTGGGATGTACGGCATTCGCGAGTTCAGTGCGATTATCAATCCTCCGCAATCCGCTATCTTGGCGGTGGGCGCCGGCGAGCAACGTCCAGTTGTCAAAGATGGCGCATTGAGCGTGGCGACCGTGATGAGCTGTACCCTTTCATGCGATCATCGTGTCGTCGATGGTGCTCTTGGCGCGCAACTCTTGGGAACTTTCAAGAATCTGATTGAAGATCCTATGACAATGCTGTTGTAGGCGAGTCGGCAGAAGACGTATGACCGAAAATCAATACGACGTTGTGGTCGTTGGGGGCGGACCCGGGGGCTACGTGGCGGCAATTCGTGCCGCTCAGTTGGGTCAGAAAACGGTCGTGGTCGAAGCAGAGCATCTTGGAGGCATTTGCCTGAACTGGGGGTGTATTCCGACAAAGGCCTTGTTGCGGGCATCAGAGATCCATCACTTGATGACGCGCCTGGAAGAATTTGGCCTATCCGCCAAAGACTTGAAAATCGATCTTGCAAAAATAGTTGAGAGAAGTCGAAGCGTTGCAGGTCAACTCGCTGGTGGTGTCGCTCATCTGCTTAAGAAAAACAAAATCGATGTTGTGGAGGGACGCGGCCGACTAGCTGCTCCGGGCAAATTGTCTGTGTCTCTTAAGGACGGAACTTCCCTGGAAATTTCCGCCTCGCATATCATCTTGGCGACAGGTGCCCGGGCTCGCGACCTGCCGGGGCTCGAAGCGGATGGCAAGCTCATCTGGTCCTATCGTGAAGCGATGGTGCCGGACGTCTTGCCAAAGTCGCTCTTGGTCGTGGGTTCAGGGGCTATTGGCATTGAATTTGCCAGTTTTTTCAACGAATTAGGGTCTGATGTGACGGTCGTTGAAGTTCTCGACCGCGTACTCCCCGTCGAAGATGACGAAATCTCAGCATTCGCTCGAAAATCGTTCGAAAAGCAGGGGATGACCATACATACCGGCGCAACGGTTACCGCGTTGAAAAAGGGCAGGGGGACCGTTGCGGCAACCGTCAATCTCGGTGCCGATGGAGAAAAAGGGCTCAATTTCGATCGTGTGATCATGGCGGTCGGAATAACCGGGAATGTCGAGAATCTCGGGCTGGAGGAAGCCGGAGTTCAAATCGACCGCGGGCATGTTGTGATCAATCAGTGGTGCGAAACGAGCGCTCCAGGGGTTTATGCGATCGGCGATTTGGCCGGCCCGCCCTGGTTGGCGCACAAAGCGAGCCATGAAGGTGTTCTTTGTGTGGAGCGAATTGCAGGTGTGGACGGGGTGCACCCGTTGGATACCACGAAAATCCCTGGATGCACCTATTGTGCTCCTCAGGTTGCGAGTATCGGTTTAACAGAAGCTGCGGCTATTGAGGCCGGGCACACGGTGCATATTGGCAGGTTTCCCTTCCTGGGAAACGGAAAAGCGATTGCATTGGGCGAGGCTGAGGGCCTGGTGAAGACGGTGTTTGACGCCGACACAGGCGAGCTTTTGGGTGCTCACATGATTGGTGCTGAAGTGACAGAACTGATCCAGGGTTACACAGTCGCACGCACTCTGGAGTGCACCGAGGAAGACTTGGTCCACTCCGTGTTTCCACATCCGACCCTGTCAGAAATGATGCACGAATCGGTGCTTGACGCATTGGGCCGAGTGATCCACTTCTGATTCGATATGGCGAGCAATTCCATCACAGACCTCGCTGCGCTCCGACACCCTGAGAAGCGCAATCGGCCGGAAAATCCAGTCCCACGCAAACCTCCATGGATTCGCGTCAAGGCCCCGACCTCTCCGCAGTACCATGAAACGCGCAAACTTATGCGTGATTTGCGCCTGAATACCGTTTGCGAAGAAGCAGCCTGTCCAAACATTGGCGAGTGCTGGACACATGGCCATGCGACCGTGATGATCTTGGGTGACATTTGCACGCGCGCATGCGCCTTCTGCAATGTCGCGACAGGCCGGCCGAACGCCGTAGACCCGGCAGAACCGGAAAATGTTGGGCGGGCTGCTGCACGTCTGAACCTTCATCACATTGTTATAACGTCCGTGGATCGGGACGATCTGGATGACGGAGGAGCGAACCAGTTCGTCCGGGTCATCGAGTCGGTACGGCGCTACGCGCCGGACACGACGATCGAGGTGCTTACGCCCGATTTCCTACGTAAGCAGGGTGCTATCGAGGCGGTGGTGGCAGCCAAACCTGACGTCTTCAACCACAATCTCGAAACGGTGCCACGCCTGTATCCGACAATTAGGCCTGGCGCGCGCTATTTCCATTCATTGAGGTTGCTGGATCAGGTCAAGGAACTCGACCCGTCTGTCTTCACGAAATCTGGCATGATGGTAGGTCTGGGTGAGGATACGTCGGAAGTATTCCAGGTAATGGACGACATGCGGTCTGCAGGTGTGGACTTCATGACCATCGGGCAGTACCTGCAGCCGACTCCGAAACATGCGCCCATCGACCGGTTTGTGAAGCCCGAGGAATTCGAACGATACGAAACCACCGCATGGGCAAAGGGCTTTCTGATGGTTTCGGCCTCGCCGCTCACGCGGTCGTCCTATCACGCTGGCGATGACTTCAAGCGATTGCGTGCGTCGCGGGAAGGCTCGCTGAGGGATTCCGGTTCGTTAGAGCCCCCGCCCCAACCAGCCTAGGGCACTATGCCGACGCACGCCGAAGTTCGGGTACTTCACCATTCTCCCGAACAGTTGTTTGATCTCGTTGCGGATGTCGGCAGGTACCCTGAGTTTCTGCCATGGTGCGTCGATGCCAGAATTCGGCGGCGCGAAGAAAACCTCATTGTTGCGGATCTGGTAATCGGCTATCGGATGTTTCGTGAGCGGTTTACATCAACCGTCACGCTCAGCCGACCCAATCGAATAGATGTTTCGTACTCGGATGGACCCTTTCGATATTTGAACAATCATTGGATTTTCATCCCCGAAGGTGCCGATTCGTGCACGATCGATTTCTTCGTTGATTTCGAATTTCATTCCCGCGTACTCCAACTCATGGTGGAGCGCGTCTTCGGAGAAGCCGTAAAAGTCATGGTGCATGCGTTCGAACGCCGTGCAGACGAGCTCTTCGGTAGCGACGTGCCACCGCCCGAAGAAATCACATAGCGCACCTTGTGGCCACTGACGGTAATCATCCGTTCTCTTGGCGATTTCGGATATTGGACACATACGGCACCGCCGCATCCTCCAAAGTCGACCCGTTCTATCGGGTTTTGTCAGAAGCTTTACAAATGCGTTGCGCTAGTGAAGCGAGAAGTAAATGAGGACAACGACGGTTGTGTTCTGTGCCGCATGGATCCCGATGGGGACCCAGATTGAAGCACTCCGTTCATAGGAGATTGCTAGCACCAGCCCTAAAAATGCGACCAGCAGCATATGCGGAAGGGGGTAGTAAAAATGCGCGCTTGCGAAGAGTGTGGCGCTTATTGGTGCGGCCGTCATCGGGCCCCACAGGTCTTTAAGCCAGCGATAAACCAAGCCTCTGAAGAGCAGTTCTTCGCCGAAAGGCGCCAACAGGCCAATGAACAATACGCCGCCCACCAATCCAACCCAGGTAAACCCGTCCGGCGCAATCAACCATGACGTGAGTTGACCGGCAGAGATTTCGAATACCCGTTCGATGCCTTCAATTGTGGCCACCAGAATGATGCCCAGC
>DEBC01000098.1:0-18642 GCA_002348365.1 Alphaproteobacteria bacterium UBA2966 | reverse complement strand
GCGCATCAGCACGATCTTGACGGCCAGAAATAGAGACCCGTTAAGGAGGAGAATGCTGCCGAACAGAACAGCGAGATTGAGCTTGCGTGAGGTCGCGGCGTTGTCTGCCGAAATCTCCGCCAGCCCGACGATGGCGGCGATCCCAACACTCGTCAGTCCGAAGGTTACAAGCGTAACGTAAAATACATCGCGCCCGCGCAGGCGCATCGACATGTCATCGCTATCGGCTCGCATGTTCCGGCGAATTACCCGCTAGGGTAAGCGGCGACGATTTCTGTCAGCATGTCCAGCGCTTCACGGATGGTGGCATCGCGAATGCCTTCGCGGCCAATCTCGCCAAATTCACATCGTCGATGATGGGAGGCGCCCTCGTTTGAAGCAGATGCAATATGCACCAGCCCAACGGGTTTCTGTGGTGAGCCTCCCCCAGGACCGGCAATGCCGGTTACCGCCACGCTGACCTGAGATGTCGAGCGATCGAGGGTCCCGGCAGCCATTTCCCGCGCGACTGGCTCACTGACCGCGCCATGTGCGGTGAGTGTCTGTCGTGACACGCCGAGATTCTCTGCTTTTGCATCATCTTGATAGGTGACGAAGCCACGTTCGAATACATCCGAGGATCCCGATATCTCAGTCAAAGCAGCAGCAATCAAACCGCCCGTGCATGATTCGGCAGTTGAGATATGTAGGCCTTTGGCTCGACAGGCTTTGAGCAGACTGCTCACCTTGTGGCGAATTTCATCGTCAAACATCAGTTCACACCAGCGAAAATGCGGATCAACAGCAGTACTGCGCTAGCGTAAATTCCCGCCACAATATCGTCGAGCATGATGCCTAGTCCGCTTTTGATGTGTTTATCAATCATGTTTGCTGGCCAAGGCTTCACGATGTCAAAGAACCGGAACAGGACAAATCCCAGAGCGAACATCATTGGATCGAGAGGTGCGACAGCCAGAGTGAGCCACTGTCCCGCGACTTCATCGACGACGATCGCTTTTGGATCCGCGTCATCGATTTCAGCAGCTCGATTGGCCTCGATATATACATTTGAGGCAAGCCATCCAATCACGAAAACAATGACTGCAGCCACTGCCAGACCGATTTCGTTGAACTGGTAGTGGAGCAGCGCGGCGAAAGGCAGCGCACACAGGGATCCCCAGGTGCCTGGCGCCCAGGGCAGTAATCCCGAACCGAACCACGTTGCTAGGAGTGCCGCAGGGTGGGTTGCTGAGAGGCCCGGTGGTAGACGATGACCTTCAGGTGGAACTTGCGTCACTTGAGTTGGTGACCTCGGGGTGTATCGGCCAGATTCGAGTGGGAATACGGTAGCCGGATTGTCGCTGTCGCTAGGGCACTTATCCCTTCGCCTCGACCCGTGAAACCGAGGCGTTCCGTGGTCGTGCCCTTTACACTTACACGAGTCGGATCCACACCAGTCATGGCGGCGAGCCGATTTTTCATGTTCTCGCGGTGGGGCGCGATTTTGGGACTCTCGCAGATGATGGTGACGTCGATGTTTGAAATTATTCCGTTCATTTCGCGGAGGCGTTCTGCCGCGTAGGCAACGAATGTCTCTGAGGGCTCGTCTCTCCACCGTTCGTCCGTGGGTGGGAAGTGGAGTCCGATATCTCCCGCACCAATAGCTGATAGCAGTGCGTCCGTGACCGCGTGCAGGGCGGCGTCAGCATCGGAGTGTCCCTGCAGGCCTTTGTCATGGGGAATGGACACGCCGCAAAGCGTAACGTGATCTCCTGACTCAAAGCGGTGTGTGTCGAAACCGTTGCCTACCCGGATATCACCTCGCTGTGCCGACAAGAACATTTCTGCGCGAGCAAGATCCTCTGCGTTGGTGATTTTGAGGTTTTCCATCTCCCCCGGTACAAGTGCGACGTCTAGCCCCGACGCCTCTGCAATCGCAGCGTCGTCGGTATGTACGTCATTCACGGCCATCTGATGCGCCGCCACGATCGCTCGGAAGTCAAATGCTTGAGGTGTTTGCGCGCGCCAGAGATTACGGCGATCGACAGTCTTTGCGATCAAAGGTTGTCCGGCACTTGTTGTTTCCGTTGTCGATCGCTTGACGGTATCTGAAACCGGTAACGCAGCAATTGCACCGGAAACACCCGAATTCTCCGTTTGGACCGGTGCGAGAACACGTTCGATGAGGGTGGAGGTGAGCAATGGTCGCGCCGCGTCGTGGATGATCACGGTCTGAGGTGAGAGAGGGGCGATGCTCTCCAGGCCAAGTCTTACGGATTCTTGTCGCTCGCCACCCCCTAGAACAGGCTCGAGAATTTTGGGTGAGGCCCTGCGATCAGTCAATGTTTGGGCATAGAGCTGTCGATGATCCTCTTGAATGACTACGCGGACGGCATCGATGGCCGGGTGAGCACCCAAGGTTTGCAGGCTGTGAGACAGTACCGGCTGACCTCCCAACATGGCATATGTCTTGGGAACGGCACCTCCGAACCGGACGCTGCTACCAGCCGCAACGATTAAGGCGATCGTGCTCATATGACGTAGCCTAACGGGCGGGCAAACGGTTGCGCAAAGGGACCTGGCTACAAGGCAAGACTGAAAGTCGATCGATCGCAGACAGCGACGTCATCCAGTGTGAGCGGTGTTTACGCCTGCAGGGCCAAGGCCTCCAACCGGTTCCGGTCTCTAATGTACAGAGATTTCGCTTTTCGTGAGACGACACCGTCGGATGTCAGACGACTGATAACGCGGGCGACGGTCTCGCGTGTCGTTCCCAGTGTGCTGGCAAGGTTTGCTTGGGTCGGGACCGGATATACAACCCAACTTTGGCTGCGGAGGGGAGCGGGTTCCACGAGGCGGAGCAGTTCGAGATAAACCCGCTGAGCGGGTCCGAGTGAACTCAGATCCATAATCCTCTTGTCACAGGCGCGGACGATACTCGCGAGTCTCTGAATGAGGGCAAACGCAAACCCGGGCTGAGTGGTAATCAGTTCCTGAAACTGATCAGCAGCCAGGATGGCGATCTCGCAATCACTCTCAGCAACGACAGTTGCAGATCGAGGTTGTCCGTCGATGGCCGCAAGCTCGCCGAAGAAGTCACCAGGCCCCAGAGCAGCATATCGAACCATCCGACCGGCACTGGAATAGTTGAGAACACGCAGGTGACCTGAGATCACGAAACATACGTGATCAGCGTCTTGGCCTCGCTCCGCGAGCTTTTCGCCACTCCGGTACGTTTGCGTCCGGACAGATCGCGCAATGTTTTCGAGGGCCGCCTGAGGCAGATTTGCAAGGCCGTGAATTTCGGACAGGACTTCAGCGCCGACGCTTGTCATTTTTAGCAGGCCTTCCCCGGGCTCATGATCCCGCTGAACCACAAACTAATGTTTACAGCGAACTGAAATGAATTGCGAGCATCTGAATTATTGTACGAATGAACTCAAAACTTGAAGTGAACGGCGATCGCTTTGAACGTCAAATCAACAGTATTCAACACACTTCTATCATTGAGATTTTGTTACGCGCAATTCTCCTCTTTTGAATTGATGATTCGAAAGTTGAATTTCTGGAACATCAACCATGCTTTTTCGGAAGTTTCAGCGGTCTTCAATATCAGAAACACGGTGCTCAACTGAAAATCGAATCTTCCGATTCTGTCTTCGCAACTGATGAAAAGACATCATTTCATCTATCGCGAGCAGTCATGACCCAAACATACTCCATATTCCAGTACGATCGATCGAACAATCGTAGCAATTTGTATGGGAATCACGTAAAAATCGAACTTGATCTGTTTTGGCGCAGCTGAGATACAATCATTGATTGTAAATTAATATTTAAACTGTATTATCAGGAAGTTATATTGTATTTTGTACATTCTAGTTTAATTATTGAATGAGTATATAAATTTATTTTTTAAAAATAAGTAGTTAGTAAAGAATTATAACTTAAATTATTAAGTATAATTAGAATTTTCATACAAACGTTCGATCGAAAATTTGCACGTGCAGATTAGTTTAGTCGTTCGTAATTGAAATGCGCCACGCAATTCACGAACGATCGATCTCAATTTGCCCCAAGGATTCGCTACCGAGGCGGTATTCCTGGCTGGATTTTCAGAGTTCAACTCTCGAACGATCGTGCTATTGCAAGGCTAAGGATTCGGATTTTTTACGAAATACGGATCTCAATTTATTGTCGCCCGGGTGGTTGGCAGGATTGTGTGCAGCGCGTGTGGTCAATACATTGTCGGTAATCGGAAGAATTGGAACTTGGTTGTCATCGCAGGAGCCTGAGATTGTCCGATCCGTCCTTCGAACTGTTATTCCAGATAAAGATTGAACTGTCCTCAGCAGTTGAACTCGGTCAAACGCCCTACGGGCAGTTACGGCGCGTTGATTCGTTCGTGGAGAGTCGGTTCGAGGGGCCAAGGCTATCGGGCACCTTGGTTGCGGGCGGTAACGATCTGCGCCTCACGCGTTTTGACGGCGCCTTTCACCCGGATGTTCGAGCGCTTCTTCACACTGATGATGACCATCATATTCAGATGACATATGAAGGTATCCGGTCTGGATCAGAGGAAGTGTGGTCCAGGGTTGAGCGCGGCGAAGACGTGGATCCGTCAAAATACTACTTCCGCATCGCGGCTCGCTTCGAGACCGGTTCAGAGAAATACGGATGGCTCAATAGGGTATTGGCATTTGGCAGTGGCGTGCGACTGCAAGGCGGCCCAGTGTACGATATCTATCAAGTGCTCTGAGAACCTTTCCAACAGTAGTGGTGTGAAATCTTGCGCGGTGCGTAACGAAGTTCTAATCTGCACAAAATTTCAACATTCCTGAATTCGCACAGAAAATGAGCATTCGCGTTGGTGACGTTGAATTGGCGGCACCCGTAATCCTGGCTCCAATGTCAGGTGTCACGGACTTGCCATTCCGAAATCTCGTAAAGCGTCTCGGCGCTGGAATGGTCGTCTCAGAAATGATCGCCAGCGAGGCCATGATCCGTCAAAACCGGCGAACACTTCTCATGGCCTCGAATCGCCCGGAAGAGTACCCCATGGCGGTTCAACTTGCGGGTTGCGACCCGGAAACGATGGCGGAAGCGGCCCGGCTGAATGCGGACCGTGGGGCAACGATTATCGATATCAACATGGGATGCCCCGTAAAGAAGGTTGTCAACGGATATGCCGGCTCAGCACTCATGCGCGATGAATTGTCGGCAGCCAGGATCATTGAAGCGACTGTCAGGGCCGTGAATTTGCCGGTTACGCTGAAAATGCGGACTGGTTGGGATGACTCGAACCGAAACGCTCCAGCTTTGGCGCGGATTGCGGAGAGTGCAGGTATCAAGATGATCACCGTGCACGGCCGCACCCGTTGCCAGATGTACAAGGGGCGGTCCGATTGGCAATTCATTCGCAAAGTTAAAGAGGCGGTTTCGATCCCGGTGGTCGCAAACGGTGATGTTGTCGCTCTGGATGACGCGAAAGACATTCTTCGGGATTCTGGGGCAGACGCTGTAATGGTTGGTCGTGGGGCCTATGGCAAACCTTGGTTCATCAGCCAGATAATTGAATTCCTCAAGACAGGTATCAAACCCAAGGACCCGCCACTTCAGACACAATTTGACCTCTTAATGGAACACTACGATTCCATGTTGGAACATTATGGCTTGGAGTCGGGTGTGCGCGTGGCTCGAAAGCATCTGTCTTGGTACACAAAAGGGCTCGCCGGCTCGGCCTCCTTGCGCAGCCGACTGAACCGTTTGGACACGGCAAACACTGTAAAATCGCTTATTTCGGAATTTTATTCAGAGCTGCTGATGGGTAGGGCGGCATGACCCTGCCCGCAGAGCCGTTGGCCAAGGTTAACGGTGCTTCGTCAATTCGGAACGAGGGTGGACTAGGCGAAGATGCCGTTGTCCATGCTTTGCCCGATCCAGTACTGGTGATCGATGCCGATGATCGGGTGAGATACGTCAACACGGCAGCCGAACAGTTTTTTGCGACTGGGCGCGATTCACTGATTCGGAAATCCATTCAAGAACTGACCGCAGATGATAGTCCGATCGTTGATCTCGTGTACCGCGTGCGGCGGTCAGGCGTGAGTATCGCCCAACATGGAATGGAGATGTGTTCCCCGAGAGACGGAACCCGGCGTGTCGACATTCACGTCGGTGTTCTGGACGAATCACACGGGGATGTCGTGTTGTGCCTCAGACAACGAACTTTTGCTGAGACCATCAGTCGGCACTTGACGTCACGCGACTCCGTTCGCTCGGTAACCGCGATGGCTGCAGTGTTGGCGCACGAGGTCAAGAATCCACTGGCCGGTATTCGTGGTGCAGCGCAATTGCTCGAAAGAGAGATCCTCGGTGAAGGGGAATCGCTTGCGCGTCTCATCCGTGACGAAGTGGATAGAATTTGCTCCCTCGTTGAGAACATGGAGGTGTTCGCAGACGAGCGTCCCATTGATATCGAGCCGCTCAACATTCACGAGCTACTCGATCATGTTCGACGTTTGGTTGAGGCTGGCGCGGAGGGGGCAAAGCTGAAATTTGTGGAGAGCTACGACCCCTCATTACCACCTGTATTGGGTAACAGGGATCAACTGATCCAGGCGCTCCTCAACCTGATGAACAACGCTGTTGAGGCCTGCAGCGAACCGGGCGGCGAGATAACGTTGTTGACGGCGTACCGGCATGGCATGCGCGCGACAGTGCCAGGTTCGAAGGGGCGGCTAGACCTGCCGCTGGAGGTGGCCGTCAGAGATAACGGTATGGGAATTGCCGAAGAGGTACGCGCAAACCTATTTGACGCATTCGTTAGTGGGAAACGGGGCGGAACAGGACTGGGCCTCGCGCTCGTCGCAAAAATTGTTCGAGACCATGGTGGAGTCATTGAGTACGAGTCGCGGCAGCGCCGCACGGAATTCCGCATGCGACTGCCTGTTGCCAGCGAAGGATAGGTAATACGGCGTGAACACCTGGGAGTGTCGTTGATGGCCGAAGGAACCATTCTCGTTGCCGATGACGACAACAGCATCAGAACAGTGATCGGACACGCTCTGGGTCGGGAGGGCTATGAAGTCCGATCAACAAGCAACGCCGCCACACTCTGGCGCTGGGTCTCAGAAGGCGAAGGTGACCTCGTGGTCACGGATGTCATCATGCCGGACGAAGACGGGTTGGAGTTGTTATCCCGGATAAACCAAATCCGACCGGAACTTCCTGTCGTCGTGATGAGCGCGCGAAACACCATGCTCATGGCGATTCGGGCAACCGAGCGCGGTGCGTACGAATATCTTCCCAAACCGTTCGATCTCAACGAACTGGCAAGGATTGTCGAACGTGCGCTCGCGTCGCCAGCGGTTCCGCCAAGCGAAGATGCGGCCCAGCGGGGTGGGCTTGATGATGCGATGCCCCTGATTGGCCGCTCACCGGCAATGCAGGAGCTTTACCGGTTACTGGCGCGTCTGGTCAGCACCGACCTGACAGTTCTCATATCCGGTCCTTCCGGTACGGGAAAGGAACTTGTTGCCCGGGCGCTTCACGACTATGGAAAGCGACGGCACGGTCCCTTTGTTCCCATCAACATGGCGGCAATCCCCCGCGAGCTTATCGAGAGCGAACTGTTTGGCCACGAAAAAGGCGCCTTCACCGGCGCGACAACTCGCGGGATCGGCAAGTTCGAGCAGGCGGAAGGCGGAACTCTGTTTCTTGATGAAATCGGTGATATGCCGATGGAGGCACAGACTCGTCTGTTGCGGGTATTACAACAAGGCGAGTTCACGACGGTCGGGGGGCGCCGCTCAATCAGGGCGGACGTCAGGATCGTTGCGGCCACGAACCGGAACTTGAGGCAGTTCGTGCGCCAAGGGTTGTTTCGGGAAGATCTGTTCTATCGTTTGAACGTTGTACCCGTGCGGCTTCCTGCCCTTAAGGATCGGCTGGAGGATATCTCCGATCTCGTGCGGCATTTCTTGGACATCGCGGCGGCCGATGGGTTGCCGCAAAAGACGATTTCTTCGGAAGCCATGTCGCTCCTGCGATCATATTCGTGGCCGGGGAACGTGAGGGAGCTGGAAAACCTGGTGCGACGGTTATCAGCCCTCTATGCGGAGGAGGCCATTGAAGCGGACGTCGTTCGGATGGAACTGGAGGAGGCGAGTGCCGGGACACAGCAGGAGAACGACAGCTCGACCGACTCGTTTGGGGAGTCGATAGAGCGACATCTCAGCCGCTATTTCGCGGCGCATGAAGACGATCTCCCGCCCAGCGGGCTTTACGGACGCGTCATCAAGGAAGTCGAGCGGCCTCTCATTGCGATGTGCCTGAGCGCAACCCGTGGAAACCAGATTCGTGCCGCCAAACTGCTGGGACTAAACAGGAATACCTTGCGAAAGAAAATTAACGAGCTTCAAATTCGGGTTGTGCGCGGCGCCCAGTGATGCAAAGTTGTCACATATGAGGGCGCTGATTGTGGCTATCGTGCACCTTGATGAAACTGCTTCGATCCGCGTGACCAGCCTATAGGCGTGGGACGATGTCCACGGAACTACATTCGCTCAATGACGGGTCTCTCAATCGGCTCTCTGCATGGGCTCGAGAGGTTGGACTTGGTCGGAAGCTTGCGGTGGGCCTCGGATTTGCCGCCATTGCTTCTGGGGTGGCGACTTACGTTGTGCTCACCGGCTCTTCGCCGTTCGGACCCGACCCCCAGGCCGTGTTTGGCCTGCTTCTCGTGGATCTGGTCCTGGGGCTGCTCCTGGGTGCGGTGGTCTCGTTTCGTCTCGTGCGCCTATGGCTGGAGCGGCGGCGTGGAGCAGCCGGCTCTCGTTTGCACACCCGCTTGGTGTTCATGTTCAGTTTTGTCGCGGTTGCACCCGCCATTGTCGTGGCAGTGTTCTCGTTCTTGTTCTTCGATCTTGGGGTCCAGGCGTGGTTCAGTGATCCGGTTCGGACAGCGCTTTCCGATTCACTGATCGTCGCCAAGGCTTATACAAACGAACATCGTCAGCTGATCCGTGCGGACGCACTGGCCATGGCGGCGGATCTGAATCGAGAGGCGCCATCACTCATTCGTAATCCCTCCCGGTTCAGGCAGATTGTCGCTGCGCAGGCAGCATTGCGCGGCCTTTCAGAGGCCATCGTGTTCGAACGCGGCGGCCGGGTTCTCGCCAGATCCGAGCTCGCCTTTTCCATGGCGTTCCAGCTCGCACCAGATTCAGCTCTCGAGCACGCCGAGTCCGGCGAGGTCGCGATCGTGAATGACGATGTATATGACCGGGTGAGGGCACTTGTACGCCTCGATCATGTGCCCAATGCGTTTTTGTATGTCGGCAGATATGTGGATCCGAAGGTGCTGAGTTATGTGGCTCGGGCCGAACTCGCGGTGGATGAATACAAGCGGTTGGAAGGTGAGCGTTCGGGCATTCGAATCAACTTCGTGCTGATATTCGCGGTTGTGGCCTTGCTGATGCTCTTGGCTGCCGTTTGGTTTGCCCTGTCTTTCGCAGCGCGTCTGATGGGGCCAGTGTCCAGCCTGGTCGGGGCCGCCGAACAGGCGCGCGGCGGCGATCTCTCTGTTCGAGTACCAGAGGGGCCCGTTGACGACGAAATTGGCACGTTGAGCCGGGCGTTCAATCGCATGACAACGCAGCTTCAGGCACAACGGACCGAGTTGGTTGACGCCAACCAGCAACTGGATACGCGGCGGAGGTTTACCGAGGCCGTGCTGTCGGGAGTATCCGCCGGTGTGATCGGCCTCGACGCGAATGGACGTATCAACCTGCCAAACCGGTCCGCCACGCAATTGCTGGACACCGATGCCGAACTTCTGGCGGGCCAGTCCTTAGTCAACGCGGTACCGGAAATGGCAAGCCTCCTGCTTGCCGCGAGAAGTCGACCCCGTCGGTTTGCGGAGGGTGATATCTCGATCGCGCGTGGTGGTCGGCGGCGAACCCTGCATTGCAGGATATCCGCCGAAGCACGAGGCGACGATCTCGAAGGGTTCGTCGTAACGTTCGACGACATCACGGAACTCGTCTCTGCTCAGCGGACATCGGCCTGGGCAGATATCGCTCGGCGGATAGCCCACGAAATCAAGAACCCTTTGACTCCGATTCAACTCTCGGCAGAAAGGCTGAAGCGCAAGTACCAGCAAGAGATCACATCTGATCCTCAGGTGTTCAGCCAATGTACCGACACCATAATCCGTCAGGTGGGGGACATCGGGCGGATGATCGATGAATTCTCGGCGTTCGCGCGGATGCCGGCCCCCAACTTCAATGTCGAGAACCTCCGCGATCTGGTCCAGCAGGCGTTATTCATGCAACAGGTCGCGCACCCCAACATAGAATTTGTGAGCACCCTTCCTGAGGGGGCAGTCGAATTGATGTGCGATCGCCATCAAACCGCTCAGGTGCTCACCAACCTGCTTCAGAATGCCGCCGACGCAATCAATGAAGAGCACCTGGGTGAAGAAAATGCGTCCGGGGGCGGCAAGGTCGAAGTGGTGGTCGTGGACGACGGCGCAACGGTCTCGGTGGAGATTTCTGACAATGGGCCGGGTTTGCCCGCTGAGCAGCGGGACCGTCTGTTTGAGCCCTATGTGACGACGCGGACCAAGGGAACGGGTCTTGGTTTGGCCATCGTCAAGAAGGTGATGGAAGACCATGCCGGCGAGTTGTACTTGGAGAACAGGCCCGGCGGGGGTGCCTGTGCACGCCTGGTATTTCATCGTGAGGTACGCGAATCCCCTGACGAGCGTGCGGCATAACTGATCTGGAACAGGTTTTGATGCATGGCAAGCGACATTCTCATCGTCGATGACGAAGCTGATATACGCGAACTGGTGTCGGGGATATTGGTCGACGAAGGATACGAGGCCAGGGTTGCATCGGACAGCAGTTCAGCGCTTGGAGAGATTTCGCAGCGCCTGCCTTCTCTCCTGGTGCTGGATATCTGGCTCCAGGGAAGCGAAGTCGACGGGCTCGAATTGTTGGGCATCGTTCTCGCCGATCATCCGGAACTTCCGGTTGTCATGATCAGCGGGCACGGAAATATCGAAACTGCCGTGTCTGCAATAAAGAGGGGCGCCTACGACTACATAGAGAAGCCATTCAAGACCGACCGTCTGATCACGATTGTGTCTCGCGCGATCGAGACCGCCCGACTCCGTCGGGAGAATCAGGAACTTCGCGTGCGGACCTGGCATGAAACCGACCTAATCGGCGATTCCAGCGAGATAGAGGGTTTACGTGCCGCAATCGACAAGGTTGCGCCAACTGGCGCGCGGGCGCTCATAACCGGTCCTTCGGGTTCGGGTAAAGAAGTCGCCGCGCGACTGCTCCATGAACGTTCGAACAGGGCGAATGGACCGTTCGTCGTACTGAATGCCGCCAGCATGTCGCCGGAACGTGTCGAAGTGGAGCTGTTCGGTGTGGAGGAGGGCACAGAGGCTCCTGACCAGAAGCGAAAGGTTGGCACGCTGGAGCACGCGCATGGCGGAACCCTGTTCATCGACGAAGTTGCGGATATGCCGCTGGAAACTCAGGCGAAGATCCTGCGTGTTCTGCAGGAACAACGTTTTGAGCGGGTCGGCGGCACGACAAGGATTCAGGTCGATGTCCGTGTCGTGAGCGCTTCCACGCGCGATCTCATGGCGGAGATCGCCGCGGGGCGGTTTCGTGAGGACCTTTATCACAGGCTCAACGTGGTCCCGATTCGTGTGCCGGCTCTAAACGACCGTCGCGACGATGTTCCAATCCTTGCTCGCTACTTCCTGCAAAGGATTGCCGCGGCGTCCGGATTGTCGCCTTGCGAGATCAGCGAGGATTCACTCGCCGTCCTGCAGGCCTACGATTGGCCGGGAAACGTCCGTGAATTGCGTAACCTGATCGAGCGCCTGCTGATCATGGTTCCCGATCGGAGTGAACGGATCATTCGGGTTGATGAGTTGCCGCCGGAATACACTGGCGGGTCGCCCTCGGCCATCACATTCAATGGACGGGAAGAGATAATGACTCTTCCATTGCGTGAAGCGCGGGAGGTGTTCGAGCGGGAGTATCTCGTCGCTCAGATAACGAGGTTTGGGGGCAATATTTCCCGCACGGCCGGATTTGTGGGAATGGAGCGATCCGCGCTGCATCGCAAACTGAAGTCGCTGGGAGTCAGCGGCAATGGGACCACCCGCGCTGCCTGACAGCGAACTTAGAAACGCCAAAACCCGGAATTCGATATGAAGGTCATAGTCTGCGGAGCCGGTTTGGTCGGCTTCAACATCGCGCGCTACCTTTCGAGCGAGAAGAATGACGTGACCGTCATCGATCAATCGCCCGATCTCATCAAACGGGTCAGCGATCAACTGGACGTACAGGGAATCGTGGGGTTCGCCTCGCATCCCGGTGTGCTGGACACGGCGGATGCCGGCGGGGCGGATGTGATCATTGCGGTGACCCAGCAGGATGAAGTGAACATGGTCGCCTGCCAAGTCGCGCATAGCCTGTTCAACATTCCAACCAAGATCGCCCGAGTTCGGGCCCAGAATTATCTCGATCCCGTCTGGAGTGACCTGTTCACGCGGGAGAATCTCCCAATCGACGTGACCATTTCACCCGAGATTGAAGTGGCGTCCGCCGTCATGCGGCGCCTGCAGGTTCCAGGCGCGATCGATATGGTCCCGTTCGCCGATGGCAAGGTGCAGGTCATCGCGACCCGTCTCGACGAGGGGTGCCCGGTGGTGGACACGCCCCTGCGCCGATTGACCGAGCTATTTCCAGACCTCCACATTCGGGTCATGGGGATCGTGCGTGATCAGGAAGTGATGGTTCTGTCCGGCGACAGTTCGATGTCGGTCGGCGATGAAGTCTACTTTGCGGCTGAGGTCGACCATGTGCCGCGGGCGCTGGCAGCCTTCGGTCACGAAGAAGTCGAGGCGCGTCGCGTTCTGATCGTGGGAGGCGGGAACGTGGGTCTCTCATTGGCTCTGGAGATCGAGGCTTCCTATCCTCGGGTTTCGCCAAAAATAATCGAGTACAACCGGGAACGTGCCGGGCAAATAGCAGAGCAGCTGCACCGGACAGTTGTTCTGCACGGGGATGTGCTCGATCGCGACATGCTCAACGAGGCGAACGTGCAGGCGACGGAAACCGTCGTCGCTGTGACCAATGACGACGAAGTCAACATCATGGCCTCACTGCTCGCCAAGCGCGAAGGCTGTGAACGCGCCATCACCTTGGTCAATAACGTGACCTTCGAGCCTCTCTTGGCATCGTTGGGAATTGATGTCGTGGTGAATCCCAGGGCAATTACCGTGTCCCGGATTCTTCAATATGTCCGGCGCGGACGGATCCGTGGCGTTCACAGTTTGTGGGATGGATTGGCCGAGATCATTGAAGCCGAAGCCATGGAGACGTCACCCCTCGTGGGTGTTCCCATCAAGGATGTGCATCTACCGGTGGGAATGGTTGCAGGCGCGGTCATCCGGGGGGACGAAGTCATCATCCCTCGGGGCAGTACAGTAATTCAGCCCAAGGACCGTGTGGTCATATTCACCGTGGCTGAGGGCGTGAAGCATCTTGAAAAGATGTTCTCAGTACGGCTCGAGTACTTCTAGGGATTACATCGGCGCACGCTGAATGGCCTACGCAATCGCACTGTCCACGTTGGGGTGGGCGTTGGCCGGCTTTGCATTGGCGATGCTCATACCCGCGCTCGTGGCATTCGGATATGGCGAGTCCGATCAGGCTTGGACCTTCTTGGTGTCGGCCGGGATCACGTTGTTCGCGGGCGGGTCATTGGTAATCGCGACGCGGGGCACCCCCCGCCAACCCAGTCAGCGGGAAGCTTTCGCACTCGCTGTTCTCGTTTGGCTTATCCTGCCCGTTTTTGGCGCGTTGCCGTTGTTTTACATCGGAGTCGTCCCGACAGTCACCGATGCCTACTTCGAGGCAATGTCCGGGTTGACCACGACTGGCGCAACTGTGCTCACCGAACTGCATATCATCGAACGCAGCGTTCTGGTCTGGAGAGCATTGTTGCAGTGGTTGGGAGGTCTGGCGACGTTGATGCTGACCGTCGTTTTGCTTTCCTTCTACAGCGTTGGTGCCATGAAGCTGTTTCGGAGCGCCATGCCGCGTGGAGAACGCCATGATTTGCGCGTCCAGCTGGTCCAGTCGCTACGCGCAATCTTCTGGATTTACATGACGCTCACCGGGATGTGCGCGTTGGCGCTGGTACTCACCGGTCTCGGTATATTTGAATCCATTTGCCTGGCCATGAGCACGCTGTCGACAGGAGGTTTCTCGACGCGTGATGGTTCTCTGGCAGCCTTCTCCTACCCTGCCATGGAGGCGGTGCTTGTATTCTTCATGCTCGCGGGGGCGATAAATTTCACGTTCCACTGGGCGCTCTTTCACGGACGGGGTTGGCGTGTGTACTCGTCCGACCCGGAAGTCCGATACCTCCTGATCGTCGCTGTTGCAGGAAGTATCGTTGTGGCTCTGGTATTCGTTCTGGTCAGTGAGTTGGGCGTTTTTGAAGGCGTGCGTACCGCGTTGTTCAGCACGATTTCCATGATGACGACAACGGGTTTCTACAACACCGATCCCGTTTCATGGCCGCTGTTCGTGATCCTGCTCCTGTCCATGCTTGCTCTGGTGGGAGGGTGCACTGGGTCGACTTCGGGCGGGATGAAACTGCTGCGACTGTCCTTGCTTATCAAACTGGTGAACCGTGAATTCAACCGGCTTTCCCACCCGAGCGCCGTTCTTAGAATTACCTATGCGGGGCAACATGCAGAGGAGTCGCCCCTCAGCGGGATCCTGACCTTTTTCTGCATATATGCTGTGTCGTTGGGATTTATCGGCGTGGCCCTGGCAGCGCTGGGAATGGAGTTTCACCACGCATTCACAGCGGGTGCAGCAGCCTTGAGCAACACAGGTCCCCTGACGGCATTGGCCGTAAGCGGGGGAGGCGCGTACGATGGAGTAGGTGCGGAGGCCAAGTGGTTGCTGTGTTTGGCGATGCTTCTCGGCCGGCTTGAACTGTTCGCGTTACTGGCATTTCTGGCCGGCATATTCCGCAAAACATAAAGGGAAGAGGGCAATCGATGTCTCGTGTTGCGTATGTCAACGGCAGTTACGTTCCGTTCGCCAATGCCGCTGTTCATATTGAAGACCGCGGTTATCAGTTCGCCGACGGGGTCTACGAAGTCATGGCGGTCCGCAATGGTCGGCTCGTCGATCTGGAGCCGCACCTGGACCGGCTGGATCGGTCATTGGCCGAACTTTCGATGGCTCCGGCGAAGTCCCGTGGCTCGCTCTCGGTGGTATTTGACGAGGTTGTGCGAAGAAATCGAGTCACGGACGGCATCGTCTATGTGCAGATGACGCGGGGTGTCGCAAAGCGTGATCACGCATTTCCCGATGCCAGCACCAACTCCCTTGTGGTCACCGCCCGTGGAACGCCGCCGCGTTCCACCTCAATCATCGAGGAAGGGGTCGACGTCATTACGGTGCCCGACATTCGCTGGAAGCGATGTGACATAAAAACGGTGTCTCTGTTGCCCAATATTTTGGCGAAGCAGAAGGCCCGAGAGGCCGGCGCCTACGAGGCGTGGATGGTCGACGAGAGTGACCGGATAACAGAGGGCAGCTCCACCAATGCCTGGATCGTCGAAGAATCGGGAGACCTCGTAACGCGCCAGCTCGACCACGCCATCTTGTCTGGCATCACGCGCATGGTGGTGAGCGATCTCGCAATGCGGCAGCAGCGCCGGCTGGTGGAACGGCCCTTTACACTGGAAGAGGCGATCGGCGCGGCAGAAGCCTTCCTGACGAGTACGACATCCTTTGTGACGCCGGTCGTTCGAATCAATCGGTCTCCGGTGGGCGAGGGCGTGCCCGGCCCCGTCACCCGGGCACTTTACGATCTCTACGAGAGCCATCTCTCTGGTCAGGTACACGACTGAGCGGCGAAAAGGTTCTTGTTTTGTCCCAATGGGTGCACCATCTGTGTGCTTGAGACGTGATCTCGTCGTATTATGGGAAGTTACTGGTATTGACGGGTTTAAAAATGGCAACGGCTGGATACACAAAAAACAGGGCGGAAAAAATTATGGCCGCAAACAAAAGCCAAAATCTGCAAGACACATTCCTCAATCAGATCCGGAAAAACAAGGTTCCGGTGACCGTATTTCTGGTTAACGGCGTAAAGCTCCAGGGTGTGATCAGTTCCTTCGACAACTTTTGCGTTCTGCTGCGGCGTAACGGTCACGTCCAACTCGTATACAAGCACGCAATCTCTACGGTAATGCCCAGCCAGCCGGTACAGCTCTTCGATCCGGCGGAGGCGGCTGCAACGGAAGAGGAACACGCTGACTGATAAGAGCGGCAGCGCGGGACCTTCACCGACGAAGGCGTTTGTTCTTCATCCGCGCCTTTTCAAGGGCCGCAACGGCTCGTCACCGAGCCGCGATCCTGAAGCATCGCTGGAGGAAGCGGTTCGACTGGCCGAAGCGATCGCGCTTGACCTTGCACATGCCGAAGTCGTCTCGGCGGCTCCTCCGCGACCAGCAACGTTGTTCGGCAGTGGCCGTGTCGAGAGCCTGGGGCGAGTCGTCCGCGAGTTGTCCGCGCAGGTCGCGATCGTCGACGGCAAGCTGAGCCCGGTCCAGCAACGCAATCTGGAACGCGCCTGGCAATGCAAGGTCATTGACCGCACGGGTCTGATTCTCGAGATTTTTGGCGCCCGTGCCCGCACCCGTGAAGGTCGGCTTCAGGTAGATCTGGCAGCCCTCGAGTATCAGCGTAGCCGACTGGTGAGATCTTGGACTCACCTTGAACGCCAGCGGGGTGGCTTCGGTTTCACGGGCGGTCCCGGCGAGACGCAGATCGAGGCCGACCGCCGTCAAATCGCCGAACGTATCGCTCGTCTCAAGAAGGAATTGGGGCAATTGACACGGACGCGGGAACTCCATCGTTCGAGTCGCAAGAAAGTTCCTTACCCGGTCGTTGCCCTGGTGGGTTACACGAATGCAGGCAAATCCACGTTGTTTAATCGTCTGACTGATTCGGATGTCATAGCCAAGGACATGCTGTTCGCGACGCTCGATCCGACCATGCGCGGCGTGACGCTGCCCAGTGGGCGACGCATCATCCTATCCGACACGGTTGGGTTTATCTCCGATCTCCCCACCACCTTGATTGCGGCCTTCAGGGCGACATTGGAAGAGGTAGTCGAGGCGGATCTCGTTGTTCACGTTCGGGATGCATCCCATCCGGACTCGGGCCAGCAACGGCTCGATGTTCTGGCGGTGCTGTCGGAACTTGGCCTGTCAGCCGATTCAGAAGACCGCATGATTGAAGTCTTCAACAAGATCGATCTGTTGGAAGCGGGCAAGAGAAGCGCGCTGAAGGCGAAGACAAACGGCGATGGTCATCTGGCGGCTGTTTCGGCACTTTCTGGTGATGGGCTTGAGGACTTGCAGCATGAACTCGATCGTTCGCTGTCGGGGAGTCGTAGCACCCTCGAATTGGAGGTCTCTCTCAGCGATGGTGCGACACTGGCATGGCTTTACCGCAACGGCGATGTTCTAAGCCGTGAGGATGTGAATGGGGTTGCGCGCGTGACGGTAGGGCTCGACGCCTCCAACATCGCGAGATTTCATCGTCGCCGGGAGACCAACGAACTCTCCTTGCACCAGTGACGACAGAATCGACCTCTGTCCTGAGGTTGACAGCGAAATAGGGTATCACTATATACGCTGGCACTCGAACGCTTAGAGTGCTAACTGGACCTGCCCGCGGCGACTGACCTCGTTGTGGGCAGTGTTATACCATGGAGGACTTTCATGAATATCAGGCCGTTGCACGACCGCGTACTCGTCCGCCGAATTGAAGAGGACGAAAAGACGCCGGGCGGCATCATCATCCCCGACACCGCCAAGGAAAAGCCGATGGAAGGGGAGATCTTGGCGACTGGCGCTGGCGCCAGAGATGAGAACGGAAAGCTGGTACCGCTGGACGTGAAGAAGGGTGACCGCATCCTGTTTGGGAAGTGGTCCGGCACCGAAGTCACCGTTGAAGGCGAGGAACTCGTCATCATGCGTGAGTCGGATGTCATGGGTGTTATGGAATAAGGAAAGATTGAATCAATGGCTGCTAAAGACGTCAAATTTAGGGAGTCGGCCCGCGAGCGCATGCTCAAGGGGGTCAATGTGTTGGCTGATGCCGTCAAGGTCACGCTCGGTCCCAAAGGCCGCAACGTCGTCCTCGACAAGTCCTTCGGCGCTCCCCGGATCTCCAAGGACGGCGTGACCGTCGCCAAGGAAATCGAGCTCGAGGACAAATTCGAGAACATGGGCGCGCAGATGTTGCGTGAAGTCGCGAGCCGGACCAGTGATGTTGCCGGTGATGGCACGACCACTGCAACGGTCTTGGCCCAGGCCATCGTTCGCGAAGGCATGAAGGCCGTCGCCGCGGGCATGAACCCGATGGACCTCAAGCGCGGTGTCGACAAGGCTGTCGACACGGCCATCGGATTCATCGAAGGTGCTTCGAAGAGTGTTCGCTCCGAAGAGGAGATTGCCCAGGTCGGCACGATCTCAGCCAACGGCGAGAGTGAGATTGGCGATATCATCGCCGAAGCCATGCAGCAGGT
>DEBC01000100.1 GCA_002348365.1 Alphaproteobacteria bacterium UBA2966 | reverse complement strand
CCTGCGGGTCGCCAAAGTCGTAGAAATTGTAGAATCCCTTGATGAGTGTGCTGTTGTAGTCATCGCTCATCATCTCGATACACGGGCTCTTGCGCGCACGCTCCCGGCAATAGACCACAAAATATGCATTCCATGCCCGGTAATGCTCCGCCGCCGTAGCGCCGTCATCATACTTGAGATCCCTGTATTCGGCTCGATCCTTCGCGATCTTGGCAAACTGCCAGCAGACGGTAAAACTCATGGCATGGTGATTCTCTGACAGGTAGATATGCCATGTTTTTGACTTCTCGTACTCTGCTTTGCCAAGCCAGGAGACCTTCCTGACGTACTCCCAGATCGGCTTGAGCGCGAGGGCTTCGGTCTCCTTCGTGATGCGACCGGCGTGCTTACTGCCGCCACTGCCGTACATCTCGATCAGCCGCATGACGATCTCCGCGTGCCAGTGAAAACTGTCGCGATCATTGATATCCAGAGGATTGTCGAGGTAGTGCTGGGCATTTTCGGCCAGCCCAGCATTGGCCTCGTCCAGCATCTCGTCCAAATAGAGACAGCGTGCGGCAAACCCCACCATGGAATATGAGTAGGCCCGTACGTAATTTCCTCGCCCAGGTCCAAGCGGCTTCTCTTTCTTTGCACGCACCAGCGGCTTGCCGGATTCGGAGCGGAACATGGCGTCGACACGCTGGTCGAAGCCCGAGACGGCTGCTTCTGCTGTATCTGGATCTGGCATCGAACTCTGTACTTCTAAAGAGAATCGTGTGGCGAACACCGGGAAATCAGGTAAATCCACTCTGCCGCTGCCACTCAGGTCGTGGTGAGTATGTGTGGAACCGAATGCACTGACAAAGCTCAAGAAATCGGCAAAATCAACCGTGCCATTGCCGTCACTGTCCGCAGTTTGCATTTGGAGAGGCAGTAATAGAATACACGATACATATTAGAGTCGGTCTTTAATTTCCTGCTACTTTCATCCTAATGCTTTGTGCACGATTTGCCGGGATGGGGTTGTGGGGGCGAACCGAAACGGGCTGACGGCTACTCGTAGAGCCAGTCGAGCTCATCCGAGAGGAGCAGAATGATGGGTATTCGTCACGAATCCACGACAAGCGACACCCACGCCCGGATTCACATTGAAGGGCTCGAGCGTGACTTACGCATCCTGCATCTCTCGGACAGCCATCTCACTGAGGCTGATGAGCGAGATCCTGAGGCCGTACCGCATGCGGAGGAGATAGGGGCGCGTTTCAACGATCGCACACCCGAAGGGCAGACCGCGCGGGAGGTTTTTGAGCAGACGATCGCTTATGCGCGGGAGCAGGGGATTGATGCTGCGGTCCTGACGGGGGACATGATTCACTTCCCCGCGTGGGCGGGGATCGAACGTGTCGAAAGCGGCGTGAAAGATCTTGGCGTTCCTGCGCTGTTCACGTCCGGCAACCACGACTGGCACTTTCCGTATCTCGAATGGTCAGACGCTACACGCCAGATCCACTACCCGCGCCTGGAGAGGTTGGCCGGTGAGAATCCGGCCTGCCACTCGATCGAGATCGGCGGTGTTCGTCTCGTGACGCTCGACAACAGCACCTACCAGGTCAGTTTCGAACAGGTTGCCTTCCTGCGGAGCGAACTCGACAAGGGCCAACCCTGCCTGCTCTTTATACATATACCGATCTGGACGGAGGCCCTCCTGCCCGGTGTACTGGACCAATGGAAGGCGCCGATTATGATGTGCGCCTCTGACGGATGGACCGAAGAGACGCGCAGTCGATGGAAGGTGCCTGGCAACGATCCCAGCACGGTCGAACTGTATGAATTGCTGACGCAAGGGGAGAGTCTGAACCTGGCGGGCATTTTCTGCGGTCACGTACACTTCGGTCACGCCGGTTTGTATCGCGAGGGACGTTGGCAGTATGTGGCCCAGCCCGGGTTCGCTGGTGGATACCGCCTCATCGAGCTGCTGTCGTCATAGTGCCGTCAACGTTCGGCGAGAATCCGACACGTCCTATGCGTTCTCGTCGAAGTCGAGCACCAGCTCTCGTTCGCCCTTATGGATCC
This sequence comes from Alphaproteobacteria bacterium UBA2966, assembly GCA_002348365.1. GTDB lineage: Bacteria > Pseudomonadota > Alphaproteobacteria > UBA2966 > UBA2966 > UBA2966. The sequence continues at coordinate 9,791 of DEBC01000100.1, read as the reverse complement.
ATACGCGACCTGAATTCCAATCCGCCTTCACGAATGGGCTGTCGAAAGCCGTGGCAGGAGCGTAGTCGACGGGTGCACCGTTAACCATTGGTGGATGTGTCTGATCTGCATCGAACGTGAGCGTATCCCCGTAGACACTCACGTAGGTCATCGTATCACCCTTGAAATCCGGCTCTCCGAGGGCATTCACAAAGGCATCTCGGTCGCCGACATCCTCCTTGCGGATCACTTCCAGGATCACGGGCGACCACTCATCGGCCAGCACCATCCAGCGACCACCCGGTAGATGCTCGGTCACCTTGGCCAACCCTGAATGCCCGCCGACCGTTCGGTCTTCCGCTTCAACCGTCTCCCACGTATAGCTGCCCCTCGCCGGTCGCACAGCCGCATACGCCCCGTTGTGTTCCACAACGGTCCACGTTCCCGCTGTCTCCGGGGCCGTCAGGCCGGCCGACGAGAACCAGACCCGCACGGCGCCGCCACCTGCGCTCGTCCGCAGCTTCTGGCTGATCAGAGTGCCCTTCTGCTGTACCGACCACGAGCCGTTGAAACAGACCTTCTCGTTCTCCGCTTCAACCTGCGGGACGATCCGCGCATTCGGGTGACCGGCAAAGATCACGCCATCCCAGCGGTTCTGAGAACTGATGGCGGCCCAAGCCTCGCGCTCCTGTGCCTCGACCATCGGCGTGCCGATGATGAATTGAGGTGTGCAGTAGGAATACCGATGGATGCCGCCGTGATCCTGCTGCATCCGGTAGGGATGCATACCCTTGTGTCCCGGAACCGACAGACCCAGTGGACGCTGGTGTATCTCGTAGATGCCGCGTCCGGGCGTGTCGAGGGCCAGGTCCATCACCACGAGAGGAAGACGGTAGGCGCTCAGCGCAGCCGAAAGCACGGTACAGCGGATCGGGCCGGGCTTTCCGCTACCCATATGCAGCCATGTGAGCCGCGCCATCGTCCCATCGCGATGCGTCAACGAACCCGCGCCCTGGTAGACGCGTGTTCGACCGCCGCCCTCGACACCGTCGATCTGCTCCTGTGCCCAGGTTGCCCAGTACAGATCGAGTAGTCGCCCGACCTGTTCGCGCAGCGGCGCTTCACCGTTGTCGTAGCAGTTGTAAAGCCCTTTCAGCAGAACGCCGTTGTAGCCCTCGTTGTGCATCTCGACGAACAAACCCTTGCGCGCACGCTCCAGGCAATACGCGATCGTGTAGTCCGTCCACGCGCGATAGTGATCGAGCGGGCTGCCCCCATCGTCATACTCGAGATCCCGATAGTCAGGATCGTCCTTCGCCAGCTTCGCATAATGCCAGGTTGTCGAGAAGCGCTGAACGTGGTGATTCTCGGATTCGTGGATGTCCCACGTCCCCGATGCCCTGTAATCGGCATCCTCGAGCTTCGAATGGGGTCTGCAGTACTCCCAGCAGAGATCGAGACACTTTTTCTCCGCCTCACGCGTCATCCGTCCGGTATCGATCACGCCGTTCGATCCATACATCTCGATCAGCCGGAGCAGCATGTCCGAGTGCCAGTGAAAGCTGTCCCGGTCGTGAATGATCGGTGGATCGTCCAGATAAGCGGAGGCATTCTCGATCAACGCGTCGTTCGCGGCCTCGACCTGCTCGCCCAGCCACAGGCATCGCGTCGCGTATTCGGTGATCGAGAAGGAGTAGCCCCGGATGTAGGCAGAGCGCCCGGGTCCCAGGGGCGGCTGCTTGGGCGCTCGGACAAGAGGCTTCCCGCGGTCGGCCTCGAAAAGCGCATCCCGGCGAGCTTCGAAGCCGTCCCGTAGATCGTTGAGTTCCTGGTCTGTCATTGCCCTTCCCCTTCCCTCGTGTTGCGATTGGCGCACGCATGATCATCGACACGATCCGGAAGCTGTTCGCAGGCTACGTCTTCTGCTGTCCACGGCAGATGCCATCGTGCAATCTGCGATCCGATTCGCGTTTTCACAGTGACTTCCCCATCAGCACGACCGTCTTCGATGGCCGGGTCCAGGTCATGGGCCTCCGTGCTCCACGATGAGGTCCGCGTGAGCGCTTTGCAGCCCTCGAGATTACCTATCGCCTGCGTGTTGAAGGAGGCGGTGGGTCCTATACCATTGATTGTATCGTATAGTATAGAATCCGATGGAAGAAAGTGGTGTCGGTTGGTCAGGACAATTTACATAGCCTGCAGTTGATGTGTCGGCTGCACTCCCTGCGTTCAGCTGTTTTCAAGTCATCGTGTCCACATTTATCGCTCCGTAAGGAGAAACAGACGTGAAAATCAAATCGGTAAAAGCGCTGTACCCCAACTACAGAAAATCCCACGGGGCGTGGCGATCGCATCTGTGGCAAATAATCGTTCAGGTGGAGTCTGATTCCGGATTAATCGGGTATGGCTACGGAGGTGGAGGCAAAGCGTCGTTGCCGATCGTAAACGGGCACTTTCACGAGTTGCTTGAAGGGGCGGAGGTTAACTCAACGGACGATGTCGAGGCGATTTGGGATCGGCTCTACTTTGAGTCGATTCCGTATGGTCGCAAAGGGATCGCGATGATGGCGCTCAGCGGGGTCGATCTGGCGCTGTGGGATCTGCTGGGGAAAGCTGAAAATAAGCCGGTCGCTGCGCTGATTTCGGATGAACTGAAGACCGATATTCCTTGTTACGGGACCGGGAGCGATTCGGAGTATCACGCCGAGCTCGGGTTCTCGGGAACCAAAACGCCTCATCGATGGACCGGTGAGCGTTCCGACATCGATCAGCTCTTGAAGTGGGCCGAGACGGCTCGTCAGGCGATGGGTCCGGATCGTCAGTTGATGGTTGACGCGTATATGTCGTGGGATCGTGCCTTTACCGAATCCATGAGCCGGGAATTGGCGGACTTCGATATCTACTGGTTTGAGGATGTGCTGACGCCTGACGATCTAGAGGAGCAATCAGCGTTACGTCAGGCAACTGGGGGCATCAATATTGCGGGAGGAGAGCACGAGTTTGGCTACCGTGGCTATGTTGATGTCGCACGGTCGGAAGCTCTGGATATCTGGCAGCCGGATATCACGTGGTGTGGCGGGATCACCGCCGGCATCCGGATTGTCGATCTTGCCAGGGAGTACAACACGCCCGTTGTTCCGCACCGAGGAGCCGAGGTGTGGGGTTTGCATCTGGTGGCGGCGACAACGTGCGACAACCTTGCAGAGTGGGTGACCGGGGGCCGCAACGCTGGTCGACAGGATCCGTGGCTAGGGATGCCGGAACCCGTTGAAGGACGGATCAATATTTCAGATGCGCCGGGGTTCGGGGTTGTGCCGGATGATGCTTACCTCTAGCGAATGCTACACGACCGATCACGTCCGGGACTTGCGAGCATTCGTGGTCCTTGTTCCTGGTGTCACTGGCTCGCACCGTGGTCGCTAACCTGTGATCGGGGGATAGGGGTCGAGACAGGATCCCATCGGTGACGGAGCGGTTGGTCGCCAGGCCAGACGGTCGAAGGATCGGTAACTGACATCCAGCCACGGGGTTTCGAGCCGGACGTGGCCCTCGTATCGTGAGGTCAGAGCGGCTTCGAGCGCGCCGGAGGTCAGGAGTGTGCGTTCTACGGGATACTGCGGCTCACCGGAGAGGAACATCTCTTCGATGTTGAGGCCGAGGTAGCTGAAGTGGGCGTAGGCGCCGTCTTCGCCGCCGTGGCCCTGGCATTTGAACCACGTCGCTTCCACCGTCTGGTCCTGAAGTCGGGACGCGTAGGCGAGTTCTCTCAAGTAGCCGTTGAGCATGAGGATGGCGCCCCGGAATCCGTCGCGGTATTCGAGCAGGAAGAGGGCCGGGTTTGCGCAGTGGTCCTCCATCGATCCCGATTCCTTCCCTGATGCGTCGACGGTCGCGCAGGCCGATTCGGCGAGGGTGCGCCACCACGATCCCTCACGTCGTCCCAGTTCCCAGACCGCATCCCCTTCACGACAGGTGACGGCGGCGATGCCCGTTTCACCTCCGGCGCGCCGTTCGGCCATGCACTGGAGCACTTCGAGCGTGTGGAAGCCGTAGATGTCGAGACCCGAGAATCCGACAGCGACTGCCTCCTTCAGAGGTGTATCGCACCCGTGTTCGAGGAACGGATCCCGCCAGGTCACCGGGAGCGAGGAGCCAGCCATGAACGGCGCGTTGAGCTCGGCGGCGCGGTCGAACATCCACTTCGCATCCCTCCAGTTCCACGACAGGTGCTTGTCGTTGAAGACCGGGACACCTCGGCCGGATGTGGCCATGACGCCCGTAATCTGCTCCATGAGGTAGCGCCGTGGGAACAGGTGCTGCTCCTTCTCGTTCCAGGCATAGTCGCCGTGTTCACCGATCAGCAGGACGCCGTCGACGGCCAGTTCGTCTCCGCCCAGGGTGAGGGCGCCGACGATGCTTGGGTAGACGGGAACCCCGAACTGTTCGGAGATCGTGGTGCTTATGTCGTTGTCGGGGATCTGGTCGACGTAGAGGGAAGCGAGCTCGACGCGCGGGGTCTGGAGCGTGCCGTCCGTGGGGAAGCCGTGGAGGAACTTGCCGACCAGGACGTCGGCGTGGGAGCGGGGGCGGTAGACGGTGACGATGGCGGCGATTTTCTTCATCAGGTTGTTTCTCGCGGACTGCCCCTGCGGATATCTGTTGTCCGGAATCCTACCCAAGCGGCGATGCACCTCAACCTTCCGTTATGGACAACGGTTCTCAGGAGCGGTGCTGAGTCAGGCACACGGTTAAGGGTTCACTGCGAAAATCTCGCGCAAATAGTCGTTCAGAAAACACCCTTGGGGATCCAGTGCCTGACAAACTTTTTGGAACGCCTCCCACCTAGGGTAAAGCGCTGCTAGTTCTGCCGGAGATTGTGCGTGCAATTTGCCCCAATGAGGACGGCCCTCGTATGCTCTGAAAACTTCCTCCGCCGCCGCGAAAAATTCGTTATAGGGAAGGTCTGCCGCCTGATGAATCGAGATCGTGACAGCGTCCCTCTGGTAGGCCGGGCTCAGCCAGGTTTCATCACCGCCCAACGTGCGATACTCAACGGGCCACGTCACGTCGGGAAATCGTTCGAGCATCAGGCGGCGGATGTCTTGCATGCACGCCGGGCCGGCCGCTTCTGGAATGGCGAATTCCATCTCGTTGAATAAGCGATTCCGCTCCGACGGAAAAATGCGATGGCTGAAGTCTATCCGCGCTTCCTGCACGTATCGTTCCAAGCGGCCCGGGACAGCTTCACGCTTCCCTTCCAGCTCGTGTGATTCCTTTTCAGTCGGGTGCAGTGCTTTGCAGGCGCACGCATCATCCCGGGGACTCCAGAAGAACTCAAAGTGGCGGGTGGCCGCAATCAGCTCATCGCGTCTGGCGAAGCATTTATCAAAAGGCTCGACCCACGTACGTTCGTGCAGTCGGTAGGCGGGGAGCAGTCGCAACGTCACCCGACTCACGATCCCGAGTGCGCCCAAAGAGACCCGGGCAGCGTGAATGCGCTCAGGGTCGTTGGTTGTGCTGATTTCTATGATGTCGCCGGTGGCGGTGATGATGTGGAGGCCAACGACCTGTGTCGACATGTTTCCGAGTGTGGGGCCGGTTCCGTGCGTACCCGTCCCAATGGCTCCGGCCAGACTTTGCCGATCGATATCGCCCATGTTCTCGAGGGCCAGGCCAGCTTCCAACAATGGCTCCCCAAGCTGATGGAGCTTGCTCCCGGCCCAAATTGTGCCGACACCACGGGATTCGTCCAGGGCCACGACGCCCTGTAAGTTGTCCAGCGACAGCAGCAGGCCGTCGGTCGCGCAAAGGGGAACGAAGGAATGACCGGTGCCGACAACGCGGATCGTTTGTTCATCCTTAACCGCGCGCCGAACGATCTCAGACAGTTCAGATTCGCTCGATGGTGAAACGATCTGTTGCGGTTCTGCCGTTACGCTGCCTGACCAGTTCTGCCACGCCACTTAACTCTCCTTGCCGGTTACTTACGCCAAACGTGATATGACGCTGGGAAAGACGGATCGCTCGGTTTGCAGCCCATGCGGGGATTATCTATCGCGACCTCGCTCGCATCACAGTTGGAGAATGCGATGGAGCTCATCTGTCCAGGGGAGGCAACCACATCTTCTCAGTGGTGAGGTCGAAACGTTCGACAATCTCACCGTATCGCTCCGTCCAGGTCCGCAACGTCGACAGGGTGTGGGCATCGCTTCCGAGCGAAACGAGCCCTCCGTCATCGAGCCACATGTCGATGAGCTCTGCCACGCGACCGGCCCGATCCGGGTGAAACCACATGGCGGGCTGAATCTCCATCGCCACGTCGCGTTCTTTGGCTAACGCAATCAGGTCTCTGATCCGATTCTTGTCGGTGGCGTCCCACATGGCGTTGGGCTCGTGCTCGGGCTTCTGAATCTTGCCGACATAGGGATGCGCGATGATGTCGGTATGCGGCCAGTTGATCGCCGTCTCGAAACAGTCGAGTTCGTGGGCGGCCGTTTCGGCGCACGTGTCACCGACACTGTCCACCCAGCGGAGGTGGTAGTGGTTGGGCGCGACCACGACAAACTCGCAGACTTCGAGAATCTCGTCACACTCGACCATCGACCCTTTTCCCTGCACCTCGAACTCCCCACCGATCAGCACGCGAACGGGCCAGTTCGCCTCATCCCGCCGGGATCGATACTCACGCAGCTGCTGCGCGTGAGCCGGCCGATCGGTCACCTCGGCGATGTGGATGTGGTCTGTGAACCCCAACGTGTGGTAGCCATCCTCTACTGCGAGGGCCACCGCCGCGTCCAGCGTCATGTTGGGCTTGGCACAGAGCGACAGATCAGTGTGGGTATGGAGAGAGACGAGGGGCGCTGTCGTTGTTGATGGTGAACTCACGTGTTGGTTTTCCCTCTTTTTTGGGATGAATGTGTGCACACGACGACAATCAAACCGGGCGCTGCTTGCCAGGCGGTCCGAAATCCTGGCTCGCGTCGTCTATGGCCAACACCCAGTCGTGATCTCGGCCTCTGCCGCCGGGCGGGTCGAAGGTATGACTCCCACTGTCAGGGATGGACTCAATTCGAGTGGCCTGTCCGTCTCTCGGGTTATACCACCAGCAGGTCCTCTGTTCCCAAGGCAGTGTGTCGAGACGGACCCTAGGAGAAGCACCCGAGGACGTGTAAACGAAGGCATATCCATTCCCGAGTGTAGCCCGGAGCCGTTCCGAACCCTCCAGCTCATTTTCGAGGATTTCCTGAGCGGGTCTCCGATTCGCGTGGGGACGCGACATCATCAAATCCATCAGGTGCGTCATGTCGTTGGCGCCGTCGCTGTCGATCTCATCCCACCAGTTCAAGCTGGGACTGATAGAGTTGTGGTGCTCGGGATAGGTGAAGGTCTCCGCGTCGTTGAAGATCCAGACACAGACGTGACCGTAGGTGACGCCGGCGGCTCCTGCAAAGATCGTCCAATACGCAAGTTGGCGAACGTCGTGCGGCAGAAACTGACCCGTGTCCGATTTCCAGTTGATCGGGTGCCGTTCGTAGCACGGCTCTGAGTCGAGTGTCGGTTTGGGCGGGTCCAACGCCCAATCGGCATCCACCTGATCGTCGGATCGAATGTCATGGCTGCCGTGGCTGCTCTGGTTCGTGTTGAGATGGAGCCACTCCTCGCTATGGAAGTGCCTTGAAGACGGATCCCCGCCTCTCGGGTGGAACGTCGTGAGGTGTTGAGGGCAGGTTTCGTGGAATACGTTGCCGATCCGGTTGAACAACGCCGCGTCGTCTCGGACAGCGCGATCTCCACCGTTCATCCAGATGATGTTCTTTCGGCTCCTGTATCGGTCGGCAATCCACAGGGCGTAGTCGAGCGTTGCCTCCTTCCCCCAGAAGGATCCCCAGGCGGGGAGAAGCGCGACATGCAGCCCGAGGTGCCCTGCTTTGTCGATGATGTAGTCGGCGTGTTCCCAGAAGGATTCGTTCGGCCTCGCGCAATCATCGTCGTGGAATGGACGGTTACCGTAGGCATTCGGGGCGTTCCAGGGGAAGCTGTATCCCATGACGGCGACCGCCTGGATCACCGTGAAGCCCTGGTCAGCGCGCTTCTCCAGGTATCGATCCACCTGTTCCCTGTCCAGACGGATGAACAGCGCCCACGCGGTATCCCCAAGCCAGAGCCAGTCGGAACCGTCCGCTTTCTGGATGCGCCTTCCGTCCGGGGACACTCCCAATCCCCATTTGTGAGGGTGCGGCATCGTCAGTCCATTTCAGAAAATTACCCGGGCAAGAATGCGGGTATCCTATGCCGAGTTCCTCCTTGCGCCCCCTGATGCCCGGATTTCGTAGATCGACCGTATCAGATGCCGAAGACGCGTGCGGCGTTAGCGCCCAGGACCAGTTCCAGCGCGTCGTCTTCGAGTTCAGCGCCGGTTCGGATGATTTCCAGGGCCTGGCGGTATGTAAGGTGGCGACTGGTGGGGGGCCAATCGGTACCCCAGAGCAGACGGCTGGAGCCGAGGTCGCGCAACAGGGCCGCGAAATACCCGAGCGCACGCGGGCAGCGCAAATCCCAGGGGTTTGCGGCGGCGGCGTAGAAGGCCGAGGCCTTGATGTAGACGTTGGGCAGGCCGCGGGCGTTTATCAACCCGCCGTAGGTGGCGTCCGAGGGTTCAAAGTGGCGGCCGGGCAGCGCGAGGTGGTTGCAGACGAAGCGAAGGTCGGTGTGCCGGCGTGCGAGTTCGAGCAAGGTCGAGTAGTTGGGCGGTGTGACGTGCAGGTTGCAGAGAAGGTCGAAGGTCTTGAGGGCTTCCCAAACGGGCTCACGTTCGGGGTCGAGCATCCAACTGATGTCGCCGCCGCTGGGGTAGTAGCTCACGGCGACGGCTTCGTATACTTCGCGGGCTCGGGCGATGTCTTCATCGGCGTTCGCTTGGTGCAGGGCGACGTCAGCCACGTTGACCAGACGGTCGGGATGCTGGCGCGCCCAGCGTGCGCACTCGGCGTTGTTGTCGGGAGAGAAGTCTGCTACGACGGGCAGCATCACGGCCTTTTCGACTTCGCATTCATCCATCTCTTGCAACAGTCGGTCGACGCGCCCGGTGTCCTCGAATGGGGCCATGGGTTGGTAGTTGTCGCCAACGTGGACGTGGGCGTCGATGATACGCATAGGTCAGGTCCTCTCGTCCGACCATCGCCACAACCCCAGAGCGGTGCCACCAAGTATCCACTCTCTTTCAGACGGGCTCAGGTCGATCGCCTCCGCGAAGAGTGCGACAATCTGTTTGTAGCTGACGTGCGGGCTGTATTGCGCTTGTGGAAAGTTGGTACCGAACAGACAGCGTTCCGGACCAAACGCATCGACCAGCTCCCTCACCATCCAGTGAACGTCGTTAAACGGGAACGGCTCTTTGCTCGCGAGTGGGAGGAATGTCAGTTTCGCATAGGTGTTGGGATAGCGAGCAAGGGCAAGCGCCGGTTCAACGGTATTTTGGCTGGGCGCCAGCGCCGCCGACACGTATCCACAGTGATCCAGGACAAACCGTGTCTCCGGAAACGCTCGGACCCGGTTCTCCACACAGCCGTATTCGGGGTGTGATGCGTTGACGTCGATCGTGAGGTTGAGGTCGGATGCCCGCCGCCAGAGCGGCGTACTGACAGGGTCATCGAGGTTGCGATGGTGGAACAAATGCCGCTGAATACGGATCCCCGATGCGCCCGCCTCAACCAGCCGAGTGAGCTCATCCGGGCCGTCTTCACTTGCCGGTTCAACCAACACGCCGCCAGCCAGCCAGTCGACGCGTCCACGAAGGATATCCATCGTGGTGG
>DEBC01000146.1:29650-46223 GCA_002348365.1 Alphaproteobacteria bacterium UBA2966 | reverse complement strand
GGCGACGACGCAGGCAGCAGAGGCCATTAAGGCCGCCCTCGGTTAGAAGAGGTTTTTCTCAGCCAGAAGGTATTCGGGAATTATTTGGGAGTCGTTCTCGGTGTCCCAGGTCTGCGACGCAATCTTCCAGGAACCATTGTCCTTGACGAGTAGATAGGCTTCGATGCCACGAATCTCGTCCGTGCCATTCTCGAGATTTCGGCGCACGCCGAACGCGATAGCAACGCTACCAAACACGTGAACTTCGGCACTCAGCATCGACTGTTCAAACGACTTGAGCCCCGTTTCGGGCAACGACTTCATTCGTTCCACGAACGTCTCGACCGGCTAGCTTTTAGCCGTCCGGGTTGCAGCGTACAGGGAGGCGTCGGGAAGAAAGTCCTCGGAGAAAGCTGCCCAGTCGCTGTCCTTCCCTGCGGTCCAGGTGATGTTAGCCAGCTGCCGAGCCAGAATCTCCCGGGTTTCTCTGACGTCGTCGGTCTCAGATTCGGCTGACATTGTGAAAATCCTCTCAAGCTAGCTGCGGCGGTGATGCTTGGTGCCCCTCAGCTGTTCTGCTGTCTAATCATCGGACGAAGCAGCGAGCGTCGGTTCACTTGCGGGCATGCGTCCGCCGGCTGCCGCCCCCCGGGGTACCGCCGCATCGATTTGTTGCAGTTCTTCGTCGGAGAGCGCGATATCGCAGGCCGCCATGTTTTGGTCGAGGTATTCCCGTTTTTCCGCACCGGGTATGGGAAAGATGTCTTCACCCTGGTGAAGGAGCCACGCCAGCGCGAGTTGGGCAGTGGTACAGCCCTTGTCGGCAGCAACGCTTTCCAGTGCCTCGACGAGGACGGCGTTGCGGCGGATATTCTCTTCAGAGAAACGCGGAAAAACACTCCGCCGATCTACGTTGTCGAGATCCGCCGTGCTTTTGACACGTCCTGTCAGTTGACCTCTCCCGAGCGGAGCGAAGGCAACGAAGGCGATCCCAAGTTCCCGCGTCACGTCGAGGGCGCCACTTTCCGGGTCACGCGTGAACAACGAGTATTCGCTCTGCAGTGCTGTGAGGCCGTGCACTTCGTGGGCCCGCCGGAGCTGGTCGCCGCTTACTTCCGAGAGCGCCAGATACCGGACCTTGCCAGCCTTCACCAGCTCTGACATGCCGCCAACGGTTTCCTCGATCGGCACCTTTGGATCGGCGCGGTGCAGCGTGTAGAGGTCGATAGTATCGACACCGAGGCGTTTCAGGCTCTCGTCGCAGGCTGACTTGATGTATTCCGGACTGCCGTTGAGCTTGCTGAAAAATACGGGCGTGTTCAGGAGTGCGCCGACTTTCGTGTTGATGAAAACTTGGTTCCGCCGTCCCTTGATGGCCTTGCCGACCAATTCTTCGTTGCGTCCGTTGTCATACACGTCCGCCGTGTCGAGCATGGCGAATCCTTCATCAAGCGCACGATGGATCGTGGCAATGGCTTCGTTTTCGTCAGCATTGCCGTAGACGCCCTTGATCATTGCCCAGCAGCCAAGGCCCAGTGGCGCGAGTTCCGGGCCGTTGAGGCCCATCGTACGTTTCTTCATGTTCGCTCCCTTATACCCGTTGATCACTCATTGAAGCCCGAGATCGTGTGTCGACCCCGGAATAAATTGACGAACGGCCGAAAGTACATACCGGTCACGCTGTGAAAGGCGGACTCCGTGCCGTCCCCTAAACCCATCTCAAAGGTCTCCTTTTCCTTTGGGACGTAGAGTGTACCGAAAATCCAGTCCCAGATCGCCAGTGCGAAGCCCACATTGTGTCCGAAGTGACGAGGTTCGGTGCTGTGGTGAATCTGATGCTGCGCGGGGCTGATGAAGACATGGCTCAGCAACGGGCCATAGGACAGCCATACGTGGGTATGGCGCAGATTGCCAATCAGGTTGTAGACAAAGATCAGCACGTGCAGTCCATAGTACGTGGAGTACGCGGCATCCCAGCCAATCGCATAGGAATAAATCCCACTGGCGATACCGGTCAGGATTGCCGGAACTGTCGCCATGCAAATGAGATCAACCGGATGGGCCCGGAAATTGGTGAACGGCGTCAGCACCTGCGCCGAGTGATGAATCTTGTGGAACTCCCACAGCACATCGAAGCGGTGCTGGATGTAGTGGGCGATCCAGCGCCCGAGATCGTGGAGCACGAAGAACACCAGGGTAAACAGCAGTGTGGGCGCGACATCTCCTGTCCAACGTTCGATCGCACCAAACTCATTGATCAGAACATCGCGCAACTGCCTCCCAATCCATCCTCCTGAAATGATCGCGGGCGCAAAGATGATCGGGAAAAGCACTGCATTCACGAAGTAATACTTGTAGTCGGCAATGGACGAGCGATGCCCCCACACAGATCGAGTGAAGTAGGTCTCCCGGAATTCCCGTAGGAATGTCCGTGCCGAGGGGCGGCGAGCAACAGCGAAGACCACCAGGGCGAGCGCCAAGGCCGAGACCAGAAACGGCCAGAACAACAGCGAACTATGGTGATTGAAGGCGAACAAGGGTCGTAGCAAAGGCGACAGAATTGCCACGATGATCTGCTGCATCTCAGCGATGGTTTGCGGGTCCATGACCGCATTTATATCCGAGAAATTGTCAATCGCCTTCCCCTAACCCGCTCGCCGCCCTCTCCCGGGGAGAGAGGACTGGGGCAGCGCAGCGGCCGAGAGTGGGGGAGTGGGCTTGACGCAAATGCCCATCAGTTCATCTCCGGTTGGCCATTTCGTGTCGGTCAGGCACCATTCCCACTGAGCTGCTTGCCTGTGGAAGGAGAATTCGCGTGAAACTCGGCGCCGTCCTGCCAACATCCGAGATAAAGGCCGATCCCGCCGCGATCCGCGATTATGCGCAGGCCGCAGACTCGCTCGGCTACGACCACCTTGTACTGTTCGATCACGTCCTTGGCGAAGACCCAAGCAATCGGGCCGGGGGCCGTGGCGGCATCGACTATACCGACAAGTTCCACGAGCCGTTCGTGATGTTCGGGTTCCTTGCCGCGGTAACCGAACGCATCAAGCTATCGACTGGTATCCTCATCCTGCCCCAGCGCCAGACCGTGCTCGTCGCCAAGCAGGCGGCGGAAGCGGATGTTTTGAGCGGCGGACGCTTGCGGCTCGGCGTCGGGGTGGGGTGGAACCGTGTCGAGTTCGACGGTCTCGGTGCCGAGTTCGGAAAGCGAGGCCGTCGCATGGAGGAACAGGTCGCCGTCCTCCGCGCACTGTGGACGGAAGAGATTGTCGCATTCGACGGTGAATGGCACACCATCCAGAATGCCGGTCTCAATCCCATGCCCGCTCAACGTCCCATTCCGCTCTGGTTCGGTGGGCACGCAGACGTCGTGCTGGACCGCATCGGGCGACTCGGCGATGGCTGGATCATCAGCCCGAGCAGCCGCGGCCACGGAGATGTTCCGCCGATGATCGAACGCATTCACATGGCTGCAAAGTCGGCCGGGCGCGATCCCGAAGCAATCGGTATCGAGACGTGGGTTCGTCTTGAAAATCGACCGACCGACTCCTGGCTTGAAGAAGTAGAGGAATGGCGGTCCGCGGGCGTTCACGAGATCGCCCTGAACACTCAGAAATCGGGCTGTCTTACAGTCACTGACCACATCGCGGCACTGGAACGCTGCAAGGGTGCCTTCGACGCGATGTGAGAGATTCGCCGGGTGGAACTTGACCTTGCAGGATGCGTATGCGACTTGACGCACACGTGACAGCGCCAGTGGACCCGTTCCGCTAAGATGCGCCGCCGAATTCGCAAGATTGCTGCACTGCCTGTAGGGAGGAGACACCCATGTCCGCGAATGGATACGAGAAACTTGAACTTTTCATAGACGGTGAATTCCGTCAGGGAAGCGAGGGAAAAACGGAAGATGTCATCAATCCGGCTGATGAGTCTGTGCTTGCGGAGCTGCCGCATGCTTCGACGGCGGATCTGGACGAGGCCCTGGCTGCGGCCGACCGGATGTTCCCCGTGTGGCGTGATACACCGGCCTTCAAACGTGCGCAGGTCCTGAAGAAGACCGCACAATTGATGCGCGAGCGTATCGACGATATTTCGCGGACTCTGACGCTTGAGCAGGGCAAGGTATACAGCGAAGCTAAGGTGGAGATGGGTGCCGCCATCGAGATCACGGAATGGTATGCCGAGGAATGCGTACGCGCCTATGGCCGCATCATTCCGGGACGTATGCCGGGCTCGCGCAGCATGGTCCTCAAGGAGCCGATCGGCCCGGTAGCTGCGTTTACACCTTGGAATTTCCCCGCGGTGACCCCGATCCGCAAGATGGCTGCGGCCGTGGCTGCCGGATGTAGCGTGATCGTCAAGGCGTCGGAGGAAACGCCCGGTACGTGCATTGCAATGGCCCGTTGCTTCCAGGACGCCGGCCTGCCGGATGGCGTGATGAATATTGTTTTCGGCGTTCCTTCCGAAGTCTCGGAATACATCATTCCGCATCCGGCCATCCGTAAGATCTCGTTCACCGGATCGATTCCGGTCGGCAAGCTCTTGTCCAAGATGGCAGGCGAACACATGAAGCGTGCGACCATGGAACTTGGCGGCCACTCACCGGTGATCGTCTTCGATGACGCCGACACCGAAGATGTGGTGAAGATGGTTGTCGGAGGCAAGTTCCGAAACGCCGGTCAGGTCTGCGTTTCGCCGACCCGGTTCTACGTGCAAGAGAACAAATACTCGGAGTTCGTCAGCAAGTTCGCCGAAATTGCTGGTGCGATGAACGTCACCAATGGCATGGAAGAGGGCGCCGACATGGGACCACTTGCCAATCCGCGGCGACTGGATGCGATGGCCGGGTTCGTCGCGGACGCCCGTGAACATGGTGCCGATGTCCGTACCGGTGGAGAACGGATCGGAAATCAGGGCTTTTTCTTCCAGCCCACCGTGCTGGCGGATGTATCGGAAGAGTCCCGGATCATGAACGAGGAACCGTTCGGGCCCGTGGCACCGATCACACCGTTCAAGGAGTTTGACGAAGTGATCGAGCGGGCCAATCGGCTTGAGTTCGGCCTCGCCTCATACGCATTCACAACCGATGACAACAAGGCCAATGCGCTGGCCGACAAGCTGGAGAGCGGCATGGTCGGCGTCAACAGCCTCGCGATCTCGCTTCCGGAAACGCCCTTCGGCGGCATCAAGGACAGCGGACACGGTTCCGAAGGCGGTATTGAAGGCCTTGAGGCTTACCAGAACACCAAGTTCGTACAGCACTGGATGGCGTAAGCGCTCAATCGAACTCGATTTCGAGATCATTGCGGGGCGGCCCTCTTGGCCGCCCCTTTTCTTTGAGTTGCTGCACGGGTTGGCCGACTTGGATAGGCTGCGTGCAATAGCGATTATCAAGACCGGAGACGAAAATGCCTGAGCAAACGGGTTTGTTGGTGAAAGATGTTGTCGAAGGTGGCTCAGCCGCTCAAGGCGAACAGGTATTCTTCACATTGCGGTTGGACAACGGTGAATCGGAGCGGAATCTCATGTTCATCTGCCCCCACGAGACGTATCCCGGACTGCTCCAGGCTCTGATCTCGTATGGCGGCGCCGCGGACGAGGAGCGGGCCCAGGAGGCCGCGGGGGGTAACAGCGATGGACAAGGCACCACGCGGATGTTGACAGCCAGCAGTGCCAAAGCGGGCCGCTTCATGGAGCCGGGCGGCGGCAATTCGAAAGTCGCGCTTCGTTTTACTTTGCCGACCGGTATGAATTTCGATGTCGCGCTCGACGCCACGCTGGCGCAGGACCTCGTCGGCCAGATCGAGGAACAACTACAAGGCTGATTGCAGCAAACCACCCGTTCCCAACGGGGAAATTGTGGAATTCGGCAAAGGTGGAAGTCGGAGAAGTGGTGCCCTCAGAAAGATTCGAACTTTCGGCCTCCCCCTTACCAAGGGGGTGCTCTACCCCTGAGCTATGAGGGCCCCAGAAGCGCGCGGACATTGCCACGACTGCGGACAGCGGGCAAGCGATCCTTGACCGCCAATCGAAGCCTTACCGTGCGCGATCTCGAATTCGCTTCTCAACCAGTTCGTCGTACCCGCCAAGATCGTCCAGGGCCCGTTGGGCTGATTCTTCCACGACATCCCAGCGGAAGTAGTGGCTGGCGCGGGTCCGGCCGACGTGTCGTGGCCCGTTGTAAAACATTTCGTATTGGATATGCCGGCTCGCGAATTCTGAACCGACGAGGTCCCAGACGAGCCGCATCAGCTTATAGCGTCCGACCGCGTCTTCCGGCTCAGCCATAACGAACTTGCTGTACATCTCACGGGTTTCGGGGTTGTCGAATACGGAAACATCGGCAGGTTGCTGGAAGGGGTGCGAGCCGAGCAACTCGCGGACAACCTGAACGAAATTAGGATAATCCCGCATGGTCCAATCCATGGTGGCGTACATAGTCTGGCGGTCCGGTCCGATGAACCCGTTGGGCCATTCCTCGGTAATGTCGGTTTCGGCGCTAAGGAGCGCTTCGAGCATGGCAACCCGGATACAGAGATCGGCAAGCATATCGCGCACGGCGGGCACCTGCGCGATGCCGTTCATCTCGGTGACCTTTCGTGTCACGCCCAGGATGAAGCGCAGTTTCGAGAGCAATCGGACGTGGGCTTGGTAGTTGCCCAGTACATGCGCCGGCGTTTCGTGAAACAGCCCTCGCGAGCTCTCAAGGTTCTCGTATGCGAACACGTTCTCCCAGGGAATGTGGACGTTATCGAAGAAAACGACACAGTCGGTCTCGTCGAACCGCCAGGCCAGGGGATCATCCAGTTCGCTGGGTGCATCCTGTTCAAATGAACGGCGCGAGATGAGTTTAATGCCGGGCGCGTCCGTGGGCACAGTGAATGTGGCGGCGAACCGTTCCATGCCCGGTGCGAGGACCTGAAAATTGCCGACGAGCATCTCGTCGGCGAGAATGGCGGCCGTTGCGAGGATCTTGAATCCCCAGACCGTAATTCCGGCGTCGTCGTCGCCTACCGTGTGAAGGCCCGACTCACCGCTCAATTTGGGGTCGAGGGCGGCGTTCTTCTCCGTGGTGAACACCGAGTCCACACTGCGGGTCGCGGCCGGTGGAACGATGGCGTAGGTGACAAACAGGTCCTTGTCACGCACCCGTCGATAGTAGTCGACGACGTGGGATTCGAAATCGTGACCATCAGCCTTGGCGACTTCGGGCACGCAGGCCATTCCGGTGATCCATCCGGCAACATGATCGGGCGACCGGCCGTACAGACCCCAAGACACGTCGGACCAGGCTTGATGGGCCCGGCCACGCGCCAACAAGTCCTCGCGGGTCCGAGGCATGAGGTAATTGTTGCTGCAACGCTCCCCCGTTTCTGCTTCGACGTAACTGAGCTCATTGGCCCGTGACGGATCGGATGTGACGTCATAGAGCTGCGCAGTCGTCTGTATGATATTGCGAAACGCAGGGTGGACAGTGACGTCCTCGATGCGTTCGCCGCCCATATAAACTTCAGGCTTTCGCCCCTTCACATCATCGAGATATTGCTGACCGGTTCTAAGCATGATGACCTCACTCTAGGCTCCCTGCCGTCGGAATGACAACCAACCGGAGCGGCGTTCGCGGACGGGCATTGACAGACACAGCCGTTGCGCCTGAGGCCCGAAAAGGCGTACTTGCAGGGAACGGCAACCCAATAGCTCTATGACAAAAGACAAGAATCATTCCAAAGACAAGGATCGGTCGAAACGCTTGTCTGATGCATTACGTCAGAACCTGCGGCGGCGAAAGCAGCAGGCGAGAGACCGAGAAATCCCGGTTGAGGCACAGCCCGCGTCGCCGGGAAGGTCATCTCGATCGGGGCCGGTGAAGCCGTAACGCTATCTGTCAGGCCAATTTTTTCGGCAATTCCCCGGGATCTCGTGGTTTGCATCGGCGTTGGATTGGGCTACAACGGCGCCGGCCCGAGTTGGCTTAGGCATGGCACGAATGACCCAGTCGGTCTCCGTGCCGGATGAAAGCTCATGGATCGAATTCGCATAACCGGCGGTATACCGCTCGAGGGAGATATCCCCATCAGCGGCGCGAAGAACGCAGCATTGCCGCTGATGGCCGCAAGCTTGCTGACGGACGAACCCCTGCAGCTGGCGAATCTTCCGCACCTCATGGATATCAGTACGCTCGCCAATCTGCTGACCTCTCTGGGTGTTGATATCACCATGGAGGGTGACGCCACAGAAGATGGTCATATCGGCCGGGTGCTGACGTTGACGTCCGGTGACTTGTCAGGAGCGACGGCTCCGTACGATCTCGTACGCAAGATGCGCGCCTCCATCCTTGTGCTGGGTCCGCTGCTCGCGCGTGCAGGCGAGGCTCAGGTCTCATTGCCGGGTGGTTGCGCGATCGGCACGCGACCGGTCGATCTTCACCTGGATGGTCTGACGGAGTTGGGAGCGGAAATCGAACTGACGGACGGCTACATCCAGGCACGTGCGCCCCGTGGTTTGACAGGGAGCATCATCCGGTTTCCCAAGGCCTCGGTCGGTGCCACGGAGAACCTCCTGATGGCTGCGACCCTCGCGGACGGTGAAACGGTTCTAGAGAATGCCGCGCGCGAGCCCGAAGTCGCCGATCTCTCTAACTGCCTTGTTTCCATGGGCGCGGTTATCGAAGGCATTGGTACGGATCGGCTGGTCATTTCCGGCGTACCCCATTTGACGGGTGCGCGGTATCGGGTGATGCCCGATCGGGTGGAAACCGGAACATTCGCCATTGCGGCCGCGATTACCGGAGGGGACTTGACGTTGCGGCACGCTCAAGGGGCTCTTGTCAACGCCGTTACAGAGGTCATGGAACGCGCCGGAGTAGAGACCTGGGAGGATGAAGATACACTGAGAGTCCGCCGCAATGGTTCAGCAATCTCCGCCGTCGACGTGATCACCCAGCCCTATCCCGGATTTCCCACAGACATGCAGGCGCAAGTGATGGCGCTCATGGCTTTCAGTGACGGAGCGTCGATGATCACGGAGACTATTTTCGAGAATCGATTCATGCACGTGCCTGAACTCGCGCGGATGGGTGCGGATATTACGATCAGTGGATCATCTGCAATGGTGCGTGGGGTTAAGTCGTTAAAGGGTGCACCAGTCATGGCTACAGACCTGCGCGCTTCTGTCTCGCTCGTTCTGGCCGGCCTCGCGGCAACCGGGGAAACCCTGGTCAACCGGGTCTATCACCTCGACCGGGGTTACGAGCGGCTTGTGGAAAAGCTGGCCGCCTGCGGCGCCCGGATCGAGCGGATCTCGGATTGAGGGAAGGGGAATTGCATGGCCGATGAACCCCTCAAGCTGAGTGCCCGGGACGCCGAGGACCTTGCCGTCGTGTCGTCGATGGTTCAGGACGCCCTGACGCGCGCGCGGGACATGACCTTTCAGCAGCGAGAACGCATATTTCTTGTACTCCTCGATCGTTTTATGTGGGAACGTGACGACGGCGTTCAGGTGGAAGGCAAACTCCACAACCGCGTGCGTTCGGTGCTCCATTTCGATGATGTGACGGGAGTTCAGACCCTGAATGTTGATCTGGCCGCACAGGATGAGGTGCTTGAACTTCTCGCGGTCGCAGTCACGGAAAGTTCCGAGGCCTCGGCTCAAGTTGAATTGGTTTTTGCTGGCGGCGGTATAATTTGCCTCCATGTCGATTGCATCGAATGCCGTTTGACCGACCGAGGGTCACCCTGGGTCACACGGCGGAAACCCGAACATTCGCTCGACGCGACCGACTGAACTTCCACTCGTTCAGCTTGCGTTTCAACCGCACAGGTTTCAGCACTTCGAGGTATCATTCACGTGTCTACGTCTGACTCAATCGTTATCGCATTGCCACGCGGGCGCATCCTGCGCGAGGTGATCGATGTCGTGCGTGCCGCGGGCGTGGAACCCGAAGCTGCGTTCGACGATCCCGATGCGCGCCAGCTCTGGTTTGCCACCAATCATCCAAATATCTCGATCGTCCGTGTCCGCAGCTTCGACGTTGCGACGTTTGTTGCCTTCGGAGGCGCGCATCTGGGCATTGCGGGTAACGATGTGCTGATGGAATTCGAGTACCCCGAGGTCTACGCCCCACTCGACCTGAACGTTGGTAAATGCCGACTCGCGGTTGCTGAACCTGAAGAGTTTGGCGCTCGCGACGATCCTTCCCGCTGGAGTCATGTGCGTGTCGCGACGAAGTACCCGTCGATTACGCGTCGCCACTTCGCAGCCCGCGGTGTTCAGGCAGAGTGCATTCACTTGAACGGCGCGATGGAGCTGGCTCCGGCTCTGGGCTTGTGTCGGCGTATCGTTGATCTGGTCTCCACTGGCGCAACGCTTCAAGCAAACGGATTGGTCGAGGTTGAACACATTACCGATGTGACGTCTCGTCTGGCCGTGAACCGCACTGCCTTGAAAACCAGGTCGCGCGAAATAAACGCGTGGATTCAGCGGTTCAGGGAGGCGTCGGATGCCCGTTAGGCTTTGCACGGCGGACTCGAACTTTGAGACGGAATTTGCAACGTTCCTGGGGGCCAAGCGCGAGTCAGCTGCGGATGTGACCGAAGATGCGTTACGCATCATTGACGATGTTCGCCTCCGCGGTGACGCCGCCGTCATTGCATATGCCGAAAGGTTCGATGATCAGAGGCTGACGCCGAATTCCCTGCGTGTACCGGAGGCAGAGATACTGGCAGCAGCCGAGAAGGCGCCCGCCGCCGCAAGGGAAGCGCTGACCGTTGCGGCACAGCGGATCGACGAGTTTCACATCCAGCAGATGCCAGCCGATCTCGAACTTGGGGGATCGGACGGCGTCGGGTTGGGATATCGATGGTCGCCGATCACCTCCGTCGGTCTTTACATACCCGGAGGTCTGGCCGCCTATCCGTCGACAGTCCTGATGACGGCGATTCCTGCAGGGGTGGCCGGTGTCGACCGGATCGCAATGGCCACAGTGTCGCCCGACGACGAACTCCATCCGATGGTTGCGGCAGCGGCGCAACTTTCTGGCGTCACGGAGATTTATCGAGTCGGGGGTGCGCACGCGGTCGCGGCGCTCGCACTCGGAACCGACAGCATTCCAGCCGTGGACAAGATCGTTGGACCCGGCAACGCCTACGTGACGGCGGCCAAGCGGTTGCTGTTTGGAAGCGTCGGAATAGACATGGTTGCCGGACCGTCAGAAATTCTTGTCGTGGCGGATCGCGAAAACGATCCGGCCTGGGTTGCGGCCGATCTGTTGTCTCAAGCCGAACATGACACGAATGCGCAGGCCATTCTGATGACAGATGATTCGGCATTCGCTGGACGGGTCGAAGGCGCCATTGCTGACCACCTGGCGGGCCTCGAACGGGCCCCAATCGCCTCGGCCGCGTGGAAAGATTACGGCGCGATCATCCTTTTGGACGATCTCTCGGAAGCACCACCACTGATCGATCGAATTGCACCCGAACACCTTGAGCTCGCCGTTGCAAAGCCGGAGTCGGTCTCAAAAGAGGTGCGCCACGCCGGTGCGATATTTCTGGGCCGATACACACCCGAGGCCGTGGGGGATTACATTGCCGGGCCCAGCCACGTCTTGCCGACGGCGCGCAGCGCGAGGTTCTCGTCGGGATTGTCGGTACTCGATTTCATGAAGCGGACCTCCCTGGTGCGCTGCGATGCATCCGGTCTGCGAATGGTGGGTCCCGCTGCAGCTGAGCTTGCCGAGTCGGAGGGATTTGGTGCCCACGCGTTGTCCCTCAATATCCGTCTGAGGGACGACGGTAATTCCGAGTCCTGAGAGCAATGTCCAATCGCCATCGGATCATCGACGTCACGCTCGACGAGCAAAGTTTCGTTCGCCGGAATCCGGATGTCGATCACGAGCGCCGGGTTGCCATATTTGATCTGTTGCAGGAAAACCGGTTCGCCCTCGTCGATCGGGTTGCAGGACCCTTTCGTGTGCATGTGAGTGTCCGTGAGTCGCGGCTCGTGTTCGAAGTGCGGTCCGAGGACGAACAGGACATCGACAACATCGTTCTCGCACTGACCCCGTTCCGGCGGATCATTCGTGAATACTTCCTCATCTGTGAGAGCTACTACGACGCGATCAAGTCGGCGACTCCGTCGCGGATTGAGGCGATTGATATGGGGAGACGCGGGCTGCATGACGAGGGTGCTCAGCTGTTACGCCGTCACCTCGCGTCCAAGGTAGAGGTCGATGATGCAACCTCGCGTCGTCTCTTCACGTTGATCTGTGTACTGCATTTCAGGGGCTGACGGGAACGAACAACTGATGGCGGACCTACCCGACGCAGTCCTGTATTCATGCACCATGAACGCCGTTCGGTCTCCGATGGCGGAAGGACTGATGAAGCACTACTTCGGCCATCGGGTATACGTCGATTCGGTCGGTGTTCGGCTGGGCGAAACAAGCGCCTTCGTCGTGACAGTGATGGATGAGATTGGAATCGACATGTCACGACACAACCCCAAGACTTTTGATCAGCTGGAGGACACGTCCTACGGCCTGGTGATCTCGTTGTCGCCGGACGCACAGCATCGTGCCGTGGAACTAACGCGAACGATGGCCTGCGAACTGGAGTACTGGCAAACCTTTGATGCGACAGTCGTTCAAGGCAGCAGGGAGACCATTCTCGACGCCTACAGAGAGGTCCGTGACTCACTTCAAGAACGTATTCTTCGGCGGTTTTCCGAAGGGTCTCCGCCATCTCTTTAGACGTCTCCGATGTTCCTCTCGAGCATGTATCAGTGCAGGCCCATCGGTGAACCGGCGATGAAATATCGGTCGCGCGCTTGATTTTTTGGGCGTTGCACGCCTTGATTGCGGCGCAAACACGAGCAAATGGATTGCCAACGCTGGAGGGTGGATGGCTAAAGAAGAACTTTTGGAGTTTCCCGGCGTCGTGAGCGAGCTTCTCCCCAATGCCATGTTTCGGGTGAAGCTGGAGAACGGTCACGAGGTCTTGGCCCACACTGCGGGAAAGATGCGCAAGCACCGCATTCGCGTGCTAGCTGGCGACAAGGTCCTGGTCGAAATGACGCCATACGATCTGACCAAGGGCCGCATCACGTTCCGCTACAAATAGAACATCTTCACGTTGGGCGCTCAGCCCGGTTCGCCTCTGGTCCTTGCTTCGGCTTCGCCCCGGCGACGGCAGCTGCTCCTCCAGATTGGCCTTGTTCCAGACGAGATCTGCTCCCCGGAGATCGATGAGGCTCCGCTGAAGGGTGAGGAACCCGGAAACTTGGCAATACGCCTGGCGCTTGGGAAAGCGAAGCAGGTTGGGAAGGAACGGCAAGGTACGTTCGTTCTCGCCGCCGACACCGTGGTGGCTTGTGGGAGGCGTATCTTGCCCAAGGCCAATACCGAGGATGATGCTCGGACGTGCCTTCGGCTATTGTCCGGTCGGCGTCACCGCGTCCACTCGGGCGTGGCTGTGATTGATCCGCAACTGAATTCCCGAACCCGCATGGTCACGACTGTCGTTTCGTTCAAGAGACTGGAAACCCGAGAAGTCGACGCATACGTCGCAAGCAAAGAGTGGCGTGGCAAGGCAGGCGGTTACGCGATCCAGGGGCGTGCAGCCATGTTCGTTCAGTGGCTGAGAGGTTCCTATTCCGGCGTCGTCGGACTACCGCTATACGAAACGGCGGCAATGCTTTCAGGGGTCGGTTATCCTGTTTTCGATGCGCAGTGCCGGTCAGAAGCCGGAGTAGGTGATGACTGAAGAAATATTGGTGAACGTAAGTCCCATTCTCACGCGTGTAGCGCGAGTCATTGACGGCGAACTCGTTGACCTCACGATGGAGCCTACGAGCCGCCGCAGTCCCGTAGGGAACATATATTTGGGGCGGGCTTTGAGCGTGGTTCCCACGCTGCGTGCAGCATTTGTCGACGTCGGATTGGAGCGCGACGGATTTTTGTCGGCGGACGATGCACGTGAACTCGCGGGAGATGTTGAAGACGACGGTGCGGTGCCCCCGATCAACCAGTTGTTGCGCGAAGGGGACTCCATTCTGGTACAGGTCGCCCGCGATGCATTTGGTGATAAGGGTGCTCGTCTCACGACATCGATTTCCTTGCCGGGGCGAACGCTGATTTATTCCCCCTACCGGACCGGCGTAGCTCTCTCGCGACGTATCGTGGACGAGGGTGAACGAGAGCGGTTGATGAGTATTCTGGATGGGCTTCTGGGCGAGAACGAAGGTGTCATTGTTCGAACCAATGCAGAGGGAGCCGAGCTCCAGGAGTTCTCGGAAGAACTGGAGGCACTTCGAGAGGTTTGGCGAAAGGTGCTCAGAGAGGCAGACAAGGTTGACGCGCCCTCGACCGTTCATGCGGATCTTGGGGCCGTGGCCAAGGCTGTACGTGATTATGTCTCTTCGCCAGACACCACGCTGCTCATTGACGATGCGGATGCGCTGGCGAGCGCGAAATCCTATGCGGAAACGGTTATGCCGTCGCTCGCCGAGCGGATGTCGCTTTATACCGGCGGCGGCAACCTGTTCGACCGGCATGAACTCGAAGACCAGGTCGCCGATGTCCTGGAGCCCAGTGTCGCCCTGCCCGGAGGTGGCCGGATCATTGTCGAGACCACCGCGGCCCTGACTGCAATCGACGTGGATTCGAAAGGTCGGAACCGAGGAAATCCCGAGGAAGCAGCCCTGCAGACGAACCTGGAAGCGGCAACGGAGGTAGGTCGGCAGCTTCGTCTGCGTGGAATCGGCGGCGCGATTGTGATCGATTTCATTCAAATGCGACGGCGAGCAAACGCGGAACGGGTGGTCGAAACATTGCGTGATGTATTGCGTGATGATCCAGCACCGACGGACATCGGGGGACTGTCTCGTTTCGGACTTCTCGAGATGACACGCCGGCGGGTTGGTCCGCCCCTTGCAGAGCTCATTAGTCGCGTTTGTCCGACCTGCGAAGGCCACGGACAGATCGATACACCCGAAGCTGCCGCCGACCACGCGCTTGCGACGGCGGAACGTGAAGTCGAAGATAATCCCGGCGGTGCCTTGACGATTGTCGCGGCACCGGAGGTCATAGCTGTCATTGAAGGCGTTGCCGATGCGGAGGCATTGGGCCGTCAATTGGGGTGTAGCGTGACTCTCCGCAGGGATGAGGATATGCCGCCCGATCACTTCGACGTTGTTCGGGCGTAGGCAGATCCAGTGTCATGAGTCGAGGTGGGCATGACGGTTGAGCGACTCCCCATAAAGCCCAAGAAGGCCAAGAAGGCGGGCTGTCCCACCTGTGGCTTGCCAGCAAGTAAGGAGCACGGCCCATTTTGCTCGAAGCGTTGCAAGGAGATCGATCTGGGCAAATGGTTCTCGGGTACGTACGCTATTCCTGCCGCCGAACCGCCTGACAGCGCCGAAATGGAAGAGCTGATTGAGGCGATCGAGGCAGATAAAACAGATGATAAGTTCTACTAGGCTTTGCGCTAGTCCCTTTGGTGGGTTGCGGTGAAGGCATTATGTTGGCGAACGATCAAACGCGCGAAAGAAGGAAGCAGGAGAAGCGAGAAATGGGGATCACCGTACATCCATTGTCCGATGTGCTGGGCGCCGAAATCAAAGGCGTCGATCTGAGCAATATCTTGGACGATGTCACTGTTCGTGACATCCACGATGCCTGGATGGAGCATCTGGTTCTGTTGATCCGCGGTCAGTCGATCGACGATCGGCAACTCGTTGAATTCAGCTCCAGATTTGGTTCCCTTGACGGTGCCCCCATCGGATCGGAGAGGGGGGGCAAGGTCTCGACGGACGAGCACAACGAGATCACCGTGATTTCGAATGTCATCGAGGACGGTCAGCCGATCGGTGGATTGGGGAATCTGGAGTCTGACTGGCACACCGACATGAGTTCATATGATGAGCCGCCGGCGGCTTCTGTACTCTACTCATTGGAAATCCCTCCCACTGGCGGCGACACGAGTTTCTGCAATATGTACCGGGCCTACGAGACCCTGCCGCGAGAGGTTCAGGCAAAGCTTCAAGACCTTAAGGCGATCCACGATGCCACGCTTACATCGACCGGTGGCTTGCGGCACGGCTTTGAGGCGGTCAAGGATGTCACGCAGACCCCTGGTGCGCGCCACCCGATTCTGCGGACTCACCCAGAGACGGAGAGAACCGCGCTTTTCCTGGGGCGGCGGACGAATGCCTATGTTCCGGGCCTCTCGGTGGAGGAAAGCGAGGCACTGCTCGATATGTTGTGGGAGAATTCCACCAAGGCCGAAAACACCTGGACGCATACGTGGCAGGTGGGCGATTTGATCATGTGGGATAACCGATGCGCCATGCATCGCAGAGACCCATTTGACAATGCGGCGCGGCGCATCATGCATCGAACACAGATCACCGGGGACCAGCCGTTCTACAAGCCGCCTGAAGTCACGCCCACAGCGGCTTGATCAATGCTTCCGGTGTGTGCGTTCGCTGGACAGGTTGCGGCGAATTCCCTATAACCCGGCCTCGCTCGACTGCCTATTGGCGGGTGGCGAGCCGTGCCCAGGTAGCTCAGTTGGTAGAGCAGTGGACTGAAAAT
>DEBC01000146.1:27520-29328 GCA_002348365.1 Alphaproteobacteria bacterium UBA2966 | reverse complement strand
GACTGAAAATCCTCGTGTCGGTGGTTCAACTCCGCCCCTGGGCACCACTTCTTTCTTCACCTAGCTTGATGTTCCGACCCCTGTCGCGCTGGTAAGGGCAATGTGATGGCTGAGAACCAATTCGATTATGTGATCGTGGGTGCCGGATCAGCGGGTTGTGCTTTGGCGGAACGTCTGACCGCCGACGGGCGCCGCAAGGTTCTGCTCCTGGAGGCGGGCGGCGAAGACAAGGATAGATGGCTCCGCGTTCCCCTCGGCATTGGAAAGCTGATTACGGGCAGCAAGTATATCTGGCCGTTTTCAACCGAGGCCGAGCCGGAAATGGACGGAAACAGGATTTACTGGCCTCGCGGCAAGGTCCTGGGGGGGTCAAGCAGCGTCAACGGCATGGTGTTCGTGCGTGGAGATCGGGAACAGTTCGATCACTGGCGCGATTCCGGTTGCCCAGGCTGGGGCTACGAGGACGTGCTGCCCTACTTCAAGCGCCTCGAGGATAGGATTGGTGGAGACCCGGCCTATCGCGGGAGCGGCGGGCCGGTCAGCGTCATCGACGTCCCGCACCGTGACCAGCTCACCGAGGCGTTCTATCAGGCCTGCGTCCAACAGGGCATACCGGCCAACCCCGATTACAACGCCGCGACTTACGGGGGCGTTTCCTATTTGCAGGTGTCTATTCGCGACGGTCGCCGCTGCAGCACAGCTGTTGCCTATCTGCGGCCGGCGCGTGGGCGGTCGAACCTGGAGGTGGCGACCGATGCTCAGGCCACCGGCCTCATCATCGAGGGCAACAGGGCGACCGGCGTGCATTACCAGACCTCCGACGGCGCGGCACATCAGGCCAAGGCGGAAAACGAGGTCATTCTCTGCGCTGGTCCGATCATGACGCCACAGCTCCTGGAGCTGTCGGGAATAGGTAATCCCGAAATACTCAAGAACGCCGGGATCACGCCTCTCGCCAATCTGCCCGGTGTCGGCGAGAACCTGCAGGACCATCTGCAGGTGCGGATCACCTATGAATGCAAACTGCCCATTACCGTCAATGACATGCTGAACAGCAAATGGCGGGGCATGCTTTCCGGTGTGCAGTACATGCTCATGCGCCGAGGTCTACTGTCTACGGGGTCCGTCTCCGTGCACGCCATCACGCCGGAGACGATGGAGAGTACGACGCCGACCCTCAAGATGCAGCTCGCGCACGTCAGTGGTGCGGACCGTTATGCCATCACTGGCGGTTCTGGCGTGGACCCGCACCCGGGTTTCACGATCGGCACTTTCAACCTGCACCCCGATTCCCGCGGCACACTCCATATCACGTCCGCCGACCCCATGGCGCATCCGGAGATCCATGCCAACTATCTTTCGACCGAGAGGGACCTGGCGCTCAGCCTCGCGGCACTGAAGCTGACGCGCGAGATTGCGCAGCAGCCTGCGTTGAAGGAAGTAACAGTCCGGGAAGTCCTGCCCGGTCCCGATGCGGTAACGGATGAGGACCTGATCGCCTACGCGCGTTCCACCGGTCAGACGAGCTGGCACCCCATCGGTACGTGCAAGATGGGCTCCGATTCAATGGCAGTGGTCGACCATGAGCTCAAGGTGCACGGGATCGTCGGCCTGCGCGTGGCGGACTCATCAGTATTTCCGCACCATATGTCGTCGAACACCAACGCGCCGTCGATCATGGTCGGTGAACGCTGTGCGGACCTGTTGATGGGGAAGACTGCCGCTTAGGCCGCCTCGGCCCGGCGTAACAGTTCGACTTCCACGCGATTGTCGTGGAACACGGCGCCCCCGGCTAAATCTGAATCGCG
>DEBC01000146.1:0-27131 GCA_002348365.1 Alphaproteobacteria bacterium UBA2966 | reverse complement strand
TTGATGCTCGCCGCCACGCCGGGTCGAACGATGTCGCTCACCACGATCTCGGCTTCGAATGAGCCACGATCGTTGAAGATGCGTCCGATGTCGCCTTCCGCGATACCGCGCGCGGCGGCATCTGCCGGATTCAAGGTCACGCGTCGCGGACCGGCTCGCTCCAGCATCTCGGGCATGTTGGCGAAGATGCTGTTGAGGAAGTAATGCGATGCTGGAGCGACGAGCGCGAGCGGATACCGCTCGGCGAGTGCATCGTCCGCAACTTCACCTGGCGGCGTATAGCCCGGGATGGGATCGAGACCCGTGGCGGCGGCCTGGCCCGAGTTGAATTCCAGCTTTCCTGATGGGGTTAGGAATCCGTCGGCGAACGGCAGATAGGGCGATGGCAGATTGAGCCGTAGCCACCCATGCTCCTTCAACTTCTCCAGCGTGATGCCGTCCAAGGCCGGATCATCGGACTCCAGAATTGATCGTGCCAGGTCTTCGTCGCTGTCATAAAGGCACGGGTCGTTGAGGCCCATCACGCGAGCCAGGCGGCGGAATATCTCCGTGTGTGGCAGGCATTCCCCTGCGGGTTCGACTGCCGGTTCATTCCATTGAAGATACAGGTGGCCTCCGGCGTTGAGGATTTCGGTGTGCTCGGTCTGCATGGTCGACGGCAGCACGATATCCGCGTAATCGACGGTGTCGGTGGGGAAGTTCTCGATCACTACGGTGAACAGGTCTTCCCGGGAGAGGCCCCGGCGCAGGGTCTCCTGCTGTGGCGAGCTCGCGCAGGGATTGGCGCAATAGATCACTATCGCTTTGACGGGCGGATCTTCGAGGTTCAGCAGGTTCTCGCCCATTTGTGTGTGCGACAGGGCACGCGTGGTGGGAGGTCCCAGGTCCCCGGTTCGAAGTTTCATCATGTTCGCGGGAAATGCAGGTGCGGTACCGTAGACCACGCCACCTCCGGGAAGGGTGAAGTCGCCCGTCACTGCAGGAATTGTGTGGATTGTCCGGCTGGCCATGCCGCCACCCGAGTGCCGTTGCATACCATTGGAGACACGAATGGCACTCGGTCGGGTAGTCGCCAGGCGTTGTCCTAACGAGGCGATCGTCTCGGCAGGGATCCGGGTGATTTCAGACACCCGCTCCGGCGTGTACTCCAGGATCCGTTGCTTGTATTCCTGCCAACCGTTGGTGTGTTTCCGCAGGAACTCACTATCTTCTGCGCCCATGCCGACAACCACATTGAGAAGTCCGAGAGCAAACGCCGCGTCCGTTCCCGGTTGGATGGCGATGTGCTGGTCCGCCTGCGCGGCCGATCGCGTGCGAATGGGGTCGATGGCGACGAGATATGCCCCATTACGGCGCGCTTCGGAAATGAAGCGCCAGGCGTGGTTGCCCGTCGACAGCGGATTGTAGCCCCACATGACAATGAGCTTGGCGTGTCGGAGGTCCTCGGGGTCCATGCCGGTGCCCTGTCCCAGAGTGATCCTGCCGCCGGCTTCGCCCGCGACATGACAGATCGTCATCAAATGCTGCGAAGCGCCGAGTGCGTTCCATAGACGTTGGCCCGCGCCCTTTATGCCCTGCACAAACCCAAGGCTGCCCGTCCCATAAAAGGGCCAGATGGCCTCGCCGCCGTATGTCGCGATGACTTCTCTCAGCTGCGTCCCAATTTCATCAAGGGCGTCGTCCCACCCGATAGGCTCGAATTCGCCTGCGCCCTTTTCCCCCACCCGGCGCATGGGGGTAAGCAGGCGGTCTGGTGCCCGAGTGTGTTCCAGATAACGGTTCACCTTGACGCACAGATTGCCTTGGGTGAAAGGATGATCCCGTGCGCCGTGCAGGTCCACGGCTCGCCCGTTCTCGACGGTGACATCCCAACTGCAGGCGTCGGGACAATCGAGCGGACAGGCCCCACGCACGACGCGTCGGCTGTCGGACTTCATTTATGCGGCTTCGGCGCGGCGCAGCAGCTCGACTTCCACCCGGTTGTCGTGGAACACCGCACCCCCCGCCATGTCCGAATCACGTTCGGCCACTGTCAGGTTGAGGTTCGCGTTCTGCCCCATGATTTTGGGCCAATAGCCTTTTGTGCTTGCGGCGACACCCGGCTGTACCACGTCGCTCACAACAATCTCAGCCTCGAAGGCCCCGCGATCATTGAAAATGCGCGCGACATCGCCGTCTGAAAGTCCGCGCAACAAAGAGTCTTCCGGGTTCAGGGTCACACGACGCGGACCCGCGCGCTGAAGCATCTCCGGCATGTTGCCGAAGTTCGTATTGAGGAAGTAGTGAGATGCCGGCGCGACCAGAGCCAGCGGGTACCGCTTGGCGAGCTCGTCATCTGTCACTTCTCCGGGTTCAGTGAAGCCCGGTATTGGGTCCAGATCCTTAGCGCTGGCTTTGGATGAATTGAATTCGAGTTTTCCGGACTCCGTGGGAAATCCTTCCGCAAACGGCAAATAGGGCCGCGGAAGGTTCAAGCGCATCCAGCCCTGCTCTTTGAGCTTTTCCAACGTGATGCCGGCGAGCGCTGGATGATCGGTATCCAGGAGGGCCCGCGCCAGGTCATCGTCGCTGTCGTAGAGGCAGGGCTCGTTGAGGCCCATCACGCGTGCGATCCGCCGGAATATCTCTGAATGCGGGAGGCATTCGCCGGCCGGTGCCACCGCGGGCTCGTTCCATTGGAGATACATGTGACCGAAGGCGTTATGGATATCGGCGTGCTCAGTCTGCATGGTCGAGGGCAGCACGATGTCAGCGTAGTCCACGGTATCGGTCGGGAAGTTCTCGATGACGAGCGTGAACAGGTCCTCGCGGGACAATCCGCGCCGGAGTGTTTCCTGCTGAGGAGAACTTGCCGCGGGATTGGCGCCGTAGAGGATCAGGGCATCGACGGGCGGGTCGTCGCGCTCCAGGAGGATCTCGCCCATTCTGGTCGTCGTGAGTTCGCGCGTGGTCTGGCGTTTGAAATCGCCTTGGCGCAGCTTGGCGGCGTTGCCCACGAACGCCGCACCCGTCGAGTAAATTGCGCCGCCACCGGGATACTGCCAGTCACCTGTGACTGCGGGAATGGCGTTGAGAGCACGGATCGCCATGCCGCCGCCGGCGTGGCGTTGCATGCCCATGGATGAACGGATCGCTGTCGGCCGCGTGGTCGCTATGCGGCGGCCCAACGAATGGATCGTTTCGACCGGGACACGCGTGATCTCTGCCACGCGCTTAGGCGTGTACTGCAGGATGCGGTCTCGGAATTTCGGCCAATCCGATGTGTGCGTTTCCAGGTAGTCTGCATCCTCGGCGCCCATGTTGACGATGACATTGAGCAGGCCCAGGGCAAGTGCAGCGTCGGTACCAGGCAGAATCGGAATGTGCTCATCCGCCTGGGCGGCCGAACGCGTGCGGATGGGATCGATGGCGACAAGATGTGCGCCGTTGCGACGGGCCTCCGAAATGAATCGCCAGGCGTGATTGCCCGTAGACAGCGGATTGTAACCCCACATGATGATGAGTTTGGACTTCGGCAGGTCCTCCGGATCCATCCCCGTCGGTTGTCCGACAGTCATGGTCACACCGGCAACGCCGGCGACGGAGCAGATCGTCACGCGATGCCGCGAGGCACCAAGCGCATTCCAAAGCCTGAACCCCGAGCCCCACATGCCTTGGAGAAAGCCCATGTGGCCCGTTCCGACACAGGGCCATATCGACTCACCACCGTGCCTCGCGATCGCATTCTTAAGCTGGGTGCCGATCTCGTCGAGTGCTTCGTCCCAGGTAATTCTTTCGAAGTCACCCGCACCCTTCTTGCCCGTTCGACGCAAGGGATGAAGCAATCGGTCGGGTGCCTGGGTGTGTTCCAGGTAGCGGTTGACCTTGACGCAGAGGTTGCCTTGCGTGAACGGATGGTCCTTCGCACCGCGCAGATCGACCGCCTGACCGCTTTCTACGGTGACGTCCCAACTGCAGGTATCGGGGCAGTCGAGCGGACAGGCGCCGCGGATGACTTGTTGGCCGTCTGGGCGCTGGCTTTTGGTCGCCATTCTTCAATCTCCACCAGTACAATTCGTCGTCGGGTCAGCCGGACTTGGAGATGAGCCGGCGAAGCCTGCAATGTTAGCGGATGAAGCCGCCTGATGCATATCCCGAAGCTGCTGGATATC
This sequence comes from Alphaproteobacteria bacterium UBA2966, assembly GCA_002348365.1. Taxonomy (GTDB): domain Bacteria; phylum Pseudomonadota; class Alphaproteobacteria; order UBA2966; family UBA2966; genus UBA2966. The sequence goes on along the minus strand of DEBC01000146.1, from coordinate 22,980 downwards.
ATCGATCGTCCTTGGACTTGAATGGAGTTGACCATGTCCCACGATCAATACCCTCGCGTGCGCTTTGCTCAGACGCCGACGCCGCTCGAACTGATGGCCAACCTCTCGAAGCTGCTGGCAGGCCCGGATCTCTATGTGAAGCGTGATGACCTCACCGGTCTCGCCTTTGGTGGCAACAAGGTCCGGCAGCTTGAGTATTACTTCGGGGACATAATGGAGAAGGGTGCCGACACGGTAATCACCACCGGGGCCACGCAATCGAACCATGCCCGGGTAACGGCGGCCATGGCCAGCAAGCTGGGCCTCAAGTGTGAGGTGCAGCACGAGAATCGAGTCCCCGACAGGGATGATGCTTACTACGAGTCCGGAAATGTGCTGTTGCTCAAGCTTATGGGTGTGCGGCTTCACGATTTTCCCGTCGGGGAGGATGAGCACGGCGCCGATGCGGCGCTCGAGGACATCGCCGATCGGGTGCGGCGCGAAGGCGGCAATCCTTATGTGATTCCGTTGGCGCCCACCCACCCGCCTTTGGGTGCTTTGGGGTATGTCGACATGATTGGCGAGTTGCTCGATCAGGCCCTGGAGCGAGGATTGCGTATCGATGCCATCGTCACGCCCAGCGGCAGCGCGTCGACCCACGGCGGAATTCTTGTGGGTTTGCGATCTCGCGAGAGCAATATTCCGGTCTACGGCATCTGCATTCGCCGGCCCGCAGATGCGCAACGAGAGCGGGTGCTGGACAGGGCGCGGGCTGCCGCCAGACTGATCCAACGGCAGGATTTGATTCACGACGACGATATCAACGTGGACGATGGCTATCTCGGTCCGGGCTATGGACTTCCCGATGAGCAGCTAATGGAGGCGATTCAGTTGGCGGCAGGGAAGGAGGCTCTCATCGTCGATCCGGTATACAGTGGCAAGACAATGGCCGGGTTGATTGGACTCGTGCGCCAGGGCGTATTCGAGAAAGACCAGAATGTGGTTTTCGTCCATACAGGCGGAACACCGGCGCTGTTCGCCTATACGGGTATCTTCAAGGACCTTTGAGCCAGAGCGAGATCAATGGAACGCGTAGCCTTTCGTGCGATGAAGGATGGAACCGGGGAGGAGTATGAGTTTCTCCGCGGCGTGGAGCAGGAATGGGCCAGGGGCCACGCGGATCGAATTCTCAAAGCGATGTTGGAACTGGATGGAGGACTGGACGGCTACCTTGTAAGCCGCCTGACCCACTGCCTTCAGACGGCGACGCGAGCCGAACGGGACAATGCGGATGACGAGATGGTGTTTGCCGCCCTGGTCCATGACATCGGCGACGTATTGACTCCCCTAAATCATTCGGCGATTGCGGTTGAAATCGTGCGGCCATATGTCCGGGAGGAAGTGACCTGGGTGGTCGAAAAGCACGGGATTTTTCAAGACTACTACTACGGACATTTCATCGGACGTGATCGGAATGCCCGCGAGAAGTACCGTGACCACCAGTGGTTCGATTCGTGCGCTAACTTCTGTGAATACTGGGATCAGGCTTCCTTTGATCCGGACTACGATACGTTCCCGCTGGAGCATTTTGCGCCCCTCGTTCACGACATCGTGTCCCGCGGTCCCTGGCAATCGCCGTCCTGATCGGGCGGCTTCTCCGGAGGCTCAACAAACCTCCAGTAGTCCCCGCAAGTCAGGGCCTTCGAAGTCCGCGGTGTACTGCGGATACAGAACCCGGTCGCCGATCCTGTTATTCCAATAACAGGAGATGCCGGCGGACTTTGTTCCGATGACGTCGTTTGCCCCGCCGGCAACATGAAGATATTCGTTGCGCTTGAGGCCAAGTCCGTCGAGGGGCAGGTCATAAACTTCCGGCGCGGGTTTGTAGAGACCCACATCCTCTGTCGAGAAGATATGGTCGATCTTGGTGGACACCTGGCTTGCAATGCCTTCCAGCATGGCGCGGTCGCCGTTTGACAGGATCGCCAGTTCGTAACCCCGTTCTCGCAGCTGGGTCAGAATTTCGTCGGCTTCCGGCCAGGGTTTGAGAGGATACCATGCATCGATCAGGTCCGATCGTTGAGCTACAGAAACGGTGACACCCTGTTTGAAGGCGGCATAATCCAGTGCCAGCGCTGTGCAGTCATGAAAGCTTGTCCGGCCATGTCCGAGGGCGTTGGACAGGGCGGCGGCGTCAAGCTGCTTTGCACGCCATGTCGCCAGAAACGGTTCTGCGGCGTCATCGGGCAATGAGAGAATTCGTTTGATGACGGGCATCAACGTTGTCTTGAAATCAGCCAAGCCTGAATAGGCATCGAATGTGATCAGTCGGTAAGAGGGCACGCTACGGCTCTCCTTGGCGGTGTTGAGGACGCGCCCTACATTATCTCAACTGCGTCGAGATACGATTATTCGATCGACGATGTGGTTGAGCCCCATATGAGGAATCGAAGATGAAGTGCGGTATTCACTTTCACCAGGCGGGACTCAGCGGCGACCGCATCGTCATCCGTGACTTTGTGCAAGCCGCGGAAGATATGGGCTTCAACCATATTTCCGTGCCGGATCATGTAATCCAGGCCGGGACGCCCCGCGGGCCAGCGCACATGGCGCCGCGTTTCACGCGTGAATTTCCCTATCACGAGACCATGACATTGATGGCATTCATCGCCGCCATCACCGAGACCATAGAAATCAATGCCGCTGTCATCATACTGCCGCAACGTCAGACCGTGCTGGTCGCCAAACAGGCTGCGGAGGTCGACGTTCTCAGTGGTGGACGGCTACGCCTTGGCGTGGGCCTGGGTTGGAACGAGCTGGAATTCGAGGCCCTGGGGATGAATTTCGGGGATCGCGGCAAACGGGTGGAAGAGCAGATTCATCTGATACGGCGATTGTGGACGGAAGAACTTGTCACCTTCAGCGGTCAATGGCACAAGGTATCGGATGCGGGGCTGGCGCCAATGCCCTTGCAGCGACCCATACCTTTGTGGATTGGAGCCAATAGCGAGATTGCCGTACGTCGCGCCGGACGGTTGGCGGACGGATGGTTCATCATTTCCGGCGACCAGCCTGGAAACCAGACCCGGGCGTACTACGATGCGTTTTGTCACGCAGCGGAACTGGCCGGGCGTGATGCCCGGAAGCTGGGGATTGAGGCCACTGTACACGGTGTCGACAGCGGCCCGGATGCGTGGATGGAGACGGCGAAAGCCTGGAAGGACATTGGTGTGACGCAGCTGACTTTCAGGCTCGACGGGCCCATCGATGAACTTTTGGGGGCGATGCAGGAGTTTTTTCCAATGGTGCAGGAGCTGTGATGCTGAATTTGGAAAGAAGAGCTGAATGTAGCGCTGTCCGCAAAAGACTGGCGACATGTGCCGTGGTGTTGGCACTTGGCTTCGGCAGCCCAGTCGCGGCGGAAGAGGATCGTTTTGAGTTGGGCCAGACGCTGAACGATCTTTTCATTGCGATTTACACCAATTCCGGGGTCATGAACGGTATTTTTGAGAACTGTGTTCATGTGCCTGGCGCTGCCGGCGAATTCTTCAAAGCCGTCCACAATCGGTATGTTCGCAATGACACGGTTATTGCCGGCATGATCCTCAGCGTGCACCGTAAAGTCATGGACCGGCAGGTCGCGTCCGGATCTCCCACGCGTGTGGAGAATCTTGCCAAGGACACCCGCAGCATCGCGTACTCTGAAATCAAGCGTAAGTTCATCGTCGCCAACGAAAATGAGGATCTTCAGCGCCGGCTTTGTGATGATCTGTTACAACGATTTCGCACCGGAAAGTGGGACAATCCGAAATACGTCAATAAGTATTTCGAACTGCTGGAAAGGTTCGATCCGCGGATTTATGCAGAGTTTTACGACGTCAAAGCGGTGCTCGACGACAGGCGGTCCGGTAAGCTCAAAACGGGGACCTTGCCCAAGCAAGAAAAGCAGTAAAATCGGGCGGTAAAAAGGCTTCAGACCGGATTATGGGTAGGTCGAAAAATCTCTAGTTTGTAAGTGTTCTCAATTAGTCGTTTGAGCCGATTGACATGACGTGTCGCAAGCGTATGCTGCGCTCGCGAATTGGCCCTGATTCCATGGGCCGATACTTGCTCGAACGAAGACCGCGCCGGACCGGTAATGGCGCGAGAACAGGGGGAGGCCATGACAGCGCTGCTCAAGGTTGCAGACGGGCTGGATTGGATTACAGATAGGATCCTCGAGGTTTGCAAGTACTCCACGATGGTCGTGGTCGGCATGATCGCCGCCATTATTTTTGTCGGGGTGTTCTGGCGATATGTGCTTGGTGACGCGCTGGCCTGGTACGAGGAAACCGGAAAATACCTGATGATGTGGCTGGTCTTCTTGGCATCGCCCATCGTGCTGAAGCGTGTGGGCCACGTTGCGATTGATAACCTCCCAAGGATCATGCCAGAGCGAATCAAGTTTCTCATGTACGTGGTCGTATTCTCGGGCGTGATTTTTCTGCTTTACGAGATGACCTATGAGGGTTGGGGGCTCGCGTTAAACGCTTGGCCGCAGAAGTGGACGTCGCTGCCCATCTCCTTCTTCTGGGTCTATCTGGCTGTTCCGGTCGGAAGCGCGATCATGTTGCTTGTGATGGCCGAGCAGTGGCTGCGTGCGTTTGTGGGTATTATAGATCCGGAGCGGGGCGGCTTGCCCGAGTTCGAGGATCCCGAGATGCATCACGCCGATGAAGCGAAGCTGTCGGGTGAATAAGGTCCACGGATCGAACGGACAATTCTAATTAAAAGATCTTGTTGAGGGGGCGAGCCTTCGGGCTGAGCGGGTGAGGCAATGCCGATAACATTCTTCTGGATTTTCCTGGGCTCCATGGCGATCGGTATGCCGATCGTATTCGCGTTGGGCTTCGCCCCGTTGATGGGATTCGTGCTCGACGACAAGACCCTCTTCTTCAAGATGCTGCCGCAGCGCATCTTCGGCGGGATCAACCAGTTCCCGCTGCTGGCCATTCCGCTGTTCGTGCTCGCTGGCGAGATCATGAATACCAGCGGCATCACCGAAAACATGGTCCGCTTCGCCCGTGCCCTTGTGGGTCACTTCCGCGCCGGTCTGGCGCAGGTGAATATCGTGGCCAGCATGCTCTTCGCAGGTCTGTCCGGTTCCGCGGTCGCCGACACGTCGGCCATCGGCTCGATCATGATTCCGGCGATGGAGCGTGATGGTTATACACGGGCATTTTCGGCTGCGGTGACCGCAGCCTCTTCGGTCATCGGACCGATCATCCCGCCCAGCATCATCATGATCATTTACGCCTTCATTATGAAGGTCTCGGTTGCCGGATTGTTCCTCGCCGGATTCGTCCCGGGGATCTTGATTGGCGTCGGTCTCATGGTCTTGACCAAGATTCTGGGTGAGAAGCGTAACTACCCGAAGAGTGGACAACGTGCTTCTGCAACGGAGATGTGGACTTCCTTTAGAGGGGCGTTCCTGCCGCTACTCACGCCCATCATCATCATCGGTGGCATCCTCTCGGGCGTGTTCACGCCGACGGAGTCGGCCGGTGCGGCATGCTTCTACGCCCTGGTGCTGAGCATCTTCGTGATGCGCACACTTCCGATCACGGAACTTCCTCAACTGTTTCTGCGCACAGGGCTGATCGCCTCGACGATCCTATTGATCGTGGGCACGTCAACGGTATTCGGGTGGGTTGCCACCGTGTCCGGCGTGCCGCAGGCGCTGGCTCGGGCTTTGTTCACAATAACCGAGAACCCGATCTTGCTGCTGCTGTTGGTCAATGTGTTGCTTCTGATCACAGGCATGTTCCTGGACGCCGTGCCCGCCATTCTCATTCTTGGTCCGGTTCTGGCGCCGACGCTTTACCAGCTGGGTGTCGACCCGCTGCACTTTGCCATTATCATGTGCATTAACGTCACCGTGGGTCTGGCGACTCCGCCCATGGGCTTGATCCTGTTTGTCGCCTCGAGCTTGACCCGATTGGGAATCGAGGTGATCGCGAAACAGCTCATGCCGTACCTGATGATTCATCTTGCGGCTATCCTGATTGTGACATTGGTTCCTGATATCGCGCTAACCCTGCCGCGCGTCACCGGATTTGCGCAAATTCCGGATGGGCACTGGCTGTTGTCGATTATGGGCGGCGATTAAGTATTCCGCCGCGCGTTGGTTTTCAGTATTTTCGAACGTTGGTAATTCTCAGATTTCGTAGCAAAGGAAGGAAAAGTAGCATGACAGTAAGTACGAGAATTCGTACCGGTCTTATGGCCGGTGCCGGTCTCGTCGCCATGCTGGGTGCCAGCATGGCGACGGCGCAAGAGACCGTGATGAAGGTGAACCACGTGGCCAGCGCGAATACGCCGGTCCAGGTCTGCCTGGAAGTCATGGAAGGCTACATGGAGCGGATGTCGAGCAACCGTTACGACGTCCAGATCTATCCGGCTGCTCAGCTCGGTAACTTCCGTCAGTCAGTTGAAGCGGTTCAGCTCGGTAGTCTTGAGCTGTCGTTCACGACGGGCGGTGGAATTTCGAACCTGTTCGGTCCGATTCAGGCCTTCGATATTCCCTACCTCTTGAAGAATGACCGCGTGGTCAACAAGGTCATGGAAGATCCCCAGCTCAACAAGTTGCTGGGTGATGACATTCTGGAAGCCCTGCAGACCGTTCGCATGGTCGGCATGACCGGCAACCATGGCTGGCGCAGTTTCTTCATCGACAAGGGTCCGACGACGAACCTGCCGGCTGACTGGGAAGGCAAGAAGATCCGCACCATCGAATCTCCGATCTCGATGGAGCTAGCGCGGGCCGTTGGCCTGGCCCCGACCCCGATCCCATGGCAGGAGCTCTACACTTCGCTTGCAACGGGTATCGTGTACGGAACGAAGAACTCGCTGATGGACATCATCTCGATGGACTTCCAGCAGTACCTCAAGTACCTGTTCCGGGATCAGCACACCTACATCATGTTCTTCTGGTGGATGCATGATCCGTATCTGCAAGGCCTGCCGCCAGAGCTGCAGACCATTTTCGTCGACGGCATGGACCGTCTGAAGGCGACCTGCACCGGTCACTTTGAGGTCTACACACTGCCGTTCTACAAGCAGTTCGCCGAGGCCGGTGGCGAGATCTACGTTCCGACTGCGGAACAGAGGAAATTCCTGCTTAAGGGTCAGGTGGCCGTCGAGAAGTGGTTCACCGACCAGTTCGGCAGCGAATATCCGGACGCCATCCGGGCCGCCGTTTCGCGCGCGGAACAGGCGATCGCGGAAGACGACATGCGGGTCCTCGGCCACAAAGCCATGAGGTAACTCACAAGTCTTGCTGTTGGGCTTCGGCCTGACTGCCTGGAATTAAGGGGTGCGCTTCGGCGCACCCCTTTTTCTTGTGATAATCCTACCTGGGGCCGGACCTGAGATTCGACCCCGGCTCAACACAGGTGAGATGAGGCGCGGCATGTCGGCGTATCCCAACATCGTGATGATCGTGACCGATCAGCAGCGGCGCGACACGATCGGCATCTACGGCAGTTCGGTTTGCAGGACGCCGAACATCGATCGGGTGGCCGCGGAGGGCATCCGTTTCGACAATGCCTATACGCCGACCGGCCTGTGCCCACCGGTTCGTTGTTCGCTCCTGACAGGGCTTTAGCCTCACGGCCATAAGGTGTTGACCAATGTCGGGTTGCATCCGGTGCGCGAGCAATTGCACCCCGGTGGCGACATGCTGGCAAACGCTTTGGTGGCAAGCGGATACCGGCTCGGGTGCGTCGGAAAGTGGCATGTCAGCGCGAATGATCCACCCGCCTTCGGTTATGACGAGTACATATCCCTGGGCGATTTTCTCGAGTGGCGACACGACATCGGCGTGTCTGTTCCCGACGAGATTTATGACTACAGCACGCAAGTCGCGGCCGTTGACCCGGCGCCAGCGGACCTCAGTCGTCCACGCTTTCTTGCGGACAATGCCATTCGGCTCATCGATAGGTATCGTGGAGAGTCCGACCAGCCGTTCTTCATCCGCCTGGATTTCCATGGACCGCATTTTCCCAACGTGGTGCCCGAACCCTATTTCTCGATGTATCCGCCGGACAGTATCCCATCCTGGCCCAATCACGACGATCCGCTCGACGGCAAGCCTGGGGTTCAGCGGATCAAGCAGCGCCACTGGGGCACGGACACCTATCAATGGTCCGACTGGCAGCCGTTGGTTTCCGCATATTTCGGAGGGATATCTCTGATCGACGAGGCGATCGGATCTGTACCGGATCACCTGGCGGAAGCCGGGCTCGAGGGCGATACGCTGGTGATCGTGACGACAGATCATGGTGATACGATCGGTGCGCACGGTATTTGCAACAAAGACTACACGATGTACGAGGAGATTTACCTCGTGCCGTTGATCATGCGGTGGCCCGGTGTCGTGGCCCCCGGCGGTGCGTGCAGCGTATTCACCCACCATTTCCTGGATATCTTCGCATCGCTCCTGGAGATCGCCGATCAGCCACTTCCGGACGAGTACCATGGCCGGTCACTCGTCCCCGTATTGAAAGGCGAGCCGCCTGCGGAGGACTGGCCGCGGGAAGCATACTGCCAATTCCATGGCAGTCACATGGGTCTTTACAGCATGCGCAGGCTGACAACCCCCGACTATTCTTATGTCTATCACACCAATGACATCGACGAGCTTTACGACCGCAACGCCGATCCTTTTCAGCTGAACAATCTCGCTGAACATCCGGGGGAGCATGCGGATGCACTGGTGGACTTGAAGCGCCGCATGGTGTCGTGGATGGCGAAGACCCATGACCATCTGCACAATGACTGGCCGGTGCGCTGGCTCGCCGATGATCCTAGCCTCGTTGCGTCCGCCCCCGGTCGACGCTCGACAAAGTGGTGAGGGATCGGCGCCGGTCTAATTTAGCTCGAACGAAATCAGGGGATGCGCCTTGCACATCCCCTGTTACTTGGTCGCGTGGCCTATCAGCCACGCGTGACCCATTGCCTATTTCGGCTGCGGGACAATCCGGATGTATGGTTTGGGAGATTCCCAGCCGTCCGGGTATTTCTCCTTGGCCTGCTCGTCCGAAACCGTGGGTACGATGATGACATCATCCCCCTGTTGCCAGTTCACCGGCGTTGCAACCTGATGCTGTGCGGTGAGTTGGCAGGAATCCACTAGGCGTAGCACTTCGTCGAAATTGCGACCGGTGCTCATCGGATAGGTGAGCGTTGCCTTGATCTTCTTGTCTGGACCGATCACGAAGACCGACCGCACCGTCGCATTGTCTGCTGGGGTCCTGCCTTCCGAGGAATCGCCGGCGTCAGACGGCAGCATGTCGAACTGTTTTGCGACGCTGAGTTCCGGGTCGCCGATCAGCGGGTAGTTCACGGCGTGTCCCTGGGTTTCCTCAATATCCATGGCCCATTCCTTGTGATTCGTCACCGGGTCGACACTGAGACCCAGGATCTTGCAATTTCGTTTGTCGAATTCAGGTTTGAGGCCGGCCATGTAGCCGAGTTCCGTGGTGCATACGGGTGTGAAATCCTTCGGATGCGAGAAGAGCACCGCCCAGCCGTCACCGATCCAGTCGTGAAAACTGCCAATGGTTCCTTCGGTGGTTTCCGCGCTGAAATCGGGCACTTCATCATTGATTCTGACTGCCATTTCTCCCTCCTGTTATGACCGTCCCTGGAACCAAAAGTAACAAGCGGACGCTGATCCAGTCGACGGCCGGAGCACAGCTTTCTTCCTACACACGTAGATGTGAACTCCATACCAACGGCGCAATAAATAATTGCCCCTCTTGCAAAGAATTTCCTCGCTTAAGATGGACCAGAGTGCAATTTTCAGCCCCAGCTACCAATTCGAGAACTGAGTTCCAAATGTAGGGGTGCAATTGATGGATAAGGTGCTTGTCGTCACTGGGGGATCACGTGGAATCGGTGCCGAAACCGCACGATTGGCCGCAAGCAGGGGTTATGCCGTCGCCGTCAACTACCGGGAGCGGGCCGACGCGGCGCAGGCGCTCGTCGATGAGATCCAATCCGCCGGTGGTAAAGCAATCGCCGTACAGGCGGATGTTGCAAAGTCGGCGGATGTCGAACGCTTGTTCGACACTGTGGATCGTGAACTTGGACGTCTGACGGCATTCGTCAACAGCGCTGGTCACGGTGGTGGATATGTGCGAGCCAAGGATTTTGATCCTCAGGTTCTCGACGTCATCATGCAGGTGACCATTGTTGGTGCCATGGTCAGTGCACGGGAAGCCGTACGCCGGATGGCACTCAGTGAGGGCGGCCAGGGTGGCGTCATCGTAAATGTATCCTCGATGGCGTCGACCATCGGGGGGCGGCCGGGCCGAACGGATTACGCAGCGGCGAAGTCCGCCGTGGATTCATTCACTGTCGGGCTCGCGAAAGAAGTGGCCCGGGACGGCATTCGGGTCAACGCCGTGCGCCCGGCGGTCACCATGACTGACATGGTCGACCAGTTGCGACACGACGATGAAGCTCGTGCCGCTATCGCCGACTCGATCCCCATCAACAGAATCGCCGAGCCTATCGAGGTGGCGCAACCCATCATGTGGCTTCTGTCGGATGAGGCGTCGTATGTGAACGGGTGCCTGCTGGATGTATCAGGCGGTGGATTCATGGTTACTGAATTGAAGAAGCCCAAATAGAGGGGCGAACTGGCTCTGATCCTTACGCCGATCGACGGAGACTCAGCCGGATCAGCCTTCGGTAATCACCCGTTGAAGCATGGCGCCTTCGAGGACGACTCCGAAGAGGTCTGCATCTCGTAGATCCGCCCCCATCAGGTTGCTGGGGGCGGTTCGGCCCAACGGCTTGCCGTCGGGTCCCTTTAGTTCCACGGGATCGAATTTGGCATTGCGAAGATACGCGGCCCGCAAATTGGATTCAGACAGGTTGGCTCCCGAGAAATCAGCACCCTGAGCAGAAATCCCGCTGAGATTGGCTCCCGTGAAGTCCGTCAGTATGAAGACACTGTTCGACAGGTTGGCCTCAGAGAAATTGCAGCCGCGAAGATCCGCACCGTTGAGGTCAATACCGCCCAGGTCGATACGGCTCAGGTCTTCGTCTTTCAACTCGGCCCCGGCGCCGCTTGTACCGTTCGATTCCGCCCATAGCGTATGGTCGGAAAGGATCTTTTGAACGCTTTTGCGCAAACTGCTCGTGGACCGTGTCATTGTGACTTGGCCCTTGACCAGAGATTCAAGATCAGCGCCTTCGAGAACCGTGCCCGTCAGGACTGCGCCCTCAATGTTGGCCCCCACCAGATTGACACCATCAAGGTTGGCGCCGCACAGATCCGCTCCCTCTCCCTCCAGAGTTGCGTACCAAGAGGCGTATCGCCAGATTCGAATATTAGCGCGTGTTACAACATGTTAGCGAACTTCGATTGAGGAGGCACAGGTGGCTGAGGCGCGCTTGCAGGGCAAAGTGGCAATCGTTACAGGGAGCGGTTCGGGAATCGGCCGGGCTACCGCAGAGCTTTTCGCAGATCACGGTGCCAGGGTTGTCGTCAGTGATATTGACGAGGTCAGTGGGCAGGCGGTCGCAGAGACGTTGGGTGGACATGCCATGTTCCTGCCACTCGACACCACTCGGGAAGAGCAGTGGGAACATCTCTTGGATGCGGTGAATGGGAAACTCGGAGGCATCGACGTTCTGGTCAACAACGCTGGGATCGAAGGGAGCGTGGTCGGTCAAAATCCTGACGAAATTTCATTGAATGAAATCCGTTCGGTCAGCGGAGTGAATGTGGATGGCGTGCTCCTAGGTTGTAAACATGCCATCAGGCATATGCGGGACCGCGGCGGATCGATCGTCAATATTTCTTCGATCGGTGGAATTTACGCGACGCCTGGTTTCGTGGCTTACGGTGCAAGCAAAGGTGCGGTTCGCCAGTTGACGAAGTCCGTTGCCGCCTACTGCGGCAACAAAGGTTACGCCATTCGCTGCAACTCTGTTCATCCAGGCATTGTGGAGACCCGGATGGGCGAAGAGGTCCTGCGCACTTCGCATGGTGACGTCGAGACTGGGCGCAAGCTGCGCGTTCAAGGAATTCCCGTGGGCCGGCTCGGTGTACCCGATGACATTGCCAATGCCGTGCTTTACCTGGCCTCTGATGAAGCGAGCTTTGTCACGGGCGCGGAGTTAATCATCGATGGCGGCCAATTGATCCTCTAGCAGGACTTCAATGGTGGAAGAAACCGGATGGGACGTCATGGCGCGCGCAGAAACCGGCCAATGATGGGATTGAATGCTTCGGACAGTTCCAGATGTGCGTTGTGTGCGCAGTTGGGCAACACGCAAAGTTGAGCACCGGGAATCCCGTGCCACAGTTCGTACGAGCAGTCGGGATGGGTGGACATATCGCTGTCGCCGCAAATCACCAGGGTTGGCATGCTGATTTCGCCCAGGCGATCCCGTACATCCCAGCCGACCATGCCCCGCATGAGGCGAATTGCCCCGTCCTTGCTGGCGCCGGCGCCGGCGATTTTCGTGAACTCATAGAGCGGATGATTATCGCCATCGACGAACCACGTGGCCGCGATTCGGGCGGTCGTGACTTCAATCGACTCAGATTCGATACGAGCGACGGTCTGATCAAAGGTTTCAAACCGGTTCGGAAGATCGGTCGTCGCAGAGCTTCCATACAGAATCAGTTTTTCGATTCGTTCCGGGTGATCGAGCGCGACCTGGAGGGCCGTCATGGAACCCAGTGAGTGGCCGAGAAGCATAAACTTTTCCACGCCGAGTTGATTCAGCGTATCCAAAAGTGATTCGCCGATTCCCGGAATGGAGTCAGGGACAGGTTCACCGGCGCTGCCAGCGAATGCCGGCATATCCGTCGCGATGACGTCAAAATTCGCTGCCAGATGTGCCGCCAAAACACCCCAATAGCCGCCACCGCCGGCATATCCGTGCTGCAGCACTACGGTTGGGCCTGATCCGAATCGTCGGTAGTTCAACATTCACTCATCCTCGTATAAAATGGGTATCTTCGCCAATGGGACCAAGGTAACTCTGGTGGGAGCACCGCCACTTTGGCAGGTCTGCGCCGGTTGTTCACGTACAGGCATGAATTATTTTGGCATGAATTGTTGCATCGTGTCGGAATCGTTATGTTCGGGGCTGAATGGCATCGGATCGAGTGAATTGGAACGGGAGCGACGTCATCACTATGCGTTATGAAGCGCCAGAAACGATGGAAGCGGCGGTAGAATTGCTGTCGAGCGATGAAGGCGCCCGCGTCTTGGCGGGCGGCACCGATCTGCTCGTGCAATTGCGCGCGGAAATGATCGAACCCAGCCTTGTCGTTGATGTTAAGCGAATCGCGGCGATGCGCGAGATCACCAAGGAAAACGATGGAATTCGGGTGGGGGCCGCGGTGGCCGGTGCTGAGCTTGGCGAGCACGAGGAATTCAAGGCGACGTGGCCCGGTGTCCTCGAAGCATTTGAGCTGATCGGGTCTACACAGATTCAGGGTCGGGCCACGATGGGCGGCAATCTGTGCAACGCCTCACCCGCTGCGGACAGCGTTCCCGCGATGATTGCAGCTGGTGCGACCGCCACCATCCTGGGGCCGGGTGGCCAGAGGGATGTGCCGGTCGAGGACATCGCCATTGGTCCGGGCCAGACCTCTCTCGACAAAGGCGAACTCGTGACTTCGTTTTTCTTTCCAAAGCCCGCAGCGCGGACGGGCGACGCCTATCTCCGGTTCATTCCGCGTACCGAAATGGACATTGCCGTGGTCGGGGCGGGTATCTGCCTGACGCTTGATGACTCGGACATCTGTAAGGCGGCACGGGTCTCTTTGGGGGCGGTTGCGGCACGCGCTCTGGTCGTGGACGAGGCAGCAGATGCTTTGATCGGAACGCCGGTGGACGAGGCGGCGCTGGCAAAGCTTGCGGAAGCAGCAAGCGCCGCAGCGAAGCCCATTGACGACAAGCGGGGAACCAAGGAGTTCCGCATTCAGGTAATGGGCGTAATGGCGCGGCGGACAGCTGAAATCGCCCTTGCCCGCGCCAAAGCTAACTAAAGGTAAGGCAAACGTAATGGCGAGATATCACGTATCAGCGACGGTTAACGGCGACGACGTCGAATTTCTCTGCGAACCGGAGCAGACGCTTCTCGATGTGTTGCGAGACGAACTCCACCTCACCGGCACGAAGGAAGGATGTGCTTCGGGCGACTGCGGCGCGTGCAGTGTCATGATCGACGGACGGCTCGTCTGTTCCTGTCTGGTGATGGGTGCGGAAGTTGGTGATCGCGAAATTGAAACCATCGAAGGCATGGCGGACGGAGAACAACTGCATCCGTTGCAGCAGAAGTTTCTCGATTATGCGGCGCTCCAATGCGGATATTGCACGCCCGGCATCCTGATAGCCGCTAAGGCCCTGCTCGAACGGAACCCCGATCCCACCGAAACCGAAGCACGATTCTGGCTTGCCGGAAATCTTTGCCGTTGCACGGGATACGACAAGATTATGCGCGCCGTTATGGATACGGCCGCTGAAATGCGAGGAGAGTAAGCATGTCTGCTGCTGAAGATCTTGGCTATCAGGAAAAAACGCACGAACTGAAATGGGTCGGTAAGAACGTCACCCGTACAGATGGCGTCGACAAGGTTACCGGTCGGGCCCAGTTTGGCGCGGATCTCATCATGCCAGGCATGTTGTTCGGTGCGGTTCTGCGCAGCCCCCATGCACACGCGAAGATCAACGGCATTGATACGTCAAAGGCGGAAGCGCTCAAAGGCGTCAAGGCGGTGATCTGCAGGGACGATTTCGCTGACCAGCCCTCAGAAATGATCCAGGTCGGCGAATTGTCGGTCAACATTCGCGATGTCATCCGCAATGTCATGGCACGCGAGAAGGCGATGTACGACGGTCATGCGATTGCAGCTGTCGCGGCGACTACCGCCGCGATTGCGCGCAAAGCGCTGAAGCTGATTGAAGTGGACTACGAAGTGCTTCCTCACGTCATCGACGTGGAGGAAGCGATGAAACCGGACGCTCCTCTCCTCAATGAGGACATGTTCACGGACGGCGTGGACCCCAAACCTGACAAGCCGTCGAACATTGCGAAACGGCTTGAGATCAAGCTGGGTGATGTCGAAGCTGGTTTTGCCGATGCCGATGTTGTCATCGAGCGTGAATACAGGACCCGCCCTGTCCATCAGGGCTATATCGAGCCTCACGCGTGCGTGGCCAGCTATACCGAAGACGGTCAGGGTGAGGTCTGGGCATCGACCCCGGGCCATTTCTTGGTTCGCGCCATTACCGCCCGTCTCTGTGGCATGGACGTCTCCAAGGTCAAGGCGACGGCCTCCGAGATTGGCGGGGGTTTCGGCGGTAAGAACATCGTCTACCTCGAGCCTCTGGCCATGGCGCTGTCACGCAAATGCGGCCGACCCGTAAAAATGGCCATGCATCGCAACGAGGTCTTCCGGGCCACGGGCCCGACCTCGGGTTCGCACATGAAGGTCAAGATTGGCGCCAAGCGGGACGGCAAGATCACCGCGGGGTGGGCCGAATTGATGTTCCAGGCGGGCGCTTTTCCAGGGTCGCCTGTTTTCCCGGCGGCGATGTGCGCCTATGCCTGCTATGACCTCGAAAACGTTCTGGTCATTGGCTGGGATGTCATTGCTAATCGGCCCAAGACGACGGCTTATCGTGCGCCTGGCGCGCAAATCTCGGCATTTGCCGTCGAAAGTGCGATGGATGAATTGGCGCGGGAACTCGGCATCGATCCTATCGATTTGCGTCTCATGAACGCGGCTAAAGAGGGGACAAAGGCTGCCTATGGCCCAACCTTCGGCCCCGTTGGCCAAGTTGAGAGCCTGGAGGCCATCAAAAATCATCCGAACTACAAAATTCCGCTCGGGCCGAACCAGGGGCGGGGTGTCGCCTCGGGATTCTGGTTCAACATCGGTGGCGAGACAAGCGTGACCATGAACGTCAACGATGACGGTACGATCGCGCTCACTCTGGGAAATCCCGATCTCAGTGGCACCCGGACGTCGATCTCCGTGATGGCAGCGGAAGAACTAGGAATCGAGCCCGATCGCATCCGTCCCACCATCGGCGATACGACGTCGCTCGGCTTCAATTTCATCAGCGCGGGTAGCCGTACGACCTTCGCTGTGGGCAAGGCAACCGTCGAAGCGTCTCGGGTCGTCATCGATGAGTTCAGGGCACGTGCCGCTGCCACATGGGACATTCCAGTTGAGGCCGTGGTCTGGGAGGATGGTCATGCCCGTCCTGCCAGTAGCAACGCTGGCGATTTCGAACCTCTGTCACTGGAGGACATTGCCCGCGAGGCGAAGAAGACCGGTGGTCCGATCGCTGGGCATGTCGAGACCAATGTCTCCGGTGCGGGGCCGAGCTTCGCGACCGAAGCTGTCGATATCGAGGTGGATCCTGAAACGGGGCACATCAAAGTGCTGCGCTTCACGGCGGCCCAGGATGCCGGCAAGGCCATCCAGCCGAACTTCGTCGAAGGCCAGTACCAAGGTGCTGCCGTTCAAGGGATCGGTTGGGCGCTCAACGAGGAATACATCTACGACGACAAGGGACGACTGGAGAATCCGGGCTTCCTCGATTACCGCATGCCCGTGGCCTCTGATCTGCCGATGATCGACGCGGTCATCGTCGAGGTACCCAATCCCAACCATCCGTATGGTGTCCGGGGCATTGGTGAGACCTCGATCGTGCCGGTTATGGCGGCCATGGCCAATGCGCTTGAAGACGCAACTGATGTGCGGATCAACGAACTGCCGCTGTCACCGCCGCGTGTTCTGAAAGCGCTCAACGAGAAGAACGGCGGTTGACCGGACTGAACCGATGGCGAAGGTCGTTCTGACGTGCGGCCTTGCCCGGTTCACGGGAGGTTAAACCGAATTCGATATCGATGCCGATGACGTGCGGTACTTGTTCCGCACGCTGGCGGAACTCTATCCGGACCTCGGCCCGCATCTGGAGCAGGGCATCGCCGTCGCCATTGACGACGTGATCTATTCGAATGCCTGGCTCGAGCCGCTTGAGCCCGACAGCGAGGCCTACATTCTCCCGCAGATCGGTGGTGGAAAGAGCGCTGCCTAGCCCCGCATGCGTTCGCCGGCAGGATCGAACAGCGGTTCCGTGACAAGCGTGGCGGGCCGGCGGTCACCGAGAATCTCGATCTCTAAGGTGTTGCTTTCGTCGATGAGGTCGACGGGCACGAACCCGAGCGCGACGCTCTTTTTGGAGTAGTGCGCATATCCTCCCGATGTCACGAAGCCCACCACGTCTTCGTCATGCCAGATCGGTTCGTCCGCCCAGACATCCGCGTCGTCGGCATCCACAACGAGTGTGACCAGACGCCGTGCGGGGGGGAGTCTCCTGCTCTTTGAGTGCCGCCTCCATACCGATGAATCCTGGTTTCTGAAAGCTGATAAATCGGTCCAGGCCTGTTTCCGCTGGCGTGTAGTCCGGTTTGTATTCGCGGAGCCAGGATCCAAAGCTTTTCTCCAGACGCAAAGACATCATTGCCCGCATGCCGAATGGCGTGAGGCCGATATCCTTTCCCGCCTCTGACAGAGCTTCGTAAAGGGCGAGCTGAAAGTCGGCGGGTGTGTATATCTCGTAGCCCAGGTCCCCGGTATAGGTGATACGGCAGACGATCGCGGGCGCGAGGCCTACTTCCATTTCAGCAACCGAAAGGAACGGAAAAGCCGCGTTGGAGACGTCTTCCCGCGTGACGCGGGATAACAGCTCTCTTGCGTTGGGGCCCGCGATCTGAAAGCCGATTCGATCCAGAGACACGTTTCGGACTTCCACGCCACTGTCGGGCAGGTGATCCAGGAACCAGCGCATGTGATAGGCCTGGGCCGAAGACGAGCCGATAATCTGGAACCGCTCTTCGCCCAGGCGGGAAACAGTAAGATCACCGATCAACATACCCAGAGGGTTGAGCATCGGGGTGAGTGTAACTCTCCCGACTCGCGGCATGCGGTTGGCAAGGATTGTATTCAGCCAGTCTTCGGCTCCCGGTCCTGTTACCTCGTACTTGCCGAAGTTGTGAATCTCATTGATGCCGACAGATGTGCGCACCGCCCGGCACTCTTTGCCGACAGGTTAGAAGGCATTCGATCGACGAAAGCTGGGTGTTTCGAAAGCGACGTCACCGTCGGGCGCGAAGTAATTGACGGCTTCCAGGCCGTACCCCACCCCGAAGACAGCGTTCTGTGCTTTCCAGATGCCGTAGGCGGGTGTCGTATTGAGGGGACCCGCCGCAGGTAGTTCTTCGTTGGGAAAGCTGATGGCAAAACGGCGCCGGTAGTTCTCCGATACCTTGAGCCGTGTGTAGTTCCGGGTGGTCCAATCGCCGAACCGGGAAACGTCCATCGCAAACACGTCGGAAGACGGCTCACTCTCGATCATCCATTCTGCAATCGTGAGTCCGACACCGCCTCCCTGGCTGAATCCCGCCATTACAGCGCAGGCGCACCAATATCCCTTCAGACCGGGATAGGGCCCCACCAGGGGGTTGCCGTCCGGCGCGAAAGTGAAGGGGCCGTTGATCACGGTCTTGATGCCGGCATCAGACAGGCACGGATACTGTTGGAATGTCTTTGCAAGAGGTTCGGAAATGCGCTCGAGCTTATCGGGCAGAAGCTCGTGTCCGAAGTCCCAAGGTGTTCCGTCGACCGCCCACGGTTCGTAGTCCTGTTCATAGATACCGAGCACCAGCCCACGCCCTTCATGGCGGAAGTAGGTTTCTCCGGCCGGGTCCATCACATGAGGCAATTCCTCGTCGCGCTCGTAAACCTCCGGGATGTCATCGGTGACGAGATACTGATGTTCCATCGGATGCAGTGGGTGGAAGACACCAGCGAGCGCGCCGACCTCCCGCGCCTATAGGCCTGCCGCGTTGACGACGTATTCCGTCGTTATGTTGCCTTGCTCCGTGACCACATCCCATGACCCCTCGGTCTTTTGATTCAGTTCGATCACACGGTTTCGAAGAATGATTTCGGCGCCTTGTTTGCGAGCTGCCGCCGCGTAGGCATGGGTTGTTCCTGCAGGGTCGAGATGCCCGTCAAGTGGGTCGTACAGCGCCCCGATAACGCCGTCGACATTCAATACCGGGCAGAGTTCCTTGATCTCATCAGGCGTGATGAGTTCCGTTTCGAGGTCCATGTAGCGGTGCTTGGCCCGCTCCGCCTTGAGAAAGTCCATACGATCGGACTCCACGGCAATCGTGATGCCACCGACATGGTGCAGACCGCATGCCTGGCCGCTGATTTCTTCAAGCTCCTTGTAGAGGCGGATTGTGTACCCCTGCAGCTTGGCGATGTTGGGATCCGAGTTGAGAGTGTGAAAGCCACCGGCAGCATGCTAGGCGGAGCCCGACGTCAGTTCCGATCGTTCGACGAGGACGACGTCCCGCCATCCCAACTTGGTCAGGTGATAGAGCGCGCTACATCCGACCACGCCACCATCGATTACGACCACTTGCGCGTGAGACCGCATCGCTTCACCCCATAATTCTCATGCTGATGCTAACTAACCGGCTCTGGCCCGAGAGTAAACCACCTCCTGTTCGGCACTCGTGCAATCGCGACCGAATGCGGCGCAGATGGATGTTTGGATAACGCACTCTCAATCAAGACAACCGAGATCAGTTCGCTTCCACCCGCTACAATATGAGCGCGTGTCGCATACGAATGTCACGCGGAGGAGACAGCAGAAAGGGTTCAAACTTCCATGGGTGCTATTCGCAACGTCATTCTCATTACCTCGGACCAGCAACGAGGTGACTGTTTCGGGTTCGAGGGTCGCAAGATCAAAACGCCCCATCTCGACCTCATGGCACAGCATGGGACTCGTTTCTCGGCCTGCATCACGCCCAACAATGTGTGCCAGCCATCACGCGCCTCGATTCTGACGGGGCTCCTGTCAAACACTCACGGCGTGCACGACAATGGGATCGACCTGGACCCGGCAATCGGTGAGGCTGGAATCGCCGGTACACTGGGAAGCGCCGGCATTCGTACCGGCTTTATCGGCAAGGCGCATTTCTCGACGGCGTTGACGTTCGAGCCCACGGGAACACCGGAAAGCCGTTTGTCGATGGCGGAATATGGCCCCGACTGGTTCGGTCCCTACATGGGCTTCGAGCATGTGGAACTGGTGGTGCTGGGTCACAATCGTTGGCATCCGCTGGAACCCCCGAGCGGCCAGCACTACGAATCCTGGTACTACAGCGATGGCCTGGGCCAGCTGAAAAATGAATTGTATGAGACCCGGCTGGAGCCACAGACCGATGCCGTCCAGACCTGGCATTCGGCGTTGCCACCTGTGTGGCACAATTCGACCTGGGTCGGAGACCGCACCATCGAGTACCTGCGCCAGAACCAGGACGACCGCTTTTTCCTGTGGACGTCATTTCCCGACCCTCATCATCCATTCGATGCTCCCGAGCCGTGGTCACGCCTACACCATCCCGAAGAGGTGGATCTGCCTCCCGAACGGGTCAAAGACCTCGATCGGCGGCCGTGGTGGCATCAGGCAAGCCTTGAAGGCGTCCCCGAGATAACGGAAGAGATGCGCAAAATCCGCCAGAACTACTCGCGTATTCCCGACCAGTCTGACGAGCAGCTCCGCGAGATCATCGCCAACTACTACGGGATGATTTCGTTGATCGATCACAACGTCGGTCGAATTCTCACCGCGCTGGGCGATCTGGGCCTCGCTGACGATACGCTGGTCATTTACACCACGGATCACGGAGATTGGCTGGGGGACCACGGACTGATTCTCAAGGGTCCAATCAATTACGAAGGGCTGGTCCGAATTGGGCTGATTTTCCAGGGCCCGTCCGTACCTATGAACCAGATTGTCGAAGATCCCGTCTCGACCCTGGATATCCCCGCCACCGTGCTCGACTGCATGGAGGTATCACCGGCGGGCGACATGCACAGCCGAAGCCTGCGTGGACTGGTGGAAGGGAAGTCCGGCGAGAGCCGTGACTTTGCCTACAACGAGTGGGACATCAACGCCTCTCGGTGTGGCGTTGCGCTTGATCTTCGTATGGCGCGTACCAAGTCTCACAAGCTGACCCTTGAAGTGGAGTCGGGCGCCGGCGAACTCTATGACCTCAAGAACGATCCCTACGAGATGGACAACCTGTTTGATGATTCGGGTGCGCAGAAGATCCGCCGGGAATTGGAAGACATGATCGCTTCACGACCGGATGACGAGATCGACGTCAAGCCGACCCCCGTCGGCATGGCATGATCAACTGAAAGACGGTCAGATTGATGGGGCGGTCTCCATGACTTCACGCCACCTTTTGATCGTTGCGCATGCGCCTTCGGCCAATACCGAACGCCTACGCGAGGCGGTGGTTCGGGGCGCCAGCAGCTCCGACATCTCAGGCGTATCGGTGCGCATGTTGCCGCCGCTGGAGGCGGGACCGGATGATGTGTTGGCGGCACAGGCAGTGATTCTGGGAACGACGGAAAATCTTGGTTACATGAGCGGCGCACTGAAGGACTTCTTCGATCGCAGCTATTATCCCTGCCTTGAACACACTCAGGCACTGCCCTACGCGTTGTACATTCGGGCCGGTCAGGACGGCACCGGGACCTGCCGGGGGGTCGAGACGATCGTAACGGGTCTAAGGTGGCGCGCGGTTCAGGATCCGTTGATTTGCCGTGGGGAGTGGCAGGAAACATTCGTCGGACAATGCGAGGAACTCGGCATGGCCATGGCGGCCGGTCTCGAGGCCGGTGTTTTTTGATGACGTCGAGTTGAAGTTCGAGACCTCAGTCAACTTCGGGATAAACACCGTATTCCTTCAGTATCTCTGCAATCCGACCAGAAGATTCCATCGACCTCATGACGAAAGTTATGCGTGACACCAGCTTGTAGTGATTAAAGTTTACATAGTGGTAGAGCGGCACGATCTGTATAGCCGGCTTCAGCATGAACACGTCATCGAATCCCAGTTCTCTCAGCGCTTCCTCACCGTCAAACCGATCGGCGATGGCGATGTCCATCTTGCGGTTTTCGACCATTTTGAGTGCGGCGATATCCGTTTTCGCAAAGAACCGACGCATGTCGCGAGTCCTGCGCTCGGCAATCTCATCCTCCTGGCGGAATACGATCTTGTACGGCGCTAGTCCGCGCCAGCCATCGATTTGAATGGACCGGTCGCGCGCAAAGGCCGCCTGCTGCGTGGCGATATGGCTGACAGGTGTCCTGAGAAGACCGGGAAATTCACGTTCCACTCCGCCGACGCGGGCGAGTTCGCCATCGGCGCGGCCCGCGGCCGAGTCGAGCAGGCCACGTTCGCCATAGACGAAAGCAAAATCGAGTTGGTAGCCGAGTTTGAAGTATGCTTCCCGCAAGATCTGCCTCGCCGCGTCATAAAGCGGGTTGGGTCTGACTGGATAGATAAAGGTAAGCGTTTCCGCCGCCACGGGGCTTGGGGAGGCCATGCAGAGGCTCAGCGCCACCAGGAGAGCAGAGGCGCGGAGCGGGTTCGTGGAGACGTGCCACATCGATTTCAAAGCAACTATCAACGGTATTTTGGCTAACAGATCTGGGCGGGATTGATAGCAGTTCTCGGCTGGGTTGTGCAGAGCTTGAGGTCTGGCTCAGCTAATTCTCTTCCGGCGGCAGAATTTCCTGCGTGCAAACCTGGTCGACCAGGTGAGACCGACCAATGTCGTCGAGGTGTGCACGCTTTTCGGAAGCGGTTAGCGCATGACCAACGCCTGCCGTCATGGCAAGAACCAGGGATCGATCGCTCATATCCAACCAATAAGATCGCCGGACAAGTTTTCCGTCGACGTCGCGCGCAAAGGGATCGTCAGGATTCGCGCCGAGGTCGGGTTTGTAGAATGACATGAATATCCTCTCGGGGGTCCTTGGTTGGGTTCAGCTGCTGTTGCCGACGGGAATACACCATATCGCACGGTGCGGTGTT
>DEBC01000005.1:7896-29556 GCA_002348365.1 Alphaproteobacteria bacterium UBA2966 | reverse complement strand
ATCTGCCTGCTGATCACAGGAGATGAGGAAGGGCCAGCAATCAATGGCACCCGCAAGGTCCTGAAGTGGATGGCGGACAACGGCCACGAGATCGACGCATGTCTGGTCGGTGAACCCACAAACCCAGAGAATGTGGGCGACATGATCAAGATCGGTCGCCGCGGATCGATGGTGGGCCGTCTGACGGTAGAGGGAACCCAGGGACACGCCGCCTACCCGCATCTGGCGGACAATCCTATCCCCAGACTGGTTTCGATGTTGCGCGTTCTGACAGAGACATCGCTCGATGACGGCAACGAGCACTTTCAGCCATCGACTATCACTGTCACGTCGGTGGATGTCGGCAATCCAGCCACCAATGTCATTCCGGCAACCGCGCGCGCAACGTTCAACATCCGGTTCAACGATACGCACACCGGAGACTCGCTCGAGGCCTGGCTTCGCGAACAGTTCGATCAGGTCGGCGGCGCCTATGACCTCGCTGTTTCCGTTAGCGGAGAGGCATTTCTGACCAAGGCGGGAACGTTCTCGGAAACCGTTGCGGGGGCCGTCGAACGCGTCCTCGATGTCCGGCCCGAACTCAGCACAAGCGGTGGGACGTCCGATGCTCGCTTCATAAAGGACTATGCCGAAGTCGCCGAATTCGGCCTTGTCGGTCGCACCATGCATAAAGTGGATGAGTGTATTGCCCTTACCGACCTCGACAGGCTGACAAAGGTCTATATCGCCATTCTCGAAGACTACTTCGCCACCGCCTAGGCCGCTTTCCCATGCCGACGGGCCAGGAAATCGTCAATTCCGCATTCGGCGCCTATCGATTGGCGCTGCTCGATGCGACGGCCCTGCGCTGGTTCACGATCTCAATTCCGGCGTTTTGGCGTTCCTTTATTGCGGCACTGCTTGTTGCACCACCGTTTGCCCTCATCGTTGCCCTGCGCTTCGACCCGGAATTCATGGCGGGCGGCAGCTACTGGCTCAGCGAGATCACCTCCTATGTCCTGGGCTGGATCGTCTTTCCCGCTGTCATGGTGCCGGTCTGTTGGGCGCTGTCCCTGGGGAGCTACTACTTCACCTACATCATCGCCTACAACTGGTCTGCCGTCGTTCAGGTCAGCGTGATCCTCCCGGTGGTCATTCTTGATTCCTCCGGCCTTCTGCCGGCCACGCTGAACACGTTCCTGGGCCTGCTGGTCACCGGCGCCCTGCTCTTCTATCAGTGGTTTATCGCACGAACGGCGCTTCGCGCCGCGCCGATGCTGGCGCTGGCCGTCGTCGTCGTAGATCTCATGCTGGGATTGGTCGTCACGTTGGGTGTGGAGCGACTGTTCTGACACCGCGCGTTACTGCGCGTTCAAGGCATCCAACGAGCGATGAGATCGCGTCCTCGCGAAGGATGAATTCGCACACTTCGCACACTGTTGCCCAAGTGATAGTCCCGTCCACATCGGGCAGGACATAGCCAGTTTTTCGGTGCCTTTCATCGGTCAGTCCTCACAGGACGGAGCGTAATCGACCTTGGCCAGATAGAGGCCTCGCGCCGGTGCGGTGGGTCCGGCGCGCGATCGATCACAGGCCGCCAGCGCCCATGCAACCTGCGATGCCTGCCATTTGCCTTCACCGACCAACTTCAGCGTGCCCACCATGGAACGGACCTGGTGATGCAGAAAGGAGCGCGCGGATGCCTCGATAGAGATCTCGCTGCCCGCAGCGGTGACGTCCAGTCGGTCCAATGTCTTGACGGGTGACTTCGCCTGGCAATGGGCGGCGCGGAATGTCGTAAAATCGTGCTGTCCCAACAAGACCTGGGCAGCTGCGTGCATGGCGGCACCGTCCAGCGGGACGGGCACGTGCCAGACGCGATTGCGGTCCACCACGGATGGGGCGGGACGGTTCAAGATACGGTAACGATAGTGTCGGCCGGTCGCTGAAAACCGCGCATGAAAACCTGTATCGACCTGTTCAGCCATTACAACGGCGATGGGGTCCGGGCGAAGATGGAAATTCAGTGCATTCCGCACGGTGTGCGCCGGGTGTTCCTGCTCGAGATCAATATGGGCGACCTGGCCCAACGCATGAACACCGGCATCGGTACGACCTGCAACATGAGACCTTACGGACTCGCCGCAAAACCCCAAGACTGCCTGTTCAAGGCATTCCTGGACCGATCGTCCATTGGCCTGGCGCTGCCAACCATGAAACGGTGTACCGTCATATTCGATGATGAGTTTGTAACGGGGCATTCCAGGCTCAGGCCGGAAGATCGACGAGCCGGGTTCCGGGTGGCATCGCCTGACCTCGCAGGAATGCATCGGCATCCATGACCTTGCGTCCTTCTCGCTGCAACCTCCGCAGGCGCAGTGCGCCTTCGCCACAGGCGACCGTGAGTGTGTCGTCCAGTATTTCGCCGGGGATTCCGCTTTTGACCGCGACCGGCTCACATGCGAACACCTTGATTCGCTCTGTCCCAAGTCGAAACCAGGCACCCGGTGCCGGTGCAAGCGCCCGGACCTGGCGATCGAGTTGCGCGGCAGAGTTCTTCCAGTCCAGCTCTGTTTCCGACCGCTCTATTTTTGCAGCGTAGGTTGCCTCATCATCGTCCTGATCGACGGCGACAAGGTGCTCGTGTGATAATTTCGAGAGTGTATCCACGATCAGTTCGGCTCCCAGTTCTGCCAACCGGTCGTGGAGCGTCCCGGTCGTGTCATCGCCGGTGATTCCCATGGACCGTTGCATCAGTACCGGTCCCGTATCCAGGCCCTCATCCAGCCTCATGATACTGACCCCGGTTTGAGTATCGCCCGCCAACAAAGCCCGCTGTATGGGGGCCGCACCGCGCCATCGCGGCAACAGGGATGCATGGACATTGAGACAGCCGAAGCGCGGAGCCTCCAGCACAGGTTTTGGTAAAAGCAGCCCGTAGGCGACCACCACCACGGCATCGGCATCGAAATCGTTTATCACCGACTGTTCAGCATCCGTCCTCAAGGACTCTGGCGTGCGAACAGTGATCCCATATGACTCGGCCGCAGTTTGCACGGGAGAGGGTCTTGGCCGTTTGCCGCGCCCTGCGGGCCGCGCCGGTTGACTGTATGCGCAAACCAGTTGGTGACCCGCCTCCACCAACGCTGTCAAGGATGGTACTGCGAAGGTCGGGGTGCCCATGAAGACCAGTCGAAGCGACATGTCAGACGGTGTCGTACTGTGCCTGTTTGCGGGCTTTCGCCAGTTTGCGGACGATCATGCTGCGCTTGACGGCAGATAGATGATCGACGAGCAGGATACCTTCAAGATGGTCCATTTCGTGCTGGATGCATGTCGACAGTATCTCATCGACGTGTATCTCGCGTTGCCTGTTGTCATAGTCCAGGTAGCTGACCTTCACCTCTGATGGCCTTTCCACATCCGCATACTGCTCCGGCAGGGAAAGGCACCCCTCTTCCCGCGCCAGAAACTCCTCCGACGCCCACACGATCTTGGGATTGACCAGAAATAGCGGACCATTCGGCTGAGACTCCCGCCCCAGATCGACCACGATCGCGCGTTTGGGTACGCCCACCTGTATGGCGGCCAGTCCAATGCCTGGCGCGGCGTACATGGTCTCCAGCATATCGTCGAGAAGCTTGCGGATACTGTCATCCACAGTCTCAACCACTTCCGACGTTACTTTAAGCCTCGCATTCGGTGCAGTGATGATGGGAAGAGTGGCCATGAAGGATTCTATCTCGCGGTGAATGGGGCTTTCCATACCGCAGGCGCCGTTCAGACGAAAGGGGGTACTGCCTCAGTTCGGAGCCGATCGCGCGGGATTCATTCCATTCTCCTCCTGCCCAAGCTTGGTTATGATATGGGCGTGTTGTCGAAGGTAATGCGCTGGCACGGCGTTGGGGCGACGGCGATTGATTGACGCCTCTGTGTACCGACCAGCGGAAGGGTGGGAGATTGCACGGGCGGGTTTCATGGTCAGGGACAATAAACTCCGAACACTGATTGTGACTTCATTGACTGTGCTGGCGATGGCTCTGGCGACGCCAGAAGGTGGCCGCGCAGCTGATTCAGGCCAGATCGATGCGACATCGACAGCGACATCCAGTGTCAGCCTCACAATTCCGGAGCGGGTGACCTTTGCCGTCGAAGCGGTCACCGAAATCAATGCGGAAACAGGAGAACTCGACCATGGTAGAGTAGGCGCAATGCGATTTCGGAAAATCTGCTGATGGACCCGACGACTCTGGTGATCGTCGCCATCGTCGCAGCAGTTATGCTGGCCGGCGCCGTATTTCTTGCGGTCCACCTGATTGGCGCCCAGAAAGAGATGAGCGGCCGTGTCGCGCAGATCGCGGAAAGCACGGCTGCCAATCAGGCCGAATTGAGACGCACTCTCGATGAACGACTGGACGGTGTCAGCCGACGGTTGGGAGAAGGCCTTGAGCAATCCTCTGCCCGCACCGCCGAGACTCTCGGTGATCTCAAGAAGCACCTCAACGTCCTGGATGCGGCGCAGAAACACATATCGGAACTCAGCGGACATGTTGTGGGGTTGCAGGACATACTCGCCAACAAGCAGGCGCGAGGTGCATTTGGCGAAATCCAACTCCACGACCTTGTGACGTCCGCGTTGCCACCTTCGGCTTATGAATTTCAGGCAACCCTGTCGAACAATCGCCGTGCGGACTGTCTGGTCAAGCTACCCAACCCGCCGGGCCCGATCGTGGTCGATGCGAAATTCCCGCTCGAAAGCTATCACGCCCTGAGATCTGCCGAGGACGAGAGCGCGCGGACGGCGGCATCGCGGTCATTTACGCAGGACATCCTCAAGCATGTCGGTGATATCGCGGAACGCTATATTCTGCCTGGGGAAACGGCAGAATCAGCATTGATGTTTCTTCCCTCCGAAGCCGTGTACGCCGAGCTTCACGCGAATTTTCCGGGCACTGTCGAGCAATCCTATCGGCAACGGGTCTGGATCGTTTCCCCAACGACCTTGATGGCGACTCTCAATACCGTCCGAGCCGTCCTGCAGGATGCTCAGATGCGGGAACAAGCCGGCGTCGTCCAGCGGGAGGTTCAGGCTCTGCTCAAGGACGTTCTACGCTTGGATGATCGAGTGTCGAAGCTTCACCGGCACTTCGATCAGGCCGGTGAAGACATGCGTCAGATACGCATCTCCACCGAAAAGGTCGTCAAGCGCGGGGAGAATATCGAGAACATCCAGGTCGGAGAGATGGAGGCCGACGATACCGGTCTGGACGCGCGCGTCCATCAGTTGCCCCCACGCGACCGGGAGGCTGGCTGAGCGCCCTACTCCGCGGCTTCCAGCTTGTCCTGTGTCATGGTATCGAAATCGCCGGCATCGTGACGTTCGCGAAGCTGCTCCTCCAGCGGACCTCTCATCTTGTTGACCATCCGTCCGCGCTGCACGGTGTCCCGGCCTTCAATTTCCTGGGTCCACCTTCCGACGTGCTTGTAAGACCCGGCATCGAGGAACTCGGCCGCCTCGTAGACCCGGTTCAGGATCAAGGCGCCGTACCAGGGCCAGATTGCCATGTCGGCGATTGTGTACTCGTCACCGCACATGAACTGATTGTCGGCCAGATGGCGGTCGAGCACATCCAGTTGGCGTTTCACCTCCATGGCAAAGCGGTTGATGCAGTACTCAATGTGTGACGGCGCATAGGCGTAAAAGTGACCGAAGCCGCCGCCCAGATAAGGAGCGCTGCCCATCTGCCAGAACAACCACGAGAGACATTCGGTCCGGCGTGAATGATCGCTTGGGAGGAACGCATCAAATTTTTCCGCCAGGTAGAGGAGAATCGCTCCCGACTCGAAGACGCGCGTGGGTGTCTCAGTGCTGTGATCCGTGAGAGCGGGGATCTTGGAATTTGGATTCGCTTCGACAAATCCGCTGCCGAACTGGTCCCCCTCGCCGATATCGATCAGCCAGGCATCATACTCGGCTCCGGCAATACCTCGTGCGAGCAGTTCTTCCAGCATCACGGTGACCTTCACCCCGTTGGGCGTCGCCAGTGAATACAATTGCAACGGGTGTTTTCCGATCGGGAGTTCCTTGTCGTGAGTTGGACCGGCAATCGGGCGATTGATGCTGGCGAAATGTCCGCCGCTTTCCTTTTCCCACTTCCATACCTTCGGCGGCACGTAGGCTGACGAGTCGTTCATTCGTGATCCTCCCTTCCGGCGGCAATGGACCGCGCCAATAGACACATCCTACCATTCAGATCGGCAGGCAGCTTGAAGTTACGGCCGATCTGATCCCAAGTCGTATCGTGATTAGCCCCCGCACAGTTACATCTGCTGCCGGGACTTGAGCGCCGCACCAATCGTCCCGTCATCGAGATAGTCGAGTTCTCCCCCTACCGGGACACCGTGCGCGAGCTGAGATACGACGACATCGCAGTCTGCCAGACAATCGTGGATGTAATGGGCCGTTGTCTGACCGTCGACTGTTGCATTCAAGGCAAGGATGATCTCCTTGACCTCTGGGCTTTCAGCCCTCGATATCAGGCTGGCGATGTTGAGATCCTCCGGCCCCACGCCATCCAACGCTGAAAGGGTTCCGCCGAGCACCTGGTAGCGGCCTCGAAACATGCCGGCGCGCTCCAATGCCCAGAGATCGGCAACCTCTTCGACCACACAGATCTGTGAAGGATCCCGACGGATATCCGTGCACACCTGGCACGGATCCTGAGCGTCCAGGTTTCCACAGCTGGAACAGGGATGCACAGATTCCGCGACGGTGACCAGCGCCTGCGCCAGGGGTTCGAGCAGCGTGTCTTTGCGCTTGATCAAGTGAAGCACGGCCCGTCTTGCCGAGCGTGGGCCCAGACCTGGAATCCTGGCCAGCAACTGGATCAGCCGCTCGACGTGACCGTCATACATGTGTTGAAGCGGGCGAGATGAATGAAGGTTCGAACAAATCTAGAATGGGAGCTTCAGTCCGGGCGGCAGATTGAGCCCGCCCGTCACCTTCGCCATTTCCTCTTGCACGAGTTCCTCTGCCTTCGACTTGGCATCGTTGTGCGCGGCCACGATGAGATCCTCGAGCACTTCCTTGTCGTCGCCACCAAGGAGAGAAGGGTCGATCTGGACCTGCCACATGTCACCCTTGCCCGACAACGTTACCTCGACCATGCCACCGCCCGAGGCGCCCGTCACCTGCATGACTTCAATCTTTTCCTGGGCCTCGGCCATCTTGGCCTGCATCTCCTGCGCCTGCTTCATCATGTCACCGAGATTGCGCATCACCCACCCTCATTCCTCATAGAATCCGTTCTCGTCTGGATCGACGGTCATATCATCGAAACTGTCCTGCACGTCGATTGCCATATCCCGTATCTCCCTGACTTCTGCGCCAGGGAACGTTTCAAGTGCCTTGCGAACAAGAGGATGCTGTTCAATTTCGGCCCTCCGATCGCGAGCAGCGGTTGCCGCCTGTTCATTGAGGGTCGGCGCCCCGGCGGCCTGCGAAACAGAAACCACCCAGCGTTCCCCGGTCCCGTCACTCAGCAGTGCACCCAGGCGATTGGGAAGATTCCGATCAGCCTTGTCGTCGAGCCGAAGTTCGATTCGGCCCGGGTCGAAGCTGACGAGATGCACGTTGTTGCGCAGGTTTGTTTCGAGGATTGGTTCTCTCATTTCACGGACGAAGTCGACCACGGCCTCAAAGTCCGCGAGCGTA
This sequence comes from Alphaproteobacteria bacterium UBA2966, assembly GCA_002348365.1. GTDB lineage: Bacteria > Pseudomonadota > Alphaproteobacteria > UBA2966 > UBA2966 > UBA2966. The sequence goes on along the minus strand of DEBC01000005.1, from coordinate 21,863 downwards.
CGGGCTTGCGGAGCCCCTGCACCTTCTTGGGATTGAACCTGCCTTGGTGGTTCCGCTTCAGCTTCATCCGCCTGAGGTGCGGCCGCTAAAGCTGCGGCATTCTGTGCCGCCGCGGGGACTGATGCAGTCGCCTGCGGCCGCGCCTCGGGTCGTGGGCCTGCACCGTGGACGGTTGCTTCCGCGCTGCCGTCGGATTCCTGAAGTTGACGAACGATATCTGCGGGCGCCGGCAGGTTGGCCGCGAATCCCAGCCTGACAATGACCATTTCGGCCGCGGCACCCGGTGACGGCGCTGACCGGACCTCCGCCAGACCCTTGAGCAGGATCTGCCAGGCGCGCGTCAGAACCGGCATCGGGAGTGCCTTTGCCAACGCACCTCCCCGCACACGATCGGTTTCAGCCACGCTGGGATTGTCCAGAGATTCCGGAACGACCTTCACGCGCGTCAACCAATGCGTCAAGGCGAGAAGATCTTCCAGGATGAGATCCGGCTCAGCGCCGGCGGCCACCAGTTCTGCCAGCGAGGCAAGCGCGGCCGCAGCATCGCCACGCATGACTTGTTCAAATAAGTCGTAAGCCAACGTGCTGTCGGCCAGTCCCAGCATGTCTCTAACTTGATCGGCGGAAATCTCCTCACCCGCCAGGGCCGCTGCCTGATCGAGGAGTGAAAGCGCGTCACGCGCCGAACCTTCCGCAGCCCGAGCGATGATGTCGAGCGCCGAACTCTCAACCGAGATCTTCTCGCTGTCACACACACTTGCCAGACGAGTGACGAGCAATTGTGATTCGATCCGCCTCAAATCGAATCGCATGCAGCGTGATAGAACCGTGACCGGTATGCGGCGTACTTCGGTCGTCGCAAATACGAACATGGCATGAGGCGGCGGCTCTTCGAGTGTCTTCAACAGCGCGTTGAAAGCATTGCGCGACAGCATGTGCACTTCATCGATGATGTAGACCTTGTATCGCCCGGAAACAGGCGCATAGCGCACGCCGTCGATGAGGTCTCGGATGTCATCAACACCGGTGTGGCTTGCAGCATCCATCTCCAGCACGTCGACGTGCCGGTCCTCCGAAATGGCGACACAGTTTTCGCAGGTACCGCAAGGGTCTTCGGTCGGACCATCTCCGCGTCCCGTACAATTCATCGCTTTGGCAATGATTCGTGCTGTCGAGGTCTTACCCACCCCGCGCACACCCGTGAGAACAAAAGCATGGGGCAGACGCCCGGCACGTATGGCGTTGGTCAGGGTTCTGACCAAGACCTCCTGACCGACCAGATTGGAGAAGGTCTGAGGCCGGTATTTACGCGCGAGTACGCGGTATGAGGACGACGCTGAGGGTTCGTTCATAAGATCTTGGCGGGCGCGTCCCTTGCTTGGCGGTTTCAGAGACCGTTCACGAGTGTGCGAAACGATCCTGAGACTCCTGATCGCCCAGTATGGCGAGGCTAAGGCGGGAGATTGGACAAACGACCCGGACCAACCTCGTTACGGCTGCTTCCTTCCGGACCTGACCGGGTTGGCGAAGAGGCCCGTCCGCCAGCCAACCTCCCGAACACACTATCGGCATTTCGCGTCCCTAAGACAAGCCACTCCGCGGGACCCGGTTATGGTCCTGACCTCCGGGTTGTCGCCGCCAACCCGCTGTGCCAATTTGGCGCCCTGACGAACCCTCTTGGCACCTCAGGCACACTTCCATCATGAGCCAACCACCGCACACATTTGCGGGTAATCCCTTGGATCGCGCGGCCAATACCCGCCGCGAGCCAGAAGAGCTCGAGCGCCTGGTCGCTGCACCGACGAGTCGGTTTCTACCGCTGTGGAATCTACGCGCTCTGGTAACTGCGGACGACACACCTCGCCTCTCCTGGCAGCCACTCTCGGATCTCGATGCGTTTGCGGGCGAAAATCCCGATCTGATTTTTCTTGGCCTATCGAATGGCGAACCCCGTTTTGCCGCGGGGACAAAAGGCGAAGATGATCCTTCGGTGAACGGGTGCATGTCCGGCCGGGGCCGGTTCGAAGAAGCTCGGCCGTTGGCATCGGATATTCCGGGCGGGGAGGCTGCGGTCCTCGCCCAGGCTCGATCACTCATCGATTGGCACGACCGGCATGGTTTCTGTGCCGTCTGTGGTGCCCCAACGGCGCTGGGAGAGGCTGGCTACATGCGCGCATGTCAGAACGAAGCCTGCAAGGCCCAGCATTTTCCGCGGACCGACCCCGTCGTCATCATGCTGGTGGCGAGAGGCGACCGGTGCCTGCTTGGACGCAACAAACGGTTTCCCACACGCAAGCGCTATTCCGCCCTAGCCGGTTTTGTCGAACCTGGCGAATCGATGGAAGAAGCGGTGCGGCGCGAGGTCTTCGAAGAAGCAGGGATCGTTGTCGGACGTGTGAGCTACCACTCGTCGCAACCCTGGCCATTCCCTTCTTCGCTGATGATCGGCTGCATTGCCGAGGCAGAAAGCGAAGAGATCAGGATCGACCCGAACGAACTTCAAGACGCCCTGTGGCTGACCCGGGATGAGCTCGGATCCTGCTTTGAAAGCCCGGATTATCATTCGGCAGACGGCCAGCTCGAAATTCCTTCGCCCGATGCGATTGCCCATCATCTGATCAAATCCTGGGTGGCAAGCGGTTAGGCATCATGATCCGAGCTGAACCGCACATATTCGCTGGCAGTCCCCTGGATCGAGCCGCGCATTTGCGTAAGGATCCAGCGGCCCTCGAGGCGCTCCTGGGTCATCCGGAAAGCCGTATTCTGCCTCTTTGGCAACTAAAGCCCCTGGTGACATCAGGACCGTCGACCTCGCTGGCTTGGCAGTCAGCGGACAAACTGACCGAGGTGAACACTTCGGAAGAAGTGATCTTCCTGGGCCTCGACGGTGATGCAGGCCGATTTGCCACTGGTATCGAAGGTGAGGCCGATCCCGCGGAATCGGGCGGCTTGAAAGGTTCGGGAACATTCGAGGAGGTTCGCGGACTGGCCTCGCGCCTGCCGGCAAACGAGACATCGATTGCCGCGCAGTCACGTACGCTCATTGGCTGGCACGATCGGCATCGGTTCTGCGCACAATGCGGAACGCCTACCAAAGTCACCGACGGCGGCTATCGCCGTGACTGCCCCAATCAAGATTGTCAGGCACGTCACTTTCCGCGCACCGACCCCGTGGTCATCATGATGGCAGTCAAAGGCGATATGGCCCTGCTGGGCCGCCAGTCCTTCTGGGTTCCGGGGATGTTCTCGACTCTGGCAGGTTTCATGGATCCTGGTGAGACGATCGAGGAAGCGGTTCGGCGAGAGGTCTTCGAGGAAACCGGCGTTCACGTGAGTGATGTCATGTACCACTCGTCCCAACCCTGGCCATTTCCATCGTCCCTCATGATCGGATGCATCGGCCAGGCGACGAGCGAAGATCTGAACGTCGATACCCGGGAAGTCGAGGATGCGGCCTGGTTCACCCGGGACCAGGTTCGCACGGGGATCGAGCTTGCGTTGTCGGGCCCGCCGGACGACGGCTCGTTCCATCTGCCGTTCCCCGCATCCATCGCCCATCAATTGGCGGCTTGGTGGGTCGACAACGGTTAGGACAACCGGCGGACGCGTCCCAGGTTCGGAATAAGCCGCAACGGACGCCATCAGCACGAGACACATCCATGGCAAGTGAAACAGAGACACATTCGGCGAAATGGGCGGCTCGGGCCGCCTTTTGGGAGAAGAACGCGCCAAAAGGAAAGTCCGTCACCGATGATCTCAATCAACTCCTCATTGAACTGACCGACATTGAGCCAGGGAATGATGTGCTGGACATCGCCTCAGGTTCCGGTGAGCCCGCCATCAGTATCGCATTGAAAGTGGGGTCCGAGGGTCGCGTGACAGCCCTGGACGCCCATCCCGAAATGCTCTCCGGCGCCCGGCAGCGGGCGGAAACGCTGGGCCTGACCAACATGACTTTCGAGATTTCCCGGATGGAAGACCTACCGTTGGCGGACAGCACATTCGATGCTGTCACCTGCCGTTTTGGCCTCATGTCATCCGATGATCCATTAAAGACCCTTCGCGGTGTCCGAAGGGTCTTGAAGTCAGGAAAGAAGGCGGCATTCATGACTCATGGCCTGCGCGAACGAAACACACCTTCTGCGGTGCTGGCGCAGGTCATCCAGAATGAGCTTGGCGATAAGGACGATACCGCCGTCGCATCCAGACAATTGCCGTTCAGTGAGCCGGGATCCCTCCAAGAGATCTTCACGGCTGCAGAATTCAAGGATGTCCACGAACAGGAAATCCTGAAAACCGTCACACGCGAACGGGATTCCAGGTTCTGGCAGAGTCTGCTTGAGCGCCGTTACGGTCCCCGCCTCGAACCTTTGGACAACGCCCAGCTCGCGGCCCTCAACGATACGATCGAGGCCGCCTTCGCTCCCCACCTCAAAGGGGACCACTACGAGCTCATGTCTTCCGACATGGTGGGGTGGGGAACGAAATAAACCTGTCGCCGCCCTGCCGAACTCGGCCTTGAGTTGGGATTGGGCTTCGAGTGCGCGATGCGCTTGTCTAAGAATCTCCGCGAATTCCGGAAAGCGCCGGTGAGGGTTCCCGACCCTCTCAGGCCGAATGCTGACCCGAAGCCCAATCCCAACTCTCTGGGCCTTGAAGCGCTGTTTCGGAAGGACTCGACGGGGTGGGTGCTGGCGGGCGCCCCACCAGATAGCGGCGGTCAAAGAGGTCCCATGTTCGGTCGAGCAGGCGGTAATGCCATTCAGGCTTATTTGTTTAATTTGAGCCCCTTCTGCTATTTTTTGGGCCGAATAAGGAACTTGTCTCAGGAATGTCGGGATTTCCGATTTCCGCAGAGGAAGCCATCGGAAGGAAGTGAGATGCCAGAAGCAGCCGCGCACCGCGATCGGCGCCTGAAACGCCAGAAGATGTACAAGCAGGAGTTTCGCGACAGCACACCCGGCTGGTATCGGGGCGAGTACCATCTGGGCACGATCCTGGCGATTACCTTGGGGACGATCTGGTTCTGCGTTGCGCGCATTCACGAGCCGACCGTCTGGGAGTGGCTGATGCTGGTGCCCGTCTTCTTCTTCGGCAACTGGGTCGAGTGGGCGGCGCATCGCTATATCCTGCACCGCCCGTGTCCGGGCTTTCGCACGATATACAAGCGGCACTGTTCGATGCATCACCAGTTCTTCATCGAAGCGGATATGACTTTCAGCGGCCAGAAGGAGTGGCGCGCCGTGCTGTTCCCGCCTGTTGCGTCGATCGGTTTTATCATTGCTGCGATTCCACCAGCGCTGCTCATCGGCTGGCTGTGGAGTCCCAATGCCGGCTACCTGATCGTCACGCTGATGGCGGGCTACTACCTCATGTATGAGGGTCTACATACGTTGTCGCATCTCGACGACGCGAAGCATCCGTATCTGGCACGAATCCCGCTGATCAATACGGTGCGCCGCATGCATCGCGAGCATCACAATCTCTCGAAGATGCAGACCACGAATTTCAATCTCACCTTCCCGATCAGTGATGCGCTGTTCGGCACCAGCGATCTCGAACGCGGATTCTTCGGCACCCTGTTTAACGGTGGCAGCGACCAGCATGAGCGCGCACACGGCGGTGAAGCACCCATAGAACCGCCAGCCGAATTCTATGGTGAGCTCGAAGACTATTACGGAGAGGCAGACAAGGCTGCAGCCTAAAGAAACCCCGAGACGGCAGGAGATCCAACGGCTCTCCCCGAATACCAGTCATTACCTTTCTTGAATTTGCCGCTTCTGGCCGTGAAGCGGAGCCTCAAGCCGTGTCAGATAGCCCCGGTTTGAGCGCGAACAAGTGACTTTGTGCTGAAGATTGTCTGCCTTCCCACTGTAAGCGGCATGAATCGCGGGCGGTCGGCGAACGACTTCACAAAGATAGCTGTCCGGGAATTGGCACGCCTATTCAATGCCATCCATGGCCACGACGATGGAATTCGCGACGCTCTGCCGTAGCGCCTTCAGTTCTTCATACTCAGGATCACCCATCAAATCGTGTATCGCCTTTCTGTTGGGGAAACGGAAAAGCACCAGTCTGTGCGGCTGCCAGTCTCCTTCGACGACGTCGAAATCGCCGCCGCGAACGAGATACTCCCCGCCGTGCTTGGCGATAAGCGCAGGAACCTCATCCCGGTATTTCGCATACTTCTCCGCGTCTCGTACGTCTACATCGACCAGCATGTAGGCAGCCATATTTGACCTCCGTTACCTGAAGAGATGGTGACACTATGCCCAAGGCTCGACGCATTGGGCGGCATCGGCCCTCGATGCGGTCTAGTGCCACGCCCCCCATTCACGTGTTGGAAGCTCCGCGCCATGTTGCACGGTGCCTGCGGGCACTTCGTCGATGATACAGATATCAGCCTCGGAGTACTTCTGGCGCACTTCAGCCGCAGCTTGATATTCCTCGGAGTTGTACCACTTGAGGGCGGCCTCCTTGGATTCGAAGGCCAGGACGACGAAGCGTCTCAGCCGGAATTCGCCCTCGATCATGTCGGCTTCCTCTACCCCTCCGGCGCGCACCACGTACCATCCGCCGTACTTCTTGAGCGTATCCGGCACCAACGCGCTGTATCCCTTATATGCTTCGGCGTCTTTGACGTTGATGCTGGCGACGAGATAGACGGTCATGGAAATCCCCCCCGATTCTGATTGTGGCGAGGCTGGATAGTGCCTCGCGGTGTCAGGTGCGTCCAGGTGAATGCCGAAAAGGTGCGTGGCGCCATTCCAGAAGAACTGGCACACCGAACTCCCACCGTTGGAGAGAACAGTCCCGTGCACTAGAATCCTTGCTCGGGTGCAACACCACAGGTAGCGAGGCGGACGATGGCTGCTCAGGAAGAGTCGATATCCAGGCCGATTGCTGGCTATCAGGGATACTTTCTACGCGACGTACCGGATGAGGACCCGGAGCTTACACACGTCGGCCCCGGGACGGCGATGGGTGAATATCTCAGGCGCTTTTGGCAGCCGGTCTGTATGTCCGAGGACCTGAGGGACCTTCCAAGATCCATTCGGATCATGGGAGAGGACCTCGTCGCATTTCGTGACAAATCGGGACAGTTCGGAGTCCTGCAACGCCATTGCAGTCACCGGGGAACATCCCTGGAATACGGTATCGTCGCGGAGCGGGGCATCCGCTGCTGTTACCACGGATGGCTGTTCGATGCGGACGGCACAATCCTCGAGACGCCGGGCGAGCCACCGAATTCAAAGCTCAAGGAAAGTTTCCGCCATGGCGCCTATCCGGCCCATGAACAGGGTGGCCTGGTATTCGCATACATGGGTCCTTCGGAATATCAACCGGATTTCCCCAAGTTCGACGGCTATGACCTTTGGGATACCCGGATGAAGAGTTTCGAGGTGCCCATCTCGTGCAACTGGCTACAGGTGACGGACAACTATGTCGATCCCGCTCACTCACAGTTTCTCCACAACTCATTCGCCTCGATCCATTTTTCGGAGAGCTTTGGGCTCAAACCTTACATCCAGTTTTTCGAAACGCCGGACGGAAGCGGGTTAACACACAACACGACCCGGCGCACGACAGACGAGCTGGTTTGGACGCAGATGAATCACGCGGTGACACCCAACATCGGTGAGATCAGCTCCGCCTGGGAGAAGGGTCACGAGCCGGTACTCTTTCGCCGGGTCTACGGGACGCGTTGGACGGTGCCAGTCGATGATACGAACACCATCATGTTCGGATGGCGTCATCTAAACGATTTCATCGACCCCTGGGGCACCACCGATGAAAGCCAGATTGGCAAGAACATGATTGATTTTGATGGCCAGTCTGCTCGGCCAAGCTATGAAGCAGGCCAGCGGGATCCTGGCGACTGGGAGGCTTGGACGGGACAGCGGCCGATTGCCATTCACGCGAAGGAGAACCTGGGTTCGACGGATTCCGGTGTGCAGGCCCGCCGGCTCATGCTGCGGCAGGCTCTGCGGGGCGAACGCCCGGACCTGTATCCCGGTGGAAAGAGCAAGGATGGCCGGCCAATCCGAACCTTCTCCGGGGGTGCGGTCCTAAAGGTTGCGAAGCAGCCCGACCCGCAGGCGGATTGGGAACTGTTGGGCGAGGTCGGTAGGCGGGTGCATAAGGCGATTGAATCAGGGGATCATTTGCTTGGCATGGAGCGCCAGGCCTTCATCGAGAATCGTATGGCCGAGATTGAATCTGAGTTAGGCGGCTAGAAGACCTCAGCCATACCTTCTGATGGACACGAAATAGATCAGACCAGGTGCACCGACACGGCCGCCTCTGCGGTTAGACCAGCCCCAATTCTCTTTGCTTCTTTTTGGAAAGACCCTGTGCGACGATGCGGTGGGACTGGCGTAAATAGTCCTTCAAGTCCTCATCGGTCAGTCCGGGATCGGAGTAGTGCTGAATCCATTTCATGCCGCGTGAAGCGAGGTAGGGTGCCGGGCGCAGGCCGGGTTCCTCCCGCAGCATCTCAAAGGCAATCTCGGAGACTTTGAAGGTATAGGCCTCCTGATCGTCGGCCCAGCCGCCAATCGCAAACACTTTGCCACCCACCTTCCAGACGTGGGATCCACCCCACTGCATGACATAAGTGGTCGCGGGAAGCTCTTCACAGAACGCGTTGAATTCTTCGTATGTCAATCAGAGCCTCCGTGTTGAGCTCATTTGCGACGGTGGCACAGCTAAGTCCTCCGCGATTCTTGCCAAACATTGCCGGCCGCGACAAATTGGCAACGTGCACAGTCCTCTGAAGTCCACATAAGAGAGTTTGAGCACCGTGAAACCGCGCCAAGCGCTGCACTGGGGCAACCCGCCGAACGGAACCTACAACGCACCCATTCACCTTGGACTGCAACGGGATGCATTCGGATCTCCTGATCTGCTCATCGATACGCGAGACAACAGAAACGGGGCCGAATATACCCAGGCACTCTTGGCTGGCGAATTCGACATGGGACACATTGGGACACCGCCACTCTTCGCCGCACTCGCGGAAACCGATGCCTACGTCATCGTCGGACAAGGTGTGGTCCGGCACCCCTGCTTCTGGGTGGTCGCGCCGCCTGAGATCTCATCGGTAAGTGACCTGATCGGTAAACCCGTCGGGTTGAACAAGCGACGGACATGTTCACACAGCATCATCCGAACGCTTCTCAACTGGGAGGGCCTCACGGAAACCGACATCGATCTGAGAATTCTCGGAGACTACGTGAACATCACCGAAGCGATCGGCACTCAGGGCCTGGCCGCAGCAGTGCTTTGTGAGCCACACGTGAGCTTTGCCGAGCGGGTTTACGGTTGGCGCGTGCTCATCGAGGGGCGCCGGGTCATAGATCCCTCCAATTTCGGCATCTGCGTCTACGCCAGAAGGACATTGGTGGAGGAACGGCCCGACCTCGTCGCCCGCGTGGTCCAGGACTACGGGAATTGCGTCCAATATGCCGTCGACCACATGGAGCAGGCCGCTGATGCACTGGACGGGCGATTCCCCGGATTTCTAGTGGAGGACATCGAGCAGGCGATCCGACGCGATACCCCGAACTGGACGTCGGACGTCACCGTAGACGAAGAGTTTCTGGGTGTCGTCTTGATTGAATTGAAGAGCCAAGAAGTTGTCCCCGGCGATTTTGCCCTGGATGCACGTATGATGTGCACCAGGCTGGCCGCTTGAACGCGAACAAGTGAAACGGAGGGAGACTCTGATGCGGAGCGCTTATGGACTTCAGATTCCCCAGGAAGACGTCGAACTGACCCACGTCGGCCCGGGAACTCCCTGCGGCGAACTCATGCGCCGGTTCTGGCGGCCCATCTGTCTGCTGGAAGACCTCACCGACCTGCCGAAACGCGTCCGCATTCTGGGCGAGGACCTGGTTGCGTACCGCGATGGCGAAGGCCGGCCAGGGCTGCTGTTTTTCCGCTGCAGCCACCGCGGCGTGTCGCTCGAATTCGGCCGCATCGAACCCGAGGGCATTCGTTGCTGCTATCACGGATGGCTCTACGACGTCGAAGGCAACTGCCTCGACATGCCTCTCGAGCCCGCTGATAGCACGCAAAAGGACCGGGTGAAGCAACCGGGCTATCCGGTGCATGAATTCGGCGGCCTCCTGTTCGCCTACATGGGTCCGCCCGAGCAGATTCCCGAATTTCCCATGTATGACGTGCTGGTACACGAGGACGGAAAGCTCGGTGCCTGGATCGGTCCCCGGGTCGGCGGGGCGTCCGACTGCAACTGGCTGCAGAGCCAGGAAAACATCATGGACATCCTTCACGTCTATTGGCTGCACATGCGCCACGGGAAGCCGCAGTTCCCATCGGACGTTTATGCCGAGATGCCCACGCAGCTCGACTATGAAGAAATTGAACTGGGCATGCGGGCCGTCATGGCCTATCCGCTGCCCGACGGTCGCGAGTTCGAGATGACGTGGGAGATGCTGATGCCCTTGGCTTTCGTCCTGTGGACGGACGAGCCGGACCTCAATGGGCCGCAATCGGCGCGGCCCCGCTGTGTCTACTACTGCATTCCCATCGACGACACCCACCAGTGGCAGGCCTGCATCTACTGGATGCCCGAAGGCGAGGATGAAATTGCGGATGCCGAGCGCATCAAGCTCTCGGCGCTTGCCCGGGAGGACGTCGACTATGAATACACGCAGCGGAATCCGGACGACAAAGAGGCCCAGGAAGGTCAGGGACCGATCGCCATTCACGCGCTTGAGAACCTCGGCACTTCGGATCAGGGCGTAGTCATATTCCGCAAAATCCTCAAGGAACAGATCCAGGCGGTACGGGAAGGCCGTGACCCAATCGGGATCATCCGCGATCCGGAACTGGCGCGCTGCGTGCCCACAACGGCGGGCATGGCGATTCGCGACCCTCGGACAAACCAGGTCGCTTAGGATCCGCAACACATGAGCTATGCGGATATGGAGGCCCGCCTGCAGGCCAGCGATGTGATTATCCTCGATGGCGGTACCGGGTCGGAGCTCGAGCGTCGTGGCGTGCCGATGAATGCGGAGGCCTGGTGTGGTCCAGCCACACTGGACAACGTCGAGGAACTTGAGGCAATTCACCGCGATTACATCTCGGCCGGGGCCAAAATCATCACGGCCAACACCTATGCGTCATCACGCCTGATGCTGGAGCCCGCGGGTTACTCCGACCGACCCGAGGAGATTAACCGTACCGCTGTCCACGCGGCGCTTCGCGGACAGATCTGGCACGGGCCCGGCCAGTTGCAGAAATGGCAGAGGCATTCTCGGAACTGGCCATGCTGCTGGCCGATGAGGGATGCGGTCTCATCATCCTGGAGATGATGTACGACCCGAAGCGGATCGGCCTTGCTTTCGAGGCGGCCACCCGGACCGGCCTTCCGTTGTGGGCCGGCTTCTCGGCGCGACGAGGAGCGGATGGCAGTGTCCTCAGCTTCGCCCGCGAGCGGGAAATTCCCTTCCGGGAGGTTATTGAAACTCTGAATGATTACGATGTGGCGGCGGCGGGCGTCATGCATTCGGAATCGAGCGTCACCGGTGACGCCATCACAGAATTGAAGGCGAATTTCAGAGGCCCTCTGATGGCCTATCCGGACTCCGGCTATTTCAGAATGCCCCACTGGCAGTTCGAGGACATCATTCCGCCGGAAGAGTTCCTGAGATTTGCAAGGGACTGGGTATCGGACGGCGTCCAGATTATCGGCGGCTGTTGCGGGCTCTCTCCGGCACAGATCGCGGCGCTGAAACCGCTGACCGCTGGTTGATCACACGCCTATCTAACCGCGGACAGGCTATCCCAGATTACGCCGATAGAGGCTGATCAGGCGCTCCCAGTGCTGTTCCGCCGCGGGCTTGTCGTAGATGGAACGTTCGGGAAAAGCGAACCCGTGACGTACACCCGGATAAATCTCGATCTCCCCACGGGCACCCGATTCATCAAAATATCCCTTCAGTTCCTCAACCATATCGAGCGGCGCCAGCTGGTCGTGCTCGGCGCAGGCGATATACAGCTCGCCCCGGGTCTGGCCCAACGTGAGGTGCGGGCTTTCCTCCACGTCGTTGACCAGCCACGTGCCGTAAAATGATGCTGCGGCAGCGATACGATCGGGATATCGCGCGGCGGCAGCCAGGGAGTATGGACCACTCATGCAATAGCCGTGGGTTCCGATGGGACCCGGCTTGATGTCGTCCCGCTCGTCGACGAACGCGAGCAGTTCGCCGACATCCTTCATCGCCTGCGGAATAGTCATGTTGACCCGGATTGCCCGCATGCGCGTGTGCTCGTCACTGCCTTCCACCAGCACTTCAGCGTTGAACTTGGAATCCCGTCCAGCCCGGTAATAGAGGTTGGGCAGAATGACGCAGTAGCCGACGGTGGCGAGCCGGCGCGCCATCTCATACAGCTCTTCCCGAATGCCAGGGGCGTCCATCAGCATCAAGACTGCCGGATGAGGCGCATCACGCTCTGGCCGGCAGACGAACGTCTCCATCACTCCGTCGGCCGTCGTGATGTCCAGAATTTCCTCGATCATATTGATCGCCTCATATGTTGATCACTGCGATCAAGCTCACCACGTTTCTTTCAATGTCGGACTGCGCCGCAGGGATCCAGTCTACCTTCTAACTCAGCTCTCCCTCCCAGGAGAACAGCGCGAAATGGCCGTTGTTCCCCGCGCCCTGAAGGTTGAGATCGAGACCAAAGCCCTCGACCCTCATTTCAGAGGCCTTGGCCAGAGCTAGCTTGCGGCCCGCCGGGTGGGCGGTGTTCTCCAGATAGTAGGGCTCGCCATTGCCGAGACGGGACGACACGCCTTCGATATCGAATCCGAACACGCCCGGTGCCGACGCGGCGCGCTTCAAATCGTCCATTTCGAATGAGATGGGTTTGAACTCGATGCCACGAAAGTCCGCTACCAGATTCTCCCGGATCACCGACGTTGGACCGCCGGCCTCCCCCCGACAATGACCACTTCCGGGTTGGAAGGGATCTGTGCCAGTGCAGGTGCCGCCAGAAACGACGTGCCGACTTGCAGTAGTGTCCTGCGCGTAAATTGACGCATAACCCATTGTCTCTGGCCAGACTTAACAACCCATGGCCGAATACGCCGACGCGCGCAAATTTTCGCCGACTGGCACGAATCTGTCGATAAGGTGACTCTGCTGCTGAACCGCGCGCGTCAGAAGTTTTTCGGAAATATTGAGCGACCGTGTCGCGAACTAGCTCGTGATGCCAGCCTCCGCGAACACGCTGTTCCCGTCGCGGTTGAGGTCACTCATGGGACGCCCGCCCTCATCTCGGTACTCATGAGCCGGATAGATACCGAGCAATTTCACCTCGGGTGAGAACAGGCTGAGTTCATCGAACGCGCCACGTACCGTGGGATCGTAGCGATGCGCTTCGATTTCGGCGTAAAACCGCGCCACCTCGAACCGGCTGCCGATGATGTAGCTTTCGAGCTTGGTCAGATTGACACCCCGCGTGGCAAATCCACCCAACGCTTTGTAAAGCGCCGCCGGAATGTTTCCGACGCGGAACATGAACGATGTCACAACTTTCTCGGCGTTCTGTTCGGGGACGATGGACTCGCGCGACAGCACAATAAACCGGGTGATGTTGTGCTCGGCATCCTCGATATTGGTGCGCAGGCAATCGAGGCCGTAGATCTGACCTGCAAGTGACGATGCGATGACCGCCACACTCGCGTCCTTCTGCTCGGAAATCTGTCGGGCGGCGCCCGCGGTATCCAGGGTACTGATCGCCTCCAGGCCCAGCTCGCTGATCGTTTTGCGGCACTGGGCGAGGGCCTGGGGATGACTGCTGACGGTCTTGAGATCGGACAGTGCGGCCCCCTTCTGTGCCAGGAGACAGTGGTTCACGCGCAGAAAGGTCTCGTCGATAATATGCAGGTGCGTGTTGGGCAACATGTAGTAGATGTCGGCAACACGGCTCCC
>DEBC01000005.1:1240-7554 GCA_002348365.1 Alphaproteobacteria bacterium UBA2966 | reverse complement strand
AGTTCTCGATCGGAATCATCGCCAGCGTGGCTTCCTCGTTCTCTACGGCGGTGAATGCGTCCTCGAACGACGGGCAGGGATGGGGATCCATGTCTGGGAATTTGAGCCGACAGGCAAGGTCCGAGTACGCACCGCGCTCCCCTTGAAAGGCTACGTTCCCGCCGGAAAAGAGATGTTGGTTCATGACACTTAAAGCGTTCTCGGGCCCGCCTCCCCGCCACTACGGCGCGAGGATCGCACGGGCCCGCTCAAGATCGGCCGGAGTATCGACACCGAGAGGCAGGGTGTCAACGAGTGCCACGTCAATACGCATCCCCGCCTCGAGCGCCCGCAATTGCTCGAGTTTCTCGCGGGCCTCCAGCGGCGCGGGCGGTAGACTCACAAATTGTTGCAATGCGGCACGGCGAAAGGCGTAGACGCCAATGTGATGCAGCAGCGGCCCGTCGCCGGAAGGCGCCATCGCCCGCGTGAAATAAAGCGCTCGGCCCATCGTGGCCCGGGGTGCGAAGCTGACCACCGCCTTGACGACGTTGGGATCGTCGCGCTCGGACTCTTCGGTAATTTTGCAGGCCACGGTGCCGATATCGACATCGGGCTCATCGAGCGGTCGGAGCACCCCGGCGATCACTTCGTCGGCGATCGTCGGCAAATCGCCCTGCAGATTGATGACGGCGTCATGGGAGCAATCCGGGTCCACGGCTCGAACGGCTTCGAATACACGGTCCGACCCGGATACGTGATCTGGCCGGGTCATTACAGCCTCACCGCCTATCGCTGAGATTGCCTTCGCAATGTCTGCGTCAGCGCAGGCAACCAGGACCGGGCCCACACCACTCTCCACCGCGCGGCGCCAGACATGGGCGATCATGGGCTCGCCGTGGATGTCGGCCAATGGCTTACTGGGCAAGCGCTGTGAGTCCATGCGTGCGGGAATCACGATTATCGGGTTGGTGGGCATTTGACTGCTGGGCTATGTGCTTGGCGAAGGTGGTTTTGACGCGTGCTGAGTGAGTTTTTGCAGCTTTACCACGGCGCGACCGCGGTTCGCCGCGCGGAGGTGACATCGCGAATTCGACTTATACGGCTTGCACCAGCCATCGGGAAGTCGGTAATCTTCGCCCGCCCAGCGATTCGAGTACGGATTACCCCATGGATACCTTTGAACTCAACAAGATAGCCGGCGGAATTCTCGCCACACTTCTGGTGCTGTACGTCATCAATGGCATCGGCAACGTGGCCGTCAGCCCGAACGACCTGGAAACCGTCGCGTATCCGGTTCCGGCCATGGAAGGTGCGACCGCCGCAGCATCTGCCGCAGTGGAAGAGGAAGGGCCGTCGCTTGCAGCGTTGCTGGCCGCCGCCGATGTCGACAAAGGCAAGAAGGTCTTCAAAAAGTGTGCGGCCTGCCATACCCCTGAGCAGGGCGGGAAAAACAAGGTTGGGCCTAATCTGTGGAATATCGTGGGCCGTGACATGGCGTCAGCGGGCGGATTCTCCTATTCCTCAAAAATGTCAGAGGTGGGAGGCGCCTGGAGCTTCGAGAGTATGGACGCTTTCCTGACCAGCCCGAAGAAGTACATGCCTGGCAACAAGATGACCTTCCCAGGTCTGAAAAAGGCGACGGATCGCGCCAACGTGATCGCCTATCTCCGCACTCTGAGCGATTCGCCTCAGCCGCTGCCCAGCGAATAGGCTAGTCTGAAATAAATTTCGATGGTTGGCACGGGGTTCCCCGGCCACGACGTTTTCTGAGTCGGAGTCGCGGTGTCCGATCGCTGTCCAGACGCATATGTCGCCTTGGCGCACAAGATGGCGGACGCCGCCGGTGAAGCCGTTCGCGGCTATTTCCGGCGGGCTTATGACATCGTCACCAAACCGGATGCAACACCTGTCACCGAGGCCGATCGTGCAGCTGAACAGGCCATGCGAGAGATCCTCGAGCAACACGAACCGGCCCACGGAATCTTTGGCGAGGAATTCGGAACTGTTCGGGGCGACGCGGAGTATGTCTGGTATCTCGACCCCATCGACGGCACCAAGGCGTTTATCGCGGGGATTCCCGTCTTCGGGACACTGATCGGTCTGGCCCGCAACGGGCGTCCCGTCTTCGGCATTATCGATCAGGCAGTCAGCGGTGAACGCTGGGCCGGCGGCCTCGGCCACGCCTGTCAATTGAGCGATGCGACCGTGACCACCCGAAAGGGGGTCGACTTGACGAATGCCGTGCTGTTTACCACTTCCCCTGATGCCTATGAGGGCGATGACCTCGACGCATTGGACCGCTTACGCGGGTCCGTCGAACTCGTCCGCTATGGCGCCGATTGCTACGCCTTCGGCCTCGTCGCCGCGGGATTCGCGGATGTGGCCATCGAATGCGGGGTGAACGACTATGATTACTGTGCACTGGTCCCCATCGTTGAAAGTGCGGGCGGAACGATGACGAATTGGGAAGGCAATCCTGTAACACTTGGCACCGATACGCGGGTCATTGCTTCTGGTGATGCAGACCTGCACCGGGCCGCGATCTCGCGACTGGCCGGATGAGATGACGATGCCGCACCTGATTTCAATTTCGATGTGGGTAGTGGGCCTGCTTGCTCTGGCGAGCACGGTCGGAGCGCAGACTACTGTCTCGCATGGCTCCTCCATTCACGGTGAATTGAAGTATCCACCCGACTTCACGCATTTCGAATACGTCAATCCAGATGCGCCAAAGGGAGGCGATCTGCGGTTGTCCGCCACTGGATCCTTCGACAGCCTCCATCCTTTTATCCTGAAGGGTGACACTGCGGCTGGCGTCGGTCTGCTGTTCGAAACGCTGCTGACGTCATCGTCGGATGAGGCCTCGTCCAGCTACGGATTGCTCGCGGAGAGCGTCGAAGTACCCCACGACAAGTCATGGGTGGCCTTCAAACTCCGGCCGGAAGCCCGATGGCACGACGGATCACCGGTCACTGTCGATGACGTGATTTTCTCTTTCGATATCCTTAAATCAGTCGGCCATCCAACCTATCGGACCTATTACAAGAGCGTTGCGCGGGCAGAGCGGATGGGACCCGGAACCGTCAAGTTTACGTTCTCGGGCGGGCTCAACCACGAACTCCCCAATATCGTCGGCCAGTTGCCGGTCCTACAGAAGGCGTACTTCGAAAACCGGGATTTCGAGAAGACGACTCTCGAACCTATCATGGGCAGCGGGCCATACCGGGTTGTCGAGGTCGATCCGGGACGCTCCATCACCTACGAGCGCATCGAGGATTATTGGGGCGAGGATCTCCCCGTGAATCGCGGGCAATACAATTTCGGCCGTATTCGCTGGGATTACTACCGCGACCGGACTGTCGCACGTGAGGCTTTCAAGTCAAACGAGTTCGACTTCTGGCGGGAGAACCGTGCCGGAATCTGGGCCACTGGATACGACATTCCCGCGGTACGCGACGGGCTGATCATCAAGGAGGACATCCTCAACTCCGTGCCAAGCCCGCATCAGGCGTTCGTGTTCAACCTGCGCAGAGAACTCTTTGTCGACAGCCGCGTGCGCCTGGCCCTCTCGTACGCGTTCGACTTCGAGTGGACCAACAAAAACCTGTTTCACGGTCATTACAGCCGTACCACCAGTTATTTTCCGAACACGGAACTGGCGTCGTCCGGCCTGCCCAGTGCCGAGGAACTTCAATATCTGGAGCCCTTTCGGGGACAGATTCCTGAAGAAGTTTTCACCCAGGAATTCAAACCACCGCAAACTGAAGGTACCGGCAACATCCGATCCAACCTGAGAACGGCCCAGCGTCTGTTGCGAAAGGCTGGCTGGCGTGTACGTGACGGCAAACTGACCAATGAGGCGTCGGGCCAGGTCATGGCATTCGAGATCATGCTCGTCAGTCCGGCATTCGAGCGCATCGTCCTGCCTTTCAAGAAGAACCTCGAAAAGCTGGGAGTCGAGGTCCGGGTACGACTGGTGGACAGCGCCCAGTATCAGAATCGCCTAAACGAGTTTGACTTCGACTTGACGGTCAACGTCTTCACGCCTGTCCTGTCCCCTGGCAACGAGCAACGCGAATTCTGGAGTTCGGAGAGC
Organism: Alphaproteobacteria bacterium UBA2966; assembly: GCA_002348365.1. GTDB lineage: Bacteria > Pseudomonadota > Alphaproteobacteria > UBA2966 > UBA2966 > UBA2966. The sequence goes on along the minus strand of DEBC01000005.1, from coordinate 3,476 downwards.
GCCGACATTCCGGGCAGCCGGAACGTCACGGGAATCAAGAACACGGTTATCGACGCGTTGATCGAGAAGATCATCTCGGCGCCGGATCGGGCCTCCCTCGTTACCGCGACGCGCGCCATGGACCGGGTCTTGCTGTGGAATCACTACGTGATCTCGAACTGGCACTCGCCTGAGTTCAATGTGGCTTATTGGAACCGGTTCTCGCGGCCGACGGTGCCGCCCAAGTACAGCCTGGGAATCTTCACCTGGTGGGTTGATCCGGCGAAAGATGCCGCCCTGAAGCAGAAGACCTCTAGACGAACAAAATGACCCGGTCCCTGACCAATCTGGCCTCTGCTATCATCTGCGCGTGACCACATTGCATCTGACACCGAGGATAGGCGGCGCAATTGCCGCCGTCGGCATCGCCCTCGCCGCAACCATGGCCGTCGCGGAACCAAGGCATGGCATGTCCGCGTTTGGTGATCTCAAGTACCCGTCTGATTTTCCACATTTCGACTACGTCAATCCAAACGCCCCAAAGGGCGGTGAGTTTCGACTCCATTCCATCGGCACCTTCGACAATCTCAATCCGTTCGTTCTAAAGGGAACGCGCCTTCGAGGTGACGCCGCCGTCGCCCTGGCCGGGCTGCCGTACGATGCGCTCATGATCCGCGGCTCGGATGAGCCTGATGCCATGTACGGATTGGTCGCGGAGACCGTTGACGTCGCGGACGACCGCTCGTGGGTGGCATTCACGCTGCGCCCCGAGGCCAGGTTCAATGATGGTTCGCCTCTGACGGCGGAAGACGTCGTGTTCTCGTTCGATGTCTTGAAGACGAAGGGCGATCCCACGTATCGGATCATCCTGCGCGACGTCGAGTCGGCGATCGCGGAGTCGCCGTACAGTGTGCGTTTCACATTCAGCGAGAATGCCGCGAAACGTGATCTGCCGCTGACAGTTGCCGGACTCCCGATCTTTTCCAAGGCGTACTACGCGACGCGCGACTTCGAACAGACCACTCTGGAGCCGCCGCTGGGCAGCGGGCCCTATCGCATCACCAACGTGGATCAGGGCAGGTCTATCGTCTACCAGCGGGTGACCGACTACTGGGCAAAAGACTTGCCGGTGAATCGGGGCCGCTACAACTTCGACACGATCCGATTCGACTTCTATCGCGACCGCAACGTGGCCATGGAAGCCTTCAAAGCCGGCGAGTACGACTTCAGGGAAGAGTACACCTCGAAGATGTGGGCGACGGCTTACAATTTCCCCGCCCGCGAGTCGGGGCTGGTGATCAAAGAAGCGCTCCCCGACGAATCCCCGGCGAGCCGTCAGTATTTCGTCCTCAACCAGCGTCGCGCGTTCTTCGAGGATTGGCGGGTTCGGGCCGCCCTCAATCACGCCTTCGACTTCGAATGGACAAACAAGAACATCTTTTATGGTCTCTATGCGCGGACCGAGAGTTTGTTCCAGAACACGAGCATGGCCGCCCGCACACTTCCGACACCGGAAGAACTGGCGCTGCTCGAACCATTTCGCGGCAACCTGCCGCCCGAAGTGTTCACAGAAGTCTTCCAGCAACCAAAGACGGACGGTTCCGGAAACAATCGCCGGAATCTGAGGATCGCACAGCGTCTTCTGAAAGAGGCCGGATACGTGGTCAAGGATCGCAAGCTGACCGGCCCCGGTGGCAAGCCGGTGGAGCTCGAGTATCTGACGTTCTCACCGATAACCGAACGGCTCATCGCGCCGTTCGTGCGCAATCTCCACCGACTGGGAATCGACGCCTCTATCCGCATTATCGATACAGCGCAGTACACCAACCGGCTGCAGGAATTCGATTTCGACATGACCATGGCCGCGTTTGGGACGGTTGCGACACCCGGCGTCAGCGAACGAGCCTTCTGGGCCTCCGAAAGCGCCAACCGACCAGGGACCGTCAACTATGGCGGCGTGGAGGACCCGGCCGTGGATGCTTTGATCGAGAAGATCGGCAATGCGCCGAGTCGCGCGGATCTCGAGACAGCGGCGCGCGCACTGGATCGCGTTTTATTATGGAATCGGTACGTCCTGCCAGCCTGGTTCAACGAGGCAAACAATGTCGCTTACTGGGACAAGTTCGGCCGGCCTGCCATCACCGCCAAGTATGATCCGTACTTCGGTTATCTCGATACATGGTGGATCGACGCTGAAAAAGCCACCGCACTCGAAGCCCGAAGCGCTGCCATGAAGTAGAAACTCGGCACCGTGCTC
>DEBC01000005.1:0-839 GCA_002348365.1 Alphaproteobacteria bacterium UBA2966 | reverse complement strand
CTTAACTTCATCATTGTTCAGGCGGCGCCGGGCGGCCCCGTTGAACAGCTCATCGCCCAGATCAGTGGCACGGCAGTGGATGCCACGGCACGCATCGGCGGCGCCGACGCCGGCGAGACGCGTCAGGCGCAAACGAGCCAAACGGGTGATTCCTCAATTACGAGCAAGTACCGCGGTGCTCGTGGCCTCGACCCCGAGTTCATCAAGGAGATCGAGAAGCTCTACGGTTTCGACAAACCGGCCCACGAACGCTTCTTCCAGATGATCGGCAATTACCTGCGGTTCGACTTTGGCGATTCGTTCTTCCGGGACCGCTCGGTGGTCGATCTGGTTATCGACAAGATGCCGGTGTCCATCTCGCTCGGTATCTGGACGACCCTGCTGGTGTACTTCATCTCGATCCCCTTGGGCATTGCCAAAGCCGTGCGCGACGGCACCCGGTTCGATATCTGGACCAGCGCCACCATCATCATCGGCTATGCCATCCCGAACTTCCTGTTCGCGGTGTTGCTGGTGGTGTTGTTCGCGGGAGGCAGCTTCTGGGACATATTTCCCCTGCGCGGCCTGGCATCCGAGAACTGGTCCGATCTGAGCTGGCCCGACCGAATCGCCGACTATTTCTGGCACATCACGCTTCCGGTCATCTCCATGGTCATCGGCGGCTTCGCGACACTGACCATGCTGACCAAGAACTCTTTCATCGAAGAGGTCAACAAACAGTATGTGCTGACCGCCCGGGCCAAGGGTTTGACTGAGCGGCGCGTTTTGTACGGGCACGTATTCCGCAACGCCATGTTGATTGTCGTGGCCGGGTTCCCGTCGGCCTTCGTGGGCATCCT
>DEBC01000150.1 GCA_002348365.1 Alphaproteobacteria bacterium UBA2966 | reverse complement strand
CGTCGGGTTACTCGCTTGACCATCGCAGACTCCTGTCTTTTAGCTGCTTCGTACTCGCCTCGCTCGCCAGGTGGCGGCAATCGGCACCCGGGCACTTGCTATGGAACTCCGGCAAACAGATCACCGCGTTCGAAGTGTTGCGGTTCGGGCCACCCGTGTCGTTCGCCGATGGGTGCCGGCTAACGTCGCCATGGGCCGCCACCAGCACCGACGGTTGGCAGCGGGATAGGGATCCGACCGAGCACAACCCCCGTAAATTCCCCACAGCCTCCGCCAACCCACCGACACGCGACGACTAACCAATTGATTTGCAAAGCTCAGCAACTGAGTCCTTGTGCCCGCCTCGCCGCTTAACAGCCCACCAACCATTATCGATAACATCGTACTATCAAGGGAAAATTAAATCTTACGACAGGCACGGCGTGAGGCATTAACCCATCATTTCTAGCTGCTTTTGCAGGTAATGGGTTGCTTTCATGAGATCCGTTTTGCGGTCACGTTTATCGCGCGGCAGATAACTGTAGAGTATGCCTTTGGCCGAGCACCCATGCGCAAGTGAGGCGACCCCGCTGCGGGCATTTCGGAGAAAAAGATTATGGCGGGCAAAGACTACAAGTTAACCGATGATGCGGATCTGGTTCGTTGCCCTGGCACGACGTGGCAGGACGTGCTCGATGCGGACTCTCGCCCTGTACCCGAGTATCTCCGCGCCGAATCTCCCTACCTCAATGGTTTCGATGACATCCCCAAGGAACGCTACCTTAGCCGCGAATGGCACAACTTGGAAAAAGAACGGCTGTGGAGCCGGGTGTGGCAGTTTGCCTGCCGCGAGGAACATCTGCCCCACGTGGGCAGCTACATCGTGTACGACATCGCCGATCAGTCCTACCTGGTAACCAGGGTTGGCGAAAACGATATAAAAGCCTACCCCAATGCATGCCTGCATCGCGGCCGGTTGCTGAAGACTTATGATGGCCGTTGTAGCGAGTTTCGTTGCCCCTTCCACGGCTTCGCCTGGCATCTGGATGGCAAGCTGAAGCACATTCCCGCGGACTGGGACTTCCCTCACCTAGCTGACCGTATGCAGGACATGAATCTGCCCGAGGTAAAGGTCGGCACATGGGCGGGATTCGTGTTCATCAACCCTGATCCCAACTGCGAAACGCTGCAGGAATTTCTCGGCCCAGAGATTCAGCAGCATTTTGAACGCTGGGACTTTAACAACCGCTACGTGGCCGCCCACGTCTGCCGGGTCATTCGCTGCAATTGGAAGATTGCCAACGAGGCCTTCACCGAAGGCTATCATGTGAATGCCACGCACCCTCAAGGAGTGACCTACACCGGCGACCCGCAAAGCCAGATCGATTTTTGGGGGAATACGGCACGTGAACTGTCGCCCAAAGGCATCCCTTGCCCGCTGCTCGATTACACGCCTACCGAGGAAGAAATGTTGCGAGACGCGCTGGACGTGCGCGAGGGCGAGCCTCTGCCAATTCCTTTCGAGGAGGGAGATACCTTGCGCGGTGCACTCTCGGCTGCCGGCCGCGAGCGATTCCGCGCAACGTTTGGCGATGGAGTGGACGAACTCACGGACGCCGAGTTTCTAGACGCATGGAATTACATGGTGTTTCCCAACTTTCACCCGTGGGGCGCGTTCAACCGCATCGTCTACCGCTTTAGGCCTAACTTTGACGACCATGAAACCTGCCTGTTCGAAATAATGTTCTTGGCACCGTTCAAAGGCGAGCGCCCGCCACCCGCACAGGCGATTCACCTGGGAGCAGACGATCCCTGGACGGATGCCCCCGCACTGGAAAAGCTTGCGATGGTGGCAGAGCAAGACACCTTCAACATGGAGCGCGTTCACCAAGGCTTGAAGGTATTACGGCGCGAGGGGGTCATGCTCAGCCGCTACCAGGAGGCCCTAATTCGTTGGCGCCATGACCTGATTGAGTCCTACGTAGCACGTGGGCCAGTGACGCCATGAGCAGCGAAACGAGCAATCCGGCAACGACTGGCAAGAAAACCGGTGTTCGTCACCGATTCAGTGGTGCGCTCTATGAAAGCGACAGCCCCAATAGAGTCAGGGTAACCCTACCCGACGGCACATTCGGCGTCTTCGACGGCATTGGTCGGTGGATCGAGGGCGATGTGTACGACGCAGATCCGCAGATGTGCGTGTGGCTGAGCATCAGTCGCGCTAAGGTTAGCCACCGTCTCAGCCCACAAACAACAGGGCTTTCGGGCGAGTGAATCTATTAAAAGCCGGAGCAAACAGTTGGCAGAAAGTTGGGTAACAGAGGACATGCAAGACATCGTGGGTGCGGTTATGCGCGAGTCAATTTCGCACCCGGTTAGTGTCTCTGATATTCGCAAGTGGGCGATTGCTGTCTATTATCCCGAGACACCGCCGCGGAACTTTTGGGATGAGGCGTTTGCCGCACGCACGAAGTACCGCGGCATCGTGGCTCCGGAGGAATTCAATCCGTTTGCCTGGTCCACGCAGCAACCATCGCTTACCGATCCAAAAGTTTCTCAGACCGCCTTCAGCGAGCGAGAGCTGGGCGTTAGGCCACCTGACTTCAAGGCCATACTGCTTACCGAGATACGCGAGCGTTACGGCCCCACGCGCATTCGTCCTGGCGACGTCATCCGCTCCACCGTCCGTATCAGTGAGTATTTTGAGCGGGAGGGGCGGATGGGACACATGCTCTACACCACCCTTGCCAACGAATGGCACAATCAGGCCGGAGAGTGGGTACGCACCACCGAATCGGTTTTCGTTAGATACTGACTGGGACGGCTGGGCAACAGGAACACGATGATGGGTGACGGCATTCAGGTGAAGATTGGCGACGAACTCCCGCCGTTCTCCCGCAAAGGGACCCTCGAACACTGGAATCGCTTTGCAGCCGTCAACTATGAATTCGCCCCACACCATTGGGATGTTGATGTGGCCAAAGCCGAGGGTTTTGACGCGCCATTTTCGATGGCGCCGCTACAACTCGCCTTTTTTCACGCCATGCTACGGGACTGGATGAAAGAAAACGGGCGCATCGTGTCCGTCTCGGCCAAGCTGCGGGGGCCATTTTTTAAAGACCAGACCCTGACCGCCGGGGGCCACGTGACCGCTATAACCCCCGGGGAAGAAGAAACGATGGTCAACCTGGAACTGACGCAAACCGACGAAACGGGTCGATCGATTGCCGTTGGCACCGCGCAAATCGCCCTCCATCAACAGGGCACAAACACAGGAGTCGCGTAGCCTAACGAATCTCGAGTAGTTTGGCTCGCCTGCGGGCTGAACAGCCCCGTTCAGCTTCCTATCCTCCACCGATCTCTTTTATGCATATGAGCTGCCCTATAGACTAGGGGCCACCTTGCTCGGTCGAGCATGCCGCCACGCACCTAATGGGTTCGGGGTTAATGGTTGCGGTGTTGACCAATTGGAGAGTCACCATGGCTAGCAGTTCAGACTATGACTATCGCGTGAACTGGCCCGTCAATCCCGATGCGCCCGCGGACAGCTTCGAGTCCAAAGCCGCCTTCGTGGACAATGGTTCGGGGCCTATACCAAAGGAACGCTACTACTGCCCGCAGTGGATGGAGCAGGAGCGCACCCGGTTGTGGCCCAGAGTCTGGAACTGGGCGGGGCGCGCTGAGGACATTCCCACACCCGGCGACTTCTTTACCTTCAGGATCAGCCGCGAGAGCTTTGTGGTGATCCGCGGAGAAGACAACGAAATTCGCGCCTTCTTCAACGTCTGTCCGCATCGCGGCAATAGACTGTTAGGGGATGGAGTGGGCTCGTTGGCCGATGCCATCACCTGTCCGTTCCACAATTGGCGGTTCAACTTCGACGGCAGCAACGATCATGTAACCGACCGAGAAACTTTTCGCGAGGAAGCCCTGTGCCGGAATCTAGACCTGCAAGCCGTGCGGTGCGAAACGTGGGAAGGATTCATTTTCATTAACATGGATGCCAACGCCACCCCGCTATTGGATCAGCTCGGGCCGTTGCCAGACCATGCAGCACCTTATCGGCTGAGCGACATGCGCATCATGCGCCGCGTGCAGTCGGTGTGGGACGCCAACTGGAAGGTGGGCTTCGACGGCTTCATCGAGGCCTATCACGTTCACTGCATCCATCCTCAGATCTTGCCGACATTCAACGACTATCATTCGCAAATCGATCTGTATCCCAATGGCATGACTCGGGCGATCACCAAATTCGCCGAGGAAAGCCCTCGCTTGGGGAATAACGAAATCAACCCTGGGTTGCGCGCAATGATGCAGGAGGTGGACTTGGATGCGGATAGTTTCTCAGGCGGTCCTGCCGACGTGCGCTCCGCCGTGCAGCAAGCCAAGCGCCAACGGGCAGAGCGATTGGGGCTCGATTGGTCAGTATTCCTGGACGGTCAGCTGACCGACGACTGGAACTACACCATCTTCCCCAATATCGCGCTCGGGCTGCACCCCGAAGGCGCCAACCTGCTGTATTTCAGACCTCACAGCACGGATCCGCGCAAGTTCATCTTTGATGTCATCATACTCATGCACCCCCAGCAGGACATGTCGATCCAGCCACCGGCCTACATGGGCTTGCCCGAGGGCGCCGACCTCACTGGCAGGGAGCGCGCCGAGACCATCGTGGTCGATTGGCGCGAGGGCGGCCTTGGCGAGCTATTCGACCAGGACAGCAACCTGTTCACACAGGTGCAGGAGGGCATAGAGAGCCTCGGCTTTCGCGGCTCAATTCTTTCGGGACAGGAGCAACGTATCGGCCACTTCCATGCGGAACTCGACCGTTACATGAACACGGATTGATGAGCGCGGGATGCCCAGCATCGTCGCCCACAAAACCCCCACTCCCCGCTCCCCACTCGCCAGATGGGGAACATCGAGTCCGGCGAAAATCGGGCTAAGTCATTGAAAGAGGCGGCTCCGCCCGCTCGGCTCGAACCTGGCGCACCACGCGCGCGCAATCATGATCACTCACGCCTGTCGATCGTTGCGCGCTCGATATACCAGTCGTATCCTGCAACGAACAACCCCTGATTGTTGTTACACGCCCGATCAGATTTTTCACTCAGAAAATGAGGAGTAGAGCATGCTTGGCCCGAAGCCGTTGGAACGCAATCATCCCGAAAGTGGGCCGTGGTGGCCCTCACCATGGGGGGCAGAGGACGAAAAAGGCGCCTTAAACCTCTTGGGTCAGCAACAGGTGCTGGCAGCGGCTTCGTCCATCAAAACCGGTGAGATCGTTGATCTCGGCTTTCCCTTCCGTGCCGGATACCCCGATTTTCACGATCGGGACTTCGTCCTTGCATCTGCTGGCGGGCCTTCGGGCGGGCCAGTGGGGTCGGGGCGCTTCATGTATAACGACGAGGTTATCGCCGGCCAGTTCACCGGCATGAGCACCCACTTTAACGCACTTGTCCACGTCGGCCAGCAATTGGGCGACGATGGCGACAACCGCACGCTCCACTATTACAACGGCTTCACGCAGGCAGACATTGGATCGGCATGGGGTTTCCGCAGGCTCGGCATCGAAGGCGTTGGTCCGGTCTTCATGCCTGCGATATTAGCCGACATCAGTGGCTATCGCGGGCGCGC
>DEBC01000025.1:56907-76828 GCA_002348365.1 Alphaproteobacteria bacterium UBA2966 | reverse complement strand
TGTGCCCCGGCAGGCGGGCGAGCGTCTGGCCGTCCTCGGCGATCAGCGATTCCTCCCCTACGGTCCAGCGCTGGCCGCTGCCCTCGACGGTATCGCCATCGCCTGACGTGAAGTCACGGCCGCGGGCGTCGTAGGCTCGCACCGTCCGGGAGGCGGCGTCACCGATCAGCACCACGTCCAGTGTGCCGATGCGGTCATTGATGACGGCTCCGCCGTCGAAGGCCGACAGCGGCCACGCCTTTTCGTGTACGCCACTGCGAAGGGCGAAGACGAAGTCCTTGGGCTGCAGACGCGTGTCGTGCACCAGCGCCGGGAACATCAGGTCGGGGCTCGCAAAGTAGCTGGCGTAGGGTCGCCCGGGCGTGTAGTCCCGCGCGTAACCCGTATCGAGCGACAGCACCGTGGTATCCGGATGACGCGCGAACCAGCGCTGCCAGGTGGTAATGGCCACAGGCCGCACGGTCAGCTCTATTCCCGAGCCGGTGAGCGGTCCGACCACGGGGCGGCCGGTGAACTGGTTCCAAAGCGAATGTGTCTCCTGGTCGTACATCAGCTTGTTCGACCGATAGAGAAACCCGGAGGAACCGAAGACGAAACGTTCCGGCCGGCCTTCGACGTGGGTTTCGAACAGGATGCCCGAGCCGCACAGCGTGCAGTAGGCAAGCGCCACGGGCACACCCCCGACGATATCGTTGAACATTTCGTGCCAGTCCAGCATGCGCAGTGGATAGGCGCGCGCGTCGCCATTGATTTCCACGCCGAAGACCAGCTCGTCGTTCGTGATGTAGGTCGCCTCATCCGGTGCCAGGTGTTTTGGATCGTTGAGCGCCGGGATGCCATCCTTGACGACGCCGCCCCAGACGATTTCCTCCAGTCGGATTTCATGCCTGATGCCGCGTTGAAGGAACAGCCTAAAATTCACGTCGATCAGCGCGAAGAGATCGGCCTTAAAGGCATCGAACCCTTCAAACGGGATGATCTCGGGATGCGCCTCCTGCCACAGGATCCAGTCGTCCCAGCCGTCACCCGGCTGAGCACCAGTGAGAGCCTCCAGCGTGTTGCGGATGGCTCGGTCATCATCGCGGATGTAACGCAGGGTCATGATCAGCGCTGCCGCGACGTCCGCGTCGCCACGCTCGGCAAGCCACTTGAGGGCATCGTGACGACGATCCATGTCTCTGACCAGAAGCTGGCGAACCTGCGTCTCCACATCTTCCGCAGGGGTTTGCGCGTACGTCTCCGTAACCGAACAGACGGAAAACGCCAGTGCCGTGAACACGACGATTACCGTTGCGGTTGCAGCGGCGAAGACTCGGGCGAGGAATGGCAGGCGCATGATGTGATCCAACAAGGTGGTGACCGGGCATCCCGGTACCAGGGCTGCTAAGCTCTCATGCATGGCTCCGCGAAGCGGGTTCCATAAGTGATGTTGCAGTAGGGAGGTAGGTCATGAACAGATATTTCAACCCGGAAGATCTCGCGCAACCGTTTGGAAGCTACAGCCAGGGTGTCGAGATCACGAACGCGTCGAAGCTCGTCTATGTGGCGGGTCAAGTGGGCGCGATGCCCGACGGCACCGTCCCCGAGGACTTCGAGGCACAAGCAGAACAGGCCTTTCGCAACGTGCAGGGTGTGCTGCGCGCGGCCGACATGGACGTGGAGCACGTTGTTTCCATGCGCTACTACCTGCTCGATCGGGAGAACGTTCCAAAGTTTCGAGCCGCCAAGGACCGTGTGTTCGGAGATGTCAGGCCAGCGGGGACACTTCTGATCGTGGGTGGGCTGGCGTCGCCGGATTGGCATTTCGAGGTCGACGCGTTCGCTTACAAGTAGGCCTTCAAATGAATACACACCCCCACCTAGCCTCCCCCTTCAAGGGGGAGGAAAACAATATAGTCCTCCCCCCTTTGCAGGGGGGAGATAGAGGGGTGTGTTTTTCTTTGATGAATGCGGCAGTTGGCGACCATCCCAACCACGCTCAGCTCGACTTCACCTCGACCAGGACATTGCGAAACCGTGTGTCGCCGATGTTCTTGGCGTCGTGGGTAGAGCCTTCCTTGCCGCCCACAACGTCACCCGGTTGCATCGTGACCGTATCGATCGTGCCGTCATCACGGTGGATTTCGAGGGTGGTGCCTTCCACCACATAGTAGAAGTAATTGTGGCCGTGAGTGTGCATTCCCGAGGCCTCGCCAGGATCGATAATCAGGTTCCAAACCTTGACCTCGTCGTCTTCGAAGATGACTTTGGTACCGACGTCCGCCATGAGCCCCTCCTGTGGTTGACGCTAAGTCTACACCAATCGTATCGGGCCGCGACTACCGCCCGCCGGCAACCTCGAGACAGGTCGCCGTGACGTAACTCGCTTCGTCGGAGCATGCCCAGACCACGAGGTTGGCGATTTCCTCGGGTTCACCCATGCGCCGCAAGGGCGCTTCGCGGTTGACGGCTTCCGTGGCCACGTTGAGATCGACTTCGTTGCCATCCCAGATCTCCGTGCGGGTCGCGCCAGGACGCACTGAGACCACGCGGATGCCTTCGGGACCGACCTCTTTGGCGAGGCCGAGCGTGAATGAATCCAGGGCGCCTTTCGTTGCAGCGTAGGGTACGTCGCGGGGCCAGCCGCCCGTGCGCGAGGAGATCGAGGACACATTCACGATAACGCCGCCCGCGCCACCCAGGCGGGTCGACATGCGATTGATCGATTCCTTCGCGATGAGAGCCGGTCCCATCACATTGATATCGAACGTCCGGCGGAACTGGTCGAGATCGAACTCGGCGATCAGGGTGTCGTAATCGATTGCGGCATTGTTCACCACCGCCTGGGGCGTTCCCAATCCGGCCTCGACTTCTCCGAACATGCGGATGATGTCTGTCTCGACTCCGACGTCGGCCTGGACGGTTATTGCACGGGTCCCACCGGCACGGATCTCTTCGGCGACGGCTTCAGCCTTTTCCTCGGACTGGAGGAAGTTGACTGCGACGTCCCAGCCCTTGCGGCCGGCGAGACGGGCAACCGCCGCGCCGATCCCGCGGCTCGCACCCGTGACCAGCATCACACCCATCGTCTGCCCTCCTGCGTGGTCCATGTCGTCCCGACGGATTGATGTAAATCAAAAAAGGTGGGGCGAGTCACGGCGATCCCACGAATTTAACCGAGCGTTAAACGACGTAACGCGATGATGGTTGCGGAGCGACGTGGTCAGGAGATTCGACCATGCGAGGTGTCTATATCGCCACAAAGATGTGGCATTTTCCCGATCGGCTCGCGGCGCTTGCTGCGGGAGAACCGGCGGCACCTGTTCACGTTCGAATCAAGCCGACCAACGTCTGCAATCACAGTTGCTACTTCTGTGCCTACCGCACCGACGCAGTGTCCCTGGGTCAGGATATGGTGGTGCGTGATCGAATCCCGCGCGAAAAGATGGCCGACATCGTCGAAGACCTGGTGGCCATGGGCGTCGAGGCCGTGACGTTCTCCGGCGGCGGGGAGCCGCTGCTCTATCCCGGTCTGGCCGAAACAATCACTACGCTTTCCGAAGGAGGGATAAGGATCGGGTGTCTCACCAATGGCTCTCAACTTCGAGGCAAGGTCGTGGACGCATTTGCCCGGCACGGTACCTGGATTCGTGTTTCCATCGACGGTTGGGACCCGGAGAGCTACTCGACCTATCGAAGTGTCGGGCCCGAAGAATTCAATAAGGTTATCCGCAATCTGTCCAACTTCTCGGACCGGAATTCCGAGTGTGCGCTCGGCGCGAGCATCATTGTGGACGAACGCAACGCTTCGCATGTCGCTGACTTGTCGCGACTTCTGAAGTCCTGCGGCGTAAGTCACATCAAAGTTTCCGGCTGCGTCATCGGAAATGATGCGGAAGAAAACGATGCCTATTACGCGCGTTTCTCGGAGACCGTGCGGGACGGCATCACTGCCGCCAAAGAGCTCGAGGACGATACTTTCCACGTTGTGGATCACTATCATGATCTTGCGGGGCGATTCGAAAAGAATTACGGGCGTTGTTCGTTCCTGCACTTCCTCACCGTGATCGGCGCCGACTGCAGGGTGTACACTTGCCAGGACAAGGCCTACACGGCATCGGGAATCCTTGGATCGGTCAAGGATCAGCGCTTCCGTGATTTCTGGATGAGTGAAGAAACGCAATCGCATATGCGTAGGATCGATCCTTCTCGCGACTGCCAACATCACTGTGTGGCAGACGCCAAGAACCGCCAGCTGGCGCAATACCTGGATGCCGATCCCGACCACCTGGCATTTGTCTGACGCATAGACCTCCCCAACCGACAAGCGGCCGGCGCCATATCCGGTGTGTTCTGGGTCGTTTCGCGTAGATCTGGCCAGTTCGCCTCTATAAAAAGTCGACCGAAACACCATCGGCTGCTATACCGCTTCGAATTGAGTGGTGTAGTCCTTGGGCAAGGGGCCTCTCATCAGCGCTTTTGACCTCGATAGCGCTGACATTTCAGATCCTGAACTGTTGGCTGTTTCATGAAACTCCGGCGGCACGCGATCAGTGTCGGCCTGCTTGTCGTAATGGCGACCAGCATCGGCTCGGCGACGAGCTCCGCTGAACCCAAACTCAGTATCGACCGTATGGTCGAGTTCTTCGAGATCGTTGTGTTCGGTTCGGACAAGGGTCCCCCTGAGGCAGCCTTCATCCGCAAGTGGCAGCCCGGAACCACACTGACCTACAAGCTTTGCGGCAACGCAAAATCGGTGCTTCGCTTTCGTTCGATCATCGAAAAACATGCCCGAACGCTGGCGCAGGAGACCGGCCTGAACTTCCGGGAAGTTCCAAGCGGCAGGTCCAGTGAGCACTTCGCATTCTGGTTCGCCGAGCCAAATGAGATGATCAAAGCTGGTCTGATGGTGGAGAAGGATCTCAAGACCGTGCGCCGCGCTGCTTTCAGGGCGAGGTGTTATTTCCTCACCTACACCCTGCAAACGGGTGCCTACATCAAGTCGTTGATCGTCATTAACCGTGCCCAGAAGTCCGCGGACCTCGAACACTGTCTGCTGGAGGAGATGACACAGGTGCTGGGTTTGCCGAATGACAACCAGCTCGTCAGTCCTTCCATATTCAATGACAACGAGCGGCACATGGAATTGACGCGGATCGACCGCTTCCTGCTGCGTACCTTGTACGATGACCGCATGCTTGCCGGCACACCTCGGAAACTGGCCCTCATTTTGGCACGTGGCATCATGCTCGATTTGGGGGAAGAGTCGGGCTGGGCTGAATAGGTCACTGGCGCTAACACCGGCGGGAAGCTGTCAATCGAAGCGTACGATCGCACTGCCGGGTGAGGTTACATCGCCCACCTCATCCTTGATGAAGAGTTCGAGCCTCACGCTGCCGGTCTCAGGATCAATCGAACTGATCTCCCCTCCCGAAACGAGGGTTTGCCCCAGATAAGCAGCCTTGCGGTTCGAGTATTCGAATTCGACGAGAACACCATCCTCGCCCAGCCAGTTGGTCGCGACCTGGGCGAGCCAGTCGCCCTGCAGCGGTCCGTCGATGACGATGCCAGAATGCTTCTCAATCTCTGTGGCATAGGTTTCGTCGTAGTGAATGCGATGCGCGTTCCAGATCGCCGCGTTGTAAAGGAACAAGGAGACGTTGGTCGGCGTGTAGGCGTGACCCTTGATGGACTGACCGACCGATAGTTCTTTCAGTTTCGGCAAGACATCACCTCGCAATCCGCGTCTGCACTTCTTCCATCACTGGCTCGCCGGCCTCCGTGGTGATGCGCATTTCGATCTCGAGGAAGATAAGCGGCCCCTGCTTTCCCTCCTTCTCGTAGATATTCCTGATCGTGCGGGTGCCCACCAGGATCTGCCCCGGATAAATCTGCCGGTGAACGGTCATGCGCGTACCACCGGCCATAATGCGCTTTAAGGGCAGTTCCGGCGTTGCGCCCATGGGCGCGAGCCCATCGGGCCCCAGCCCCGTCAATGGGACGACAGGGCGGAACAGGCCGAAGGCGAACATCGGTGGCGCTTTGTCACCATCGAGGTAGGTCTGGCGCACCTGCTCGGTCGCGATCGCATACTTGATGATGTCGCGCCGGGTCACTTCCGCCTTGATTGGCGGTTCGCTTCGCCCGATCCATGACGTGATTTCAGATGTGAGCAGGGTCATGGGTTGGTGAACGACGCACTCAGGCGTCTCCGGTGCTGGCGCGCGGCCGGAATACAGGCAGTGTCACCTCATCGTTGACGTCCTCGAACGCGACCTCGACGGGAAGGTCGATCTCGATCTTTTCGGGATCGACACCGTCGAGGCGGCAGTTCATGCGCACCCCTTCCTCAAGGTCGACTGTGGCCAGGATAATCGGCAGGCAGTCCTGAAAAGCCGAGTGGAAGGCTTGATAAGACACCGTCCAGCTATGCACGCTGCCCAGGCCACTGGCCGTCGTCCAGGTCACTGCCATGGAATGGCATTCTGGGCAGACGGGACGCGGGTAGTGTCGCAAGGCCCCGCAGTCGCCACAGGTTTGGAGGTCCAGGCGGTGCGCCTTGAGCGCATCCCAGAAAGGTTGCGAGTCCTCGGTCGGCTGCGGCAGGAGTCGGTTTTCCGAAGGCTCGCTCATCGGATTTACCGGCGCATGATGGCGATGGAACCGTCGCCCATATCACCATATCCGGTCACCAGGCCGACTTCGGCATCGGGGACCTGGGCACTGCCGGCATCGCCGCGCAGTTGCCGGGCCAATTCGACAATGTGGTTCATGCCCGCCATGTGGGATTGAGACAACAGACCGCCGTGTGTATTGGTGGGCAGCCGGCCATCGAGGCCCAATGCGCCATCTTCGACGAAGCCTCCGCCTTCACCCTTGGCACAGAAACCCATGTCCTCGAGCTGACACAGCACCGTGTAGGTGAAGCAGTCGTATATCTCTGCTACGTCGATGGCATCGAGGCCGACGCCTGCCATCTCGAATGCCCGCGGCGCCGCCTTGGCGAGGCCGAGAACGGTCAGGTCCGGACGCTGCGTGATGGCGCTCGGCGAATCGGGATGTCCCTCTGCAACGCCCATGACGTAGACTGGCTTCTGGCGCATGTCACGGGCGCGGTCCGCGCCGCTGATCACGATGGCAGCCCCGCCGTCGCTTTCCACACTGCAGTCGAACAGGCGGAACGGATCGGAGATCATGCGTGATGTCTGATGATCCTCAATGGTGATCGGCTTGGTCATGACGGCATTGCCATTGAGGATCGCGTGATCACGGGTTGTCACCGAAATCTCGGCGAACTGCTTGCTTGTGGTGCCGTAAATCTCCATGTGGCGTCGCGCCATGGGTGCATAAAGCTGGACCGGCGCTACCGCGCCATAGGGCATTTCAAATTCACCGACGATCCGAAACTGGGGAAAGGCGGCGACGCGGGCCGGGGCGCGGGTTCCTGAGTATCCGGTGCGACCCAGAGGAAGGAGCACGTGAGTTGCGATTCCGGCAGTAATGGCCGCGGCTGCCGATTGAATTGCGGCGACACAACTGGCACCGCCCATGGGGGCGGTCACCGAATACCGCAGATCCTCGATTCCGAAGTTGGTGATGAAGTCTTCCGCAACCGCAGATCCCGCAAAAAACGGGATGACCCCGTCTATGTCTTTCGGTGTCAGCCCGGCGTCAGCGATGGCGGCGAGCGAGGCCTCCATCTGCAAGGCCGTAGGGCTCTTGTTGCATCCCCGGGTATAGGCGGTCTCACCAATACCAGTGACACAGCATTTGTCTTTGAGGGTATCCATGATTCAGTCACTCAATGATAGCCAAACGGCAGGTCGCTGCAAAGCTGGGGAAGGGCGCGGAGGTGCCATCGAGGGCAATCCCGGCTAGCGTCCGGTTTCTTGACGAATTACCGCTTCGACCGATTGAATGAACGCCTCGTCCATGCGGTGGCTGTGGTCACCCCGCCCATCAAGGAGATCGAACCGTGGACAACCGGGTTTGCGAGATGCTGGGAATTGAGTTCCCGCTCTTTGCCTTCACCCACTGTCGCGATGTCGTCGTCGAAGTCAGCAAGGCCGGCGGCTTTGGTGTACTGGGCGCAGCACGCATGACGCCAGGCGAGCTGGATATGGAACTCCAGTGGATCGACGAACATATCGACGGGATGCCGTACGGCGTTGATCTGATCGTGCCTGACAAATTCGTGGGAAAGGATGAACAGCCGTCCCCGGAAGACTTTCTTGCAATGCTGCCGGAGGGGCACAAGCAGTTCGCTGCAGATGTCCTGGAGGGTCATGACGTCAATACCGACGGGGTCGATGACGCGGCGCGCCTCGAGCTCATGGGCTGGGGCGACAATCTCCGTCTGGAAGGCGCCACCGCGATGCTCGATGTCGCCTTTTCGCATCCCATCAAGTTGATCGCCAATGCGCTGGGAGTCCCGCCGCCACCCATGCTGGAGATGGGCAAGGAACGTGGAGTCGCCGTGGCCGCTCTTGTTGGCGCCAAGTCGCACGCAATTCGTCAGGTTCAAGCAGGGGTCGATATCCTCGTCGTCAGTGGGACGGAGGCGGGCGGCCACTGCGGTAGCGTTTCCACACTGGTGCTGGTTCCGGAAATCCACGAAGCCATCCAGGAATACGGTGATACGCCGATACTGGCGGCCGGTGGCATCGCCACGGGGCGACAGATGGCTGCGTGCATGGCGATGGGCGCGGCGGGCGCTTGGACGGGTTCCGTCTGGCTGACCACCGTAGAAGCCGAGACCTCTCCGGTCATAAAGGAGAAATTGCTGGCTGCCGGTTCCAGCGACACCGTGCGCTCTCGCAGTCGTACCGGAAAACATTCTCGACAACTGCGGTCGTCCTGGACCGATGCCTGGGAACAACCGGAGGCCCCTGAGCCTCTGGGCATGCCTTTGCAACGCCTGATCTCGGAACCGGCCCTGAAGAAGGTCGAGAAGCTGTCTGAAGGCGGCCACGAGGGGGCCAGGGATCTCGCTACCTATTGGGTCGGCCAGGGCGTCGGTTTGATGAATGCCAGCCAATCGACCCGTAGCGTCGTCTACGAATTCAAAGAGGACTTCGTCGAAGCCTATGAACGGCTGGCGAAGGCCGTGGGTGCCTAGAGAGGAGCGGGCGCTCCATCGCACCCAAGTCTCGATTACTGGCTTTACGGAGTCCCTCCCCCTAGCAGGGGTAGGATAGGTGGGGGTGGACTTCGGTTACGTAAGAGCCGACGACCAAACTCAAAACACCCCCCTCTACACGCCCCCCTGCAAGGGGGGAGGAAAGTAGGTCCCGATGACTACACCTCGCTCAGCGGAGCGCACTCGATCAAAGCATCGGCGACGACGCACCCCTGCTCGTCGCGAAGGGCGATCAAGGGGTTGATGTCCAGTTCCTCGATCCATTCCCGGGCCCTGACGGCAATCTGAGAGAGATTGACGATCGCCTCGATCACCGATTCGATATCCACTGGTCCCTTGCCCCTGGTTCCTTCCAGCAGCGCATAGCCCCGGAGGTCGGACAGCATCTCCGCGGCAGTGTCCTGATCTACAGGGGCCCGGCGTACGGCATAGTCGCGCAACACTTCGGCATGAATTCCGCCCAAGCCACACAGGATCATGGGTCCGAACACCGGGTCACGCTTCACACCGAGGATGAGTTCGATTCCTGCTGGTATCATTTCCTGGACGAGAATTCCTCGTACTTCGGCGTCGGGGCGTCGATCTTTGACGGCGCGCATGATTTCCTCGAAAGCGTTCCCCACTTCAGCTTTGTTGCTCAGGCCGAGCTTGATGGCATCGACTTCAGTCTTGTGGGCAATGTCGGGAGAATTCACTTTGAGGACGACCGGATAGCCGACGGCGTCGGCGTGGCGTGCGGCGTCTTCAGGAGAACGGGCGAGTCGTTCCTCCGCCACTCGGAGACCGTGTTCCGCGAGGAAATTCTTGGCGCCCAGCTCTGTATCGACATCCGTGCGGGCGATGGGCGAAAGATCAAGGTCCCGCGTACGACGCAGGCGGTCCAGAAGGGTTTCACGACGTTCGACGAAGTTTGCCAAGGCCGCGATTGCCCGAACGGTCCGTTCGGGATCGGTGAAGTGGGGAATTCCCCCTTCCTTCAGCATCTGCGCCGCCCGGCCATCGCCCGGCATTGCCACCATGGCGAACGGCTTCCCGCTCTCCCGCGCCGCATTGACGGACTCGCTGACCACCGTTGTACCGAGATTCTTAACGTATCCGATCATCTGGCCAAAGAAGAGCACGAGCGTATCGATATCCGGTTGATCGACCAACGCGCCCAGAAAGTCCTTGTAGAAGTCCGGGTCGTTGAAGAGTTGCCCCGTTGCGTCGATGGGATTGGCCACCCCCGCGAACGGGACCCGCTCCTTGAGGCTGGCCTGAACCTCCACGGGGAGTGTCGGGACCTCCAGCCCCGACGCCACGCAGGCGTCAGCGATCATGACCGCCGCGCCCCCGGACAGACTGATGATTCCCACTCGCTTGCCTTTGGGAAAAACTCCGTAGTCAACGAGTTGCGCGATATCGAGCATCTCATCGACGGTATCCACAGCGATGAGACCGTACTGGCGAAAGACGGCTTCGTATGCCTCGTGGGAACCGACGATGGCACCGGTGTGTGATTGGGCCGTTCGCGCGCCGACATCGCTCTTGCCGACCTTGATAATGACGATAGGCCGGTTTTGCTCCAGCGCGGCTTCGGCTGATCCCACGAAGGCATCGCCATCGCGGAGTTGTTCGACATACGCCAGTACCGCCCGTGTTTCGGGGTCGTGCACCACATAGTCGAGCAATTCTGCCAATTCGATATCGGCTTCGTTGCCCGTGGTCGCGAAAAGGCCCAAGCCGAGGTCCAGCGCCGTCGCCTGGGCAAGGATGTAGGCACCGTACATGCCACTCTGCGAAATCAAGGCGATTGGGCCGGGCTTGTGATCTCGTTCCAGTACGGCGCTGAACGTCGCCGTAAGACCGGATCGCAGGTTCATCGTGCCCATGGAATTTGGTCCGCAGATCCTCACCCCGTGCTGCCTGGCCTCCCGCACCAGCCGGGCTTGGAGGTCGCGGCCCTCATCGCCGAGTTCAGCAAAGCCCGAGCTGAAGATCAGGACAGTGGGTACGCCTTTGACCGCGCAGTCCTCGAGGACGTCCGGAATGCGTGCAGCAGAGACCGCCAGCAACGCCAGATCGACGGAGCCGGGAATATCACGGACCGATGCGTAACATTGAAGCCCGCCGATGGAGTCATATCTCGGCGAGACCGGGTAGATCTGCCCTTCGAATCCGTACTTTCGCAGATACTTGATGGGCCGCCCGCCGACTGAGTCTTCCGCTTGAGAGGCACCGACGAGTGCGATCGAACGGGCCCGGAACAACATGGCCAGCGGATGGATCCCGGAAGCATCGCTGTCAGTCAATGGGACGTTGTCATTGTGTTCGACCAAACGGGACCTCAAACCAGTTGAGAACCGCAAAGCGGGGCGGTCAATTCACGATGCGGCGAACCTTAGACGGACGTTGCGGAATGCGCGAGTCGTGCTTCCACCAGGTCAAATTGCGCAGCCATAAATTGGGATGCCAATATCCAGCCGGTGACTGATGTCCGCCTTGTTGAGCCTCTCGGAGATTCTTCAGGGACTGTCGGCTCAGCAATTGAGAAAGGAGTGAACGTGGACGTCATCGTGTTCGGAGGCGGCGGACTGATCGGCTCATACGCTGTGGCCGACCTGTGTGAGTTGGGCATGGAGGTGGTGGTTTTCAGTCGCAGTGCGCCCAAGGGAATTCTCAAATCCTATGAGGATCGTCTCCATTGGATCTACGGCGACGTGGGTGACGCCGAAGAGGTGGCACGGGCGGTATCGGACAGCGGTGCCGGGCGTATCGTCCATCTCGCGGCAGCATTGCAGTTCGACTGTGACCGCGCTCCCGATGCTGCAATGCGAATCAATATAGGAGGCACAATCAACGTCCTCGATGCGGCACGCAATCACGGTGTCGAGCGCGTCGTGTTTGCCAGTAGTGGCGCGGCGTTCGGCGTTCGTGCCGACCGCCAGCTCGAAGATGTGCCGGTCGGGCCCGAAATCACGATTTATGGAAGCAGCAAGCTGTTGGCCGAACAGATTGGGATCCGTTATGCCGAGCAACACGGTTTCGATTTTATCGCTCTCCGCTACAACATGACCTTCGGCCCGGGCAACGTTACGAGTCCGGGCATGGCAAAGGTCATCCAGGATATTACCGGCGCCATGGACGGTGATGCAGTCACGATATCCGAGGTCGGAGGTGAGCTTCAGCGTCACCTGACCTATGTCCGCGATTCGGCGACTGCGACAGTGCTCGCTCTGACGCATCCCAATCCATCTCACCACGTCTACAACGTTGCCGGTCCGGACGAAAATTATGTGACGCTGCGCGAGTTCACGGAGATGATGAAAGAGGTCGAGCCGAATTGCGGAGCCGTCACCTTTACGGGGCAGGGTCGCGAAGCCGGCGCCGTCGACACAACGCGCATCCGTGACGACCTGGGTTACCAGCCGCAATACAGCATTCCCGACGGGCTTCGTGCGCAGCGAGAAGATCGGAAGAAATGGTGGTGACGCGTATGCCCGGGAAGTCGTTGTCATTGGGGTTGCGCCCAGGATCTGCTGCGTTCCAGGCAGATTGACCTTTGACGCGGAGCGGGGACATACCTGTCCCGCCATTTCGTAGTAGAATTCACCAACGACACTTGCCGGCCGGAGGAGCTCGATCATGAAACAGCCCTTTGCGCATCCCATGATGCCGCTGCCGACCAGCGATGAGCTGGCCCGCCAGAACTTCATCGCTAGCCTCAAGATGCACATGGAGGATCATGTCTATCCGGCAGACGCCGTAGTGGGACGAACCCGCGTTGCATCCAAGTTTCGCGCGCAAAACGGTCGCGATCCAAAGGGGCGGGTGGAATGGCGTCACGCCATGGAAGAGGATCCGTTCGTCCAGACCTGGAGTTCTATGGCGCGAACCATCCAGGAAATGACCTGGGATACCGTGGGTGAGATCGTTCAGCATCAGCTGCCGGAGCTGATCGAGAAGAGCCGGATTCAGGCACCCCAGGGAAGCCTGACACTGGATCCAGAGCTCAAGGTCCCGGCCTACAACACCGCAATCGATATTCACTGCATGCCGGGCGGCTATCACACCGATATTGCCGAGGACGACGTCTATGCCGGCGCGATCTTCGATCGCGGGGCCTACTACTACGGATTGCCGATTCGCGGCTCATCTGCCCTCGAGTACCGGGACAGCCGCGAACGCCTGCAGCGCGCGATACCAGGATATACGCTCATCGATTACGTGAAGCAGCAGTTTCCGGACCTGAAGCCTCAGCGAATCCTGGATCTCGGCTGCACGATCGGGGGAAGTACGGTTCCTTACGCCGAACGGTTTCCTGATGCCGAGGTATACGGTGTTGATGTTGCGGCACCATCTCTGCGCTACGCACATGCCCGTGCCGAGTACCTCGGCGTTGCCGTTCACTTCCGCCAGGAAAATGCAGAGGCACTTTCGTTCGAGGACGAGTCCTTCGATCTCGTCGTGTCACACGGCCTGTTTCACGAGACTTCGGCCAAGGCAACACCGCGCATCCTCAAGGAATGTCACCGGGTGCTACGCAAGGGATGCGTGACGATGCACATGGACACTCAATTCGCCCGTGGCCTCGACGACTATCAGGCCTACTACTGGGATTGGGATACGCATTACAACGCCGAGCCTTTCTGGGGCACCCTGCATCATTCGGATGCTCGAGAACTGCTGGCCGATGCCGGTTTCGCGCGGAAGACGATCACCGAAGTTTGGCCTCGTCCGCAGGCGGACGGCTGCGTCGCGTACGACCCTGTGCGGGATGCTGGGGGAGAACTCGTCGGCACAACGATTTTCGCAGGCCAGAAACTCTAGAGCGGCCCCGGCTGCAACTCTCATTCCTTGCCCACCCCATGCAGGGGAAGCGAGGATATGAGCCACCCGATCAGACTTACTTGGAGACGTCCTCGATGATCTGATCGTAGTTCGTTTCGCTCTCACCGCTTTTGATCTGATCGAGTTCGACCTGGATAATGCGCAGAATGCGCGCAATATAGTCGGCACGCCATTGGTCACGAAAAGCGTCGGTCGTCTCATCGGGTTCGTGATCTTCGATCGCCTGGTGCGTCGGCCACTTCTTCTTTTCGGCAAGGCGTTCGTGCGTGTCCATGCGTTCGCGGATGACCGAAACTTCAGCGGCCAGCGCCATGATCATGGCGTACAGCTTGTCGATATTGGGATCATCGAAAAAGTAAGGGCGACGGCCTTTGGCGGTACGGATGCGCACGGCCTCGGGTTCATGGTAAGGGTGGCCCGGAGTCCAGTTCCTGCCTTCGGCGACAGGCTTTGATGTGGTTCGTCGTGGTGACTTCCGGGCAGACGCCGTCTTGGCAGGCTTCTTCACAGTCCTTTTCGCAGATTGCGTTTTGTTTTTCACTGCTTTGGCCATGCGCTCCTCCCAGCGATCCGTTGCCAGCGTGTCACGAGACATGCGGCATACCGGTCTAACTCCAATCGTGCGACCTGGCGGATGTCAACTCGCCTGATCCGCAAGTCCTAGCCTCTTCACTGCACACCTTGACCCCAAACGTCCGCGGATGTCTCATCAGCAACTACGGCATCACGCCGCCCCGTCTCTTCCTCGGTCCAACACGAAGCCGGAAATAAACTGTGCAGGTTCCCTCGGCTCTTGCCCGTCTCGACAGGCGCTATTTTACCGTGTTGGGCGCGTGTTTGACCCAGTTTACGATTGTCGGCTTCCTGTTCGCGTACGGCCTGTTTTTCAAGTTCTTCGAGGTCGAATACGGCTGGTCGCGCACTTTGCTGTCCAGTTGCGTTTCATTCGCCTTTATCGTGATGGGTGTCCTGGCATCATTCGGGGGTCATCTCAGCGACCGCTATGGGCCGCGGCCGGTTCTCGCCACGACAGGCGCTTTGTGCGGCATCGGATTCGTTCTGCTTTCGCAGGTCTCACAGCCGTGGCAGTTGTTCGCGTTTTTTGGCCTGCTACTCGGTCTGGGTCTTGCGACCCACGATGTCGTCACTCTCTCGACAATCGCGAAGCAGTTCCACCGTCGCCGCGGCATGATGACCGGCGTCGTGAAAGTGGGGACTGCGGCCGGCCAGATCTCCATCCCGCCCGCCGCTGCGGCTCTGATCGCGATCTATGACTGGCGTCTGGCGATTATGATCCTGGGATGCGCTGCGATAGTGCTGCTGATCTTCGCTGCGTCACTGATTCAGAGCCCGGAACCGGTCAAGGATGCGAGTCGAAACATCGAAGCTACGGGTTCCAGCATTCGTGAGGCGCGCGGCAACCGCACGCTGTGGATGCTCTGCGCCATCCAGTTCTCGTTTTTCACGTCCCTGACAACGATCCCCCTGCACGTGGTCGTTCACGGCATGGATCTCGGGATGACAGCTGCATGGGCCGCATCGCTTTTGTCGGTAATGGCGGCGGTGAGCATCGTGGGACGCCTGACCGTGGGAACGCTCGTTGATCGCATCGGTGGCCGGCGCGCCCTGATCCTGTGCCTGGTGCCGTTGATCTTGAGCTTCCTCATATTTTTTTCAAGCTCCTCAATATGGATCGTGTTCGTGGCGGTTGCCGTCTACGGCTTCGGTCATGGCGGCCTGTTCACCGTCATGTCCCCAACGGTCGCCGAATTTTTTGGGTTGAGGGCGCACGGTGCAATCTTCGGAATCGTCGTGTTCTTTGGCACGATCGGCGGCGCGCTGGGTCCGATCGTGGCCGGGCGCATCTTCGATGTAACGGAAAGCTATTCACTGGCGTTCACCGCCCTGGCGACTCTGGCTGCCCTTGGCCTGGTTCTAGTCTTTAAGCTGCCGACATCAAATGCAGAGGTGCATCGCTAATGGTGTCGCCATGTCTTGTGGCACAGTGTCTCCAGAGCGCGGTCAATTTAGGTAGCCGGACCGTGCACCTGACCAATACTCACGCGCCACAAATGGCATACTAGCGGTCATGAAGTGCTGGCAGATCTTCACTCTGCCGGCCGTGTCTGAACGATTCAGCAAACAGAAGGTGACGCATGTTGAAGTTCTACTACAACGCCGGTCCCAATCCTATGAAGGTGGCTCTGTTTCTTGAAGAGGCCGGCCTGGACTACGAGCCGGTACCCATCGACATGCGTACTGGCGATCAGCACAAGCCAGTGTATCTGGCGATCAACCCGAACGCGAAGGCCCCGGCAATCGAGGACGATGGCGTTGCCGTTTTCGACAGCAATGCAATCCTTTTGTACCTCGCCGAGAAAACCGGCAAATTCCTGCCCGAGGGAACCCCGGAAGCACGGGCGGGACTTCTGTCCTGGCTGATGTTCGTCGCCACGGGTGTGGGGCCGTACTCGGGGCAGTCCGTACACTTCAAGCATTTCGCGCCGGACCAGATTCCTTACGCCATCAATCGTTATGACTTCGAGGCCGAGCGTCACTACGGAATCCTGGACGCGCATCTCGGCGACAATCACTACATGCTCGGCGAGACCTACACGATCGTCGACATGGCCGTATGGGGCTGGGCGCGCATGATTTCACGCGTCATGAACGAGGAAGCCATGTCCACCATGCCCAATCTGAAGCGGCTGATGGACGAAATCGGCGCCCGGCCCGCCGCGGATCGCGCGGTGGCTCTGGCCACCCAGCATAAATTCAAGGCCGAGATGGATGAGGAAGCGCGGCGGGTCATGTTCCCGCAGAACCTCAGACTCGCGGATTGAGGCAAGCAAGCACCGATCCCTCTTCAATCGCTTTCCAGACGTTGTTCGAGTTCGTGGCGGCGGACCTTGCCCGTGGTTGAACGCGGCAATTCGGAAGCATCAATGAAGATGACGTCTTTCGGGTGCTTGTAGCTCGACAGGTCGTGTCGGCATCGCTCCAGGACATCCGCTTCGGTCAGGTTGGATTCGTTTCGCACGACAAACACGACCGGCACCTCGCCCCACGCGGTATCGTTCTTGCGCACGACAACCGCTTCATCGATTCGATTGTCGGCCAACAGGACATTCTCGATTTCCGCCGGGTAGATGTTTTCGCCCCCTGACTTGATCATGTACTTGACGCGATCGACATAATCGAGGGTTCCGTCAAGGTTTCGGCGCATGACGTCGCCCATGTGAAACCAGCCGCCTCGGAAGGCGATGGCATTCGCCTCATCCGCGTTCCAGTAGCCGCTGAACAGGGTCGGCCCGCGCACGGCAACCTCGCCGGGAATGCCGAGAGGAACGTCGTCGTCATTGGGGTCGACCAGACGCACCTCGCAGAACGCACTCTGCCGTTTGGACAAGCGGGTCGGGGCGAATCCCACGGGAATCGTGGCTCCCGTCGCAGGAGGTAAACCGGTCTCGGTTGAGCCGAACGAGTTGACGTACCGGGCACCAAGGCGGCGTGTGGCGGCGGCGATCTCTTCTGGCGGTACCAGATCGGCCATCGTGCCGCACAGGCCGACGGATTTCACTTTGGCATTACGTTCATTCAGGGCGGCGGTGAATGGTTCGATCATCCCCGGTATCAGCACCAATGCCCGCATGGGAACGCCTTCGATGATGTCGATGATCTTGTCCGGCTGATACCCGTCGACCACGTGCACGGTGCCGCCCCGCAACAAGGTCGCGATGGAACGGTCGGTCGACACCATGTGAAAGAAGGGAGCCCAGGCAACGAAATTGTCGCCGATGGGGACTTCCAACTCAGATGCGTAGCACATGCCCCTGGCGATCATGGCACGGTGACTGATCAGGGCTCCCTTGGAAAGGCCCGTGGTTCCACTCGTGTAGAGGATGATCAAGCCGTCTTCCGGGTCGAGATCGATATCAGGGTATGTTGCAGGGGCCATGGCGAGGTGATGTTCGTAGTCCGGCCCAATGACGATGCGCAGGTTCTCCATGAGATGGAGTCGATCAAGCGTCTCCTGGTAATCGGCTTGCGCGATCAGCAGTTTGGGCTCAACCAGCTCTACGCAATGTCGCAGTTCTGGGTCACTCAGCCGCCAGTTCAAGGCGGCGACGATGAGACCCGTCTTGGCGGCGGCGAGCTCGACTTCGACATATTCGGCGCAATTACGGGCCAGAAGGCACACTCTGTCGCCCGGTTCCAGCCCGCGATCCAAAAGGGCCTGACCAAGCCGATTCGATCGTTCCTCCAGCGCCGCGTAAGTCAGTACACGGTCGCCATCGACGATGGCCAGATGATCGGGATTGGCTGCGGCGCGGCTGTGAAAAAGTGCCCCAACCGTTGGCTGTCGGGCGATCAAGACCTCATCATGTGGACGATAATCAGGCAATTGCTTAACCGGCCGCGTGTTCGGACTTGCAGGATGTTGGCGTCAACGAGAATCAATGGTCGGGAGAGTTCATTCATACATGTTGGCCCTGCTTCGCAAAACCATCCGTTATTTGACCGTTCCTGTATGTTTCGGTTCGAATTGAACCGCGATTGAAGGAATCAGCCCGGGACGTTCGGCAATTCTGGACATCGCGCATCCGAACATCTTGCCCGATACGAACCCACCCCTATGAATTCTGACGATCCGCAATCAGTTCTCGACGCCTTGCTTTTGCGCTGCCATGAGACCCGCACGTCGTTCGGAGATGGACATGTGGTTTGGCGCACCTGGGGTGAGGCCGACCCGGTGCGTCCGACCCTGGTGCTGCTACACGGTGGTTCCGGCGCCTGGAATCACTGGGTGCGAACGATTCCGGTATTCGAGGCGAACTACCGGATCATCGCACCGGACCTGCCAGGCTGCGGGGACTCCGATCTCCCGCCTCAACCGATCGATGCCGAGAGCTTGGCGTCAATTCTGTCGGACGGCCTCGATAAGGTCGTGCCGGATGATCGGGCATTCGATCTGGTCTCGTTTTCGTTCGGCGGCCTGCTGTCAGGTCTTGTTGCCCGTGCTCAGGCGCGACGCATTCTCAGTTTGACTATCGTCGGGTCGCCGATCCTGGGTCTGAACCGTGACGGTCCGGCCAACGACCTCACCTCGGTCCCTCCCGGCCTCTCGCAGCAAGAGGCCGCGCCCATCTACCGCTCCAATCTGGAGAAGTTGATGGTGCGGAATCCCGAGAGAATCGATGATCTCGCCATGACAATGCATATGGCCAACATGGCGCGAGTCCGCTTGCGCTCACGCGGTATCGCCCGCAGGTCGAAAATGGCGGACACCCTGCGGGATCTGCCGTGCCGAATGAATTTCATTTTTGGCGAAGGTGACGTCACGCTGTGGCCGGATCTGGCCGGAATTCGCGATTACGTCCAGGAAAACCACCCGGACTCCACGGTTCATGTCATTCCCGAGGCCGGCCACTGGGTTCAGTACGAATCACCCGAAGCGTTCAACACACTTCTGATGCGCGTGCTGGCGGAATAAGGGCCGAGGGAGGCAGAAGGCGATGCCGAGGATCGCCTGAAGTGCCCTGAGTTGCCTTGGCGTATCGCCTAACTCGGCGGCACGCCGCCATCGTCGAGGAAGCTTTGGTCGTTGATCGGGTTGGGTCTCTCACAGGGCAGGAACTCTCCCCGTCCGGCCTCGCCAACGAACTCTCCGTCACGCCAGATTACGTCGCCTCGGGATACGGTGACGTCGGGCCAGCCTTGAACCCCAAGGCCTTCGTACGGCGTGTAATCCATGCCGTCATGCAGGGTGTCGATGGAGATCGTCATGCGGCGATCGGGATCCCAAATCGCGAAATCTGCATCGGAGCCGACACCAATCGTTCCTTTGCGCGGATAGAGGCCGTAAATCTTGGCGGGATTAGTGGCAGACATGGCGACGACCTGATTGAGGTCGATTCCATCGGTGGTCAGAGCGCGCGAGAACAACAGTGGCAGCCGCGTCTCGACCCCCGG
>DEBC01000025.1:8473-56516 GCA_002348365.1 Alphaproteobacteria bacterium UBA2966 | reverse complement strand
CTTGGGATCGTCATAGCGAAACGCCGCGTGGTCGGACGAATAGACATCAAACACGCCGGTTTCCATGGCGTGCCATAGGGCTGCCTGGTTTTCCGGTGTTCCTGGTGGTGGGGCGCAGATACACTTGGCGCCTTCCATCCCGTCTTTGTCGAGATCGTTCTCATTGAGGAACAGATACTGAGGACAGGTTTCGCCGAACACCTTGAGACCGCGACTTTGGGCCCAACGGATCATCTCCGCAGCCTCGCCCGTGGCCACATGTACGATCAGGATGGGAACGTCCGCGATCTCGCCCAGGGTGATTGCCCGATGGGCCGCTTCGCGCTCCACCGGCGGCTGGTGGGCGGTTCCCTTGAATTTGGGTGCCACACGCCCGCTTTCCAGCAGTTTTTCCGTTAACCAGACGATACAGTCCGCGTTCTCGGCATGGATCATCATCATGGCGCCGTGTCGGCGACCGACCGACATCACCTCAAGGATCTGATAGTCGCTGAGCATCAGCGCCTGGTAGGTCATGTAGACCTTGATCGAGGTGTAGCCCTCCTAGATCAGCGAAGGAACCTCCTGACCCAGCACCTGGGCGGTGGGGTCGGCCACGATCAGGTGGTAGGCGTAGTCGATGACGGCTTTGCCGATCGGCTTCTGGCGGTATTCCTCGACCGCCTCGCGCAGCGACCGGCCCTTGATCTGGCGCGCGAAGGGAATCAGCGTGGTGGTGCCGCCGCAAGCCGCGGAAACCGTCGTCGTGTAAAAGTCCGTGCCGGGCCGTGCGCCGGTCTCCGGCGAATCCTGTTCGATATGAACATGGGAATCGATACCTCCGGGCAATACATACTTGCCCGTCGCGTCGATGGTTTCTTGCCCGTCGCGTCGATGGTTTCGGACCCGCCTGTCAAAGCGCGGCCGAGTGCGGCGATCTTGCCGTCCTTCACCCCGACATCGCAGATCCACGTGTCCGAAGCGGTAACTACGGTGCCACTACGCACAATTAGGTCGAATTCCGCCATATCCGTCCTCCCCATCTCAGCCACGTAAGACTACGCCCCGTACCATCCGAGTGCCAGGCACGGTGTCGGGCAGGGATGAGAGTCGGCTGATCTCGGCAGGTTTCGCCGATCTTGATGGCCGGACCGCCCCAATGAGCGAATCGACTTCAATATGCCGTATTGCAACAGACCCGTGGTAGCATGAGGTGCGAAATACGGTGCCCCAATGCTGACGGTTGAGGAAAAGCAACGCTTCGAGGACGAGGGTCTGGTCGTACCGGACTACCGGCTACCGGACGACCTCTTGGATGAGTTGCGTGACCTGACTGACCGGACGATTGCCGAGACCCCACATATTCCACCCGATTTCCTGTTCAGCCCGCACCTGCCCTGGATGGGCCAGAAGGACACATCGCTCAGTGACGGATTCATGTCGATCTGTCATCGGCCCGAGATTCTCGATGCCGTAGAAAGCATCATCGGTCCCGATATCATCATGTGGGCGAGCCGTACCTTCTGTAAGCCGGCGCGGACGGGACTGGAGATTCCCTGGCATCAGGACAGGACTTCGGGCTGGCTAATGCGGCCTCTGGCGTCGGTGGCCGTGTGGATCGTGGTCGACGACTCGACACCCGAGAACGGCTGCATGCGATACATTCCCGGCTCGCACAAACTGGGAGAACTATCGTTCGAGTTCTCACCGCGGACGGATCTCGCCGTGAATGTCGAAGTGGACGAAGCGGACTTCGATGTCGCCACGGCTCGCGACAACGTGCTCCAGTCAGGGCAGTTTTCGATCCACCACAGTTACCTGGTGCACAGTTCCCAGCCCAATCTGTCGGGCAAGCGTCGCGCCGGGTTCGCCATGCGCGTGATGCCGGCGACCTCCCACTACGATCGTGCGAATGCCGTCGAAAGCCCGTCCAATCAGTACGACTTCGATCTCGCCAATGCGCCATTGTTCCTGCTGCGCGGCGGGGACAAGTGCGGCAAAAACGACATCGTCACCGGACCCGTCCCGCCACTAGCACTCAAGCGAGCCGGTTAACCCAGGTCAGACCCAATACTTCAGGTCGCCTCCCTGTGAAACAGGCGCGGCCCGAATGCCTGCATGATCGGCATGACTTCGATCTCATTGACGTTCAGGTTGGGGGGCAGCGAAACCACCGCGTGGACGACCTCCGCCATGTCCGCCGGTTTCACGGTCTCGAACCCTGTGTAGTGCATCTTGCCTTTTTCTTCGTCCCGCATTTGCACGTATGCAAATTCGGTTTCGACATTGCCCGGGACGAGAAGGGTGACGTGCACCTGGCTTCCAAGCAGGTCCGAGCGCAGGTTGTAGGTGAAGTAGTGGACGAACGATTTCGTACCTGCGTAGACCGATGAACCTGCCGGGCCCTTGTGATTTGCCGTCGAGGAACCGACGTTGATGATGTGGCCTTTGTCGCGTGCCAGCATGCCCGGCAGTGCCGCGTGAGTGCAGTACATGACGCCTTTGCAGTTGATGTCGACCATCTGCTCCCAGTCATCGAGCGAGGCGTCCTGGGCTTTGTCGGCACCGAGTGCGTTGCCGGCATTGTTCACGAGCACACTGATTTCGGAGAACTCTGCGGGAAGCGAAGCGAAGGCGTCCTCTACGGCGCCTCGGTCCGAGACATTGAACGGTGCAATGTGGCAGCGCTCGCCAATTTCCGCCTGAACCTCCTCAAGGCGCTCCCGGCGCCTTCCATTGAGGATCACGCGAGCGCCGTCCGCAGCAAAGCGCTGTCCCACAGCGCGCCCGATTCCTGAAGTGGCTCCCGTGATAAAAACGACCTGATCCGACATATCAGCCATGGCTGGCAGGCTCCTCTCTGTGTGGCAGCGGACATGTATCTTACATGGTAATCTGAGCGGTCATGACGGTTCAGACTGAAAACAATCCAGCAAGCGCCGGCAAGGTACGAGAAGAAGGTGCGCCACCTCTCTCGGGCATTCGGGTGCTCGATCTGACGCATGTCATTGCGGGGCCGTTCGGGACAACGATGCTGGCGGATCTCGGCGCGGAGGTCGTGAAGGTGGAAAGGCCGGGGGTCGGCGACGATTTGCGGTCCGCCGGCCGCTATTCTGGGCGCGATGACCATGAGGACATGTTCAACGCGAACAATCGTTCGAAGAAGAGCATCACCATCGATCTGAAGCAGGAAGCATGCCGGCTGTTGCCCAGCGCCTGGCAGCCAAAGCCGATGTCGTGGTGGAGAACGTCGCCCCGGGCACGGCGGCGCGTCTGGGTATGGGCTGGGATGACCTGCATCCCCTCAACCTGCGATTGATGTATTGCGCGCTTTCGGGATTTGGACAGACCGGCCCCTATAGCAGCAGGCCCGCGCTGGACATCCTTGTCCAGGCGATGTCGGGTCTGATGAGCGTGACTGGGGATCCTGAAGGACCTCCGATGAAAGCCGGGGCGCCGCTGGGTGACGTGATTTCGGGCATGATGGCGAGCTACGCCATTCTCGGAGCGCTGTACGCTGTACAGCGTGATGGCGAGGGCCGTTACATCGACGTGAGCATGCAGGCGTCCCTGCTGGCGGCGCTCGGCTCGCGTATGAGCCAGGCCTTGCACGACGGCGTGGCCGCCCGCCGTCTTGGGAATGAGAATCCCATGCGCGTGCCGTCGCACGTCTACCTGACGTCAGATGGTCACTGGCTCACGGTGCAGGTGAACAGCCAGCGCCACTGGGCGCCGTTCTGTCGTGCGCTGCAGCGCGAGGACTGGATCGAGGACTCGCGCTTTGCCACCATGCGCCTCCGCGCCGAGAACCGGGAGCTTCTGAACGAACTCGTGTCGGCGCAGTTTCGGGACCGGTCAATGTCGGATTGGTCGCAGAGATTGGAGGGCGAGCGCGTGCCATTTGCACCGGTTCTAGACTACGCCGAAGCGGTTGCCGATGCGCAAATTCGCCATCGCGGCCAAATTCTGGAACTCGATCATCCCGTCTCAGGACCGCTGCGCATCGTCGGTCCACCATGGCAGATGTCGGGTCCCCAGGCCGATTCCACGGCCCCACCCGTGCTGGGCTAGCATAACGAAGAAGTCCTGCGCGATTGGCTCGGGCTTGACGACCGGGAAATTGGAGCCCTGGAGTCCGTGTTGAATTCGGCGGAACAAGACGGCTAGGCGCTTTCGGGGCAATGATCAGATACAGAGGTGTCGTATGACGGAAGGCACGCAGTCTCGTGTTGAATTTGACGAGCACGGCAAGCGGACAACCTACGACGAAATCGAAGTCGGCAGAGACCTTGGATCGCTCGAGTGGGTGATCACCGAGGAAGATATCGAAAAGCAGTGCTCCATAGACGAGGATTTCCACCCCTGGTTCTCATTCGACCTCGAGGAGCAAGAAGGCACCGAGGTTGGACCGTGGGACGGTGTTATCGCGCCCCCGCAAATTCAATACCGTCCGCCACGCTGGCTCCTTTCGCGCACGTACAACATACGTGGCGTGTTCTACAAATGGGATTACGAGAATCTGAAGCCGATCCGACCCGGCGAAACGATCACTGTCACCGGCCGAATCCTCGACAAATGGATCGATCGTGAGCGTGAATTCATGAGCTACGAGGCCGAGGGGCGGGACGAAGAGGGAGATATCGTTTTCCGAACCACCCGGGTCCACGCACTCGATGTACTGAAACGGGATACGCCGCGAGCGGGTGCAGGCGAGGATAGCGGCTTCAAGCAGGAAAAGATCTGAACGATGGCGATTATCACCAAAGACACGCCGGTTGGTGCCGAGCTACCCGTCTTTGCGCGCCGCTTCCGCAATGAAATGTTCGCTATGGGAGACGTCAAGACAATCCACAACGATGATGCCGCGGCTCAGCGTGAGGGACTGCCGCGTGCCGTCGCCGTCGGACCTCAGGTTGCGGCACTAATCTTTCGCATGATGCGCACTTGCTTCGAAGAGGGATGGATAGTCGGGGGAAAGGTCGCATTGACCTTCCGCAGGCCGGTGTGGTCCAACGACTTTGCGACGGCCCGCGGGGTCATAACGGACACGGAAGTCGAGGATGACGGAGTGCGCATGATTTGCGACGTCTGGATCGAGCGGGCCGATGGCGAGAAAGCAATCGTTGGAACCTGCAGTGCCCTGGTAGCGGGCGACTAAGACAGGCGGCGCGTCGCATCTCAATGGATATACACGTCGGCATCGATGTCGGAGGGACGTTCACGGACGTTGCGGTCAACGTGCCGGCAGCGAATCGATTTATCCATTTTAAACTTCCAAGTACGCCGGGCGAACCCGATCGTGCAATTGTCGCAGGGGTGGCGCAGGCCTTGTCGGAGAACGGTCTCAACCCCGAGGATCTGGCGCGTCTCTCGCATGGCACAACGGTGGGTACCAACGCACTCATTCAACGCCGCTGCGGGCGGGTCGCAATGGTCACGACCGAGGGATTCCGTGACTTGATCGAAATCGGCCGTCAGATACGGCCACGCATGTACGATATCCACCTCGACCATCCGCCACCACTGGTGCCGCGACAGTTTCGGTTCGAAGTGCGGGAACGGCGTCGTGCCGATGGCAACGTGCACGTCCCTCTGGATAAGGCTGGACTGGCCGCCCTGGCCGATCAACTCGCTGAGGCCGAGGTCGATTGCGTGGTTGTGTGCTTCATGAATTCCTACGCCTGGCCGGAGCACGAGGAGATGGCCGTGGCGCAGTTGCGTGCGGACCTTCCTCCGCACGTCCATGTGCTGTCTTCAACGTCCGTTTATCCAGAGTTCCGCGAATACGAGCGGTTTTCCACGGCCGTTCTCAATGGCGCCCTCCTGACTGTCATGAACGCCTATCTCAACCGCTTCACCGCTGGCCTTGAGGAAATCAAGGTCAATGCCGACCCCAAGATCAGCCAGAGCGCGGGTGGTCTGATGTCACTCGCAATGGCTCGGCGGCTGCCGATCCGTGCCTCTTTGTCAGGACCGGCCGCTGGCGTGCACGGGGCGGCCTACCGGGCCGCCGTCGCTGGATTTGGTGACGTCATCACGTTGGATGTGGGCGGGACGAGCACCGACGTCAGCCTGATGCGTGGCGGTATTCCGGGTGAAGTTTACGAACATCAGATTGCCGGATTTCCGCTTCGGCTCCCAGCGATCGACGTCAACGCGGTTGGCGCAGGCGGAGGCTCGATCGCCTGGATCGATTCCGACGAACTCCTGAAGGTGGGTCCGATCAGCGCCGGTGCCGATCCCGGGCCGGCGTGCTACGCCCTCGGAAGTGATGACGCGACGGTGACGGATGCCAACGTGGTATTGGGCCGTCTCAATGGCGAGGCCCTCCTCGATGGTCGTATGCCGATAGTTCGCGACCTGGCACACCAGGCTGTCGACCGTCTGGCGACGTCTCTCGGCCTCGGTCTGACGGAAACGGCATTGGGTATCGTCCAGGTGTCCGCAGCCACGGTGGTCAAGGCCATTCGGGCCATTTCGGTGGAGCGTGGCTACGATCCGGCGAATTTCGCTCTCTATGCTTTTGGCGGTGCGGGTCCGCTTTTCGCCGTCGACGTCGCCCGTCAACTGGGCATCGCCCAGGTCATTGTGCCGCCGCACCCCGGTATCCTCTGCGCCGAAGGACTGCTCAACTGCGACATGGTCAGCGACTTTGTGAGGTCAGCCCTGGTACCGGCCGGAGACGAGGCACCCGCCGCGCTCAATCGGGCCAGGGACGAACTGTTGTCCATGTCCGAGGACTGGTTCGACGAAGAAGGAGTCCCGGGTGAGCAGCGCTCATCAACCTGGTCGATCGACATGCGGTACCGCGGGCAGAATTTCGAGATCGCCGTGGATGATCCCGGAGATGTTTACGATGCCGCCGCCTGTGAACGCCTGCTTCAGGCGTTCCATGCGGCCCACGAGCTGGCCTATGGGTTCGCGTCACCGGACGAGCCTGTGGAATTCGTGAATCTCAAGCTCAAGGGGGTGGCTCGACTGGACAAACCTCCGTTGTCGGCTTGGGAAGTTGTCGTGGAAGGTGAACCTCATGCCGCGCGACGCATCATCTTTGTGGGGTCGGAGAGCGTCGAGACGCCGATCTACCGGCGTGATGAACTGGCGCGCGGTCAAGTGATTGAGGGCCCCGCGGTGGTCGAGCAGCTGGATTCCACCCTTCTGGTGTTTCCTGGTGACAGTGGTCGTGTCGACGATTGGGGAAATCTGGTGATTTCGCTTGCCGAGGTAGTTGGATCATGAGTTTGACGGCGATCCAGATCGAGCTCCTGCGAAACGCACTCGGCAGCATTGTCGACGAGATGTATGTCGCCCTGATGAAGAGCGCCTATTCCACGAACATCAAGGAACGTCGCGACCACTCGACGGCGATCTTCGATACGAAGGGGCGCGTGGTTGTACAGGGCGAAAGCCTGCCGCTTCACCTCGCCTCAATGCTGGGCCTTGTGGAGATCGCCCTTGAACGCAGCCGTGAAGATCCCCTGCGGCCCGGCGACATGGTCATTTCCAATGATCCCTTCGTGGGGCGCGGCTCTCACCTGCCGGACGTGGCCTTCGTGGCACCGGTATTCGTTGAGGACACGCTCGCGTGTTTCGTCGCCAACATCGCGCATCATGCGGATATTGGCGGCATGGCACCCGGCAGCATGGCCGGTGGTATGACGGAGGTCTATCAGGAGGGCCTTCGGATTCCGCCCATCCGTCTGGTGCGGGACGGCGAAATTGTGGAGGACGTGTTTGACCTGATTCTGCTGAATGTCCGCGTGCCGGAGGAACGGCGCGGCGATTATCTTGCCCAGGTGGCAGCCAATCGACTGGGGGAACGGCGCTGTCAGGAGTTGTTGCGTCAATGGCCGCTGGACCAGTTTCACGCAGGATCCGATGCCATCATCGACGCCGTGGCCAAGCGGATGCGTGCCGGCATCGCAGAGCTGCCCGACGGGACTTACCGTTTCGAGGACGTCATGGACGATGACGGCCTTGGGACCACCCAGATTCCGATCGTGGTAAAGATCGATATCGAGGGCGACGAGATCAGACTCGATTTCGCCGGATCCGCGCCCCAGACCAAAGGCAACATCAATGTGAGCCGCTCCGCGCTTGAAGCCAGCGTGCTCTATGCCCTTAAAGTGCTGGTTGATCCGGACGGGCCAACCAATCACGGGATGCTGGACCCCATCCACATCACCGCGCCTGAGGGTTCCGTCGTCAATGCGGTGTTCCCGGCCGCGACAGCGGCGCGTTCTCAACTCAGCCAGCGTCTGATCGACGTCATCCTGGGCGCGCTGTCGCCCGCCTTGCCAGACCGGGTCATCGCGGCTGGCAATGGAGCCAACACGTTGACCACGTTCTCTGGTGTTGATCCGACCGGCAATTTCTATGTCTACATGGAGGCTATCGGCGGGGGTGCCGGTGCCCGTTCCTACAAGGATGGTACCGATGGTGTGCAGGTCCATTCGACGAACACATCGAACCTGCCGGTTGAGTCCCTGGAGCGCGAGTATCCCATTCTTATCGAGCGCTATGAGCTGGTCCCCGATTCGGGGGGCGCAGGGACATGGCGTGGTGGATTGGCATTGCGCCGGGTTTACCGCCCGATCGGACACACGACGGTCTTCGGCGGACAAGGTGAACGCGTCGTGAATCGCCCCTGGGGCCTGTTCGGGGGCGGCGACGGTGCGACGGGGTCGTTCTATTTGATCCACGACGACGGGCGTCGTGAGGACCTCGCTGTGAAACCGCACACGGTCGAGATTCCACCTGATTCTGCACTTTGGATCACCACGCCGGGCGCAGGCGGTTATGGTCCACCGGAGGGTCGCAGCAAATTCCGACTGGCGGACGACGTCGCCAGTGGGAAGTTGTCGCCGGATCAGCTCAAGGATCTCTACGGCTGCGACGTCTCGGAGTTGCCTGCGGGCGGGGACTACACCGATACTGGGCAGGATGGATCAGACGGGTAAGACGATCTGGGCCAAGACAAGGGAGGAGACAGCGGGACGATGGTGACGCGAGGTTTCAAACAGATGGTTGCCGAAGCGAACGCGGTGATCGACACGGTGTCCGTAGCGGATGCATTGGTCATGCACGGCGATCAAAACGTTGTTTTCGTGGACATTCGCGAGACGGTTGAGCTTCAACAGTCTGGCTCGGTGTCAGGCGCCGTGCACGCACCGCGAGGCTTTCTCGAGTTCATGGTGGACCCCGAAGGGCCGCTTCATAAGCCGGAACTCGCCGGAAGCGCCCGGCTTTTGCTGTTTTGTGCGTCGGGTGGGCGGTCAGCGCTGGCCGCAAAGACGCTTGTCGACATGGGTGTCGAGAACGTCGCGCATATCGCAGGCGGATTTGCCGCCTGGCAGGAGGTCGGCGGCCCTGTCAGTTCGTGAACGATCTCGACTGGCGGCGGCGGAGTGAATTCAGGAAATTTGTTAAAAAACCTGACTCTAGACGAGACCCGGGGCTAAGAGGTGTGCTATGTAGCCGAAAGGCGCGGGATACAAACCCGGCGCGCCCGCGCGGCGCGCTGGGCAATATTTGTAACAGGTTGAAATATAACGATATCTCCGCCAACTAGCTTCAAAATCACAAGGAGGACGTGATGCGCATAACGCTATCCGTGATCAAGGCTGACGTAGGGTCGATCGGCGGCCATACCCAGCCCTCGGAACGGATGATGGAGGCGGTCCGCGAGGAGGTCGCTGGCGCGGTCAATCGCGGCTTGATCATCGATGGATACATCTCCCACACGGGTGACGACATCGCCATCATCATGAGCCACACCCGTGGCGAAAACGATTCAGATGTCCATCAGTTCGCCTGGAATTCCTTCCTGAAGGCGACGGATATCGCCCGGGAGTATGGCCTCTACGGGGCAGGTCAGGACCTGCTGGTCGATGCGCCATCGGGCAACGTACGCGGTGCCGGGCCGGCAGTGGCCGAGATCGAATTCGAACACACACTCGAGAAGCCGCGCGCGGCTGAGTCGTTCATGGTGTTCGCGGCCGACAAGTGCGGTCCTGGCGCCTACAATCTTCCTTTGTTCCTGGGTTTTGCCGACCCCATGTGCTGTGGCGGCCTGATGCTGCCTCAGATGATCAAGGGTTTCACCTTCCATATCATCGATATGGACAACACGGCCGGCGATTCGATCATCGAGCTGAATGCACCTGAGGATTACTATCATCTGACGGCGCTGCTCCGGGACAACGAGCGCTTCGGTATCGACTCGATCTATTCCCGGACGCACGGTGAAAAGGCCGCCGCGATCTCAGCCCAGCGCATGCATTCCATCGCGGGCACCTATACAGGCAAGGACGATCCCATCGCCCTGATTCGCAACCAGGGAATATTCCCTGCACCGGAAGAACTGGTGTCGCCGTTCGCCAAAGCTCACTACATCGGCGGCGATGCCCGCGGTTCGCACAACATGCCTCTCATGCCGGTGGCCATCAACACGCCTGTGACAGGCATCTACTGCTTGCCCATCGTGAGCTGTCTCGGCTTCTCGTTGACCAAGGACGGGCATTTCTCGGATGCGGTCACCGACTTTTTCGACAACGTCGCGTGGGACGAAACCCGACGCAGGGCGCAGGACAAGGCGGTCGAGATGCGGATGCAAGGCTGGTCCGGACCGGCCATGCTGCCATACACCGAACTCGAGTATGGCGGCTTCCGCGACACGGTCACGAATCTCGTGGATCGTTTCCAGATTCGCGAGGGTACGGAGGCCGAAGCCACAGAGTAAAACGGCGGCGTATCACGTCAGAATACGGCCGTGCCGCGGGTTGCCGCGGTACGGCCGCTTTCTATTGGAATCGATTAACGTGGCTGAATCGGGCCACAGCCGACCCAACTGTCAGCCAAATTCTTCAGTTTGGTTCAGAGAAAGCAGCGCAGAGGTGGTTAGGAACTAGAGCCAGCCGGACCGCCAGGACGCCTTCGCCTTGCAGCTCCGGCAAATGCGCTCACCGGACCACGCGCTCTCAAATGGCTCGTGGCACGCCAGACAGCGGCGCTCCCTGTTCTCGTAGATTGGCGTGGTAGCCTCGTCTTCGCCCCACACGTCCTCGGAGTCGTCAGTCGAGTGTGAAACGAGATCCGAGGCATTCGAAGATTCTGTGCTGTGGTCCATTCCTAGTCCGTACCCTGAGCGCAGTTTCAGACAGTCCCATCCTGTCTGGAACTTTGGCCATGTGTGTCAATTTTCTTATCCGCCAGAGAACCTGGCGCACCAAACTCACCACAGATTAGTCGCAACAGCTCCCGCCACGCGTTGCAACCCGAAGGTAGTCAGCACGCTGTGTCAGTGACTTGTTGACCGTAGTGACAAGACCGTACCACAAGTACCGGTCAGTTCCTACAAGAATCCGACTCTGTTGCCCGAGATTTCGACGTAAATTACTGAAAGTACTACGTTAAATTGTTAATGATGTTGAATTTCCCAGGCGCTCTATTCGTGGCTTCAGGGACCCAAATCGGCTATTCGGCTGCCGGGCGTTGGGGCGTCTCCGCTGACTCTCCGAAGGCCGGTAAGACAGCCTCGGAGAAGAGACGCATCGAGCGCAGGATTTGATCCTGTCCCAGTCCAGGAAAATTCAGCCAGCAGATCAAGTGGGTCATCTTGGCCACGTCCTCGAGCTCGCGAATGCGTTCAATACAGGTCTCGGGTGCGCCGAAGATCATTTGGCCCCGTTCGTGATCACCGACGGGCCTGAACTGCCGCGTAGACTTCAGGTAGTAGTCGATAGCCTTTGAGGCGATCTGCTTCGCTTCCGCGTCGCTCTCACCCACGAACACATGCCGGATACAGGCAAATTCGAAGTCATCGGGTTCGAGCCCGGCCGAATTACGAGATGCACGGAATGAGTCGCGTGCGGTGCGAAGTTCGTCGGGGGTTTGCCAGTTGGACATCAGATTATAGCCGCCCTTGACGGCCGTCTCGATGACATCTGGCGCGTTGTAACGGCTGGCGGACCAGATCGGCGGATAGGGTTTCTGGAGCGGTTTTGGTACCAGTGTGAGACGCGGCACTGAGTAATATGTGCCTTCGTACGTGAACTCGTCGGTGGTCCAGGCGCCGATCATGATATCGAGGGCCTCGAGGAAACGGTCGACTTTTTCCTCAACGGGAATATGCAGACCTTCGAATTCGTAGCTGCGGTACCCGACACCCGCTCCCACATCGATTCTCCCGCCCGACAGGATGTCCGCCATGGCGATGTCTTCAGCGGTGCGCAAGGGATGCTCCAGGGGCAGAACCTTGACGGCCGAGCCGATACGTACGTTCTGGGTGATTCTCGCAACCGCACACGCCAACGCGAAGGGTGATGCGGACACACAGTATTCGCCGTCGACGTCAGGGACATATGGCACCGAGGAAAAGTGGTGCTCTGTCAGCCAAACCGAATGGAAGCCGAGTTCGTCAGCGAGTCGGATCTGCGCGAGATGCTCGCTGTAGATATCCGCTTCGGGCTTTGTGAATGGTCGTTCCATCAAATGGAAGGTGCCGAATTTCACCAGTTATTCCCTTCCGCGTGACCTGATGGCTCATTCTCTCAAGAAAAATATATGCCCGCAGCGCCGATGGACGCTGCGGGCGTGTTGGTCTCGTCGTTGAGAACTACTCGGCGGCCTGCTGAACGGCACCAAACTCGCGACACTTCGGCATGACCTCCTCCACAAACAAACTCATGGATGCCTTGACCATGTCCATGGGCAAGCCGCCGAAATTCATCCAGCAGATCAAATTGTTGATACCTGCGACCTCATTCAGTTCCTGAATCTTCTCGATACAGGTCTCGGGTCCACCAAAGACCATCTGACCGCGTTCATGATCTCCAATCGGGCGGAATTGGGCCGTCGACTTCATGTAGTAGTCAACATACTCGGTGCCTTTGCGTTTGGCCTCTTCGTCGGACTCAGCCACAAAAACATGACGTACGCAGGTGAACGGGAAATCCATGTCGAGCCCCTGGTTGGAGCGTGCTTCCCGCATCAGTTTGTAGGCTTGGCCAAGCTGGTCTGGCGGGGCCCATGCCGACAACATGTGATAGCCGTGCGAGGCCACGTAATCGATCACCTCGTGGGTGCCGAGGCGGGTCGCGACCCAGACCGGCGGGTGGGGCTTTTGGATGGGCCGCGGCACCAGGGTCATCCGCGGTACGCTCCAGTACTTACCCTCGTAACTGAATTCCTCGGTCGTCCAGACACCGAGAATGATCTCCAACGCTTCGTTGAACCTCTCCAGTTTCTCCTCGACGGGGATCCGGAGACCTTCAAATTCGTACTTCCGGTAGCCGAGACCGACACCGAAATCGATGCGGCCACCCGAGAGGATATCCGCCATCGCGGCTTCCTCGGCGGTGAGCAACGGATGCTCCAAGGGCAGGATCTTGACCGCCGTGCCGATGCGCACATTCTCGGTAATCATGGCCACGGCACAGGCCATCGCGTAGGGCGAGGCACAGACACAGTATTCGCCGTCGACATCCGGCACATAGGGAACTGAGGAAAAATGGTGCTCGGTCAGCCAGACGGAATCAAAACCCAATTTATCCGCCAGTTTGAACTGCTCGATATGTTCCGCATAGACCTGAGCTTCCGATTTGGTAAACGGTTGCTCCATCAAGTGAAATGTGCCGAATTTCATCCGTTTTGCCTCCACCATCCTCGGTATGTTTTGTGCGCTTGATAGAACTATACCTCACGCGCCCTACGGAGGGTCAATCAGGGG
The DNA here is from genome assembly GCA_002348365.1 of Alphaproteobacteria bacterium UBA2966. Classification (GTDB taxonomy): domain Bacteria; phylum Pseudomonadota; class Alphaproteobacteria; order UBA2966; family UBA2966; genus UBA2966. Next base: position 42,808 of record DEBC01000025.1, on the reverse strand, counting down.
GGTGTTCGAGGTCGAGTGCGGACACGCCAGTTTGGGCGGCTATTAGTACGACTTCGGCAGGCCCAACTCCCGTTCGCCGATGTAATTCAGGATCATTTCCCGGCTTACGGGCGCAATCCGGGCGACGAAGATTTCGCGCAGATATCGCTCCACGTGATACTCCTTGGCGTAGCCCATGCCGCCATGCGCCATGACGGCCCGCTCGCAGGCTCGAAAGGCGGCCTCGGCGGCCAGATACTTGGCCGCATTGGCTTCAGTGCCGCAGGGCTGGCCTTCGTCATAGAGCTGCGCCGCCTTGAATGCCATCAGATTGGCGGCCTCCAATTCACACCAGCTCATCGCCAGGGGGTGTTGGATCGCCTGGTTCTGGCCGATGGGGCGGTCGAAGACGATTCGCTCGTTGGCATAGGCAGCCGCGCGGCGGATCGCCAGACGTCCGATGCCCACGGCCTCTGCCGCGACCAGGATCCTTTCCGGATTGAGCCCATCGAGAATGTAACGGAAGCCTTTGCCTTCCTCGCCGATGAGGTCTTCTCCCGGCACGGGCAGGTTGTCGATGAAAACGGCATTGGAGTCGACGGCCTTGCGGCCCATCTTGTCGATTTCACGTGCTTCGATGTAGTCGCGGTCGAAATCCGTATAGAACAGCGACATTCCGTCCGTCGGCTTTGCGCACTCCTCGCGCGGCGTCGTGCGCGCCAGCAACATGATCTTGGTCGCCGATTGGGCGACTGATGTCCAAATCTTTCGGCCGTTCACGATGTACTGGTTCCCCGAGCGGGCGGCCCGCGTCTCGATCTTGGTCGTGTCGAGGCCGGCGTTGGGTTCTGTAACCCCGAAACAGATTCGATCCTTTCCCTCGATCAGCGGGACCAGCATGCGCGATCTCTGCTCGTCGGAACCGTGTTTAGCTATCGGTTTCGGGCTGAAGATGTTCATATGGACGGCGGACGCGCCGGAGAAGCATGCCCCGGACTCGGCGATTGTCTGCATCATGATCGCCGCCTCAACGACACCCAATCCGGATCCACCGACTTCCTCGGGCAACGAAATGCCGAGCCAGCCCCCCTCGGCGATATCCTTCACAAAGGGCTCGGGAAACCCGCCGTCGCGGTCTAATCCCAGCCAGTAGTCGTCGTCGTACTTGGCGCAGAGCTTCTCGACGGCTGCGCGAATGTCGTTCTGCTCTGGAGAAAAGTTGGTATCCATGGCTTGCTGATGTAGTGGGTGTAACGGATGGGGCCCCGATTGTTCACGGGAGCGAGCAAATTGCAAACCCGCGCGATCGAGGAGATGCAAACATGAAGACGCGTATGGCCGAGTTGCCCGGGCAGGGTCGGCCCGGATTCTTCGCTGACGGCGTGCCCATGACAAGGGAGAGGTTGCTGAGCACTCGGATCCCGCTCGGTGACCTGACCCTGGGGTTCGACTGGCTGAGCGACGGCAAGCTTGCTCACCAGGTATTCAACTTCATTGGTTCCTGAATGCTGCTGGCGCGTGCACTCGCATCGATCGCCTTGCTGCCGGGTACGGCGATCGTCATCGTGCCCGGCCTCCTTCTGTGGGCCGGTGTCGGTACCGGGTGGACAGCGGAGCCGGGCCAAACCTCTCCGCTGGGCCTCGTCTTCGGTGTTTTGTGCGGCGCCGGCGGCCTTGTGCTGGCAGGCTGGACCATCGTGGACTTTACGCGCCGGGGCAGGGGTACACTGGCGCCATGGGATCCCCCCAAGAATTTTCTGGTGACGGGCCCGTACCGGCACGTCAGAAATCCGATGATCACGGGGGTCGCGCTGATTCTCGTGGCTGAGGCTCTTTTGCTGCACGCTGTATTGGTCGCGGCGTGGGCCGTCGTCTTCTTTCTGATCAACGCGGCGTATATTCCCAAGAAGGAGGAACCGGGTCCGGAGAAGAGGCTCGGCGCTGCCTACGGCCACTATCGTGAGAACGTGCCGCGTTGGATGCCACGGTTCACGCCATGGGAACCGCCGCCCGACCGATCGTCCTCATGAGTAGCGTGCGGGACCACTGTCCGTTTGGGGTCCGCGGTAAAGCCAGTCGAGGCCTTCCAACGCCTTGGCCTGCGTCCGGGCGCCAAGCATTCTGTTGCGCAGGTCTCGTTTGACGCCTTCTGCGTGATAGACGTCGCCGAGGAATCGAGCCATCAACTGTACGCGACCCGTCCTCAGGTACCGCTCTTGTTGATAGGCCTCGAATGCGGATTCCGGATCGTCGTCGGCATTCCTGATCTTACCCGCGACGCAGAGACCGTCCTCGATCGCCATCGCGGCACCTTGCGCGAAGTATTGCAACATGGGATGAGCCGCATCACCGATAAGGGTGACGCGGCCACGTGACCAGACGTCCGTCGGCTCGCGGTCACACAGGACCCACATCCGCCAGTCCGAGACCCTTTCCAGCAATGCCATGGGAAGGGTCCCCACGTCCGCAAACCGCGTCAGGAGTTCATCGCGATCGCCCGGTTCGTTCCAACCCTCGACGTACTTGTCACTGTGGAATACAGCGACAACGTTGAACAACTCCCAGTCGCGAAGGGGGTAGTGGATCAGATGGTTACGTGGACCCACCCAGATGATGGCGGCGTTCTGTTTTAGCTCTTCCGGCACCTCATTCATGGGTAGAACGGCGCGATAGGCAATATGTCCCGAGACTCGGGGCATCTCGTCGCCAAACAGATAAGCTCTGACCTTCGACCAGAGACCGTCGGCGCCGATCAGGGCGCGGCCTCTGTATGAACTGCCATCCTCCGTTTCGACGGAGACGCCGTTGCCGTCGTCTTCGATTCGGACGACACGTCGTGACGTCTCGAGGGTGATCTGGGGAGAGTCCTGGCAGGCCTTGAGGAACACGTCGAGCATGTCGGCCCTGTGATGAATGGCGTAGGGATAACCGTAGCGTTCCAGGCACGCACCCTTCACTTGAACACGAGTGATCTCATCGCCCGAGAGGGCATCGCGCATTTCCAGATGATCGACGAATACCGCTTTGGCGGTCATCTGTTCCATGATTCCGAGCTGTTCACAGGCACGAAACACATTGGGGCCCAAATGGATGCCCGCGCCGATCTCCCGAAATTCCGACGACTGTTCCAACACCCGGGAGGGAATCCCCTGGACAGACAAGGCGAGCGCGGTCGCGAGGCCACCCAGCCCACCGCCGGCAATGAGGAACTCGTCAGAATTGCCAGCCGTCACTTTTCACTCCAGCGCTCATTGTCATCGATTCGTATTGGTAGGTTGGTCCGCCAACCACGGAAAACGGGGCGGCTGTGACCGGACCGCCCCGTCGGGAATGGGCTGTGCGGAGGGCTTTAGACCAGCGGTTCTTCGACTAGGGGCATCAACTTCAACCAGTGCTCGACGTCTTCCGCGTTATCGAACAGGGTCTCCAGCTCCTCGCGGGCCTCCTCTTCAGTCTGCAGGATGGATTCGACATTATCGAACTCTTTACCCGCAAGGCTCGTCGCCAGCTCGAGGCGGATGCCGTTGTTGTCATAGAAATAGGCGGACCAGAACCGGCCACCCAGGGACACGGGTCCCACCACGTCGATACCCTGGTTCTTTACGTGTTCGACCATTTCGTCGAGCTTGTCCGGCGGCACGTGGAACGCCAGATGCTGCATGCCACCGGGCAGGTCCCGGTCGGACCGTTCGAGGCCCTTGGGGTATTCAAAGAATGCGAGCAGGGAATCATTTCCCATGCCGAAAAAGTAGTGGCGCAGGTTGTCATAGGGAGGCTGCCCGCGATCCGGGGCGTAGGGAACGCGCCGCACGTGCAGGAGCTGCATGCCCATGACATCGTTATAGAACTTCATGGTTTCGGCCATGTCGTCTGTCACCAGCGCCAGATGGTCCACGCCACGTGTGACGGGCGTGCTCAATTTCGTGCCAACGTATTTGGCCTTTTTGGGTTTGGATTTGGCCTCAGCGGATTCTGTGACTGCCATCAGTCCTGCTCCTTCAATTCAAAGGAATTTCTTGACTTCGCGGACGAGACCCTCGGGATCCTCGCCGCCGACATTGTGCGCGGTATCGAGCTCGACCAAGGTAACATTCGTGTTCGCTTCCTTGACCTTGGGGACGGTTTCATCCGTGAACATGTCCGAGCGCATTCCCCGCACTACGAGGATGGGACACTGGATGGCGCCGAGGCGCTCCCACATATCGGCGCCCAACGGTTCACGTTCACCGGTATCCCGCTGCTTGCGGAATTTCTCGCGGAACGCAGTATCCCGCTTAATGACGAATCCACCATCCGCTGGCTTGAGGTAGTTCTCCATGCGCGAGCGCACGGACGAGTCCTGCGGTGAATGCGGGTCCTGCCCGAAGTACTCGAGCGCGGCATCGAAATCGGCAAAGACATCGGGCACGCCGGCCACGATGTTCATGACGCGCTTGCCGCCCGCCGGTGCATTGACCGGGGATGAATCGACGAGGACGAGTTTTTCGACCCGGTCCGGATGACCGGCAGTGAAATACGTGGAATTTCGGCCGCCCATCGAGTGGCCCATAACGATCGCCTTCGGCCACTCCAGATGATCGAGCAGATTGGCCATATCTCCGGCGAAATCATCGAGGGCATATTTCTGGGTTGGACTCCAGGTGGAATCGCCAAAGCCTCGCATGTCCATGGCCACGACCTCGCGATCGCCGCACAATTCGCCGGCGATGTCGATCCAGTCATACGAGAAGTAGGAGAGGCCATGCACGATCAGCATCGGGGTCTCCCCGGGACTGCCGAAGTGCCGGTAGTGGATGGTCACGTCATCTGACTGGCACGTTCCCGTCCGATGTTCCGGTGTGGTCAACATAGTGCGTCCTCATCCTGTCCCGTTCAGATTTGTCCGTCAGGATAGAACGGCCCAGCGCTTGCGCCAAGCATGGGGCTATCGACGACCGTGGCCGTTGGACGGTGCGATTAGGGAATGACCCGGTTCTGGCGCAACTCGTCGAACATACGAAGGAACATGTCGCCCGTGTCGATGAACTCGTGAAAGCCCAGTCGGCGGATGTTGTTGTAGTCGGAGATCATGTCGTAATCGGTCGACAACATATAATCGCCGAACGGCCAGTGCGCGATATCTTCGAGCCGGTAGTCTGTCAGACCGTGCTTGGCGACGATCTCCTGCCACAGGGGGCCCTTGTCGCCCATCATCTGGGTGAGGCTTATGGTCTGGACCGGGCCCATATCCATGTCGAAGTAATCGGCGATGCGGGGCCACAGGTCCTCCCACCGGAATACGTCGCCGTTGGAGATATTGAAGCCCTGGTTGGCGCATTCGGGGGTTGTGGCGATCCAGGTCGCGAAACGAACCAATAGATCGACGTCTACGGCCTGCACAATGGTATGATAGGCGCGCTCCTTGCCCGGATAGCGCAGCGGCAGTCCGAGTTCTCTGGAAATCGTGGCGTAGGCAGCGATCAGGTTGACCAGGTTGAACGGCTTGCCCAGCGACCAACCGCAGACGATGGGTGGGCGAAAGCTTGACCAAGACCAGTCTTTGCCCTCGCTCTCCGATTCAAGGAATTTCTGCTGGCTCACGTAGAAGTTCGGCGGCATGTGGGTGGGATCGGTTTCCCGCGCTGGATTGGTCCATGGGCCGAGGTGAGCACCGTAGTACTTGGTGCCCTGGGCCAGGCAGACGTGGCGCAATTCCTTCGCCACCGGTTCCACTACGCGGACTGGATTGACGAGCAGGGCCTTGTTGGGTGGATCCTGTTCCGCCCACGTCGGCCGTTCGGTATAGCCCCCGAAGAAAATGTGTGTGACGTGGCTGAGATGACTGAGTTTAGCTACGCAATCGTCAGGGTCGAGCAGATCGACCGAGATGTGCTCCATCTGCGAGGGATAGTCGGGCTTTCCGCGCGAAAGTCCGACGACGTCCCAATCATTGAGCGTATCGAGATGCCGAATGAGGTTACCGCCGATGATCCCGGTCGCACCGATCACCATGGCCGTTTTGTGCTCAGCCACATCGTCCTCCCAACTGAAGTCCTACCCAACCAGTTTAGGTCGGCTGTCCGTCTGCGCAAAACATGCTAAACAGCAACCCGCATTTTTCAGGGAAGGCCTCTGCCATGACCGTGAAACGCCTACAGAATGCTTACGTCGTGACGCATGACATGGAGCGGGCAGTCGCTTTCTACCAGGACGCCTTGGGCCTCCCGATGAAGTTCCAGGATGGCGCCAAGTGGGCGCAATTCGATGCCGGTGGATCCAATTTTGCCGTTTCTTCGCCCGAAGAGGCGGCCGAAGGTGCGATGGGCGCGGTGTTGATTTTCGAAGTCGACAGCATTGCCGATGCCAGCCTCACGATCGAGAAGAACGGCGGTGAGGTACTGGGCAGTCGTGACATGGGCGATCATGGCCGGGTTCTGACGTTTCGGGACCCGGACGGAAATCTGGTGCAGTTGTTTCAACGCGCGGGATCAACCTAAACCTTAACGATCGCGGCCGCGGTCAAACATCCTATGATGCCGGAGTCCTTGAATGCGCCGTAATTCTCGAAAACGTTGATGGAGAGGATGGTCACATCCTCACCGTAGTGCTCGCGAAATTCCGCCAGATGGTAGAACTCGGCATGGCAGGGCGGGCACCAGCTGGCGAAAAACGAGACGACCGTGGCCTTACCGCTGAGATCGGACTTCGTTAGGGGTTCGCCGGCGAGGTGAGACAGCGTCAGCAGGTTGTCCTTGAGATCAGGCGTCAACGCCATGGCCGGTTCTGTCATCGCCCCGGACGAAGACATCGTCAGCCATACCACACACACCCGGAGAAGACCTCTCCAGCCTGTGATGCCAACGGCAGCAGTTCTTGAGCCGTGCATCAGCCTGCGTCGCCTCGGATCTCGCCGGTGGCCGCATTGTTCACGGAGAATCCTCCGGACCAATCCGGCGGCAACGGGCAGGGACGGGGATCGAGCCGCGCCTGAGATGCCGGTTTCCCGCGAACGATGGTCCCGGTGTTGGTGCTGCGCTGGGGCAGGTGCGTGTAGGGGAATGCGTCAGCTGCAGAGTAAGTGTTGACCAGCAGGGGTCGGCCCCGTTCCGAACGGTTTGGATCGGAACCGTGAACGGTCCTGCAGTTATGCACGGTGACGGAGCCGGCCGGGCCCATGAGCAGGGGGGCTTCGTCCACCTTCAGCGATTTCAGATCCTGGTCCTGAATGCAGGCGGTCCAGGTGCCGTCTTCTGCGTAATGCGGAATGACATCACCGAGATGGCTGCCGGGGATGGCACGGACGGGGCCCTGCTCGGGTCCGACATCCTCGACCAGCGTTCCCAGTGAAAGCGGTGAATAGTTGGTGTGGGGATAAAACTGGATGTCCTGATGCCATTTCACTTCCTGGCCAACCTCTGCCCACTTGAAATTCAGGAGCGAGTGACTGTACCGGACATCCGGTCCCACAAGATCAGCCGCAATATCCGGCAGGATGGACTCCGTGGCGTACGCCCAGAATCCAGGATGATGCACGTCGGGGCAGTTAAGGCGCAGCAGACGGGGGTCGGACCGGGTGTGCCCCTTCTCGAGCCAGATGACATCATCGGAAACGGTCATCTCACGGCTGCGGTCTAAAACTTCGGCAATGGCCGACCTAAGTCTGGTCAGCCAGTCGTTCCCAATCACACTCTCGAGCAGCAGGTACCCGTTCTCGAAATAGAACTCGCGCTGCGCTTGCGTCAGTAGGCGGGCCGGCTGCGCCAGGATGGCTTCTTCGGTCGATCCGATCATGAAACCTAAGAGTATCACGCCCCAGCCCGATTGATCACACGCTTGGCATCACAAGGCCGTTAGAGGCGGGGCGGTGCCTGTATGGATGGGGCAAGCGGGCTATACTATTCTGGATACCGCCCGGAGGGGCCGCTCAGAAGCCTCAATTGATCCAGTTTGGGCGAACGACAGCAGGGAGGGATGAGCATGGCGCTCACGGAAGAACTCGCCAAAAAGATGTACACCGACATGTGGCGGATTCGCATGTTCGAGGAGGAGGCCAACCGACAGCTCGGCCTCGGAAACGTGGTGGGTGCTTTGCACCTTTACTGCGGTGAAGAAGCTGTTGCGGTAGGTGTCTGCTCCAATCTTCGGGACGACGATTACATCGTCGGTACCCATCGAAGTCATGGTCACTGTCTCGCCAAGGGCGCCGACATGGAACACACGATGGCCGAGCTCTTCGGCAAGGCCGACGGGACCTGTTCGGGCAAAGGCGGCTCCATGCACGTTGCTGACCTGTCGCTCAATATCCTGGGGGCCAACGGGATCGTTGCCGGAGGACTGGGTCCGGGAACAGGTACGGCACTTGCCAGCAAGATCCGCAAATCGGACCAGGTATCCGTGTGCTTTTTTGGTGATGGCGCCGCGGCGCGGGGGACCTTTCACGAGGCAATCACCATGGGTGCGCTGTGGAATCTGCCGGTGGTCTATGTTTGCGAGAACAACGGGTTCCAGCAATGGGTGCGTCGCGAGACCGTGGCGGTGGTCGATTCCGTCGCGACGATGGCGGGCTCGTACGGCATTCCGGGAGTGTCCGTAGACGGCCAGAACGTCGTTGAGGTCCACGAAGCCGTGAGCGAAGCCGTCGACCGAGCCCGACGCGGTGAGGGCCCCAGCCTCATCGAGGCCCGAACCTACAGATATTTCGGTCACAGTCCCGGCGATCTGGAAGAGTACCGGACACGGGACGAGGTCGAGGACTGGCGTACCAACCGCGATCCGATCAATACATTTCGTGCCTATATGGAAGAGCGCCAGTGGCTCACGGAACGCGAGGACGAGGAGATTCAGGAAGCGACATCTGCCGAAGTCACCAAGGCCGTGAAATTCGCCGAGGACAGCGCAGTTCCGGGTATTGAGGAAGCTTTGACAGATGTCGTCGATACAGCCTGGAGGGTCGAGGCATGAGCACGATCACTTTTCGCGATGCCCTTCACTCCGCAATCCACGAAGAGATGGCGCGGGACGACAGCGTTTTCGTCATCGGAGAAGATGTCATCGCTCAGGGCGGCCCCTATACCGTGACCGAAGGGGTCGTCGACAAGTATCCCGACCGCATTTTTCAAACGCCGATTGCCGAGGCGGGCATCGTCGGCCTGGGTGTGGGCGCGGCGCTGGCCGGAATGCGGCCCGTGGTCGAGATCATGTACCTGGACTTCATCACCTGCGCCATGGACGAGGTGGTCAATCAGGCTGCCAAGATGCGCTACATGACGGGTGGGCAGGCGAGTGTGCCGATCGTCATCCGACTGCCCTGCGGGCTCGGCCGCTATGTCGCGGCTCAACATTCCCAGATTATGGAATCCTGGTTCATGCATGTGCCTGGACTGCAGGTTGTTGTGCCGTCCACTCCCAAGGATGCCAAAGGGTTGTTGAAAACCGCGGTGCGCAGTCCCGACCCCGTCATGTTTATGGAGTACAAGCGGATTTATACGAGTGAAGGCGAGGTGCCGGATGAGGAATTCCTCATCCCCTTCGGCGAGGCCGAAGTCAAGCGCGAGGGCGAGGATGCCACGGTCATCGGTATCGGTCCGATGGTCGGCAAGTCACTCGAAGCAGGTGTTCTTCTCGAGGACGACGGCTTCGATATCGAGGTCGTCGACCCGCGTACCCTGTCGCCGCTGGATACCGATACGATCTGTGAATCCGTGCGTAAGACCGGCCGGGCGGTGGTCTGCGAAGAGGATTCCTCCTTTGCGGGCACCGGCGCCGAGATCGCAGCGATGATAGCGGAGAGCTGCTTCAAGGACCTTCAGGCTCCTGTCATTCGTGTCGGTATGCCGCATGTTCCCATGCCTTTCGCCCCGTCGCTGGCCGACAGTGTCGTTCCCCGAGTGGACGATGTCGTTGACGCGGTTCGCCGCGTGATTGCCTAGGTCGGAGGGATAACCATGGCGACACGTTTTCGCTTGGCGGCGTTCGGCCACACCATGGAAGTGGGACGCGTCGTTGAATGGAAGGTTTCCGAAGGCGACGAGATCAAGGAAGGTGACGAAATCCTCTCGGTTGAAACCGACAAGGCCGTTGTGGATGTCGAATCCCCGCTCGGTGGCGTGATCTTGAAAATCGTTGGGCAGGCGGATCAGGAGCTCCCTGTGGGTGCGACTCTTGCCTGGATCGGAGATGCCGGCGAGGAAGTACCGGACGAGCCGGAAGAGCCCGTCGCTGCAGCGCCTGCGGACTCCCCACCCAAGGAGCGGGTCACCCCGGTTGCACGGCGTCTTGCGGATCGCAACGGCATCGACGCCGATGCCCTGGAGGGTACCGGGCCGGGCGGCCGTGTGACCAAGGAAGATGTGCAAAATGCCATCGAATCGGGAACAGCGCCCAAGAAGGAAGACGAGGTGCCGGAGGGCGTCGAGGTCATCCCGCTGGCAGGAATTCGCAAGGTCGCGGCGGAACGCCTCTCGGCCAATTGGGCACAGGCCCCTCAGGTGACCGAGGGCATCGAGGTTGATTTCTCGGCCTGCCTGGCAGCCCGTCAGGACAAGCGAGATTCCTGGAAAAAGGAGTTCGGGGTCGAGCCGACGATCAACGACATCATCCTGCTGGCCACGGCGCGTGCCCTCAAGGACAATCCGGCACTCAATGTGGCGTTGGTCGACAGTGCCATCCACCAGTTTGCCCACATCAATCTCAACGTGGCCGTGGACACTGAAGAGGGATTGACGGTGCCGGTGGTCAAAGGTGCCGGAGATGCGGGGCTTGGTGATATTGCCAAGGCGGTCGCGGAACTCGCGGAGAAGGCACGCAACCGGCGCCTGAGCCCCGATGACCTGGAAGGCGGAACATTCACGGTCACCAACCTGGGCGGCATGGGCGTGGACTGGTTCACCCCTGTCCTCAATCCGCCCCAGGCAGCCATCCTGGGAGTCGGACGCGTACGTCGGGCCCCGGTCGTGGAAGGTGACGACGTGGTGGTGCGCGATCGCGTCACGTTCGTGCTGTCGTTCGATCATCGGGTCGTCGATGGCGCACCGTGCGCGCGCTTCCTGAGCCGCCTTAAGGAGCTGATTGAGGATCCGTCGAGCTGGCTTTGAACGAGGCAGGGCCCGAAGGGACCCGGTAAGTGAAGGAGTTCTGTCATGCTAGATGCATTGCAACGACTCATCGACCGTGAGGAAATTCGTGACCTCATGGGACACTATGCTCGTGCCGTCGATCGGGCGGACTGGGAAGGTGTGCGGGCCGTCTATCACGAGGACGCCCACGACGATCATGGTGACTACAAGGGCGGCGTGGACGGTTTGATCGAGTTCATTCGCGACCGGAACGGATTGCTGCCGCAAAGCGTCCATTTCTTGGGAAACTGCCTGATCGAGTTCGCGGGAGCCGACGTGGCCGTGGTTGAGACATATTTCATCACCTCACACACACTGGGCGAGGCAGCGCGGACCGAATACGGCGTTGGCGACGGAGAGGCAACGGTTCAGTTCTGCCAGTTCGGGCGCTATGTCGATCGCGTCGAGAGGCGCGACGGCCCGTGGAAAATCGCTGATCGTGTCGTGGTGTTCGAGTCCACGCGGGTGCAGCGCGAGGATATCCCACCGCTAAAGCCTGAATGGGCACCGCTGCGCCGCGACAAGGACGACCCGATCTTCAAGATGCGTGCTTCGGCGGGCCTGGCGGCCTAGTTGCTGCCTGCGACACCTTTGCGCACCCTCAGAACGCAACGGACTGGCTTGTGAGACGCCAGTTGAGCAGGTGAGCCAGTCAACTATTTGGGACGGTCACCTTGCGTGGCGGCATGCTGGTCCTCTTCTGGGCTGTCCTGCTCCTTGTGCCACCTGGGCTTCTCACCCATGCGGGATGGGCCCAGGTTAGCGCGGATCTCGAAACGGCCGAGCTTCAGGCAAACGAGAGGTTTTCAGAATCCGTGCCCCCCGGCACATCTCTCTCTGACGCCAGGTCGAAGGGATATGCCGCGCTGCGGGATGCCGACATCACCTACGACAGGGAAAGCGAGGAATTTTTCCGGTCGTCGATTGCCTGGTTTCGCTGGGTGGCGTATCGAGGAGACCATTCAGCCGCGGAAGAGCTCGCACATCGATACCGTGAACTTGCACGTCATTACTCCGAACGCAACGAAACCTGGTGGCCGCATTTCAAGCTCGATGAACGACTGGGTCTGGCGTACCGCGAACTGAGCTGCGCTGGCGCCGGCACGCGATGAGTTGGCTTCACCTGCTCCGATCCTCGCGAGCTTGCTGTCCATCCCTGCCGAAGACCGATATGGCCCGCTTGAGCTGTCTCCGGATGAGTTGAAGCAGGCAACGCTCACGGCACTGGTTGATCAGTTGGCAGCCTATGAATCGGGCGGACCGTTTCTGCTGATCGTCGAAGATGCCCATTGGATGGATCCTACGACCCTCGAACTCATGGACCTCGCATTGCAGGCGGTCTCGGAGCATCGCGTTCTGGCGGTCATGACGTATCGTCCGGAATTTGAGGCGCCATGGTCGGGTCATGCCCATGTGACGTCTCTCTCCCTCAACCGCTTGGCCCGCAACCAGATCACGGACATTGTGCATGACCTGACGGATGGCAAGGCGCTACCCGATAAAGTCATGGAGCAGATCCTCGAGCGCACGGATGGCGTGCCGCTTTTCGTAGAGGAATTGACCAAAACCGTTCTCGAGTCAGGTGTGCTAACGGAAAAGGAATCCGAATTCAGCATGGAAGGCACGCTACCGCCGCCGGCCGTTCCCGCCACATTGCAGGATTCCCTGACAGCGCGCCTGGATCGGATGGCTCCAGTCCGTGAGGTTGCACAGATCGCTTCGGTGATCGGCCGGGAGTTTTCACTGGCCCTTTTGGCCGCCGCCGCCGAACGTAGCGAAGAGGACATTGCCGGGGCGCTGGATCAACTCGTCACCGCCGAACTGGTTTTTTCGCCGCGGCGTGCCGCCACATCAAAGTTACAGTTTCAAGCATGCTCTGGTGCAGGATGCTGCCTATGCGAGCCTGCTGATCAGCCGGCGCAAGCAGTTGCACGCGCGGTTAGCCGAAGTCATTTCAGAGCATAATCCGGAGATTGCAGATACGCAGCCGGAACTCCTGGCTCACCACCTGACCGAGGCCGATCTGATCGAGCAGGCGATCCAGCGCTGGCAGCAAGCGGCGACACTTGCGACACGACGATCGGCTAATCCCGAGGCTGTTGCCCATCTGGAGCGGGTGCTCGAGCTCATCGCGAGTTTACCGGACAACGAATCGCGTGACCGCCAGGAGCTCAGTCTCCTCATCGGATATACCGCGCCGCTGGTCGCGGCCAGAGGGTACATGGTTGAGGAACTGGCGCGTGCCACGGAACGGGCGCTGGATTTGAGCGATAAGCTTGGTGAGGCCAAGCAGATTATGCCCGTGCTGTATGGTCAGTGGGCGTTCCAGCTCGTTGCCGGATCGAAGGCCCGCTGTGCGGAACTGGCCAAGGCCATTCTGCAACCTGCGGAGCGCGGCGAGGATCTCGACAACAGGATGATCGGACATCGCCTGCTCGGCACCGCGCAGGTCACGATGGGAGCCTTCGAAGAGGCCAGGCACAATCTGGAGACGGCTCTGGAGCTCTACGACCAGGATCGTCACGGCCCCCTGGCCTTTCAATTGGGACAGAACTTCCGCGTTGGAGGGCTCAACTTTCTGGCACAGGCCTTTTCCTGCCTGGGATTTCCTGCGGAAGCGACTGCTCGGTCGCGCGAAGGAATCGAGTTCGCCCGCACATTGTCCCATGCCAACACTCTGGCCTATGCACTTCACAATGGAGGAGTTGTTCTCGGCGCGCTTCTGAATGATTGGGATGAGGTCGAGTCCTGCGCGCAGGAAATGATCTCAGTAGGCAAGGAGCACGGCCTCCAAATGTGGTTGGGCGTGGGTATGTTCTGGCGGGCATGGCTCAAAATCATGCGTGGAGAGTTACGCTCTGGCGTGGAAGCTTCTAAGCAAAGTTTTGAGGCTCTCTATGTGCAGGGCGGTGTGAATTACTTGATGCCCTGGTCAATGGCGGTGTTGGCGGAAGGCTATATCAGGCTGGGCGAGTTTGACGCTGCAGTGGGCGCGATCGCTGATTCCAAAGCGATCATGGAGCGCTCGCAGGAGCGTTGGGTCGAGAGTGAAACCCATCGCATCGAGGGGAATCTCCATCTCGCTAATGGGGCGGACCAGGCCCAAGCGGAAGCCTGTTATCTGCGTGGGCTCAGGTTGACCCGCGACCAGAGAGCCCGATCGCTTGAGTTGAGGGTAGCCAACAGCCTCAGCCGGCTGTGGACCGATCAGGACAGGAGAGACGAAGCACGAGAACTGCTCCAACCCGTAGTCGACACGTTCACAGACGGGTTTGAATTCGCAGACCTGACCGAGGCGCGCGAACTCCTTGAAGGTCTGTCGTAGCGTCCATTCAGTCGTGCCGCATCCAGATTTCCGAAAACGCGAGGAAGGCGCTCGTGATCTGCCTGCCGAACGCGTCACGGGGCACCGGTTGCCCAGGAAGCGGAGCCCCGTTCAGTGTTACTGTGCCGCCATCGGTGCCCACGAACATGCTCAGGAACGTGTGTTTACCCGTCGGTGCACTGTCCGGTGGCACCACCATGCCGAAGGGCTCACCCAGGCCTTTCCAGTCTAGCCGAACGTCATAGCCACCGCCCGAAACGGTCTCGCTGTAGGTGGTCAAGGCATCGCCGCCCTGCTTGGACGAGTCCAGCCCCACATAGGTGATGGCGGGTATCGACGGCGTGTCCCTGAAGAACGCGAAGTTCGCCGCGAAGTCGTTGACCAGCCACCGGGCCAAGGGCTCGTTGTCGGTGATGCAGACATTGGGTGCAGAGTCGGTGCCGAACTCATCGTTCGGCGAAGCCAGAAGCAATAGGGCCGTGCCCTGACCTTTGGGCGAGGCGAAGATTCGGAAGAACGACGCCAGCGTGGTCCACGGCCCGGACGGGTCGTCCTTCAGGTAAACCCCGGGATTCTCTCCCGTCCAGTCGACCGGTAGATCGAATATCATTCCGTTGGACATGTTTTGCGCCTCCCATTTTGTTTCAGCATACCGAATGGTTCGATTTGGGCCAGCGGCGTGCGGTTTTGCTCCTCACATTTTACATTCTCCCATGATGAGTGTCCGTTCTAGGCTGACACTCGGTATCGTGCGTAGGCGTCGACTACAGCAACGGCAGGACCTTTGATCTACACTCCCGACGAGCCCCAGCGTTGGATCCACGGACAGGACGTCAATGAATCAGATATCGCTCGCCTACCTAACGGTTTTCGGTCTGGCCCCGCCGGACCATGTCTCATTTGCGGCCCAGGCCGGCTACGACGCAGTTGGTCTGCGACTGGTGCCTGCTCTGCCCGAAGAAGAGCAATTTCCGATGACAGTGGGATCGGAGATGCTGCGTGAGACGTTGTCGCGACTGAGCGATACGGGGCTGAGCGTGCTGGACGTCGAGAACGTCAAACTCAACAGGTTCACGGATCCCGTCTCACTGACGCCCATCTTTGATGCGATGGCCGAATTGGGCACAACCAAGGTGTTGGTCACGTCGGATGCAGAGGACGAATCCTTGAATATCGAACGCCTGTCGGCCCTCTGCGAATTCGGCAGTACGTACGGGTTGGATTTCCATCTGGAATTCATGCCCTGGACGCTGGGTGTCGCCACCCTGGAACAGGCCGAACGCATCGTTTCCGCGGCAGGCGCGCCAAATGCACACCTCATGATCGATGCCATCCACTACGACCGCACGGGCGGCACCCTGGAAAAGCTGGCCGCCCTGTCGCCAGGCCGCTTCCGCTACATTCAGTTGTGCGATGCGCCCAAGATTCCACCGCAAACGGACGAGGATATTCTTCACCAGGGCCGCTTCGAGCGGCAGTTCCCGGGGGACGGCGGGCTCGACCTGTTCGGCGTCATGGCGGCGCTGCCGGCGGGAATTCCCATTTCTGTGGAGGCGCCGCGACGGTCACTCCTTGAAGAAGTTGGCTATGAGGAGATAGCCCGCCGGTCGTTTGCGGCGACAAGGAAATGGTTGGAAGAGTACTTGGAGTCAACTTAAGGCAGTCAGTCGCTCCGACCCGGCTCGAGCAGAGTCTCCAAAAAACGCGCCCGAGTTTCCGCGTCCTTGAAAGGGAATCCCGCGATCTGAAATGATTGACGAGTCTCAGCGCGTCTTACAGCATGGCTTGCCCTAAGCACCACCTCCCGCGGGTCCGGTTTTCGCCTTGCTTCGTTCCATGGCCTGCTGGGCCAGGTAGCTCTCGCCGAAACGTTCGATGTTATCCACTTCGTCGTCGTATTGACCGAAGTGCCGTTCCTCGTCCATGACCAGGTCTTCAAACAGTTTTTTTGTGGCGGTATCGGCATTGGCGCCGCATTCGAGGGCGAACTGGTTGTACATCTTGATGGCAGCTGTTTCGGAGTTTGTCGCCCACTCCAGCATTCCGGGAATGTCCCTGATCTGCTGAACCTTGGCGTTGGCCTCCATTATGACGTCGCCTTTGAGGTAGAGGATGCGATCGGCGATCCGCTCGACATGCTGCATTTCCTCGATGGCGGTACGCTTGAAGAGGGCGGACAGTAGTTCGATCCCCTGATCGTCAAAGTGGAAATGGAAGTACATTCACTGGTGAATGGCCGTGAACTCATCGGCCACCGCAGTGTTCAGGAGTTCAATACTCTTCTCGTACATGTTTACCTCACATTTCTTTCCGGCTGGCTGCTCGACCAGACCCTTCGGGACATCAACCGTCAAACGGGTCTCAGCCTCTTTTTGCCCATCGCGCTCAAATTAGCAAGGCCGCGCGCGTCCCGGAATCTTCCTCAGCCGATCAAAGCCAATAATTCGGATGGAATTCTCCTTGCAAGTCGGTCCGAGATGTCATGATTCCGTGTGAATCAAGGCATGCGCCATCAACAGGTGGGCAACACAGGCCGTGAGTTTTTTGCCCGTGGGGATGTGTAGGAATTCGTTCGGTCCATGGGCGTTCGATGCAGGTCCCAGTACCCCCGTAATGAGGAACTGCGCCGCCGGAAACTTCTCGCCGAGCATACCCATGAACGGGATGGTGCCGCCTTCACCCATGTAGACGGCGGGCTTGCCAAAATAAATGTTCGAGGCATCGTCCGTTACGGTCTCGAGCCATGGCGCCAGGGGTGGTGCGTTCCAGCCATCGGCGGCCGTGTCAAATTCGACCGAGATGTGCGCGCCGTAGGGTGGATCCGCCGTCAACGTTGCAGTCAGGTCGTCCACGATCGCCTGGGAATCTGCCGTTGGCGGGATGCGTAAGGAGAGCGCAAGCGACGTTCCGGGACGTAGAACATTTCCCGCATCACCGAGATCGGGCATCCCAGCCTGACCGGTAATGGACAACGCGGGTCGCCAGGTCCGGTTGAGAATCAGTTCGCTCAGGTCGCTGCTCGTGGCCTGCGAGTCGCCAACAAAGGGAAACTTGCGCCACACCATGTCCCCCAGGTTCTGAGCGGCGACGTCGGCCTGGGTCACACGATCGCTCGGGATCTCCACATTGGCGGAGGCGACACGAACGGCTCCCGTGGTCTCATCATCGATCCGTGACAGGAGCTGGCGCGCGATCCGAAAACTCGAAGGCACGATGCCGCTGGCATCGCCGCTGTGCACGCCCTCATCCAGGATATCGACGCGCAACGTTCCGGAGACCAGGCCACGTAGCGACGTTGTTCCCCACAGCTGGTCATAATTTCCGCACCCCGAATCCAGGCACACCACCAAATTGGGTTCACCGATCCGCTCGGCCAAGGCATCGATGTAGTAGGGCAGGTCGTAGCTGCCGCTTTCCTCGCATCCTTCGATCAGTATGACGCATCGGCCATGGCTACCTTCGAAACGGTGTAAGGCTTCGATTGCCGTCAACGACGCGTATGCAGCGTAGCCGTCATCGGCACCACCCCGGCCATAAAGCTTGTCGCCCTCACGCACCGACTTCCAGGGGCCGAGGTCATCGCGCCATCCCGTCATTTCCGGCTGTTTGTCGAGGTGACCGTATAGGAGGACCGTTTCGCCATCTCGATAACCAGGCGTTCCAGGGTGCTCCATGTAAATCAGTGGAGTACGACCTTCGAGACGGATTACGTCGATTTCAAGGTCGTCGATGTTCCGGTTTCGACACCATCTCTCGATATGCGCGACGGCCTCTTCGATATAGCCGTTTGCCTCCCAACCCGGGTCGAAGGCGGGAGATTTCGCAGGGATTTCAATATAGGTCTCGAGTTCGGGGACGATCTCGCTCTCCCAAACCTCGTCAACAAATGCGGTGATTTTTTCGCGGTCAAGACGGACCGTTTCAGAGCTCGATGTCACGCGTTGTTCCTCCCTGGCGCATCGGCATTTCGTCTCACAATACTGTGAGCAGGCGTGAGTGGCACGGAAGGATTCCGATGAACAAGTGTTAGCAGGTCATCGGCGTTCCGCCGTTGCGCCATACTCGTTGGGGGACACCAAAAATGCAAAAGGTGACAACGTTAACCGGCGTGGTATTTGTGTTGGCAGTCAGTTTTGCGCTCTCCGCCTGTCAGCATTCTGACGGCGACTGGCAATTCTACAACGAGGGCCAGTACGAGGAGCGAATCTGGTTCGACGGTTTGGACAAGACGTTCGTCCAACCCAAGACCTGACAATCTGTAATCGCATTAGGGGACCGGCGCGGCCAGGCATTGCCATACGGCCGCGCCGCTACTTTCGATGGCAGGGAGAACAGCGACTCTAAATCACGACGACGAACAGCCCGACGGCGAAGATGAACCAGAGCGCAACACGCCGGTATAGCTGATCGGACGACCTGGTGAAGATTCGGGCACCCACCCAGATCCCCAGCGCGTAGGGCAGCAGGATCAGGGCAAACCTGACGAGTGTCTGAGAACCGATGGCCCCCTGCGCCGCCATGGAGACGATCGTGCTGATGGGGAATATCGTCGAGACGAACAGGATGTTCGCCCGTGTCACTGCTGCCTCGACCGGGGCGGACAGGAGATAGAGTGAATAGATAGGCCCTGACGTTGCGGCTGAACCGGCGACCACACCGGACGCAAGGCCAGTCAGCCCGCCCGCGATCGAACCACGCGGCCCCCGGTAGGTCCATCCGGTGAGCATGATCAGTGCAAAAAAGAGTACGACACCGCCAATGCCGCGGCGCATGAGTTCCGCGTCGATAGCGAGCAGGATGTAGGTCCCGAAGGGAATTGTCAGAGCACCACAGAGCGCAACGGGCAACGCCTCGCGAATCTGCACCCGCCGCTTGATCTGCGGCCATAGCAGGACTACGGCGGTCGTGCTGGTCAGTGTGACGATCGCGATGGCGTCGGTGGGGCTGAAGATGACGGCGAACAGGGGCGACATGATGAGCCCGGCGCCGAATCCCGCAAATCCAAAAAGCACGCCTGAGACGACGGCGGCAATCACCGCATAGAGGAGTGATGTGGTCAGCGAATCGGCAAGGAACTCCATGCCGGTGCCGGAGTAGCCGCTTACGCGACGTGACTGACCCGGGTGCTGCCTTTCTCCACGAATACGTAACTGACGTCCGGCCGATGCGCGAGTTCCTTGATCAGGGTCGCAACAGGAGTCTTCGCCGTCGGACGACCGGCACGCACCTTGCGGGCCTCGCGCCATTCGTCGAGAAGCTTGGGCTTGAAGTGCATGGCGAGGATGAGCTCCTCGTCCGACTCGAACGGTCCATGTTGGGCGCGGAAGCTCTCAACCATGGGCTCGAGCAGCGCACCAGGCCGGTCCGTGATAGGTTCCTCGCCGTCTGCGATTTTGTCCATGATGTTGGGATCGACAGGGGCGGCGAGTTGACCGTACCAACCCAGCACGTAGTTCTTGATCTCGGTTTGAATCGTTGTGTAGCGCTCGGTTTCCACGACGTTAAGCAGGGCCTGGACGCCGATAAACTGAGACATGGGGCTGACCATGATCGGCCAGCCGAGTTCCTCGCGCATCTGCACGATTTCCTCGAGCACGGCCGGCAACTTGTCGTGCAGGCCGATCTCCTGCATCTGCTTTTCGAGATTGCTCCGCATGCCGCCGGGTACCTGGTGACGGAAGAGGCCAGGGTCATATGCGACAGGCGCCCCGATGGGCATGTCGTTCTTGATGGCCTGCTGCCGGAAATGTTCGGCAATCTCATTCACTTTGTTTATGTCGACATCGATGTCGACGCCCTGGTTCAAGGCCTCTTGAACAATCAGTTCAGTCGGTGGATTGGAAGTCGCATGGGCGATCGGCGAGATCGCAGTGTGAATGACGTCGACACCAAGCGGCATGGACTCAAGCGCGACGAGCGGGCCGAGCCCCGACGTGCAATGGGTGTGCATATGGAGATCGATATCCTCACCGATCGCCGTGCGGATGGCCGGGACCAAGGTGCGGACCCTGTCCGGCGTGAGTAAAGCACCCGAATCCTTGATCTGCACCGCATCCACGCCCAGTGCGACGAGTTCTTTGGCCTTCTCGACAAAGTGCTCGTCCGTGTGGACCGGACTTTCGCTGAAGACGATGGAGCCCACAGCGTGCAGGCCCGCAGCCTTGGTTGCTTTGATCGACACCGCCATGTTTGCGGTATCGTTCAAGGCGTCGAATGTATTGATGCAGTTGATACCGTAGCGGGTCAGGGTGTCGATGGTCAGGGGAAATACGTCGTCAGCAAACAGGTCCCAGCCCAACACGTTGAGGCTGCGGATATAGACATTCTTCATGGTGTTCGGGGCCGACTTCTGGATCATCCGCAGCCGTTCCCAGGGATCTTCCGCGAGATAGTAGATGCAGGACTCGAAGACGGCTGATCCTGCCACACCCAGAATGCCGTACCCGGCTGCATCCATCGTTGGGATGATGGGTTCCATCATGTCGCTGGTCATACGTGTCGCCCAAAGGCTCTGATGGGCATCGCGGAGTGCTGTCTCCCAGATCCGAAGTTTCCTGCTCATGCCGTCATGCTCTCCTGTGGCATCACATCTTCAATATTTTTCTCGAGCCACTGTGTGTTGAACTTGCTCTTGCGAAATGCATCCGTATCAAGCAGCGCCAAATGGAAGGGGATCGTGGACGGGATGCCATCGATCACGTAGCCCGCAAGGGCGGTTCGCATGCGGTCGATGGCTTCGGTGCGGTCTGGTGCCCACACAATGATCTTGGCGATCATCGAATCGTAGTAGGGCGGAACGGTATATCCCGCGTAGCAATGAGAATCGACCCGCACACCGGGTCCACCGGGCGCGATGTATTCAACAAGTGTACCGGGAGAGGGCATGAAGTTGCGGGCGCCGTCCTCCGCGTTCACACGGCATTCGATGGCGTGTCCGCGCAGTTTGACGTCTTTCTGTTTCAGCGACATGCCTTCGCCTCCGGCGATCAGCAACTGCTCGCGAACCAGGTCGACACCGGTCAGCACCTCGGTCACTGGATGTTCCACCTGAATTCGGGTGTTCATTTCGATGAAGTAAAAGGCCTTGGCATCTAGATCGACAAGGAACTCCACCGTTCCGGCACCCTCATAGTCGACGCTCGCGGAGAGTGCGACGGCGGCCTCGTGCAATCCATTGCGCAGATTGCGCGTAATGACGGGGCAGGGGCCCTCTTCAACGATCTTTTGATGGCGCCGTTGCATAGAGCAATCGCGTTCACCGACGTGAATCACGCCGCCTTTTCCATCGCCCAGAACCTGGACCTCAACATGGCGCGCATTGCCGATGTATTTCTCCAGATAGATCGAGGAATCGCCAAACGCAGCTTGGGCCTCGGCCTGGGCGGTCATGGCATTCTGGGACAACTGGTCGGGATTCTCAGCAAGCATCATGCCCCGGCCGCCGCCACCTGCCGCGGCCTTGATCAGTACCGGGTACCCGATCTCGTCTGCGACGGCTGCCAGTTCGGCGACGTCCACAGCCTTTCCGTCCGAACCGGGTACTGTGGGAACGCCCGCTTCCGCTGCCATGGTCCGCGCAACCGCCTTGTCGGCCATCTGGCGAATGGATTTGCCTGTTGGACCGACGAATTTGATCCCAGCATCAACGCATTCATCCGAGAAGTCGGCATTCTCAGCAAGGAATCCGTAACCCGGATGAATTCCGTCCGCCTTCACATACATGGCGGCGCCGATCAGCGATCCGGTATTGAGGTAGCTCCGCGTCGCTTGGGCCGGGCCGATACAAACGGCCTTGTCGGCCAGCCGGACGTGCAGTGAGTCATGGTCCGCTTCCGAATAGACAGCAACTGTCTCGATACCGAGTTCCCGGCAGGCACGGATGACACGCACGGCGATCTCGCCGCGATTGGCAATGAGGACTCGTTTCAGCATTTGTTGGCCGCGCTGCTCGTAACTATTTGGGCTCGAACCACATGACCGGTTGTCCGGCCGATACGGCTTCTGCGTTCTCTACCGGGATGCTGAGGACGACGCCATCACAGGGTGCTTTGAGCGTGTTCATGACCTTCATCACGTCGAGAATACACACCGTGTCGCCGGTTGAAACCTTGGCACCTTCTTCGACGAAAGGATCGGCGCCGGGCGAGGGTGCGCGATAGAAAGTTCCTGCCAGGGGCGAGTTGAGAGATTGCGCTGTCGCGCTGGGAGCCTCTGTCTTGGAGGTGTCCTGAGCGGCCTGTGCGGGCTCCGGTTCCGCAGGTGCTGGTGCGCTGCTTGCCGGGGCCGGGGCCGGTGGAGTCGCGGTCGTGGTCACCGCGGGGGCGCCATCGGCGCCGTGCTTGCGTACGATCAGCTTGAAGTCATCGACCTCGATGTGAATTTCCTTGGTCGACGACTGGTCGATGATCTTGAGGATTTCCTGAACGTCTTCGTAGGTGAGTGACACCGCGCGGCCCCTTTCGGCTCGTTTTTCCGAACGGATGATCATTTTCGATCGCGAATCTCGCGGGACGCCGATGCAGAAAGCGTCCGTTGAGCGCGCGCTTACGAAGCATATCGGGGCTGTCAGTGTCAACTTGGGCCGGCACCCTGTTCGGGTGCCTTAGGCCGCCATAACCAGTCTGCAGTGATTCGGGCCGCTCAGTGGCCGCGCGACTCCTCGACTAACCCAATGATCCGTCGAGAATTTTCGGCCAATTCTTGGTGGCTTCGCTGATGTAGTGCGACTGTCGGGCCGTCCACAGCAATCGAACCGCCTTGTTGTAGTTCAGGTAGAGTTTGTTATCGACGATCGTCCAGGCGTCCGGCTCGATCTTGGCGGTGTAGCCGTTTCCAACTGCGTAGGCACAGTACCCGCCAAACTGTGGCGCATAACTTTCTGGATTCGCCGCAAATTTGTCACGATTCTCAGCGCTGACGAACAGCCATTTCGCGCCGTTCCAGTCATGGCTGTATTGCTCGCTCCCGATACGGGGCTTTCCATCGACGAAATAGGCCACAGGATCGGCGCCCTTGATGGCAATACCGCCAGGTGCGAATACAGGTTCCAAGGCCGCAGCAGGGCGCCACAGAAACACGGTCATAACCACGATCAACAGTGCAGGAACGGCACCCCAGGGCCTTCGGAACGCATAACGCATAGCTTGAGCCTCCCCAATCGATCTGTGCCACCCTGTCGTGGCCTCCACGGTACATGTCGGGGTGGTCGTCTGGAGATTCAACCCTTTCGCCGCCGGCCAGGCTTCACGGTGGATCAAAGATGTGTGTTCGTGCGAGCCAGTTCTCGAATTGTCTCCATATCAGGTGCATGCTGTTCTCGTGCTTTCTCTCTGGAATATGCCCATGAACGCAAATCGCGTCGTCGGATTGGTCTGGCTTTGCCTTTGCCTGTCAGGCGGTCCCGCATTCGCTGATTTTGCGGACGGATTACAGGCTTTCGATGGCGGAGACTATCAAACCGCGCGTGAAAACTGGTTGCCACTGGCGGAAGCTGGTGATGCAGATGCCCAGGCAGCCATTGCAGGAATGTTCCGCACCGGCACGGGCGTCGCGCAGGATTTCGTCCGCGCTGCACACTGGTACAGGGCGGCGGCTGACCAGGGGCATGTTCAGGCACAGCTGAATCTGGGAGAACTCTATGCAAAGGGTCACGGAGTCGTCAGCAACCCCGTCCAGGCGATGAAATGGCTCGGTCTGGCTGCAGCAAGCGGGCATGCGTGGGCCATTGAGGCGGTCAACAGTCTGTCGCGGGACTCCAGCTCTGCGGAAGTCAGCGCCGCCAAACAGTTGATTAACCAGTGGAAGCCAAAATGAAGTCTGAGGGCGGTTCCAGGCGATTGACTTGGTGGAGTCGCGCTCCTAGGTTCAGTGGGTACGTACGCGTTTGGTATTCAACTGTTTGGTAGTGAGGACGGGTCTTGGCCAGGGCGGCAGCCGAAGTTTCAGATCGCAGTCGAGTTCAGGACCGCATCTTGAGTGCGGCGATGAAGCTCTATAACAGTCGCGGTTATCAAGCGACGTCGTTCAACGCCATCTGTCAGACGGCAAGCCTGCCTGAACACGTCGTTCGAACGCACTATTGAGATGAGGCTCAGGTATTTTCAGGCGTTCTCGATCGCGTCCGCGAATACGTCATAGAACCGGTCATCGAAAAGATCGCAAAGGCCCCCGAAACAGCACAAGAGAAACTGGTGGCGTTCGTCCACGGCATGTCCCAGGTCGCATCGACCTGGGCGGACTACATGGTGTTCCTCATCCTCATACAAATGGAGCTGCGGAATAGCGATGAAGAGGTTCGCACCAAACTTATGACTCTTGTGGGGCACCTGCACAGGACGGTCGAGGGCATCATCAAGCTGGGATGGATGCGCAGCCGCTTTCGGACGGATCTAAAAAGTTCGGAGCTTACCGCTCTCATCATGGGTTCCATCAACGGCGCCATGCTGGAGTGGTACACGCGACGCGACGACCTTCAGGGGCGCGAACTGACGCGAACACTTCGACTGGTTTTGATGCGCGGACTTGTAGATTTTATCACGATCCAGAATGTCCGCGATTCGCGTCAACCCACTCCAGGATTCCACCCCTAGTCGGTCACCACGTGCCCGAAGCGGACAGCCGTCTGGCCCCGCTTTGCCTCACGCGACGGCATCACCAGAACACAAGAATCATAGGGCGTCATTATCGGCCGGTCGCCGTCTCGAGCGATGACGGTGCCTGCCCGATCGATCACCTGGAATCCCTCGACGTCGATAAGAAAACTGAAGGCGTCGGTATCCACTGTGACGGCGTCCGTGACCTGAATGGTGTCTTGTGAAGACATTGGCTGCAATGGCTGGAACATGGCGCTCGGGAGCGGGCGAATGAGGTCGAGGGACAACAGGAATTTCAATGACGCATCGATGGCGACTCGCGCACTTTCAGGGTCTTCGCGCTGTCCGCATTCGATAAGCAACGCTGTGTGATGATGATCATTTGAAGAGAAATTCGAATAATCGCGGAGCCGCGTCCCGTTGGCATGTCCAGCGTCTCGGACGATGAACTGAGGTGTGCCGAGCCACCTGGCCAGCTCCACCGAGCGATCCAGTGGGCCCGACAGGATCAGGGGTGGACCCGTGTTCTCCATCGCATGCAGATCGAGCAGAAAGTCGACCTTGTCCACAAGTGGACGCAGTTCCCGGGCCCTGCGCAGTTCGACGGAGTTTGACGGTCCTTCCAGTCGATCGCCACTCCAAACACGATTCATGTCTTCGTCGAGATATCGGGAGGCTCCGATATTCTTGCTTTCAAATCTGCGGTAGGCCGCGATATTACCCAATGCCAGCGAGATACGCCCCTTGACGGGTTGCGTCAGATGTTCGTGGAGAAATGTGATGGCATGTGCGCCACATAATTCATTTCCGTGTATCAGCGCCATAATCATCGCGTGTGGACCTGCTCGACCCGATTCAAGTGTCGTTGTGAAGTCGATGCCGTTGTTGCCATTCCTCCATCGGGAGAGGTCGACGGGCGTTAGTTTTGATCGAGCTGGCATGTCAGAGATGTGGTTGATTCGCGTCTGAAATCCGGAACTTTGTGGGGCTGTGTTCAGAAGCGTTGTCCGGGATTTGCGCCAAGGCAACACTTCCGATTGAATGCGCCTAACTCAGCAGGGCGGAATGAATCACTATGAGCACTGAAGCAGCCGTAAAATCCAACAGTCCGGCGGGGCAACTCTACGAACGCGTGCGCAACCATGGCGTCGATTTCTTCGTATCGGTCCCATGCAGTCTTCTCGGTGAAGTTATCGAGATTCTGGAGACTGACGAGGACGTGACCTATACACCCGTAACCCGGGAAGAGGAGGGGATTGGTATCCTTGCCGGGGCCTACCTTGCCGGCCGAAGGCCTGCAATCGTCATGCAGAATTCAGGCTACGGGAATATCGTAAACGCGGTCTGTTCGCTCACGAACTATTACAACATTCCAATCGTCATGCTGGTCAGTCACCGGGGCAGCGCGGGTGAACGCATTGATGCCCAGGTACCTATGGGAGATGCCGTGCAGGGCGTGATGGAAGCGTCGGGCGTCAAATGTATTTCGGTCGAAAGTCCAGGCGATCTGGACAGCGTTGACGAAGGCATCGATTGGGCGATCACCAACGAGAAGTCGATCGCCTTCCTGTTTCCGTTCAGCTTCTGGCAAGATGCCGAAAGCTACGTGCCCGAGCATCGATAGGGGAAAGCCATGCGGCGATACGAAGCAACAGACGAGATTCTGAAAGCGATTGGCGATGAACTCGTCATCTGCAATATCGGCCATCCGAGCCAGGAGATTTTCAAACTGCGCGATCGGCCGGAGAACTTCTACATGTTCGGGTCTATGGGGCTGTCCTCGTCCATCGGACTGGGAGTCGCCATGGCACAGGACCGCAAGGTCATCGCGCTTGATGGCGATGGCTCCGTGACCATGAATATGGGCACGTTGGCAACCATCGGCCTGGTTCGGCCGAAGAACTACATGCTCATCATCATTGACAACAAGGCGTACGGCTCGACGGGATTTCAGCGTTCATTCACGGCTGACAATCTGCGCCTGGAAGATGTGGCAACGGGCTCCGGTGTCGAGAAAGTGGTTGTGATTACCGAACAGGACCAGATCGAGCCCACAATTTCCGGATTGCTCAAGGAGGATGGACCTCATGTCGTGGTCATCAAGTGTGAGCCGGGTATGCCTGAAGGGATCGGCGTCATTCCCATAGACGGGATAGCGGTGCGAAACCGCTTCATGGAGGCCGCCAAGTCAGACGGTTAACAGGCGCGACGGCTGGAACCCGACTCTAGCCACCTTTGAGGTATTTCCTGACGGTCTCGGCCATGAAGTCGGCCTGCGTGTCGTGAGGAAACAGCGTCACGAATTCGCCTTCAGGTCCCATCAAGTAAGTCAACGACGAATGATTGACCAGGTAGTCGTCTGCCTCAGTGGACTCTTTCGCGACCAACTTGCTGCGATGGACGCGATAGACTTTCGACACTGCCCTGATCTGTGTCTCGCTACCGGTAAGTCCGACGAGAGCTGGGTGAAAATGCTCGACGTATTCGGCAAGGAGTTCCTGTGTGTCCCGCGACGGATCACTGGTAATGAATAGTGGTTAAACCCGCTCGGCCTGCTCTCCAAGCCGTTCCAAGGCTTCGGTCATGATCTGGAGGTTGTGCGGACAGATGTCGGGGCAGTGGATATAGCCAAAGTAGATCAGCAAGAACCGCCCGGCGAAGTCGGCGTTTGTCTGAGTCGTGCCCGTGTGATCGATCAGCTCGAAGGGCCCTCCGAAGCGCACGGGAAATGACTTCCCGTGTTCGGCTGTCTTTGCGGGCTCTGTAAGGACGACACAAGCCAACAGGGGCGCGGCAACTGCCGCGAGGCGCTTCGTCATCCCGAGCACTTGCGCGCCCGCCCTCATTCCTCTGGCTTGATACCGGGAATCCCGAAGACGCCGTCCTTGGCGATGACCTTTTTGATCGCGGGGTCGTGACGGAACCATTCGCCCTTGTTCGCTGCGCCGTGTTTTTCGGCCCAGTCACGAACAAACCAGTTGGCCCGACTCCAATCACCGTCGGGGGGGCAGCCGTTTGAACTGAAGGGCGAACATCGGCATCTTCGGATTGTTGATGAACAGGCCGTCAGCAATGATCCGCTTGCCGCAGAATCCCTTTAGATCGCTCGCGGTGCCGGCGAACGGGCCGAAATTCTTGACCATCGGGATCAAACGTCCGTCATCGAGCAGCAATCCAAACTGGCGTTTGCCGTCACCGCAGTTCGACGGGCAGTCCCCGGTGAGTTCGCAAAGGATGTCCACAACCTTGCCTTCCCAGCGTGCGACTTCTTCGTGGTCGATTCCCCATTCGTCCGCGGCTTACGCCATGGGCATGCCGAGGAGCAGAACGGCCAGAGCAATACTTGCTATGCGTGTCATGGCTTACTCTCCGAACGGCTGAATGCCGTAGTCTTCATGGGTCATGTTGACGATGCCGCCATCCGCCAGCACCTGAGTTACGATCAGATACCGGACGCCATCGCGTTCATAGAGATCGCCATCCACGGTGATCTTGTGCGTCTGGATGTCGACAACTTTGGGATTGGCGACGTTCTGATCATAGTCCTCGACTTTCAGGACGACGTATACGTTGCCATCCTCGTCGAGAATGCTGACGGGAATTCCGCCGACCGCGCACCAGACGGCGCATTTATGATGAGCCGTGCCCAGCGCATACATGATCTCGGTGACATAACACCACGTGTCGACGATCTCACCCGATACCTGCACGCGTTTTGGTGTCGCGGCTTCAGCCGGCGCATTTAATGCAGCCGCGCATGCGATAATTGCGGCACATAGCCATCGTTTCATTGCTTGCTCCCAGAATTCAGGACAGGCCTGTAGCCCATGACGACGGCACAATACCTGTGCCGCGCCTTTGGAATAAATCACAAAGACGCGACCTTGCCGCGGCGGACTCCGCTCAAGGTGCGAACTGTTCGTTCAAAATGCGCTCCTCGAGATCGTGTTCAGGATCGAAGAGCAATTGCAGGTTCTTCCCGGTATCCTCCTTGACGTTCACGGAGACGACATCCCGGACCTCCGTGTGGTCGGCGACGGCGCTTACCGGGCGTTTCTTGCCCTCAAGTATGTCGAACCGGACCTTGGCACCACGAGGTAGGATTGCCCCGCGCCATCGCCGGGGTCGAAACGCGCTGATCGGGGTAAGAGCGAGAACTTCCGCTGACATGGGCAGAATCGGGCCGTGAGCCGAGAGGTTATAGGCGGTGCTGCCAGCTGGGGTGGAGATCAACACACCGTCGCAGATCAGTTCGTCGAGCCTGACAACCGTATCGACGGTGATGCGAATCTTTGCCGCCTGGTACGTTTCACGGAGCAGGGAGACTTCATTCACCGCGATCGCGCGCCGTGTCTTCCCGCCTGCGGTTTTGACCGTCATTCGCAGGGGATGCAGAGTTACCGACTCCGCCGCTGCAACCCGGTCGATCAAATCTCCATCATTGATTTCATTCATCAGGAATCCGACCGACCCCTGATTGAGGCCGAATATGGGGACATCGCGGTTCATGAAGCGATGCAGTGTCTCAAGCATGAAACCGTCACCGCCAATAGCCACGATGACGTCGGCTTTGGTGAGCGGCACATGTTTGTAACGTGACTGAAGGGCTGCACGAGCTGCTTTCGCCTGCGCCGTATGGGTAGCCACGAAGGCGATCTTGGGATGGGTCATGGTCAGGATGGTGCCGGCGGAAACCTAGTCTGTCAGACCAGTATAACGGGGCTAACCCCCGGTGACACTCATATGGCGTGGCACAGCGGGTCCCTTGTGACGCCGATCGATGACGAAGTCGTGGCCTTTGGGTTTCCGGCCAATGGCTTCATCGATGCTAGCCAACAGCAGTTCATCGTCTTCCGGCGCCAGCCGGAGCGGCGACCGCAGATCCGCAGCATCCTCCTGACCAAGGCACATGTAGAGAGTGCCCGTGCAGGTCAAACGCACGCGGTTGCAGGATTCACAGAAATTGTGTGAAAGCGGTGTGATGAAACCGAGGCGCTGGCCGGTTTCGCGAATCGTTACATAGCGGGACGGCCCGCCGGTCTGGTAATCCGACTCATCCAGGGTCCATCGTTCCTGGAGGTCTGCACGAACCATCGAAAGCGGCAGGTAGCGACCCGTCCGGTCTTCGTCGATCTCACCCATGGGCATCGTTTCAATCAGGGTGAGATCGAGTCCTTCGTCTCCGCACCAACGCAGCAGGCTGTCCAGTTCGTTGTCGTTAACCCCACGAAGCGCCACCGTGTTGATTTTGATCTGATGTCCGGCGTCCTTCGCCGTTCGAATGCCATCCAGGACCTGAGAGAGGTCGCCACGACGCGTGATGGCGCGGAACTTCTCGGGGTCGAGGGTGTCCAGGGAAACGTTGATTCGGCGAACCCCTGCCGCATACAGATCCACAGAATATTTGCCCAACTGACTACCATTCGTGGTCAGCGTGAGTTCGTCGAGATGGCCGGAATTCAAGTGACGCCCGAGCCGATGAAACAACTGCATGACGTCCCGTCGGACCAAGGGCTCGCCGCCGGTCATGCGCAGTTTGCGCACACCTCGTGAAACGAATGCACTGCAAATTCGATCGAGTTCTTCCAAGGTGAGAACATCTGACTTCGGCAGAAACGTCATGTCTTCCGACATGCAGTAGACGCAGCGAAAATCGCAACGATCGGTGACCGAAACGCGCAGATACGTCACCTGCCGACCGAAAGGGTCAACCAGAGAATCGTCGTCCTGGCGACCGTGATCGACCAGCCAGCGGCGATCGTTCTCCACCGATTCGGTGTCACAAGGTATGGGAACCGAGTCCATATGCGTTATATTCCGTAAAACATAACACTTTGCAAGGGCTGAGCGGTCCGGTGCCCGCTCGGTAATTGACAGGCTAGCCTTGAATCCCTTGGCGAGGGCGTTGCGGCGGCGCATATTGGTGTCATGACGGAACCAAAAAGGTCCAAGTTCATCATCTCGCCGGATCCCCAGAATCCGCGACTCGTCGAGACCGTTCGTGCGACGGATCACACCGGTGCGGATACGGAGGCGTCAGTGCCCGTGGAACGGCCGCTGACCCTGTTCCTCAATTCCCAGGAAGTCGTCACGATGATGACGATCGGGGATTATCCGGAATATCTGGCAGTCGGGTATCTGCTCAATCAGAACATGCTGCAGCCCTCCGATAGGATCGCCGGCATCGACGTCGACGACGAGATCGATGTCGTCGTTGTTCGCACCGAGAACGAAACCGATTTTGAGGACAAGCTGAAGCGCAAGACCCTCACCTCCGGCTGCGCGCAGGGGACGGTGTTTGGCGATGTGATGGAAAAGTTCGATGAAGTCGCGTTGCCGGACGAGGCGATCGTCCGTACGTCGTGGATCTACACGCTGTCGCGATCGATCAATACGCAGCCCAGCATCTATTTGCGGGCGGGCGCCATTCACGGATGCGTGCTCTGCGAGGCCGACCAGCCTTTGATCTACATGGAGGATGTGGGACGGCACAATGCCATCGACAAGATCGCAGGCTACATGCTCCTCAACGATGTGGACCCCGATGGAAAGCTGTTCTACACGACGGGTCGGCTGACAAGCGAAATGGTGATCAAGTGCGTTCAGATGCGGATCCCCATCCTCATTTCGCGATCTGGATTCACGGCCTGGGGTGTTGAACTGGCCCGCAAGGCAAACCTGACCCTGATTGGCCGCGCCAAGGGAAAACGCTTTCTATGTGTTTCCGGCGATTCCCGCATCGTGTTCGACGCTGATCCCGACCAGGTGCCTGACGAAAGCCCGCGCGTGCAAAGAAAGGCAAGTCTGCAGGAAGATGCCGTCTAGTGTCGTTGGCGTGCTGCTTGCCGGGGGTCAGTCCCGCCGCATGGGTGGTGGAGACAAATGCCTCCGGATGCTAGGTGGCGAGACCATTCTGTCTCGCGTGATCGCCCGTGCATCGCATCAGGTTGAGACTCTGGTTCTCAATGCAAATGGCGATCCGAAGAGGTTTTCGTCCTTCGGCCTACCGATCGCACCCGATGTCGTCGCAGGCTTTCATGGCCCCTTGGCGGGTATCCTAACCGGACTCGAGTGGGCGGCCGCCAATGTTGCCGGGGCGCAGAGCATCGTGACGTTTCCTGTCGACGCACCGTTTTTCCCGGTGGATCTGGTCTCCCGATTCGAAGCGGCGGTCGAGGGGTTAACATCGCGTCTTGTGTGCGCGTCATCCGCGGGTCGCACGCATCCGGTATTCGGTCTCTGGCCACTCTCCCTGGCCGGCAACCTGCGAACGGCGCTGGTGGATGACGAGATGCGAAAGATCGATGCCTGGACGGCGCTACACGATCTCGTCGAGGTTTCGTTTTCCGCGGAACCGTTCGATCCCTTCTTCAATCTCAACAGACCGGATGATCTCGCGGAGGCGGAACGGCTACTCGATACTCTGACTTGACAGGACTCTCATTCCTTTCTCTGATCCTCGGTGCGAGGAGGGCGCGATGGCGCGACCCCGAAAACCCAAGAAGCAAAAGCCCCAGGTTCGTATCCTGTTCGGGTCGGTCTATCCTCTCGGACCGGGAAAAGCATCGTTGATTGAGGCCGTCGGTCGGACAGGGTCGATATCAGCAGCTGCGCGTGAACTGGGCATGTCCTATCGGCGTGCCTGGCAGCTGATTGATGCGACAAACAAGTGTTTTCGCCAACCGCTCGTGGAAACCGCGACGGGCGGGCGCGGCGGAGGCGGCGCAATCGTGACTCCCTTCGGGGAAGAGGTGCTCGACCGATTCCGGGATATCGAGTCGAAGGCGATCTCAAGCGTGGAGCGCGATATTTCACGTTTTGCCGATTACTTGGCCGATGATCTCGATTGATTGAGATCATGAATCTCAATCGAGATGGGTGACGGTCCTAGGGACACGGGGCCAGCCAATACGACCGAACTGATGACCAGGACATGATTGACGGATTTGAGATTTGCGAGACCACGTCGGGTGATATGGCATCGATCGAGAAGCTATATCCCGACGCGTTCCCGGAGGAGGATCTGCTTTCCCTGGTAAACGAATTGCTGGGCGAAGGATCAATCGTTCTCTCACTTGCGGGATCTGTGGACCGGACCCTGGTGGGCCACGTCATCTTCACGCCATGCAGTGTTCCAGGAAGAACCGAGGAAGTTTCGCTTCTTGCCCCGCTCGCCGTTTCTCCCGCGTGGCAGAGGCGAGGTATCGGCAGCGCGCTGGTTCGTGAGGGGCCGCGTCGACTGAAAAATGCCGGTATGGTCCGGGTCTATGTATTGGGCGATCCAGCTTACTATGGGCGGCTCGGTTTCGAACCCGAGGCCGATGTCATGCGACCCTATCCCCTGCCCGATGAGTGGCAGGGGGCCTGGCAGTCAATCGGCTTATGCCAGATCGAACACCCTCTTCACGGTAGGCTTTCCGTGCCGCAACCCTGGCAGCAACCAGTTTTGTGGGCTCCGTAAATTGTCGGCGCAGATCGGCGCCAGATTTCGTTTCTGCCCTAATCCCAGCTCGACGATCCCAACGATCGCATCGCCATGGTCCGGATAGGCGCAGGCCCGCTCCGAGGGCGCACTTGCCGTGGGCCGTTCCGTCTCTGGCCGGCTGGCCTCTATTCCGCCGCGACTATTTCCGTCAGCTTCTCGATCTTTGCGGCGCAGTACTTGAACTCGGGGATCTTCCCGAAGGGATCGAGCGCTGCATTGGTCAACAGGTTGGCGGCCGCTTCCGTGAAAGCGAAGGGGATGAAGACCGTTCCTGGCGCCACCCCGGAATCGGCGCGCGCGGCCAGCTCGATGGCACCTCGCCGGGTTGAAACACGGACATGGTCTCCGCCCTGGACGTTCATCTCGCGCAGGTCCTGGGGTGCCATGTGGCACACCGCCTCCGGCTCAATGGTGTCAAGTACGCTCGCCCGCCGGGTGATGGCGCCGGTATGCCAGTGCTCAAGGATACGGCCGGTGGTCAGGATCATCGGATACTCTTCGTCCGGCTGTTCGTCGGGCGGAATAATTCCAGCGGGAACGAATTTGCCGCGACCGCTTGCTGTCGGATACCCATCTCCGAAGATGATCGACTGGCCCGGTTCATCCTCCGAGGCGCACGGGTACGTGACCGCGCTTTCGCGCAGCAGCCGCTCCCAGCTTATGCCCTTGATGCTGTCCATGCAGGCCTGCATTTCGGCATAGACATCCGCCGGGCCTGAATAGTTCCAATCGAGACCGATACGCTGGGCGATTTCCTGGATGATCCACCAGTCCTGGCGCGCGTCTCCTGGCATCGGCAACGCCAAACGGCCCATCTGGACCTGACGATTGGTATTGGTGACCGTGCCGTCCTTTTCCGGC
>DEBC01000025.1:0-8162 GCA_002348365.1 Alphaproteobacteria bacterium UBA2966 | reverse complement strand
GTGACCGTGCCGTCCTTTTCCGGCCAGGCCGAGGCAGGCAGAACGACATCGGCGAACATTGCCGTTTCGGTCATGAAGATATCCTGGACCACGAGGTGGTCGAGGTTGGCGAGTCCGGCCCGGGCGTGGCTGACATCGGGGTCCGACATCGCCGGGTTCTCTCCCATGATGTAGAGGCCCTTGATGTTGCCTTCGTAAGCTTCGTTGGCGATCTCGACGACGGTGAGACCGCGATTGGGGTCGAGTTCCGCATCCCAGAACTTTTCGAACTTCGCCTGCGCCTCGGGATTATCAACGGCCTGATAGTCGGGGTAGACGATGGGGATGAGACCCGCGTCGGAGGCTCCCTGAACGTTGTTCTGGCCGCGCAACGGATGGAGTCCCGTGCCCGGGCGGCCGACCTGTCCCGTCATCATCGCGAGTGCGATCAGGCAACGCGCATTGTCGGTCCCATGAATGTGCTGGGAGATCCCCATGCCCCAGAAAATCATCACCGACCGGGCATTGCCGATGACTTCGGCAACCGTGCGAATGGTGGCGGGATCAACGCCGCAGATCGGCGCCATGGCTTCTGGCGTGAACGCCTTGAGATGTTCCTTGAGGTCGTCGAATCCTTCCGTAAAGCCTGCGATGTAATTCTCGTCGTAGAGTCCCTTCTCCACGATTACATTCATGATCCCGTTGAGCAGCGCAACGTCTGAACCACCTTTGAACTGCAGCATATGGGTGGCATGACGGGAAAGGGCCTGACCCCGCGGGTCCATGACGATGAGCTGGGCACCTGCCTTGGCCGCGTTCTTGAAGAACGTCGCCGCGACAGGGTGATTGACGGTCGGATTCGCCCCGATGACGACGATGACGTCCGAGTTCGTGGCCTCTGTGAAAGGTGCTGTGACCGCGCCCGAGCCGACGCCTTCCAGCAGGGCTGCAACCGAGGAGGCATGGCACAGGCGCGTGCAGTGGTCGACGTTGTTCGTGCCGAAACCGACGCGGACCAGTTTCTGGACCAGATAGGCTTCTTCGTTCGAACCCTTGGCGGACCCGAACCCGGCCAGCGCCCCGCTTCCGTTCTCGTCCTGGATTTTCTTGAGACCTGACACCGCAAGATCGAGCGCCTCCTCCCAGCTCGCCTCCCGAAAATGGGTGAGCGGGTTCATCGGGTCGATTTCCAGTGAAGACTCCTTGCTGATGCCCTCTTTTCGGATGAGCGGCTTGGTCAGACGGCCTGGATGAGCAACGTAGTCAAAGCCATAGCGACCCTTGATGCAGAGCCGACCGTGATTCGCAGGTCCGTCCCGACCTTCGACGGAGAGGATCTTGTCGTCCTTGATGTTGTATGTGATCTGACAACCAACCCCGCAGTACGGGCAAACACTGTCGACCTGTCTATCGACCACTTCCTTGCCGAGGCCGGCGGCCGGCATCAAGGCCCCGGTCGGGCAGGCTTGAACGCACTCGCCACAGCCCACGCACGTGCTGTCACCCATCGGGTCATCGAAGTCGAAGACGATCTTGGCGTGATGACCTCTTTGGGACATGCCGATGACGTCATTGACCTGAATCTCCCGGCAGGCCCTGACACAAAGGTTGCAGTGGATGCAGGCATCCAGATTGACGGCCATCGCCGGATGGCTCACATCGGGTGTCGGACTCATTCGAGCCGGGAACCGGCTATCGTCCTGTCCCATTTCGTCGGCCCATTGCCAGAGCCGGGAATTGGGATCATGCGCCGCGTCCCGCGGCGGCTGGTCGGTCAGCAACATCTCCATGACCATGGAGCGGGCCTTGGTTGCGCGCTCGTTCGACGTATTCACCGTCATGCCCGCTGTGGGCTTGCGGACGCACGACGCCGCGAGGACGCGCTCGCCTTCGATTTCGACCATGCAAGCGCGGCAGTTTCCGTCGGCGCGATAGAGCGGGGCCGTTGACCAGCAGAGGTGCGGAATGGTTGTGCCGTGGCGTTCCGCGACCTGCCAGATGCTTTCTCCTGGCTCGGCGGTAACTTCCTGACCGTCGAGCGTGAAGGTGACCGGTTCGGTCATGTGACTTCCTCCGGGAAAAACTTGAGGACGTGTCTTAAGGGATTTGGTGCCGCCTGTCCCAGGCCACAGATGGAGGCATCGACCATGCACTGGCTCAGTTCCTCGAGCAGCCCGGTGTCCCAGTCGGGCTGCTGCATGAGCTTGACGGCTTTCTCGGTACCGACCCGGCAAGGGGTGCACTGGCCGCAGCTCTCGTCTTCGAAGAACCTCATCAGGTTCAGGGCACTGGCCCTCACACTATCCGCCTGAGAAAGGATGACGACGGCAGCCGAGCCGATCAGGCCGCCATGTTCCTCGAGTGTGCCAAAGTCCAGCGGGACATTCGCGAGTGAGGCGGGCAGAATTCCTCCCGACGCTCCGCCCGGCAGGAAGGCCTTGAACAGGTGTCCGTCCGCCATGCCTCCGCAATACACATCTATGAGCTCGCGCACGGTAATGCCGGCGGGTGCGAACTTTACGCCGGGATCCTTGACGCGGCCCGATACCGAAAACGACCGCGGCCCCTTGCTACCATTCAGGCCCTGGCTGGCGTACCATTCAGACCCCCGTTCGAGGATATCGCGAACCCAATAGAGGGTTTCCACGTTGTTGATCAGGGTGGGGCGTCCGAACAGGCCGACCTGAGAGGGGAACGGCGGCTTGTGACGGGGAAGTCCCCGCTTCCCTTCGATGCTTTCGAGCATCGCCGATTCTTCCCCGCAGATGTAGGCGCCGGCGCCACGCCGCAGATGGATGGTCACACCGTCCGCCAATCCTTCGGTGCGGATCCTGTCGAGCTCGCCGGTGAGCAGCTTGTGGGCCGCCGGATATTCGTCGCGCAGATAGATGTAGATATCTTCGGCTTCGACGGCCCACGCGGCGATGAGCATGCCTTCGAGGAATCGGTGGGGATCGGTCTCCAGATAATGGCGGTCCTTGAAAGTCCCTGGCTCCCCTTCGTCGGCATTCACCGCCATCAGCCGGGGCTTTGGTTCCTGGCGTACAAACTGCCACTTGCGCGATGTGGGAAATCCCGCGCCGCCGAGCCCACGAAGCCCACTGTCGTCCAAGGTACTCAGCACATCGTCGAGGGATTTGTCGCCACCCAGGCATTCCTTCAGCGTGTTGTAGCCGCCCTTGGCGACGTAGTCATCGAAGCCGGTGCTTGCGACAGATGGTTCCTCGACCGTGCCATTCATCACCGCCCCTGAGACGGAGTCGACGGTGGCATGTTTCATGTAATTGTGACCCACGCAGGCCACGGGGGCGCCCTCGCACCTGCCCATGCAGGGGCCGGGCACGATCCGCACGCTGTCGCCGAGACTCAGCCGGAGTTCTTCCAGCAGCCTTACGCCGCCCAGCAGCTCGCAGGTGAGGCTGTCGCAGACACGAACCGTTATGTCGGGAAGAGCCGGGTCGTCATCTCCGACAACATCCCAGTGGGCGTAGAAGGTTGCCGTTTCAAAAACCTCCGCCATGGGCAGGCGCATTTCATGCGCCAAGGCCGCCATATGTCGATGCGACAGGCAACCGAACCGGTCCTGTATGAGATGAAGGAATTCGATCAGGAGGTCGCGCTGGCGGGGCGTATCGCCAAGCAGGTCCTGAATTTCCTGAAGTGCGTCGGTGTCGACCTGACGTCCCTTCAGGAATGGACGCGCCTTGCCGCGGCGTGCGCCCGGACTCTTCATGTTGGCGCTGAATTTCTCAGATCCCGTCATTGTTCCTCGCTATCATCTCTGAGGTTCCTACAACTACTGAGCGCCTTAGTCGACCTCGACGTTGCATCGGCCGACCCTGTGGGTCACATCGTTGCATGCTAAATTCGTCCGTGCTGTTACTCAATTGGTCGGGATCGGAAATCAACAGGATTTGCACCGGCCAGAGTTGAAATCCAGAACCACCTCTCCCTTATGGTTCGGATCGGACGATAACCAGCGAAATCACTTCGGTATTGATTAGTTTCTTGCCCGCGTGTTCGAAGTTGGCGGTGGCCGATTGCCGATTGAACTTGACCGATGCCCCACTCCGGATGCTGGGGATGACGAACGAACGTACCGGGTGTGAAATCGGTGATCATGGGGTGGTGGTTGATTGCACATTCCAGTATTCGGTTCAGGTCGAGCGAGCAAGAGCTGTGGTCGCCGTGCGGAACAGATACTATGCCATGACCGCCGGCAGACAAGGTCCGTCGGCGCGCAGTCAGGACGGTGGATAGAGGTTTAATTATCAATCGAGTGGACTCACACCTGCAGACTGGGGCGGGGACTAGCTAAATGCTTGCGATACAAGGCTTAATCGGAATTTGCGTTCTCGTCGGGTTGGCCTGGCTCCTGAGTGAGAATCGGCGCGGTGTTGCCTGGAAAACTGTACTGGCAGGGATTGGACTTCAGTTTGTTCTCGCTCTGATTCTCCTCAAGCTCAGCTGGGCTCGGGATCTGTTCCTCGTTCTCAACAGAGTTGTGGTCGCCCTTCAGGACGCGACAACCGCGGGCACATCGTTCGTGTTCGGGTTCGTCGGCGGTGGGGCCTACCCCTTCGAAGTGATCGACCCGGGCGCATCATTCGTGCTGGCGTTCCAGGCACTGCCCCTGGTCCTCGTCATCAGCGCCCTTTCGGCGCTGCTCTACCACTGGCGGGTCTTGCCGGTCATCGTGCAAGGCTT
Source organism: Alphaproteobacteria bacterium UBA2966 (assembly GCA_002348365.1). Classification (GTDB taxonomy): domain Bacteria; phylum Pseudomonadota; class Alphaproteobacteria; order UBA2966; family UBA2966; genus UBA2966. Next base: position 3,476 of record DEBC01000025.1, on the reverse strand, counting down.
CGCCTGGGCCTTGCGTCGTACGATGGGCGTCGGCGGTGCGGTGGGCTGCAGCACGGCTGCCAATATATTTGTGGGCATGGTTGAGGCGCCATTGTTCATCCGCCCCTATCTCGCCCAGGTCAGCCGCAGTGAGCTGTTCATCATCATGACGGGGGGAATGGCGACCATTGCCGGGACGGTCATGGTTCTGTACGCGGCGTTCTTGAATGGCGTGGTGGACGATCCGATCGGTCATCTGCTGACGGCATCCATTCTCAGTGCACCGGCAGCAATCGCCTTGGCACGGCTCATGATACCGGCGGATGGCGAGGAAACCGGTGGTGAGGTTGTTCCCACCCGGCTGTACGACAGCAGCATGGACGCCGTGACGACGGGCACGTTCGACGGCCTACGCCTGCTGTTGAACATCATCGCCATGCTCATCGTTCTTGTGGCGCTGGTATACCTGGCGAACGCGTTGTTGGGATTGTTACCCGACCTGGGTGGCGAATCGGTTACCCTGCAGCGCCTCCTGGGCTACATCATGGCACCGGTGGCGTGGTTGATGGGCATTCCATGGTCCGAGGCGGTGGCCGCCGGATCGTTGCTCGGAATCAAGATCGTGCTCAATGAGTTGATCGCCTACCTGGAACTTGCAGCGTTCGCCGAGGAATCTTTTTCCGAGAGAAGTAAACGCATCATGACGTATGCCCTCTGCGGATTCGCGAATTTTGGCAGTCTCGGCATCATGGTGGGTGGCCTCGGCGCCATGGCGCCCGACCGGCGGGCCGAGATCGTATCGTTGGGTCTCAAGTCTATCGTCGCGGGGACTCTCGCGACATGTATGACGGGCGCCATTGTGGGTCTGCTGTAGGAGCTGATCAGATTTAGGCAAATGTGAGGGGAACGGGATATGAGCCGGATCTTCGGAGAAATCCGCCAGAATGGGTATGTCGTGCGCGATATCCATGCTGCGATGCGACACTGGATTGATGTTATCGGGGTTGGGCCCTGGTTCTATACGGAGCGATTTCCGTTTCGCGACTTCGTTTTCAGAGGGGAGCCGTCGGATCCTCACGTCTCTATCGCCCTGGCGAATTCAGGCCCGCTCCAGGTGGAACTGATCCAACAAACCAATGACGCGCCTTCCATGTTCAAGGACTTCATCGATCGGGGGCATGAAGGCCTGCAGCATGTGGCCTATTGGCCGAAAGATATCGATGCGCTCGTCAACCCTCTGTTGAAGCAGGGCTATGCCATCGGCCAGACGGCGCAGGTGGGGCAATTGGGCCGCTTCGTGTATCTGGAAACCGAAGCCCATCCCGGCACGGTCATCGAGGTCTCGCACCTGACTGCGACGCGCCAGGCTGCCTTCGACAAGGTTCGAGAGGCGTCCGAGGGTTGGGACGGATCGGACCCGGTCAGGGAGATCAGCCTGTGAGGACGCGTCGACATGCCAGGAGAGGAATTCCTCCTCCCTTGAAGGGGGAGTGAAGAGGGAGGTGTGTGTTGTGTTCTGGTGTTGCCCAACTGTTCAATGAGTGTCCACCCCCACCCGACTCTCCCCCTGTTTAGGGGGAGTGAAAATCACGCCGATTCAATTCCCTCCTTCTCGGAGGCACTTACCCCGCGAAAAAGGCCTCGCGGATGCCGGTAGCACCTGTCCCTCGGATAGCGAAAAGTCCACCCGCGAGCGGTGATGCCTCGTTGTCGCCTGGCTCAATCTCCCAAGACAGTGACGTGACATAGATGATGTCGAGGTCGGGGCCGCCGAACGTGCACATGGTCGGATAGCGGATGGGCACGGGAATGGTTCGCATCAGTTTTCCTGCAGGGTCATACTGCGCGACCTCCCAGCCATTGATATGCGCTGCCCAGTAGCAGCCGTCGGTATCGACGGTGGCGCCATCGATGCGCCCTTCCTCTCCTTCGCGAGAGATGAAATCCCGTCGATTGGCCAGGTCGCCGGTGTTGATGTCGAAGTCGTAGGCGTAGACCGTGCGCCCACGTGAATCCGAGTAGTACATGGTCTGGTTGTCGGGGCTCCAGGCAATTCCATTGGTGACATAGAATCCTTCATCCATCACGGTGCATGAGAGGTCGGTGTCGAGACGGACGAGTTTGCCCAGCCGGTCATTGAAAGTGGTATCCATCGTGCCGCTCCAGTAGCGGCCGGCCCTGTCGCATTTGCCATCGTTGAGACGCGTGATCGGGTTGTCGGGATCCGGATTGGCTATGGGCGTGACCTCGCCCGTATCCAGGTCGATGAAGCTGAACCCGCGCTGCCAGAGGCCGGCGACAACGCCGCCTGCTTCGCGAAACACCATCGACCCGATTGTTTCGGGCACATCCCACGTCGTGACTTCGTTGGTATCCGAATCGATCCGGCGAATTGCGGGCTTGTCGCTATCGACCCAGTAGAGCGCATTCTCCTTCCAGTTCCAGATGGGTCCCTCTCCCAGGATGTCCGGACCTTTCCAGATACATTCGACCTCAGGATTTGCCACTTTGTCCTCCCTGTCTCGCACGCCGGCAATACGAACACTCCGTTTTCCATAAGAGATTTGAAGGGTGTTCGCAATCAGCCCGCAAAAAACGGTTCCGGAATTCCTGTTGCACCCGTTCCAGTGATGGCGAACAACGTGCCGCCGAGTGGCGAGCGCTCTAGGTCCCCGGGCTGGACCTCATAACCGATCGACGTCACATACAGCACGTCCAGTTCTCTGCCCCCAAAAGAACACATGCTCGGATATCTCACGGGAACGGGGATCGTGCGCATGAGGTTGCCTTGCGGATCGTATTGGGCGACTTCCCAACCGTCGATGTGGGCGGCCCAGTAGCATCCTTCTGTGTCCACATTGGCACCGTCCACCCGGCCGGGAATGTCTGCTGTTGAAATAAAATCGCGTCGATTGGCGATATCTCCCGTCTCTATATCGAAGTCGAACGCATAGACCGTGTTGCTCCGGGAATTTGCGTAGTACATGACCGTATTGTCCGGACTCCAGGCCAGCCCATTGGATACGACCACCCCGTCGGCCATTTTCGTGCAGGTGAGATCGGTATCCAGGCGGTACAGCGCGCCGAATGGATCATTGAGGTTCATGTCCATCGAACCGCACCAGTATCGGCCGCGCCGGTCACACTTGCCGTCGCTCAATCGCGTGCTGGCATGGTCGGGATCGGGGTCTACGATGTGTGTGAATGTCTCGGAATTCAGATCCACGAAATGGAAGCCGGTGTGCATGCCGGCGACGAGACCGCCTTCCTCTCGAAACACGATGGAACCGATCTTCATGGGCGCGTCCCAGATGGATACCCTGTCCGGGTCAGGATCTAGGCGCTGGATTTTCTGTCCGTTGATATCGACCCAGTGAAGGGTGTTTTCACGCCAGTTCCAGTTCGGACTCTCTCCGAGTTCGTTGGGTCCCTTCCAAACCAATGCGACTTCGGGTTCGGTCATGAACGTCCTCCCCACCCCCCCCCCCCCCCCCCCC
>DEBC01000015.1 GCA_002348365.1 Alphaproteobacteria bacterium UBA2966 | reverse complement strand
GCCCCGGAAGGAGTGCTGCGACGCTGTCCGCGCCGATGCGCGTCGAACCCACCATGGCGCGGAGATCGCCATCCTGCAGGCGGGGCGTGCGCGAATTAATCAGCAGGAGCTGCCAGATGTCTTCGCAGATCTTGCCCCGCTCGATGATGCGGAGCGGTGGCAGCCGGATCCCTTCATGAAAGATCTCGGTAGCCTCGGGGTTGACGGTCCCCGGCGCGCCGCCTCCGATATCCGACTGATGACCACGGTTACAGGCGAATCCCACAAGCTGACCTTCGGCGAAGGCGGGTTGGGATACCACCCAGTCGGGCAGGTGATTTCCATCGGCAACGTAAGGGTCATTGGAGAGGAAGACGTCGCCGTCATGGATGTCGTCGCCGAAGGCTTCGACGAGCGCCCACACCGTGAATCCGCCGTTGCCGCTCTGGATCGGTACGCCGTCGGCCTGACTGACCAGCGTGCCTTCTGCGTCGGTGATGAAATTGGAGAAGTCGTGATACTGGCTGAAGATCGGGCTGTGCGCCGTGCGCAGCATGACCTGTCCCATGCGCCGCGAGATGTCGTCGAGACGGTTCTGGGTCAGCGCGAGAACGACGGGGTCGATGGTCACCGCAAGCCTCCTGTGGCACCAAGGCTAACCGCGATCGTCTCCGACTCCAAGTTGGCTATTCGAATCACGATTCGGCCGACGGCGTCGGTGACGGCCCTGACTCAAAGCGGGGCAGCGTGATAGCGTCCCCAGGGTCTAGGAGGCGAATTCATGAAGAACCTTTCGATCGACGCCGAGCGTCTGTGGGACAGCCTCATGGAAATGGGCAAGATCGGTGAAACGCCGGCCGGCGGATCCCGGCGTCTGGCGCTGAGCCGAGAGGACGGTGAGGCACGGGATCTCTTCGTGCGCTGGGCCGAAGATGCGGGCTGCACGATTACCGTCGACCGCGTCGGCAATATCTTCGCGCGACGGCAGGGCGCCGACGACTCGCTGGCACCGGTGTGCATCGGCAGTCATCTCGACACCGTGCCGACAGGCGGCAAGTTCGATGGCGTGTTCGGGGTCATGGCCGGTCTCGAGGTCCTGCGGACGCTGAACGATGCCGACGTGCAGACGCGCACGCCCGTCGAGGTCATCGTCTGGACCAATGAGGAAGGCGCCCGTTATTCCCCGGTGACCCTGGGATCGCTGGCCTTCATTGGCGAGCATTCGGTCGAATACGCCCTGGACCGTGTCGACGTCGACGGCATCAGCGTGCGCGAGGCGCTGGCAGACATCGGCTATGACGGGCCGGCCGAGGTCGGCAACAGGCCGATCGGCGCCTACTTCGAGGCCCACAACGAACAGGGCCCCGTCCTCGAGGAGCACGGCGAGACGATCGCTGTCGTCACGGGATCCTATTCGTCACGCTACTTCGTGATCACGGTCCAGGGCATGGCGGCTCACGTCGGCCCGACCCCCATGGCGCGGCGCAAGGACGCCATGGTCGGCGCCGCCCGGGCCGTCCTCGAGATCAATCGAGTCGGCAATGCCTATGGGGAGGACGGACGCTCCAACGCACCCCATATCGAGGTCTACCCCAACGTGCGCGGCGTCATCCCGGATGAAGTGCGGGTGAGCTGCGATCTGCGGCACCGCGAGCAGGCGACGATCGACGAAATGGAGGCGGACCTGCGGAGCGCACTGGCCGATCTCGAGGAAGAGCTCGGCATGGGTTTTGTCCTCGAATCCTATTTTGCCTGGGGTCCGATGAGCTTCGATCCCGAACTTTCCGAACTTCTGCGCAATACGGCCCAAGACCTCGGGTACGCCCACCGCGACCTGCAGATCATCGCCGGACACGACGCCGTGCCGATGACGGAGATCACGCAGTCCGGGCTGATCCTCATCCCGAGCCGGGACGGGCTGAGCCACAACGAGACCGAGTACAGCGCACCCGAGCACGTGGCAGCGGGCGCCAACGTCCTGCTGCATGCGGCGCTCGCCAAGGCGGAAATCGTGGCGGGGGCAGATTGATTTTCCTGCTTTGACGCATACTGTAGCCACTTGCGCCCGCTCTAACTCTCCCCTGTGAGGGGCCAGGAGTTCTTCTGAGGAGCACTCAATGACCAGTCAGCCCAATTCCGCCAGTGCCCGCGATATCGCGACGGTGCTGCACCCGTTCACTAACCTGAAGACACACGAAGAGGATGGCCCGTTCATCATCGATCACGGCAGCGGGGTGCACGTCACCGACGAGAACGGCAAGACCTACATCGAAGGGATGTCGGGACTGTGGTGTACGTCTCTCGGTTTCAGCGAGCAGCGCCTGATCGATGCCGCGGCGCGCCAGATGGGCGAGCTGCCGTACAACCAGACGTTCCTCGGCCGCAGTCACGCGACGACGATCGACCTCGCCGAGCGACTGCTCGCCATGTCGCCGTCACCCATGTCGAAGGTCCTGTTCGCCAACTCTGGTTCGGAGGCCAATGACACGGCCGTCAAACTGGTCTGGTACTACAACAATGCCCATGGTCGGCCCAAGAAGCGCAAGATCATCGGGCGGCTGAACGGCTACCACGGGACGACGATCGCCACGACCAGCCTGAACGGAATTCCCACTCTGCACCAGGACTTCAACCTGCCGATCGCCGACATCCTCCATACCGACTGTCCCCATCACTATCGCTTCGCGGAACCCGGTGAAAGCGAGGAGGAGTTCGCCAACCGTCTGGCGGGCAACCTGGAACAGATGATCCTCGACGAAGGCCCCGACACCGTGGCGGCCTTTATCGCCGAGCCCGTGATGGGGGTGGGCGGCGTGATCGTGCCGCCGGAGACCTATTTCCAGAAGGTGCAGGCCGTACTGAAAAAGTACGAGGTGCTGTTCATCGTCGACGAAATCATCTGCGGCTTCGGACGGACCGGGAACATGTTCGGCAGCGAGACCTTCGGCCTGCAACCCGACTTGATGTGCTGCGCCAAGGCCCTGTCATCGGCCTACCTACCGATCTCGGCCACATTCATCCCCGAACCGATCTATCGGGCGATGGTGGCGGAAAGCGAGAAGATCGGCGTGTTCGGCCACGGCTTCACCTATTCCGGCCACCCGGTGACCGCCGCCGTCGCGCTGGAGACACTCGATATCTACGAGGAGCGCGACATCGTCGGTCACGTGCGATCAATCGCACCGCGCTTCCAGTCGATATTCCAGTCGCTGGCCGACCGGCCGCTGGTGGGAGAAGCCCGGGGCGTGGGTCTAATGGCGGGGATCGAGCTGGTCGCGGACAAGGCGAGCAAGCAGCCGTTCGACCCGTCGCTGAAGGTCGGCACATACCTGATGATGCGGGCGCGCGAGTACGGCCTGATCGTCCGGGCCATCGGCGATATCGTGGTCTGCGCGCCGCCGCTGATCATCAGCGAGGACGAGATCGACGAGCTGGGCAGGCGGTTCCACAAGGCGCTGGAAGAAACCGAGGCGCAGTTCGCGAAAGACGCGGCGTAAAAAGGAATGACAACACACCCCCCTCTATCTCCCCCCTGAAAGGGGGGAGGACACAATTTGAGCGAGGGGTAGCGGGAGGGGCGATCAGCACAAAATACAATACGCCCCCTCCATCTCCCCCCTGCAAGGGGGGAGGATTCAGTTGGTGGAGAGGGACAAGTGATATGACCGATGATCTGGCGATGATGTCGG
>DEBC01000134.1:4995-7655 GCA_002348365.1 Alphaproteobacteria bacterium UBA2966 | reverse complement strand
CTATCTCCCCCCTGAAAGGGGGGAGGACACAATTTGAGCGAGGGGTAGCGGGAGGGGCGATCAGCACAAAAATACAATACGCCCCCTCTATCTCCCCCCTGCAAGGGGGGAGGATTCAGTTGGTGGAGAGGGACAAGTGATATGACCGATGATCTGGCGATGATGTCGGCGACCGAACTGGTCGCGCACTACCGGCGCAAGACCCTCTCTCCCGTCGAAGTGACGCAGGCGGCGCTCGAACGCATCGAACAATGCGACGGTGCACTCAATGCTTTCTGCCACCTCGACCCCGACACCACCCTCGCTGCGGCGCGGGAGTCGGAAGGGCGCTGGCAGGCGGGAACGCCCCAGGGACTCGTCGATGGCGTGCCGACGACGATCAAGGACGCACTGCTGACCAAAGGGTGGCCGACACGGCGCGGCTCGCGCACAGGATCAGCGGACGGTCCCTGGGACGAGGACGGCGCGGCGACGGCCAGGCTCAGGGCCCAAGGCGCCGTACTGATCGGCAAGACCACGACACCGGAATACGGCTGGAAGGGCGTCACCGACAGCCCACTCACCGGGATTACGCGCAATCCCTGGAATACCGAGCGCACCCCGAGCGGCTCGAGTGGTGGTGCCGCCGCTGCCTGTGCCGTCGGCATGGGAGCGCTGCATGTCGGTACCGATGGCGCTGGCTCTATCCGGATGCCTTCGGCCTTCACCGGGATCTACGGGCTCAAACCGACGTTCGGTCGCGTGCCGATCTATCCCATGAATATGCCCGGCACCATCGTGCATCACGGACCCATGACCCGCACGGTCGCGGACGCCGCGTTGATGCTCAACGTGATCAGCGAGCCAGACCCCCGCGACTGGACAGCCATGCCCTACGACCCACGGGACTGGCGTGTCGGCCTCGAGGAAGGTGTTTCGGGTCTGCGCATCGCCTATTCGCGGGACTTCGGCTATGCCGACGTGAATCCCGAGATCGCCGAGCTGGTCGAGAAGGCGGCGCAGGTTTTCGCCGACCTGGGTGCCATCGTCGAGGAAACCGATCCCGGATTTGAGGCCCCGTACGAGGCGTTCGGCACCTATTACTTCCTGAGATTCCGGCCCCTGGTCGACATGATGGACGATGCAGAGCGCGAGCTGATGGACCCCGGCCTGGTGCGCTCGGTCGAGGAATACCGCGATAAGGGCATCGCGGAATCGCTCGCGGCCGACACCACGCGGCTGATGCTGGGCCGGCACATGAATTTGTTCCATCAAGATTACGATCTGCTGATCTCGCCGCAGATGCCGCTGACCGCGTTCGAGGTCGGCGTCGAGGTTCCGGCCGGACGCGGAATGAGGAACTGGATGGACTGGAGCCCCTTCACCTACCCCTTCAACTTCACACAGGCGCCCGCGGCCAGCGTGCCCTGCGGGCTGACCAGCGAGGGCCTGCCGGCAGCGGTGCAGATCGCGGGGCCACGCTATCGCGAAGACCTGGTGCTGCGGGCGAGCCGGGCTTACGAATCCGTGTGCCCGTTCGTCATGCCGGACCTGCCCTCGGCCTGACACCCCTCACCCTCGGTCGCTAGGCTCTCTCTGCCCTCTCCCTCAGGGAGAGGGAATGGAGGGGCGGAGCCCTGAAACAGGTGAGGGTTTTATTTCTCGGGGAGTTGGGCTTCTTCACCGACGGCGACATTGAGGGAACTCAACAGTCGTCCGGTCGCGGCCAGAAGCGAATAGTGTGTCTGCAGTACCGTGATTTCGGCATCGGTCAGCGCCGAGCGGGCGTTGAACACCTCGCCTTCGACGTCGAGAAGATCGAGGAGCGTACGCTTGCCGAGCGCGAACTGCTCGTAGTAGGCGTCGAGCGCCTGTTCGGTCGATTCCACCTGGCTCTTGAGCACTGGGACCCGCTGCCAGGCCATCCAGTAGGCCGTGTAGTTGACGCGGGCGTTCTGTTCGATCAGCCGGCGCGTCTCGATCTCGCGCGCCTGGGCCTCGGCCAGGAGCGCCGCCGCCGCTCTGCGGCTGGCCTTGTCACCACCACCACGGAAGATGTTGTAAGTCATGGTCAACAGGGCGGCGAAGTCGTTGCTCGACCCTGGTGAACCACCGACGTTTTCATTCCGGCTGCCGGTCACATCGAAGGAGAATCGTGGCCGGAAGGCGGCCAACGTCGCGTCGTATGACTTGCGTTGCGCGGTAACGTTCTCGATCGCGGCCTGCAGTGTCGGATTGCTGTCAAAGGCCTGCTCGACGGTGTCCTCCGAGTTCTGGGGAAGGACATCCGGCGACACCACCGGCAACACGAGTTCATCCTCGGGCGGCTGGCCGATCGCCTCGAAGTAGGCGGCTTCGGCGTCGCGCAGGCCTCCGGTGAACTGCACCAGCGTCGCTTCGGCGAACGACAGACGACCTTCGGCCTGGTCGAGGTCGGCGGCATTGCCGCCGCCGGAATCAACCTGGATCTTGATCTTGTCACGCACCTCTTCGTGCCGCTCGACATTGCTCACGGCAAGGTCGTAGAGCCGTTTGGCACGAACCATGCCGAGATAGGAGGCCGCAGCACGAATGCCGATGACCTCCCCGGCATCGAGCACCTGATACGCCGACGAACCAACGCGAGCCCGGGCTGAATCCGTCAGGTTGCGTGTCGACCAGCCGTCCCACAACATCTGGCT
>DEBC01000134.1:0-4605 GCA_002348365.1 Alphaproteobacteria bacterium UBA2966 | reverse complement strand
CGGTTGCTTCGCGCCCGGGTCGTGGAACTGTTGGTGCGGGCCCAGCCGCCGGCGGCACGAGCATCGAGGCTTGGGAAGAACCCCGCGCGTGCCTGTTTGACGCCTTCGTCGGCAGCACGACGCAGTTCGCGAGCGGCCTGAACGGTCGGATGCGTGCGGATGGCCTGCTGGACCGCGTCTTCGAGTGAAAAGGCATGGACCTCCGGTGTCGCGAGCGCCACGCTCACGGCAATCACCACTCCGGCAACACTCAAATGGATGTGCTGCCTCCGAACACACCCTGCCAAACGCACCATGGTCCCTCTCGCCGGCCTGAATTTCCGGCCACCATCCCGATGTGCCATAATCATCAGTCAAACTGCCGAATCATGCAACCCAAGTCGGTTTTATTGGTTAAGATTCAAATCCTTACCGGTCGCCCACGGAGATGACACGGCGGATCTCGTCAGTGCGGAAACCGATGGCCATGGGACGCCGCACATCCGGCATGACGACGACGTCGTAAAGCTCTTCAACGATGCCGTCGATACGCAGCCAGTGGACGATGTCGCCGCTGCGGAGATCAATGACTTGGATGGCGCACATCGGCTCAACCCCGCGCTTGGCAAGCTCGTCCTCGAGCGCCAGTCCCTCGAAGGTCCTGGAGCCGCGCGGCAGGGACAGTCCGACGACCGCGAAATCGCCGATGAAGGCGAGACCCCGCAGATAGCCGCGGCAGAAGGCCAGTGGCTCGAACGTGCCACGAGCGGTGTCGATGGTGCCGAAGTAGCCGGTGCCGGAATCGTGCACCCACAGCTTGTCACGGTAGACCCGGGGCGAATGGGGCATCGAGAGCCCATCCGCGACGATCTGTCCGGTCTCGACGTCAATCACCACGCCGCCGTCGCGTCTGCGTTCGCGCCAGCCATCGGTGGCGTCGGTCTGGGAGACCGCCGTGACATAGCAAGGCCGCCCATCTTCCATGGCGAGACCGTTGAGATGGCAGCGGTCTTCGGCCGCGAGGCGGCTGATGTAGGGTGGCTGCCAGATCGGTATGAAGCTGTGGGTCTCGCTCACCGTGGCGAGACAGGAGAACAGCGTGTTGACGAAGACGACACGCCCCTCGGCGTCGAGCCCGATGTCGTGCACGTCGATGTCACCGGTGACGTAGCCGACCTGGGGCACGAAGACGCGGTCGTAACCGTCGTGGGCCTCGCCGTCCGGCACGGCGTTCTCGAAACGCCAGAGTTGGTAGAGCGAACTCATATAGAGGGCATTTCCAGCCACGGTGAGACCCATGCAGCGCTCAAAGGTCCGTTCGAAGATCGAGAGCCGGCTGGTCTCCGGGTTGAGCCCGATGAAGAACAGCTTGCCCGCGCGATACGTGGTGAACGCGAGGCTCACGGTCTGCTCGGCGAGCCACTCAGGGAACTGCCGCGAGCTCGAGAACTCGAGTTGGGGGGCCTCTCCGTCCGCTGCGGTGGTCGGTGCTTCGATTGTGGTATCGCTCATGACATCAGAGTAGCGGGATTGCAGGCCGCTGTCGCCCGGACCAGCCTCCTCGCCTTCGCCAAGGCTATGGCGGGAAGGTTCGCTATTGGATATGTGTGCGGATCCCAGCAGGGCAGGGCGGAGAGCGGTCCGAACGTCTTCGGACGTCGCCGAGGGAGTGACGGGAACGCGCAGGTTACCCAACACCATTTCAAGCGAGGGCAGATCGCGTTCAACAGCTATGAATTCGGCGATTTCAGGCGCCCTCTTCGACAACTTCCGCACACAGTCGTCGAGCTGGTTCTTCTCTCCGCCGGGACCCAATATTCGAGCAGCATCCAATCGGGCCACCGCCTCGTCAGCAAGGGTCTTCGCGCCTTTCGGTACGAGCAGATAGGTCTGTCGTCGGGCATCCCAAAGGTCGTGCTCCCGGCAGGGAATCGAGAGGGGATAACGTGCCTGCAAACCCGGAAAGAGCCGATAAGGGTGAGTCACGGCCAAATCCGGATCGCTTTCATCCTCGCCGGGCGCGACCGGCACGAAGAGCCCTGCGATCTTCTGGCCCAGTTCGTCGGGCCAGGTCAGAGGCGATTGCCGGACTTCCGCGGCGGTTTTCGCCTCCAGACGCAAATAACTCTCAAGAAGATCGAAAATGTGATGTGGGGTGTCTGGTGGTGGAACGAGACCCTGAGACTTCAAGAAATTCCGGGCCACCTCGGCCTGAGAGATTCATTGCGTTGTATGACGGACAATCAGCAGCCGGTCCGGTCCCGCCAAAGCGCCACGGTACTCCGACTGCGAGGGGGGAGGACTCCATTGTTCAAGGAAAAGAGGCGCTAAGCCCCGGTGATGCCGGTGGTATCAGTGATGAGCGGATCCACGATGAGCGTGGCGTTGTTCAGCGTGAAGACGTTGAAGGCCTGATTATCGATCGTCTGAGGACTCGACGAACTCCACGATTCACCGGGCGTGGACACCGAATCTCCCTGAGCGGTGCTGCCGAAAATGACGACCGTGTTCGACGTCTCGGACAGGTTGAGCACATCCGTAATCTGCAGGGTCAGAGTGTTGGCGCCGGATGAAGACCCACCGAGATCGATGCTCTCGATGCCTTCGATCCGGTTGTTGGCAAGGGTCGACAGATCCAGATTTCCAGCGTCGACACGCAGGGTGTCACCCGTCGTGCTCGAAGCCGTTTCCGTACCGCCATCGATCTTACGGAAGTTGGTGTCCGAGATCGCCAGCGTATCGTCACCGGCACCGCCACGCAGAACGTCAACGCCGCCGCCGCCCACGAGAATGTCGTTTCCGAGACCACCGATAAATACATCGTTGCCGCTGCTGCCGTTGATCGTGTTGGCAGCACTCGTGCCCTGGGCCGTTACCGAGCCCGAGAAGTTAGCGCCAAATACGACGAAGGCGGTTCCGGCATTGTTGCCACCCGTATCGTTGCCCTTGGCACCGATGGTGACGTCGTCGAACCCGTCACCGTTAATATCGTCTCCACCCGAAACGCTGTTACCGGTGTAGTCGAAGGAATTCAGTCCGGCAAGGCGGAACCCGTTGGTGTTGTTCAGCGTATTCAGGTCGAATTCGCCGTTGGAGCCGACGTTTCTGCCGCCGAAGACGATCACGGCGTAGCCGTTCTGATTGCCCGGCGACGACGAGCCCAAGCCCGGCGCTCCAATGATCAGATCATCGAAGCCGTCACCGTTGACGTCACCGGCACTGCTGACCGATCGGCCCAGGTAGCCGTTGTCGTTCAGGCCCTTGATGCCGAAGCCGTTGGTGCCATTGAGGAAGTTGCTGTCGAGCGTGTTCGACGTCCCAAAGGAGTTGGACGACGTATCCCGGCCAAAAATGACGGAAGCCTGACCGCGGTTGGTGCCGCCGGAAGCAGCCTTGTCCGCACCGATGATGATGTCGTCGAATCCGTCGCCGTTGAAGTCCCCGATGCCCGCGACCGATAATCCGGTTTCGTTGCCCGCCGCGGCACCTCGAAACTGCGTGCCCAGAGAAGCACTGAGCGAGCCAAGTGCGACGGTTGTGTTCGTCGAGTTGTTTCCGAACACGAGGGAGACGCTGCCGGAACTGGTTCCGTTCGGATCATCTCGTGGAGCTCCGATCAACAGTTCTTCGAAACCATCACCGTTGATATCCCCAGCACTGCTGACTGAGAATCCGGACCGGTCCTCATCCGATGGCCCGGTCAATTCAAAGCCGACCGAGGATGATAAAAAGCTGAGGTCAACGCTTAAGCCGAACGACGAGGTCTTACCGAAGATGACGTATGATGAACCGGGCTTCGGGGAAAACGCTTCAGTCTTGGGATCTCCAACAAAAATCTCATCGAAACCATCGCCATTGAAATCGCCGGCACTCAACGACTGGCCAATGTCGTAGTTTGATGAGACGCCATCGAGAGAGAACCCCGCCGACCCATCGAGCAAACCCGAATCGAGGGTGTCTGGAGAGGTGAAGTTACTCGCCCCGAAGATCACAGAGGTGTCGCCAGCGCTACCCGAGTCGGGATCGCCGATAAAGAGATCTGGGATGTTGTCTCCGTTTATGTCCCCGACACCACTGACACTGAGCCCAGTGTCGGCATTGGCAGATTCCCCATTGAATCGGGCCCCATTTAATCCGGCAAGTGAAGACAGATTGAATGTTGCCAAGAAGGAGCTGGCTCCGTTGATCAAGAAGGCCGCACCGTTTGCGCCGGTGTCGTCGCTAGGCGCCCCGACCAGGACGTCGGCAAAGCCGTCGTCATTGATGTCCCCCGCAACATTGACAACCCGGCCCAAGCTGTCCGATGTGGCAAGGCCGTTTACGCGAAATCCGTCGCTTCCGGAGAGACCGGAGAGAGTGGGTGGCGTGGTTGCCGTCGTTCCCGCGCTGATCTGGGATTGATTGACGCCGGGTACAGGTGATTGATTGACGCCGGATACGAGTGGTTCGGACTCGAAAAAAAACGGATCAGGTCCAAACGGGTCAAGCCCGAAAGGTTCCGGGCCGAGAGGATTTGGTCCGAATCCGAGCGGCCCATCTGGACCGGGACCAGAGGGATTGAACGGTCCGTCCGAGCCCGGGAACGGTAACGATCCGTCCGGACCGAGAGGATTTGGTCCGAATCCG
>DEBC01000139.1 GCA_002348365.1 Alphaproteobacteria bacterium UBA2966 | reverse complement strand
TGCGTGCCTATCCGGTACATGAACGTCATGACATTGTCTGGGTGTGGATGGGTGATCCTAAAGAAGCCGATGTGAACAAGGTATTTGATCTACCCCAATTGGGAGACCCGGAATGGGACACCTACCAGGGCGACGCGCTTTACATCGAATCGAACTATCTCAATCTCGCAGAAAATCTCATCGACCCAGCCCACGTCACCTTCGTCCATCCGACGACACTGGGCAGCGCCGATCACGCGAACGTCCCGGTGGAGTGTGAGACGTCCGGAGATCCGATCTACACGTGGCGCTGGATACGCAACGCGCCTCCCAATCCATTCTTCCAGAAGTACGGCGACTTCAAGGTTAACGTCGACCGGTGGCAATATCTCTATCTGCATCTTCCCAGTACCGTCGTGATTGACTTCGGCAGTGTGGACGCGATCCCGGGCTCGACTGAAGACCGGCGGGGCGAGGGCATTCGCATGTTCGCACTCCATTTCCTCACACCAGTGAGCGAGCGGGAAACGATTGATCGGTGGGCGCACATCCGCAACACCCATATCGGCGATGAAGCTGTAGCAACGGCGGTCGACGAAATGTTTCGGACGGCATTCGCCGAGGACAAGGTCGTTCTGGAGGCGATCCAGTTGGAAGAGGAGAAGCCACATGCGGAATCCTCGCTCCAACTGGCCATCGATCAAGGCCCGATTGCCTATCGCAAACGTATCAAGCAGTTGGCGGACGCCGAACAGGCCCAGTAACAAGCGGATCTACAGATTTGACCGCAACGCGGCCAAACTGAAATAAATAGTGCAGAATAGTTGCCGGCTTTGATCCGGACGTCCGGATGGAACACACCGTTCCAAAGAATTCAAAACAAGTTGATGGGGAGATCATGGCGGACAGGATTTATCCAGGCTCAATGGAAGAAGCGATTCCCGACCCCAAAAGGGTGAAGGAGGTTCGCAAGGAGCTTGAATCGAAGGGTGTCAAATACCTGCTGATCAACTGGATCGACTTGCTGGGTCAGCCGAAAACCAAGCCCACGCCGCTCGACGAATTGGAGGAGTGGTGCGAGGGGCGCGGGCCCCAATTCGCGGTTCATTCTGTGTCCATGGTGCCCGAACGTGGCCCCGCCGATCCGGATCAGATTCCCATCCCAGATCTGGACAGTCTGATCATCTGTCCGTGGGACCGGACGTGCGCCTGGATGTTTGCGGATCTTTACCTTGAGAATGAGCCCTACGAGGTGTGTCCCCGCCTGGCGCTGAAACGGCAGGTTCAGGAGGCCGCGGATGCGGGCTATCGGTTCATGGCGGGTCTTGAACCGGAATTCATCGTCATGAAATACGACGAGTTCGGCAAGCCCGTGAAAGCGTTCGACAACGACCCTCATCCATCGACGGGTGGTATCCGTCCTGCCAGGCAGGCCTGGGGCTACGATACCGAGGCATCGATCGATTCGCTACCCTACATGCGCGAAATCATCGAGATCCTGATTGAGCTCGATTGGGACTTGCATGACACCGTTGCGGAAGGCGCCTATTCGCAGTTTGAACTAGATTTCGGCTATGCAGATCTCGTGGTCACGGCCGATCGACTGACACTCTTGCGTATGATCCTCAAGGAGATCGCCAAGAAACACGGCATGTTCGTGACCTACATGACGAAGCCGACCCAGGGCGATTGGCGGAATGCCGCGCATATCAATTTCAGTGCTCAGGACGTCAAGAAGCCCGGCACCAACCTGTTCGGCAAACGTGATGGGCCTTGGAACGATGTGGTCTGGAATGCTGTTGCCGGGATCATGAAGCATGGCGAGGCTTTGACCGCCATGACCTGCCCCACGGTCACGTCCTACAAGGGATTTGTGGGTACGGCACGCGGTTTCGAGGGGGGCGTTCTGACTTGGGCGCCGACCCATGTGTCCTATGGCATGAACAACAGATCATCGATGCTGCGCATTCCGCAGAACCGAAAGGCCATCGAGAACCGGGCTTGCGACATGACCATGAACTTCTACTTCGGTCTTTCAATGACCGCGGCGTGCGTGCGGGAAGGCATGACCCAAAAGCTTGAGCCTCCCGGACCGCCAACAAACGAAACCGTTTACGACGTCCCCGAGAAGAAGTGGAAGAAGTATGGCATTCGCCCGTTGCCCGCGACCTTGAAGGACGCCGTCACGGCTTTCGATAAAGACCCGCTTGCCAAGGAAGTGCTGGGCGCTACGATGCACGATTGTTACAGCCGCTATAAGCACGATGAGTGGGGCCGCTTCCATGAGCACATCACCGAGTGGGAGGTCGAGGAATACCTGCGCTTCTTCTAGTCGAGCAGGGAGGCTAGCCGATGAGCGATTATCAGGTCTTTGAGGCTGGTGACGTCCTACTGCAAAGCGATATTACTTTGCGGGACACCGAGCTCGTCTACAAAACCCACGGCACCCTAAACGCCGAAGGCACGAACGCAATTATCTATCCGACCCGATACGGCGGAACACATGTCGATAACGAGTTTCTCATCGGGGAGGGCATGGCTCTCGACCCATCGAAATATTTCATTATTTGTCCCAACAAATTTGGCAACGGCACCTCGTCGTCACCATCCAATACGCCGGCACCCTTCGACGGACCGAAATTCCCCCGTGTGACGATCTACGACAACGTCATGGTCCAGCACCGTCTGGTGACAGAAGTGTTGGGCGTAAAACGTTTTGTCCTTGCCGTGGGCTGGTCGATGGGGGCCCAGCAGGTCTATCAGTGGGCCTGCCTGTTTCCTGACATGGTCGAACGCCTCGCGACGCTGGCCGGTTCAGCACGCTGCGCCAAGCACAATTTCGTCTTCATCGAGGGGGTGAAGGCGGCATTGACGGCCGACGCGGAGTTCAAGAATGGATGGTACGAACGGCAGCCGCGAATTGGACTTCAATCCATGGGTCGTGTCTGGGCGGGCTGGGCTCTGTGCCAGGAGTGGTATCGTAAGGAGATGTACAGATCTCTGGGCTATTCGTCGCTGGACGACTTTCTCACGGCTTATTGGGATGGCATCTACTTGCAGCGCGATCCCAACGACCTCCTGGCCATGATGGACACCTGGCAACAGGCCGATATCAGTGCCAATGACACCTTTAAGGGTGACTTTGAGAAGGCGCTTGGTGCCATTACGGCAAAGACCTACGTCATGCCGGGTCAGACCGACCTCTACTTTCCACCCGAGGACGGCGAGTACGAGGCCGAGCACATCCCCAATGCTGAGTTTCGCCCCATTCCGTCCCTCTGGGGTCACTATGCCGGTGGCGGGAAGGACCCGACGGGCGCGGACCAGAAGTTCATCGACGATTCGCTGACAGAGTTGCTTAGCGCGTGACCCTACTCTCGATAACTCGGATCCATCCGATCGAGCATGCGGAGAAGGGCGGGCCACTCCCGCTCTTCGGGCGGAACAACCTGCTTCTCATACTGTTCGGCAACACCGCTGGCGATGGCGTCCGATAGTTGAATCATGCTTCCACCGGACTGCATGATCTCTAGCTGGATGCGGCACGCTTCTTCGAGAAAATAGGCGAACGAGAACGCTTCGGCGACGGTGCGGCCAACCGTCAGTTGGCCGTGGTTGCGCATGAACATGACCTGCTTGTCGCCGAGATCAGCGACCAGCCGCGCGCTGTCATCATCGTCAAACGCCATGCTGTGGAAGTCGTGGTACGCCACCCTGTCGTAAAACTGCATCGCCCCCTGGGTCAGGGGTAAAAGACCTTCCTCGAGTGCCGATACGGCAGTAGCGGCGTGAGAGTGGCAGTGCAGTACGCAGTGCATGTCCGGCCGTGCGCGATGAACTGCTCCATGAATGACCACAAAGCCTGGGCGATTAACCGGATACTCCGAGGGTTCGACTGGATTGCCGTCGTCGTCGACCTTCACCAGATTCGAAGCCGTGATCTCGGCGTACATCAGACCGTAGGGGTTCAGAAGATACTGGTTGTCCTCGC
>DEBC01000062.1 GCA_002348365.1 Alphaproteobacteria bacterium UBA2966 | reverse complement strand
ACATTCAATCGTCGCTCGATGTTGGGTTTGCTGGGCGCCTCTGCCGTAGTTTTGACCGCTGGTGGCGGCGCTTTTGTCTTGACCCGTGATCCCGCTGGTGCGCGCGTGCCCTGGTCGGTCGCAGGTGAGAGATTCGAAGACCCCCGTCTTCGCGCTGTCTCCTATGCGATTTTCGCCCCCAACCCACACAATCGGCAGCCGTGGATCGTCGATTTGCGCACTGAAGGAGAGGTGCACCTGTTTTGTGACACCGATCGACTTTTGCCGGAAACAGATCCGTTCGGTCGCCAGATTGTTATCGGTCTAGGGTGTTTTTTGGAGCTGTTGAAGATCGCAGCCGAGGCAGATGGCTACGCCGTCGAAGTTGATGGCTTCCCGGAGGGTGCCTCCGAAGAGCGTCTCGACAAGCGGCCTGTCGCGCACGTCCGCTTCACGAAGAAAGCGGGCATACCGATGGATCCGCTTTTTCATGCCATCCTTCGGCGGCGCTCCAACAAAGAGCCTTACGATACCGATCGGGCCGTACCCGCAAGCGTCCTGATGGCTGTGACGGCCGAGGGCCGGGACAATGTGAGTTCCGGTGCGACAGCCAACCCCGACGACGTCAGTCGATTGCGGGATCTCACCTGGCGGGCACACGTCACCGAAGTCACGACTCCGCGCATGAATATGGAGAGCCTTCGCCTGATGCGGATCGGAAAATCGAAGATCGAGGCCAATCCGGACGGAATTGCCCTCGGGGGGGCATTCTTGGAGACGTTGAACAGGATTGGTGTGCTGACCCGCGAGGAATTGGCTGACCAGGAGTCGTCAGCGTTCCACCAGGGACTCGAGATGTATCGCGAGATCACGGGTACGGCGATGGCCTATGTTTGGGTCATCACTGAAGGAAACACGCGAAGAGACCAGCTGGCTGCCGGCCGAGCCTGGGTACGGATGAACCTGAAAGCGGCAGAAATCGGCGTAGGCCTGCACCCCTTGAGCCAATCTCTTCAGGAATATGAAGAAGTGCAGCCGCACTTCTGGGAAGTTCACGCTATGCTCACCAAACGGCCGGGCCAGAGGATACAGATGCTGGGTCGGGTTGGTTATGGTCCTGATGTGGCACCGAGTCCGAGATGGCCGGTCGAAACGAGATTGCTGGAAGCTTGATGCCGGAGACGAATCCAGACCCGGTCGTGTTCACCGTACTCAACGAAATCAGGATTATCGAGCAACTGGCCCGAACGCGCTTGGAGCAGGTTTTGCCTGACGGCCTGCGGATTTCACATTTCTCGGTCCTGAATCACTTCGCTCGGCTCGGGGGCGAGCAGACACCCGCTGAACTTGCCCGCGCCTTTCAGGTCACCAAGGGTGCGATGACCAATACTGTACAGCGCCTCGAAGCACGCGGGCTGGTCGAGGTTGCTCCTCACCCGAACGACGGCCGGAGCAAACGGGTTCGCCTGACAGCGGCCGGATATCATCTCCGGAACGGGGCCATCGCTGCCCTGGCACCCGTCATGCAGCAACTGGAGGACGAACTGTCGGAACAGGAATTCGCTGCGGCTTTGCCATTCCTACAGCGATTGAGAGCATATCTGGACGCCGAAAGGGATCCGCCGTCAGCCTGAACAGGCAGTTCCTTTGACGGCTGAATTAAAACGGCCCCCACGTTGCCGTGGGGGCCGTCGCCTTATGTGTCCTTGCCACGCTGCTCAGCGCGCGAGGATAACTGTGACCAACAGGGGAGGGTGTCCTACCTCCGCTGCAATAGGTAGAAGATAATCGCGGCTGCGATGACACCGATCAGGCCGGCGCCAGAGAATTTATCGACCAGCGAGATCAGATTGCCGGCCACATCCGCGTTGATGAAAACAAGGGCTCCCGGGAACAGAATCTGGAGTATCACTCCCAGCGCAACAACCACCAGGGCCAGTTCTGTTACCGCTTTAAGCCATCTATTGACGGTATCGATCATGGAATATCCCCTTCAGTTCGCTCAGACGCCCACATAGGACAAAGGACCACGCACTACACTTGGTCAGCACGCTCTCGGTATTGGGTCTCAGTAACTGCCAGACGGCGGGCCACCTGACTGACCCTGCGACGAGCTGCCATTACGCTCGCGCAGGATGAGATAACTGACAATCACGGCCGCAACCACGCCGACAAGTCCGGCATTGCCGAACTTCTGAACCAGGTCGCCAATATTGCCGATGACGTCGATCCCGAAGAACTCAGGCACCCCAGACCCGAAGAGCACCTGTAGGAGCGTCAGTACTGCGACGATCCACAGAAGCAATTCAAGAACGTGAACGAGCCATCTCTTGACATCGGTCAGCATTCCCAACCCTCCTAGCCATGGGATGCGCATTATAGCGAAATCGAACAATCAATACACCAAATATTATAATAGCCAAAATCCTGAACACTAGATTTGGTTTGTTCTGGGCATTTGGAGAATTCTGGGTGCAATTCGTGAGCGCTGTCGAAATAACATCGAACCACCGGGGCGATACTGTCGCCGCGGTGAATATTACTTTTGTGGCCGGGGTCCAAAATCGGTCGTGGACAGGGCGACTTTGCCATTGATCCATCGCAGCCTCGACACGATCTGAAGTGTGTCATGAACTCCTATCAGCTCGACTCCGATATGCTGCGGCGGCATTGACGGGTGATCCACTTGGTCTGGCCGGGGCTTTGGAGCGAATCGCGGGTGTTCAGGGCGGCCTGTGGGAAAGGATTTTCCTGCCCGGTCGGCGAATACCGGATCCCTCAATTCTCCGGACCTATCCAGACACGGAAGAGAGTGTCAGACGCCTGCATGAACTCGCGCGACAGGTCCCGGAACGGCGATATCCCCATACCGATGCCGGTGTGCCGCTCCAGAATTTGACCGCTCGTCACCCGCCACGCTGGCGCATGACCGGTCTCTGGCACTAGCAAAACGGTTGGTACGGATCGGTTGCGCGTTGAGGGTCCGCTCTTCGTGACTTTTCGCGTGCCCGGCTGCCAGTCCGAGGATAAGCATTGGCGCTTGGCAAGTGCCTATTCACCATAGCTCACGCGCCAGATCGACTGGTCGACATCGTCGGCGATGAGCAGGCTGCCGTCGGCGGCGATGGCAAGTCCTGCCGGACGGCCCCATACCCGAGCGGACCGGCTACCCTTGGCCCAGAACCCCACCGCGAAGTTTTCGTACCAGCTCATGGGACGGCCATTTTCGAACGGTATCCGCACAATCTTGTAGCCAGTCGGCTGACTGGCGTTCCAGGAGCCGTGCAAAGCAACGAAGGCGTCACCCCGGAACTCTGAAGGAAACATCTCACCGTCGTAGAACGCGAGCCCCAGGGGCGCCGAGTGGGATTGGAACAGCACGTCGGGTGCGACAGTTTGTGCAACCAGTTCCGGCTTCTCCTCGCCATAATCCGGGTCAGGGTTGGGACCGATATATGCGTATGGCCAGCCGAAGAATTCACCCATCCGAACACGGGTCAGATAGTCGGGCACCAGACCGTCGCCCAGACCATCCCGTTCGTTAACCACAACCTAGAGCTCCCCCGTTTGCGGATGGAACTCAATCCCTACGGGGTTTCTCAGACCGGCCGCGAAAGTGGTTTGACCACTGCCGTCCGCATTGAAACGCTGCACTGTTGCCCGGGGCGGGCCTTCGGGATTGGTGTTGCCCTCACTCCCGACAGCGACATAGAACGTCCGGCGGTCAGGTGCAAAGACGATGTTTCGGGTCCAGTGCCCGCCACCTTGGCCGAGTGAGCTGCGTCCGCCGACCACCTCTTTCTTACCGGACGGCTCCAGATCACCAACACGATACGCGACTCGAATGATCCGTCGCGGTCCGCCGATGTAGAGATGACCATCGTGAATAGCGAGACCGTGAGGCCGGTTGAGTCCGCGCAGGAAAACCTGATTGATGTCGGCATCCCCATCGCCGTCGGTATCCCGCAGTATCGTGATCTTGCCGGGACCCGGTTCGGCCAGGAGTACGTCGCCGTTGTCGGCAACAGTCATCCATCGGGCGTGGTTGAGCTCCCCGGCGAACAAGTTGACGCGAAAGCCCTCCGGGACCTGCAACGGTGCAGCGCTGGGTTTGACTGTCCTCCGGGCACTGTTGGCGACGCTCGGCGTGGCATAAGGCTCCGGCAGGTCTTCGACCTTTACATGAAAACGTAGTCCCGGAACATCTATGCCCGGACCTCCCCGCGTTTCGGATAATGCGTGCGTGATGGTCGTGGCGAAAACCAGCACCGGAACCGCGAGGGCCACGCCCATCATTCTCATAAATCGCACTCCTCTGTTTACGCCGAAACTGGCGCCGTGTACCTCGAAGCTCGTGACCCGTCGCATCGTTCCATTGTCACGTGGGCGGCGTGCCGAGTCGATCAACGATCCGGTGATGCGCCATTGATCAAGCTTGATTTGCGGTTGCTGACAGCCGCAAATTGGGGACAGATCGCAAGTCGCAACCGGATTACACCTTATGACCGAAACAGGCAGACTGGATGGAAAAGTAGCTCTGATCACGGGCGCGGCGGCGGGCCTCGGTCGGGCCACCGCCCGACGCATGGTGGAGCAGGGCGCTCGGGTCGTCCTGACGGATGTGCTCGAAGAGCCGGGCCGGGCTGCCGCGGCGGAACTCGGCGCAGAAGCGTGTTTCGAAACACTTGATGTCACGCAGCCGGTGGCGTGGTCCAGAGTGATGGATGCAGTGCTCAAGGCCTTCGGCCAACTCGACATTCTCGTCAACAACGCCGGTGTGGTCCTCCTGGGTGACATTGAGTCGTTATCCCTGGAGGACTGGCGGCATGTGCACGCCGTAAATCTCGATGGTGTTTTTCTGGGTTGCCAGAACGGTGTCGACGTCATGAAACGCGCGGGCGGCGGTTCGATCATCAACCTGTCTTCAGTTTCCGGCCTAGTCGGGGGCCACAACCTCGCGGCTTACAATTCGTCCAAGGGCGGAGTTCGGTTGTTGACCAAATCCGTGGCCCTGTACTGCGCGCGTGCCGGGTACGCCATTCGATGTAACTCCGTTCATCCGACCTTCATCGAGACGGCCATGGTTCAGTCGATGATCGATGCCTCGGACGATCCCGAGCGCACGCGGCAAAAGTTGGCACGTCAGATCCCGTTGGGTGTCATCGGCGAACCTGATGACGTCGCCCACATGATCGTGTATTTGGCGTCCGATGAATCCAAGTTCGTTACCGGCGCAGAATTCGTCGTCGATGGTGGTGTCACGGCTCAATAATGCAGGCGGTTGCGGAGCGACCGCATCGACCTATATGGTCGCGGCGCGATGACTAAACGCGTTTTGCTTGTAGTTCACCAGGAACATTCCGACCCCGGCCGCGTCGCGCGCGAACTTCGCGCCATGGGCTATGGCCTTGATATTCGCCGTCCCAGCGGTGGTGATCGTCTTCCGGAGACCATGGATGAACACGTAGGTGCTGTAATCTTCGGTGGTCCGATGAGCGCCAACGACGAAACGGATTTCATCCGTGCGGAGATCGACTGGATATCGACGGT
This sequence comes from Alphaproteobacteria bacterium UBA2966, assembly GCA_002348365.1. Lineage (GTDB taxonomy): Bacteria > Pseudomonadota > Alphaproteobacteria > UBA2966 > UBA2966 > UBA2966. The sequence continues at coordinate 928 of DEBC01000062.1, read as the reverse complement.
GTTGGAGTCGGACAAGCCATTTCTCGGCATATGTCTGGGCGGTCAACTCTTGACGCGTGCGCTGGGTGCCCGCGTGTCAACACATCCCGAGAACCTGACTGAGGTTGGTTACTACGCGGTTCATCCCACCGAAGCCGGCGCACCTCTGTTCAAGAACATCACCCATATGTATCAGTGGCATCGCGAAGGCATGGAGGTGCCAAATGGTGCGGTGCGGCTCGCCGGGAGCAAACGCTTCGAGAACCAGGCCTACCGGTTCGGCAACGCCTACGCCTTACAGTTTCACCCGGAGGTGACGCAGAAAATCATGCGGCGTTGGACGACTGGTGATACATGGAAAAAACGCCTCGGCGCGCAGCCGCCGGAAGAACATTTCCGTGGACGTCGTCGCCATGAGGCCAAGATCGTACGTTGGACCCGGGACTTCCTCGCAATGTGGTTGGGTAACGCTGCCGTAGGCACCGGATCAGCGATCAGCGCGTCTTCCGAGAGTGCTCAACCGAGTGCACGAGGACTGTGACTTTTTCCTTGCCGAACTGTTTGTCCGCCATTCCCTGAAACTGTCCCATGATGTTGTTGAGTTTCAGGACGCCGCGCGCCGACGACGAGGCACCATACCGCTACATATAGTTCAAAAAGGTATCCTTCAGTTTCGGAAGGAGCTTTCTTACGCTGCTTTCGACTTCGGGATCCTGCAAGTAAAGCTTCAGGGAAATTGTAATCTTCCCCCTGATCTTTCCTTCCACCACGATCGGGATGGCAAGCGGGTCCAGATTGATCAGCAGCAGCCGGTTCTTACCGGCCTGTGCCATTGCCTGACCGCTGAGCAGGCAGGTGGCAAACAGTATGTTGATAACAAATCTAAGTATGGTGTTGCTGGCGCCACCGCTTGCCGCGGTGGTCAAATAGCATTGTCCTTCAGTGCCAA
>DEBC01000093.1 GCA_002348365.1 Alphaproteobacteria bacterium UBA2966 | reverse complement strand
ACATCTCGGAACTCGCACACGGTGAAGATGGAGATCGTATCGAGCATTTGTGGAACCACATCTGGTGGGGTCTGCATTATGGCGGTCGCGGCGGGCCATCGGTCCTAGCCCTTTCAGCGTTCGACATCGCCCTATGGGACCTCAAAGCCAAACGTATGAACTTGCCGTTGTGGAACCTGCTTGGAGGCTTCGACAACCGCATTGTTTGCTACGCCGGCGGTATCGACCTGGATCTTTCGGTTAAGGAGCTGCTCAAACAGACAGACGCCCATCTTGAGAGCGGATTCCACGCCATCAAGACAAAGGTCGGGCGGGACCGGCTTGCAGAAGACGTCGAACGCATCAGTGCTTTGCGAAATCACCTCGGTGACGGGTTTCCGCTGATGGTCGACGCCAACATGAAGTGGACAGCAGATGAGGCGATCCGCCGGGCCCGCGCCTTTCAACCCTTTGGACTGGTCTGGCTGGAAGAACCGACTATCCCGGACGACGTTGAAGGCCACGCGCGCATCGCACGCGACGGCGGTGTCCCCATCGCGACTGGCGAGAACTTCCGGACACTTTGGGAGTTCAAACAGATGATTGCCCACGGTGGCGTCACATTCCCGGAACCGGATATCACGAATTGCGGTGGCGTGACTTCCTTCATGAAGGTGGCACATCTGGCGGAAGCCTATAACCTTCCGGTGACATCTCACGGTGCGCACAACATTTCGGTCCACCTACTCGCGGCATGTTCCAATGGCGCCTATCTTGAAGTTCACGGATTTGGCCTGGACCGCTATATCTCCGAGCCATTGCGAATCGAAAATGGCTGTGCGGTTGCACCTGATCGCCCTGGCCACGGGGTCGAATTCAACTGGAAAGCGCTCGAGACCGTTTGCGCCTAAGTTTGCCCCGTGTGAATTGCGTGACGTCCCCTACTTCCTACTTTCCCGTGCTTGCGTCCCTCGAATACGCTCGTGATAATCGAACCATGAACGTTCCCCCCGAAGTCGGCGACATCCGCCGGCTTCTAGACATCATGGCCAAGCTTCGGAACCCGGACGGCGGCTGTCCCTGGGACCTCGAACAGTCGTTCGAGACCATCGTTCCCTACACGATCGAGGAAGCCTACGAAGTCGCGGACGCTATCCACAACGGTGACATGGACCGTTTGCGGGACGAGCTTGGGGACTTGCTGTTCCAGGTCGTTTTTTATGCCCAGATGTCCCGTGAGACCGGTGGCTTTGATTTTGACACGGTCGTGGCGGGGGTCAGCGACAAGATGGTGCGCCGACATCCACACGTCTTTGGAGACATGGATGTGGCGGATGCGAAAGCGCAGACCAACGCCTGGGAAGCGCACAAGGCAACGGAACGCGAGTCCCGGGCCTCAGAGGAAGGTCGGGTACACAGCGTCCTGGACGACGTCGCGCAGGCCCTACCCGCCCTGCTGCGCGCCCATAAACTCCAGAAGCGGGCCGCCCGGGTCGGATTCGACTGGACGGATGTCGCAGATGTTCACGAAAAAATCGCCGAAGAGATCGATGAACTTCGCGAGGCAATCTCGAACCCGGAAAAGAACCAGCCCGGGAAACCGCAAGATGCCGTTGCGGAAGAGTTTGGAGATCTATTGTTCGTGCTCGTCAATTACGGACGCCATCTGGGTATCGAGCCCGAGACGGCCTTGCGCAATGCCAATACCAAGTTCGAGCGCCGTTTCAGGCAGGTCGAAGCCGAGATGGAGGCACAGGGCCTTGACCTGAATGACGTCTCGCTAGCGGAATACAATGCGGCGTGGGAACGGGCCAAGGCGCGGGAACGCGACCCTTCCCCTGCAGCAAATAGCCGGAATTCTTCAACTCTCAAGGAGTCAGCATGACAGACGTGTCGAACGACGTGGTTTTTATCACCGGCGCGACGGCCGGCATGGGTGCCGCATTTGCCCGCCGTTTCATCTCGGAGGGCGCACGGGTGGTAGCGACGGGCCGCCGCGCCGAACGCCTGGACTCGCTTCGACAAGAGCTTGGAGACCGACTTCACACCTCCGTCCTCGACGTGTGTGACCGGGAGGCCGTTCAGCAGTGCGTTGCCTCCCTACCCCCCGATTTCGCCGAGATTTCCGTGCTGATCAACAATGCCGGCCTCTCCCTTGGCGGCGGGAAGTTTCAAGAAGATGAGCTCGACGACATGCTGACGATGATCGATACGAACATCAAAGGCGTCGTCCACGTCACCCACGCCGTGCTGCCAGGCATGATCGAACGCGACCGGGGCCACATCTTCAACATCGGCTCCGTCGGCGGTGTCTATAACGTCCCAGGCAACAGCATTTACGGCTCGACGAAGTCTTTCGTCCATATGTTCACGCTGGATCTGAGAGCTGAACTGCTTGGGCATCACATTCGCGTCTCTGTGCTGGAGCCGGGCGCCGTTGATACCGAGTTCATTGAAGTCCGGGCACGCGGCGACAAAACGGCCCGGGACAGGCACTACAAGGGTATGCGCATCATCTCGGCCGACGAATTCGCCGACATCCTCTTCTATGCCTACTCATTGCCGCCGCATGTGAACGCCAACATCATCGAGGTGATGCCGACCGACCAGAACTGGAACCGGGTCGCCATCCATCGTGAGACATAGACACGCCCGTCGACCGGAGAAACAGATATGACACCGCAAGATATGATCGTTTTCATCACGGGCGCGACCTCGGGATTTGGCGCAGCTGCGGCCAGGCGTTTCGTCGCCGAAGGTGCCAAGGTCATCGCGACCGGCCGGCGCAAGGACCGTCTGCAGGAATTGTCGGAAGAATTGGGGGACGCCTGTTACCCGCTTCCTCTCGATGTTTCAAGCTATGAGGGCGTGCAAGCCGCCGTCGACAGTCTGCCAGACGGCTTCAGGGACATCTCGGTCCTGGTCAACAACGCGGGCGCAGCGCTGGGCCTGGGGCCCGCCTATGAGGCCGATATCAACCTGTGGCAGAACATGCTCGACACCAACATCAATGGGGTCGTCTATTGCACGCACGTGATCCTGCCCGGCATGGTCGAACGAAACTACGGGCACATCGTCAATATCGGATCCGTGGGCGGCCGGCAGCCCAACCCGGGTAGCAATATCTACGGGTCTACCAAGGCCTTCGTTCACCTCTTCTCCAAGAATGTCCGCTCGGAATGCTTCGGCAAGGAGATCCGGGTCACGTGCGTGGAACCAGGCGTCGCGCGTTCGGAATTCAATCTGGTCCGCTACAAGGGGGACGAGGATAAGGCCGAGGCAGGCTACGCCGGACTCGAGGTTCTGACATCCGAAGAGATTGCCGACTCAATCTACTACTGCGTCGCCCTACCCGATCACATCAACATCAACGTCATTCAGTTGATGCCGGTCATGCAGGCCTATTCACCCTGGAACATGTATCGGCGTGACTCATAAGAGAAAAAAGGGGCCGCCAAACGGCGACCCCTTTCGCAACTCTTGAATGGCGGCCCGTTAAAAGCCCATGCCACCCATGTCGCCCATACCTCCGGGCGGCATCGCAGGCATTTCCTGCTTCTGGGGGATTTCCGCTACCATCGCCTCGGTCGTAATCAGAAGACCCGCGACAGATGCGGCGTCTTGAAGCGCGGCCCGAACCACCTTGGCTGGGTCGATGACGCCGGCCTTGACGAGATCGGTGTAGTTCTCACCCTGAGCGTCGAAACCGAACTTCACGTCCTTGGACTCCAGAACCTTGCCGGCCACCACGGCGCCATCATGTCCCGCATTCTCTGCGATCTGACGCACCGGTGCCTGCAGGGCACGACGCACGATGTCGATACCGACGTCCTGGTCATGGTTGTCGCCCTTGGCTTTGTCCAATGACTTGATCGCCCGGAGCAATGTCACGCCGCCACCGGGAACGACGCCCTCTTCCACGGCTGCACGAGTCGAATGCAGTGCGTCTTCGACACGATCCTTGCGCTCCTTCACCTCGACCTCGGTCGAGCCGCCAACCTTGATCACCGCAACGCCGCCGGCGAGCTTCGCCAGGCGCTCCTGCAGCTTCTCGCGGTCGTAGTCGGAGCTGGTCTCTTCAATCTGGGCGCGGATCTGGCTGCAACGGCCCTCGATCTCACCCTTCTTGCCAACGCCTTCAACGACAGTGGTGTCGTCTTTGCCCATGATGACCCGCTTGGCACTGCCGAGCATGTCGAGGGTAACGCTTTCGAGCTTGATGCCGAGGTCTTCGCTGATCACCTGACCACCCGTCAGGATTGCGATGTCCTCGAGCATGGCCTTGCGGCGGTCACCGAAGCCCGGCGCCTTGACGGCTGCGATCTTGAGCCCGCCGCGTAACTTGTTCACCACGAGGGTGGCAAGCGCTTCGCCCTCAACGTCCTCGGCGATAATGAGCAACGGCCGGCCCGACTGGGCGACGGCCTCGAGGATGGGCAGCATGGCCTGCAGGTTGGAGAGCTTCTTTTCGTTCAGGAGAATGTAGGGATCTTCCAGTTCAGCCTGCATCTTCTCGGCATTGGTGATGAAGTACGGCGACAGGTAGCCGCGGTCGAACTGCATGCCCTCGACGACGTCGAGTTCCGTGGCGAGGCCCTTGGCCTCTTCGACCGTGATGACGCCTTCCTTGCCTACCTGCTGCATGGCTTCGGCGATG
>DEBC01000111.1 GCA_002348365.1 Alphaproteobacteria bacterium UBA2966 | reverse complement strand
ACCAACCATCTGACTTCGATCGATATTCGGTACGGGCGTAAGACTCGTGAAGAAGGTCTGGCGCTGACCGAAGAGTATGACGGGCGACGCCCTGCGGCGTTGGATGTTTTCCTACGCTGTCTCGATATCTCGGAAGATGAATTCTATGAACTAGCCGAGGCGCATGTCGTGGCTCCGCACGAGATGCCGCCGATCGAAGAACTCAAAGAGCGGAAGACGAACCGGGTGCCTTGGGACTACGACCAGTGGATGCCCTTTTCGGGCGATCCCAAAAAGGATAGTTGATTCGGGCGGACTGCGACGCAGGTGAAGACGGGCATCATCGATTATGGCGCCGGCAACTTATGCTCGGTTTTCAACGCGGTCGAGCGAGTTGGCGGGGAACCAACCGTCGTCACAACGCCAGAGGGAATTCTGGACTGTGACCGGCTCATCCTCCCTGGTGTAGGTGCGGCCGCAGAAGCCGTAGCGCGTTTGGCCGAGCGTGGAATGGTCGATGCTCTCGAAGAAGCGGTGCGAACAAATGGCCGGCCCATGCTCGGCATCTGCCTGGGCATGCAACTTTTGGCGGAAACACTCCATGAATTTGGAGTCAATCGTGGGTTGGCCTGGATGGCAGGTGAAGTCGTCGACTTACGGACATTGATAGAACCGGGGTTTCGGGTGCCCCATATGGGTTGGAACCAGGTCATGGTAACGGATGTTGCCGAAGACTTGTTTTACGGGATCCGTGGCAAGAGGGAGTTCTACTTCGCTCACTCGTACACGCTCCGAACCACGGTAGAGCCATCGATCGCTGCGATGACCGACCACGGCCGCGCGCTCGTCGCAGCGGTCCAGTTTGACACTGTGTTGGGGACTCAATTCCATCCTGAGAAAAGTCAGGTAAACGGCGAAAAATTGCTTGAGAATTTTCTCGATTGGACGCCGTGAGATGCTCACCCGACGGTTGATTCCCAGCATGCTCCTGAAGCAGGGGCGGCTGGTAAAGGGAGTTCGGTTTAGGGATCACAGGGACGCGGGATACCCTCCAACCACGGCGCGGGCTCACAGCCACCAGGGAGCCGACGAACTCATCCTTCTTGATATTGATGCCTCGAAAACTGGGCAGGAACCCGACTTTAAGACCGTTCGCGAAGTCGCTTCGGAATGCTCCATGCCAGTCACATTTGGTGGTGGCGTGCGATCGATCGAGGATGCACGAGCCTGCATGGATGCGGGTATCGACAAGATTTGTCTAACCACTACTGCTCTGGACGATCCGGCATTGATCACGCGCCTCGCTCAGATCTTTGGCAGCCAGGCTGTCGTCCTCGGGGTCGACGTGGCCGATGGCTCTTGTCTTTATGACCATCGCAGCGACTCAACCATTGCAGATCCGAGGCCTATCGACTGGATTAGGGAAGGCGTTGATCGCGGCGCAGGCGAGATCCGCTTGATGGCAGTGAATCGAGAAGGGAGTCGGTCGGGCATGGAACTCGACCTGCTGGTCGAGGTTCTCGACGCGGTTTCGGTTCCCGTCATTTTGGAGGGTGGCGCAGGTACGCTGGAACATCTCGAGGAAGCGCTACACGCTGGTGCCGACGGGGTCGCAGTGGGGACGATGCTTGTGTTCTCCGACAACAACTTGGTGAAAGTGAAACGTCATCTTGCGGGTAGTGACTGTGACATGCGGCTGTAACAGACATCCGTGCAAAAGGGAGCGGAAGATGCATTGCGGGATCCGGCTGGGTCGGGCATTCCTTCGCATCTCGCGACAGAACATTGTGATGTGGGAGATTGGCTGAATGAACGAGTGGGCTAGTGAAATCCAGCAGATTGAAAGGCCCTACCACAGCACCACTGCACTTGGGGATTTCCTCGATCGCCACGGTTGCTTTGTAGATGGGACGGAAGTTCTGGATGTCGGCGCGGGGATCGGTGCGGCCTTGCACCATTTCAAAAGCTTAAGGCCCGGCGTGAATTTTCTTGGGACCGACTACAACCTGGAAAAGGTTCAGCGAGGTCAACAACTTGCGGCGGAATTAGGTGTCAGCGGCATCGGTTTCGAGACCGCCGATTGGTTCAATATGCCCGCATCTTACACGGGCCGTTTCGATGGCGTGATCAGCATACATGCCATGTGTTGCCTCAAACACATCGAGGACGCCGTGCTGCCGTTGATCGGTATGAAACCACGCTGGATCGCGATCAATTCCCTTTTTTACGAGGGCCCATTGGATGTTCTCATTCACATCCGGAACCATGAACGACCAGAACTCGCTGACGATAATCCTGACGGCGACTTCAATATTTTCTCTCTTGATCGTCTTCGTGATCTCGCGGGTGAGCATGGTTATCAATTGGCGTTCGAGAGATTCCACCCAAGTGAAGATATTCCTGCCCCGGCAAACGGTAGGCGCGGCACCTACACTATGAAGACTGCAATTCATGAGCGGACGCAATTCTCTGGACCTGTTCATTTGCCTTGGTACTTCGTGCTGTTGCAACGAGGCACGTAATCTCGCCTTCGAACCCGAAACCGATTCGCACCTATCGGCAGTCCCTGATGGCCGCCGGAGCCCTGGAACGCATTGTTGTTCTGGGTGGGGGACAGCTGACGCCGGCTGTCGCTGAATTTGGGGTGAACAACGAAATTGAAGTCCAGGTGTTCGTAGGCCCCAGGCAAGCCGACACTGTATTGCTGGACGGTACGCGGCTAAGTGAGCGTTTGGAGAGTATGGGAGCGTCATTTCACGTCGTCGAAAGCATCCGCGGAATCGTCGACAACGGTCCGTATCAATTGGGTGGCAATGGCGCTCTAGCGTTTTCAACCGGCAGTCCATTTATCATCTCACAGGAGTTGATCGACACGTACGGGGGGCGCGTGATCAATTCGCACGGAGCACCGTTGCCGCAATGGCGCGGCGGAGGCGGCTTCAGTTGGCGGATCTTGGCCGGAGATCGGAGAGGCCACAGCTGTTTCCACATGGTCACGCCCGGTATCGATGAAGGCGATATCATTTATCAAGGTGCTTACGAATTTCCGGATTCAGCCCGCTATCCGCGCGACTACATGGCATTCGCTACAGAGCACGCGACCGCGTGCATAGCCGATCTGATGGCCGGAATTCTCGAGGGCCGCGAGTTCGAGTTTGAAGTTCAGGACCCGGCCCAAGCTACCTACTTCCCGCGCCTTCACACAGCCAGCCAGGCCCATATCGACTGGTCATGGCCCGGTGACGCCATTGAACGCTTCGTCCTCGCCTTCTCCTATCCTTATGACGGTGCCATGACAGAGATTGGTGGCGGACCTGCCCGTATCTTCGATTGCAGGTTCGAATCAGGGACGGCGCATGATCACATGTTCTTCAGCGGTATCGTCTACCGTGTCCATGATGAAACCTACCACGTGGCATGCTCTGGGGGGTCCCTCATGATCGAGGCGCAGCACCTTAAGCACGACGACGAGATCTCGGTGGGTGACCGGTTCGTCACGCCGTCGCACCAGCTCGAGGCCGCCATCGGCTCACGTGTGATCTATACGGCGCGCGGTCTCAAACAATAGCCGGCATCGTAGCAGCGCTTCACTGAATCGCATGGTCAGGAATATTTCGGTTCTCGGACTTGGCTCCGCGGGATTGCGACACGCCAAGATTCTTCTGGACTTCGGCCAGAACGTTTCCGGATACGACCCCGATCCCTCGCGCCAGGCTGAACTGTGCGAGGCAGGGGGCCGGGCGAGTGGAGACCGGGAGGCGACTCTTGATGGAAGTGAAGCAATCGTCATTGCCAGCCCAAACCAGCATCATTTCGGGGATCTGAAAGAAGCGGTGGCGCGCGGCACCCATGTCTTCGTGGAGAAACCATTGGCCCACACAGAACTGGGTGTGGCGGAAGTCTTGCGGGATGCGGAACGTCAGGGGCTCACCGTTTTCGCCGGTCTGAATCTTAGATACAGAGACGTTGTTCGCGCGGGAAAGAGCATCCTCGACAGTGGTGCGATCGGCAATCCGTTATGGGGACGCTTTTTGTGCGCCTCCTACCTTCCTGAATGGCGACCAGCCTCCGACTATCGGAAGGGTTACGCGGCCGATCCGTGCACCGGCGGCGTACTATTCGACGTCATCCACGAATTCGATCTGGCTAATTTCATGCTTGGTGCGGCGCAGACGGTCGCCGCCGCGGCGCGCAACTCAGGATGTCTGGAAATTGCGGCGGAGGATTGCGCTGACGTTATTCTTCAGCATCTTGATGGTCCGTTTTCGACCCTCCATCTCGACTACGTTTCCCGGCCACGCCAGAGACTCGCGGAAATCGCCGGGACCGAAGGTGCGCTGCGTCTCGACCTCGTGAATCGAACTCTGGTCCAACTCGATGCGGCTGGAGAAACTGTCGATCAGCAAACGTACAAAGGCAAGCCGATCGACGAGTACCAGGCTGAAATGCGTGATTTCATCGATTGCATCGACGGTAAGTCCGAACCCATCTGCACTGGGACGGAGGCTTTTGGCGTCCTTCAGCAGGTCATCAGTGCTCGTCGCATGTGCCAGCTTCCCGAAACCTCTGGAGAGATTCTGTGAACACCATTGCCGTAATTCAGGCGCGAATGGCGTCGACCCGATTGCCCAATAAGGTGCTGTTACCCATGGCGGGCCGACCGTTGCTCGAATGGGTCATCACGTCGGCACGCGCGATTCCCGGTGTAAATGGTGTCGTGGTGGCGACGTCGGATGACGTCTCCGACACGCCGATCGCAGAATGGTGCGAGCAATTCGGCGTCACTGCCTACAGGGGATCACTCGAGAACGTGCTGGACAGGATGGTGCTGGCGGCGAAATCGGAGAAAGCCGATGTCATCATACGCCTGACGGCGGATTGTCCCCTTATCGATCCCCAGGTCTGCGGCCAGGTGGTTCTGCTTCGGCAGAGGACCGGAGCTGACTACGCCAACAATAACCAGCCCCGGTCGTGGCCTGATGGGCTCGACTGTGAAGTGATTACTGCGAAGGCCTTGTTCGAGGCGGCCGAAGAATCGACCCTGATGACCGAGAAAGAGCACGTCTCCCCATTCATTCGAGCTCGTCAGCACAGATACAAGGTTGAAACGCTTCCGTGTCCCATCCCCAACGCAGGATCCGAGCGTTGGACAGTGGACTACCCCAAGGACCTCGAGTTCCTCGAGGAGATCGTGAAACGCCTGCCAGATGACAATCAATCCCCGAGCTTTGTCGACGTACTTTCCGTCTTGGAGGAAAACCCCGAATTGCGCCAGATCATCGAGGAAACGCCTCGTGAACTCGGTGCACGCAGATCACTCCCTGCCGATATCGAAAGCGGCAGGTTCTATGACAGATCCTTCGATGTCTCTGATGAGATGCTGGCCCGGACAGAGAAGGTCATACCGCTCGGGTCGCAGACCTTCAGCAAGTCATACGTGAATTTTCCGCGCGGGCACTCGCCGATGTTTCTCTCCCATGGCCTTGGTGGCCGCGTATGGGACGTGGATGGTAACGAGTATGTCGATTTCGTCTGTGGACTGCTGCCCATCATTCTCGGTTACTGCGACGAGGACGTGGACACGGCGATCCGACGACAGCTCGCCCGTGGCATAAGTTTTAGTCTCGCCACCGATCTGGAGTATCAGCTTGCCGAACGTCTCATCGAGATCGTGCCCTGCGCGGAAATGGTGCGTTTCGGCAAGAACGGCACCGATGCGACATCGGGATCGGTCCGGATCGCGCGCGCCGCAACTGGCCGGGAACGCCTCGTAATCTGCGGATATCATGGCTGGCAGGATTGGTACGTCGGCGCCACGACGATGAACAAAGGAGTTCCAAAGGCGCTCCAGGAACTCACTCATCCAGTGCCGTATCATGATCTTGAGGCCCTCGAGGAAACCCTGAAGAAGTTCCCCAACGAATTCGCGGCGGTCATGTTGGAGCCAGAGTCGTCTGATGAGCCCGCCAGCGACTACCTCAAGGGCGTGAAGGAGCTGGCACACAAGCATGGAGCGTTGTTCATTCTCGATGAAATCGTCTCCGGATTCCGCTTCGCGCTGGGCGGCGCCCAGGAGTACTACGGGGTCGTGCCCGACCTCGCCTGCTATGGCAAGGCGATGGGCAATGGCATGCCGATCGCGGCACTGGTGGGAAGCACCGACCTTATGGAGAAGATGAGCGAGGTGTTCCTTTCATCGACCTTCGGAGGCGAGGCGCTGTCTCTTGCCGCGTCGATCGCCGTCATCGACAAGATGAAGCAAGAGCCGGTGATCGAGAGGATATGGCAGACCGGCGATCGGCTGATTTCGGGAATTATCGAGGCACGTTCGCGACACGGACTAGACGATGTCGTGGTGGTGGCGGGACTGGCCCCGTGGTGCCGGATCGGTTTCCGCGATCATGAATCGGCGCGCCGCCAAGCGATCAAGACATTGTTCAACTGCGTCATGTTGGAAAGCGGTGTGCTGATCGGGGGCAGTCAGAACATTTGCTATGCCCATGAAGATCGGGATGTTGGCATAGCACTCGCCGCCTATGACAGAGCCTTCGCTCGGATTGCCGAAGAACTTCCCGATGGCAAGCTGGAGAAACGCCTGCCAGTCGCGCCGATTGAACCTATTTTCAGCGTTCGTCAATAAACAGTGCCCCTGGCTTTATTCCGAGTTGATGCGTCTGCACGACACGGTGCCGGTCATCTAATGCGCTGCCTCTCATTGGCTGACGGCCTGAAAGGCGAAGGATGGTCAAGCGCCTTCGCGGGGGGCCCTGACACTGGCGCGACACTGAAATCTCTTGGGGCTGACTGCTATGACTTCGTCGCCTTGCCGGGCGACGGCGGAGATGACGTCACAACGCTCGCGATGACGTGGCCGCAAGGAGTCGATTTCTTGGTGGTCGACAACTACGAACTCGACGCCACCTTTGAATCGGCCTGTCGACCGTGGGCCCGAAACGTGATGGCCATTGATGATCTTGCTGATCGATCACATGACGTTGACTTATTGCTGGATCAAACCGTGGACCGCAGCGAGGCGGATTATCGGAAAGTCGTAGGTCCGGATTGTCGGCTGCTCCTCGGAACCCGATATGCTCTTCTCCGCGACCAGTTCCGAAACGCCCGGGAACGGTCGCTGGTGCGTCGACCTAACGCAACCTTGGACAAAATTCTCGTAAGTTACGGAAGTCTGGATTTGCGTAACTGCATTCCGACGACTCTCGAAGGAATAACGCTTTCCGGCATCCGTGCCGAGATAAACATCGTGATTGGCCCCTCCGCTCCGCGTCTTGGAGAACTTGAAGAATTCATCCGAAATAAGGGCATTTCTGCTGTCCTGCATGTTGGTGTCCATGACATGGCAAGACTTATCGAAGAGGCTGATCTCGCGATCGGCGCTGCCGGAACGACTGCCTGGGAGTTCTGCTGCCTGGGCCTTCCCGCATTCCTAGTCACCACATCTCCAAATCAGATCACTATTGGAAAATCGTTGGAGGCGCGCGGCGCTGCGCATCTCATGGGACACTTCGAAGAATTGTCTCCGGAACGATTCGCGGAACACCTCGAAAAGGTGGTGGAAAACGCCGACCTCTTGCACGAAATGTCGATAGCGGCTGCCAAGGTATGCGACGGTTTGGGCGTCTCGAGAGTGGTGGACGCCATGTTATCATGCGGTACTAACTCGCAAGGTGTGCGCTCTCAGGCGGGGAAGGCTTTGGCATAGTCCGGGTGAACTCGATCAGCGTTGGCCCACTCGGCAAGGATTTGACCCGACATCAAACAGTGAAGAGAACATGCAAATGAGAGTTATGGACGTCGGTGGTCGAATGGTAGGTAAAGGAGAGCCCGCTTTCGTCATCGCAGAACTCGGAATCAACCACAACGGCAGCACGGATCTCGCGCACCAAATGATCGATGCGGCTGCAGACAGCGGTGCCGATGCGGTCAAGATGCAGACCTTTCTTGTGGAGACCATGGTCGCGCCGGGGAATCCCTATTACGAGATTTTTAAGAACAATGAGATGTCGGACGTCCAGGATCTACGTGGACTTCAACAGCATGCAAATGAAAGAGGTGTTGTTTTCTTTTCGTCGGCCTCCACAGAATCAGGTTTGGACATACTCGAACAACTTGATCTCCCGTTGTTCAAGGTCAGTTCCGCAAACCTGACCAATACCCCGCTCTTGAAGCGAGTGGCCGGTTACGGGCGCCCCATCATCATATCAACGGGTGCCGCGAATTTGTCTGAGATTATGCATACCGAGGAGACGTTGCGAGAACATGGTGCGCCATCAGTCGCAATATTGAAGTGCACGTCCATCTACCCTTGTCCGCCGGAGCAAGTGAACCTATCCGGTCTGGAGACGCTCCGCGGGTCTTTTCGAGGTCCGATCGGATTTTCTGATCACACCGTTGGTCCCATTGCTGCCATATCAGCGGTATCTCAAGGGGCGAGCATCGTCGAGAAGCACTTCACCCTCGACAATTCGATGGAAGGCCATGACCATCATTTCTCGGCGAATCCCGAAGTTTTGAAGGAAATGGTCGAGGGCATTCGCACGATCGAGGCAATGCGCGGTACGAACCGGATTGAGCCGGTTGGCGAAGAGGTGGAGTTTCGTGCAATGGGCCGCCGATACGTGACAGCGATGGTCGATATTGAGGAAGGTCAGGAGATTTCCAGCCAAATGATCTATCCCAAGCGACCTAAGGACGGAACTGGAATTGCGCCGGAACATATCGACATCGTGGTTGGACGGAAAGCACGTCGTACCATTGGCGCAGGTGAGAGCGTTAAGTGGGAAGATATATAGCGGGGTCTTGATCTCGCTCAATGCATTGTTCCCGGGATTGCCTTTTGACTATCGTCATTTCCTGGAGTCCGGATCTTGTCCCCGGTTTGGGGATGAATTTGGCGCGAGGACAAAGCGGTAGCATCAACGCGTGCTGCATCGAATACGGTTGAGGATTTTGTAATGTCGATTGCGAATGCGGTAGCGAGCCGACTCGAAAGGCGCTGGCCTCGTGCAATCAGTAGACTCTCAACGTTTCGGCGAAAACCTCAGTATCTGACTTTCCTGCTTTTGCCCCAAACGAGGCGCTGGCTCTACCTCGCATATTATTTCCTCGCCGCAATTTGGTGCCGACGGTTCTTGGAGCGAAAACTGATGTCGCGGCCACTCGTGGCGCGGGTTAGTGATGGAGGACGGGTGCGTTCCGAAGACGGGTACAAGTTGTTTGATGGGAACGATCTTCCGTACGTAAAAGATGCCATTCAAGCTGCAACATCCGCGACCAGTGGATTTGATTGGGAGGGTCTGCTGGACAAGCAACCCTTCCGTGTGTCGCTGGACGTAAAGGATATCTCGGATCCACGTGTGACTCCGATATTTCAACTCGCATGTAGCGACTGGCTCGTCGCCATGGCCAGTGAGTACATAGGTTCTCTACCCGTAGTGAACCGAATAAGCCTCTGGTATTCACCACAACATGACATCTATCAGAAAGGAAGATCGCAAGACTATCATTTCGACAGCGAGGACAAGCGGCAACTGAAGTTCTTTTTCTTCTTGGACGAAATAGATGATCGATGCGGTCCGACAACGATAATTCCTGCGGCGCAATCGCAGGCAATTCAAAGGAAATATCTTGCTAAGACCGGCGACGGTAGACGTCTCGGGTTTCGTTATATGGATGAAGAGATTGAATCCATCTTACCGGATGTTCGTCAGGTCGAATTTGTCGGGCCTCGTGGAACCATTGGCGCGATGGACGCAACCCGATGTCTTCATCGAGGAAATCGTCCTCCCACCGACGGAACGATGACGGGTCGGCGGTTCATGCTTTTGATTCATTACACCTCTGCGTTCTCCAGAATGTTGCCGGTGTTTCATAGATCTACGGCGGTGCATTTGCCAGGAAGCTATTCCGACGAACAAAGGTCTCGACACACTGAAATTCTCGGAAGCATGACCAGCTTCTACAACTATGTTTACAGGCAAGAGAACCCGGACATATTTAGTGACTTGAGCAGCGTTTCATCGAATTTACAGGCGCAAATTCCAGTTCAATAATCGGATTGACTTAGTGCGGCAGTGCTCTGACGCTCTATTCAGGCGCCGTTATAGAGATTGAATGGTTTGAGAATTGCGACGTTGACCGATTGGTCCAGGTGTCCTGAAGAGATACTAAACTCAAATGGATTTTCAACTGCTTAGGGCAGGCAGAGCGTGTCTGAATCGGTAACCGTACTATTCACTTGTTGCGGTGGGTCAGGTGGATGGTCAGTGACCCGCTCTCTTGAGTCGGTTGATCGATATCGGCTCATCGGTGTTGATTCTGACCATCTGGTGGCAGGAATGTATGCGCCGGGGCTTGATGAGGCGTATGTCGTGCCCCCGGGTGATTCCGACAAATACATCAGTGCCATTCTCGACATCGTTCTCAAAGAGAAGGTCGACGTTCTGTGGCCGTGTTCCGATGAAGAAGTCATCTCAGTTGGCGCCAATCGCAAGTTATTCGAAGACGCGGGTGCCCACGTGGTGGCAGCGCCTGACGACGTGCTGTCGTGGATCGGTGACAAACCTCGTGTAGTCGAAAAGGTCAGTCGAGCCGGTGTTCCAGTGCCCAGAACAGTCGTCCTGGATGAGAACCTGGACGGACTCATCTACCCGGTGATCGTGCGTCCTCGCACGGCACGAAGTGCCAAAGGGGTCGTGTTCTTCGATAGTTACGACCAAGTGGCCGCTTATCGTGACAGCCTGGGCGAGTTGGCCGGAACGCAATTCGTACAGGAAGTGGTGCCATACCAAGTTGGAAATCTCTATCTGTCGGGCGTCTTGCTTGATGCAAAGCAACAGGTGAAGGCTTTGTTCGGATCCAGGGCGATCAAGGCGACATATGATTGGGGCGGACCCGCGCTTGGGGGTGTGCCAGTCAAAAACCAGCGATTGAACGAACTCGCACTTAAAATAATTGACGCCACGGGTCCATGGTATGGGCCCGTAAATATCGAGTACATTTTCGATTCGCATCGAAATGACTTTGTTTTCATCGAAGTCAACGCCCGCTATTGGGGATACTCCTATTTGGCAACTGCTGCAGGTGTGAATTTTCCGGATCTCACCGTAAGGCTGGCACTGAATGAGGATTTCGAGCCG
>DEBC01000064.1 GCA_002348365.1 Alphaproteobacteria bacterium UBA2966 | reverse complement strand
GATAGTATTTGCCTTGGTAAGTGACGTTGTCCTCGGTCCAGAGCGCCGTCACCAATTCCAGCATTTCGTTCATGCGGCGGCCGCGCTCTTTGTGCGAGATCCCCATGAGCTCGAATTCCTTCTCGTGCCAACCGACCCCAATTCAGAGTATGGAGCGGCCGCCAGACAAGGTATCCAAGGTCGCCCACTCTTTGGCGAAATAGGCCGGATTGCCCAACGGCAACACGAGCACGAGCGTGCCCAGATTGATGATGCGTGTCACGCCCGTCAGGGCTGACAACATCGAAAGGGCCTCAAGCCAGGTACATGCGTAAGCCGGCGGCGTCAGCAGCAGGTGGTCGATGCTGAAGGCAGCTTCGAAACCGAGGTCCTCGGCACGCCTTAGATAAGCCCCCATCTGCTGAAGCGATGCCGTCTCGGGTCCGAGCGCGAAGCTCGGTATTCGAAGTCCATACTTCATGTTGTCACCAAATTTAATTCATGACCTTAGGTTGTCTATATGATCAGTCATGTAGATAATGATGAAAATTTTTGCCGGTTCCAAACGATGCTTTTTCACTGACAATATGAGAATTTTTCATCTATTCTACTGGACATGAACCGCCTCCCTCCCTTGAACGCGGTCCGCACGTTCGAGGCCGCGGCCCGTCATGAAAGTTTCAATCGCGCTGCCGAAGAACTGCACGTCACACCGTCTGCGGTCAGCCACCAGATTCGATCGCTCGAGAATTTTCTGGGAGCCAAGCTGTTCACGCGGAGAGCCGGAAAAGTGGCTCTGAACTCGACTGGCCGCGGTTACCTACCTGTCGTCCGAGACGCATTGGGCCAGATCGAGCAGGCATCCGAACGCATTGTCAGAGGATCTTCGATCGACACCCTGACGATCAGCGTCGCGCCCGCCTTCGCTTATGGCTGGTTCCTGCCGCGGCTCACGAAATTTCAGATCATCTACCCTGATATGGAAGTCCGGATCATCACGTCGGTCGCACAGGCGGATTTCTCGGACACTGATGTTGACGTCGCCCTACGCACCGGTCTCGGCATGTGGCCTGGGCTGGTCAGCCATCAACTCCTGATGGAAAAGCCGATACTCGTTTGTAGTCCGGACTACGCGAAAGGGCGGTCCGTGCGTCGACTGGCGGACTTGAGAACAGCGACACTACTGCTCGTCATCCCCCGCGTGAAACAATGCCAACACTGGCTGGCGTCAGCAGGACTGGGCGATATTGATGTGGAGTCGGGTCCAAGATTTTCGACCACCGCCGCGGCGATTGAAGCCGCCGTCTCAGGCGTGGGTATTTCGATCACGGACCGAAACATCGTTGAGGCGCACCTCAGGGACGGGCGACTCGTGACCCCCTTCAACACGGAAATACCGCGCGAGTACGGCTACTACCTCGTCTATCCCGAGAGCAGGGCCGATGACGCTCGCGTTCAGCCTTTCCGGGATTGGATCCTATCAGAGGCAAGGGACGGCGGAGGCGCGTAGAGCCGAACGCCTAAATCGGAACGTGTGAGCCGATCCCCAGTTCCCGCGTATCCAACTGGGTCTCACGCCTGACCAGCTTCGGCACATCTTCGCTGACATCGATAACATCCAGATAGCGTCCTGCGGCAAAAAGCTCGGACACACCTTCCGGTGAAGTGCGAACAACGATGACCTTGCTGGTCACATCCACGCGGCCATCGGCGCCCACCTGCGTGACATCGGTCACCGAAATCTGCCGCAGCATGCGGGTTCCTCTGCGGCCCAATTGTTCCGGCAAGACGTTGAACAGGGAGCGCAAGCCGTCCATGTCATGGATGAGCCAGATCATATCCTTGTTGAGCTCGTACGAGAACGCCGTGACTCGGTACTCGAATTCCGGCACGCACATCGACAGGAAGTCGTCCCATGCTTCCCCATCCAGCGCGTCAGCAACCTTGTTGAGAAAATCGCGAATGTCTTCCTTATCGACGGCCACGGGCCATATCCTCAAGCCGTGATGATCTTGGGATCGCTCGCCGACCGACCCATCCACTTGCTCCATTCGGCATAGAAGTGACGCATGCCGCCGTCATCCTGGGCCGACAGGTTCTCCTCGCGGCATATGATTCCGTAGGCGGCACCCCCCGAGCGATACCCTGCGGCGCACTGTTCAGCCGCAAAGAGGTCCTCCGGCAGATTGTGGCTCATTGGCCCCCAGAATTCGTTGTGCTGACGGATACGGACCATACGGTCCTCTTCAGTATCATCCTTGAGACCGAGCCCCCTGAACTCGACCAAACTGGTATCGGGTGTCAGGGGTGTCGTGGTGTCGATTCGCATGACGGTCCCGCGGGTCATCAACACCGTATTGGGGAAGAGTGGTGTGGCCTGAAAGGTCTCCGCGGTCAGCCCGGGCATCGCCTTCGATTGTTCGCGCGGCGCAATGGTGCCTTCGTGCTCGTAATCGATCTCCATACCGCGGAACGTGATGTGGCCGCCGGAGTGGAGTTCGGCCTTGCGATGGAAGAGAGTTTCTTCGGTAATCACATTGGTCCGCCGCAACATGACATGCATCCACTCGTGATAGTGATCCATGTTGGACTCGACCCACTGCTTCCAGTTCGCCTGGATCTCCGCCTGGTGATAGTGGAATACCTCGACGGGCTCTTCAGTCAATGTCTGCTCGAACGCCGACAGAGCGTCGCCCAGGTAATTGGTGAGCGAGCCAGCATCATCGTCGAGATTGAAGAAGATGAGGCCATACTGAGAGTCGGTGGCGACTTCCTTCAGGCCGCAATCCTCGGCTTCCAGGTGGAGTGCTTCATAGGGTTGGGGGCGTGGCCGGCTCACGCAGTCACCCCTCCAATCAAAAGTCCAATGATGGAAAAAGCATGTCTTGGTTCTGGCGTTGCCGGAGAGGTCGTTGAACAGCTTGGCGCCGCGATGGGAGCAGACGTTGTAAAAAGTGCGGACTTTGCCGTCTTCTCCGCGAATCATCACAAGCGGCACTTCGGCATGGTCGATGGTACGGAAGTCGAACGGATCGGGTAGCTCGCTGTCGTGGCAACCGAATCGCCAGGCTCGCGCCAAGATGCGCTGTTTCTCTTCCTCGAACAGCTCCGGATCGGAATACGCCATGGCGTCGACGAAGTGTGTCCCGGGCAAGTCAGGCGGGCGCTCCCACGTCTCGCGGTTACGGGATGGCATTGACGAGCCTCCTTGTACGGGGCGGACACTCCTGTCCAGCTCGTGCTCGCCGAGCTGAAACCACCGGAGAACGAGTCTAGTCATCGGGATTGCTCGCCGTCCAGGGATGGGCTCACCCTCAGGATCGGACTCGGACCAACTTGTGCTAAATTCAGGCAACAACAAATCCGGGGAGGCCTGATCCGATGATGATCCAAAGCGCACCACAGGGTGAGCCACACTTCGTCATCACCATGTCCGAGCACACAGCACTGGCGGCGCAGCTCGCGCGGGCATTCGGCAATGACCGATTCGAGCCGGTGGAGCCTCGCGACGAGGTGCTGTACCTCGTCGAGCACCATGACGACGGCTGGCTGGAACTCGATGCGGCGACACCACTCGATCCCAAAACCCGTCTCCCCTACAACCTCGTAGAAACACCGCTCGATCTGATCGCGCCCACCAGCAGGCAATCACCGGACATCAACACGAAGCGTCATCCGTACTGTGGCCTGCTGTCGAGCATGCATTCGTGGGGGCTCTATAACGGGCGCTACGGCCTCTCCGACAAGGTGGTCATTCTCGATATGGCAGATGAGGCTCAGGCGACCCTCAAGCCGTTCCTCGACGGCGAACTGGCCCGCCAAGAAAAGCTAAAGGCCGAAATCACCAAGGATCCGAGCGCCGCCGACTGGATCGAAGAGAAGCACCTTTTCCAGAACTACAAGCAGCTTCAGTTCTTCGACACGTTGGCGCTCTACTTCAATCGGGTACACGAAGACGCCCGCGAGGAAACATCATTTCCTCACATCCCCGTGACCGGTTCCGAAGACGTCACGATTACGATTCGCCCCCTGGGAGGGGGAACCTATTCACTCTCCCCGTATCCGTTTGCCGAGGATCCCCTGGACATATCGTTCGAGGGCCGCTGGTTGGCGCCACTTCCAGAAGGCAATGATGACCTTAAGGGCACACTCGATGCCATCGCGCGTGACGAGCAACGGGCGACCCTGGTCTCCGCCTAAAGTGATACGTCGTAACGCATCCCGAAACTGTAACGCGTCCGGGTGATATCGGAGAGGGCGTGAAACGGCCGGTCCGTCATGCCGGCAAAATCGGGCGCGCGCATCAGCAGAAGATCTCCGGGTGATTCGGGAACCGTTCGTGCATGGGTCCCTTTCCGGTCATCGCATACCCAAAACCTGCCCGAACCGCTGAGTACGATGATTGCGACGATCCCGCGATAGCGCACGTGGTCTCGATGGGGGGTTATACCGTTCTGACCCGGCGAATAGCGCTGGACGATGAAGTCGTTGATGACGAAGGGGTAATCCAGAGGCGCCGGCGATAGCCGAGAGAGTGAAACCTGCAGATCCGCCTCCAGGCGATGGGCCAGATCGAACAGCGGACTCTCCTGCGGGATATCCGTTGTAAGCTCGAGATCCTGGTAGACTTCCTGACCGGGCTTACCGAGCACGGGTCTGGCACTCCGAAATGCCAGCCGCTCACAACACTCAACCATTGCCGCGCGCACTTCCTCCGTCAGATAAGGGATTGCGAGTGCATCCTCATCCACAAGACGGGCAAGCCCGCCGGTGAGCGACTCCACGACTGTCGGGGGTGAAGCTTCCAACATGGCCTCGCTATGATACCGTCTGGCGCTGGGGCATGGCCAAGCAGGCCAATAGTTGTGACGAAGAACCGAGGATCTGGCTGATGGTTAAAGTCGTGCGATTCCACAAAACGGGTGGACCGGAAGTCCTGCAGTACGAAGACATAGACATCGATCCCCCGGGACCGAATGAAGCTCAGGTCCGCAACGTGGCGATCGGCCTGAATTTCATCGATTGCTATTTTCGCTCTGGGCTCTATCCCGTCGACGCCTTCGCCAATCTCGGCGGCGGCAGCACCATGCCGTTCGTTCCGGGTGTGGAGGGTTCAGGCGTCGTGGAAGCCGTTGGCGATCAGGTGGATACGATTGCCGTGGGCGACCGGGTGGCCTACGGGCTGCCACCCCCTGGCGCCTATGCCGAATTGCGCAATTTTCGCGCCGATCGACTGGTCAAGCTTCCCGACAGTATCGACGACCGCACCGCTGCCGCCATGATGCTGAAGGGCCTAACGGTGCACATGCTTCTGCAACGCACCTACGAGGTGCAACCGGGCGATCACATCTTGATCCACGCGGCGGCGGGCGGTGTCGGTCTGATCGCCTGTCAGTGGGCCAAACACCTGGGTGCCACGGTGATCGGCACGGTCGGTTCAGACGAAAAGGCCGAGCTCGCAAGTGCGCATGGCTGCGACCACCCGATTGTCTACACACGGGAGAACTTTGCCTACAAGGTGAAAGAGATCACGGACGGCAAAGGTGTGCCCGCCGTCTACGATTCCGTGGGCAAGGATACCTTCGACGATTCACTAAAGTGTGTCCGGCCGCTGGGCACACTGGCTGTTTTCGGCAGTGCGTCTGGACCTATCCCGCCGTTCGATATCTCTCGGCTGCAATGGGCGGGGTCAGCCTTTCTGACCCGCGCCGGCGTGTTCAACTATGTGGTCACCCCCGACGATCTTGCGGTGGCCTCTGATGCGCTGATCGATGTCATCCAGTCGGGCGCCGTCAAGATCGAGGTCAACCAGACGTTCGATCTCGCCGACGCTGCCGAGGCCCACCGAGCCCTGGAAGGGCGTGCGACCACTGGATCGACGGTCCTGCTGCCGTAGCGGTTTATTCCTCGCTGAGGAACGACAGGATTTCCTGAAGCGTTTCCTCGGGCGCTTCCTCAGGCAGGAAGTGGCCACAATCGAGCGGTCGGCCGCGTGCATCATCACAGCGTTCGCGCCAAGCGGTCAGCGGATCGACGACATTGGTCGACCAGCCCGGATGTGTCTCGCGGCTGCCGCCCCACAGCACGAGCAACGGACAAGCGACCTTCTTGTCGCGGTCGGACGCATGATGCTTCAGGTCGAGCGTGATCGCGCGATACTCCTGGCACGAAGCATGGATGGTTTCGGGCTTCTCGAAACAACGCAGGTATTCGGCGAACGCTTCTTCGGTGAATGCCCCGGGGACGGTGCTCCATGAGTCCATGAGGTGGCGCATGTAGAACTCGACGTTGCCACCGATCATGGTCTCCGGGAAAGGCTCGGGCCGCCGCATGAAAAACCAGTGAAACCATGCGGTTGCGAGGTCAGAATTGACGTTTCCGAATGCGGTATCGACGGGGATGGTGTCCAGCATGACTACACGCCGCACGCATTTCGGATGATCCAGGACCATCCGGTGGGCAACCCTGGAGCCGCGGTCATGGCCCACCAGGAAGAAATCCTGGTAGCCCAGTTCCGCCATCAACGCCACCTGGTCTTGCGCCAGGGTGCGCTTGGAATAGCCGATGTTTTCCTCGCCGGCCGGGGGCTTGTCCGAATCGCCATAGCCGCGCAGGTCCGAGGCCACCACCGTGAAGCGTTCAGCGAGGTCCGGCGCGATCTTGTGCCACATCACGTGAGTCTCGGGATGGCCGTGCAGCAGGAGCAGCGGCGGCCCACTTCCTCCTTTGCGATAGTGAATCCCCACGCCATTCACGGTCGCGCGACCGGTCTCGAAATTCTCGAACATGCTGTCTCCCATTGACCTATCGTGCCGGGCAATGCTGAAGCTCCTGGTGAAGCGGCTTCGCAAGACGACCCAGGAGCGCAAAGCAGCGTAAAGACACCTGGTGGCGGCTGTGCCGGCGCCCAGGACTTTCAGCAGCGCCAAGGCGGGTTTTTGCCCGGGATACGCACCCTGATCGTGAGATCAGAGCTGCGAGCGACGGAACGCGCCCGTTCCGCACGTTGTCCGATGCAAAGCGTGGGGGCGCCGAGCGCGTCTTTGGGCCGGCCAATCACGGCATATGACCACTAAATATGTCCCAATTGGGATGGAATAGCGCAATATATAGTTGACAGACGTCGCCCTTATTGGTAGCGATTGTCCCGCTCAAGTGCATAGACGCGGGTGCATCTTCTGACGCTGGAGGGCCCGGCAGCTGTTTCACTTCGATGGAACCGCGCTGGGCCTTTCTCTGTCCGGCCGTCAAAACGGGCAGACCCCGACCCACCGCAGCGAGTTCCGGAACACAAAAAAGGCGGCCACCGGCCGCCGTTCAAGCAAGTCTCAAAATAAAAGTTCTGAAATAAGAAGAGGCGCCAAGTGCTCAGACGCGGGGTCTTTGCGCGTACTCCGAAGAGTACTCCTGACGCCTCTTCCGGACCACATCACCCGAAGGCTTTGTAGTCCCAGATCAATCAACCCGAAGGCTTCAAGATCTGATTTGTATTTTAGGCATCTTCCGGATTACTGCAACACAAATAGTAATCGTAATCGAAATTTCTTGGGGATATTTGGCGTTTGTTTACAACTATTATCCCCAACTTATCCACAGACTTAGACCAATTCATTGATTCCAAAGAAATTGTTGTGCTCATGAAATGCCCGCACGCTGCAAATAATTTCTGAGACAAACTGCGAATTCCGCAAATTTATTCGCGTCTGCGGCACGCACGGACCGTGGTCAGTCCATGCCAGCGAGATCGAGACGGACAAACGCCTCCGGTGGCGCATCATGGGCCTGCATCTCCACCCGAATTCTGCCAACCAGGCGCTCCATCACATCGGGAACTTCGGCGGGATCGAGCGGGTGAAGCTGCTCCGGGTCGGCTTCAAGATCATAGAGGATGGTCTCCGCATCGTAGACACCGCCGAAAGCAGGCGGTCGATCGGCTTCGAAGCGGGCGGGCAGTCTCAGAGTCGGCATCCCCTTGGTGAAATCGAAAGGATCGCTATGCCTGGCGCCAATGAATTCACTTGTGTCGAAAAATTCACGCATGTGCGTCGGCATCAATGTGTACTCGTAGAGCTCCTGACCAGCCAGATCGTCGGGATAGCGGAAATAGGTATAGCGACCGTCGGTTGCGTTGGTTGCCGCGCCGAACATGCCGTAGATGCCGACGCCGCGCACGGTCTTGTCCGCCGCCATCAGCGGCATCAGCGAATGGCCGTGCACCTCGTCGGGGATATCGATGCCGAACATATCCAGCAGTGTGGGCATGATGTCGACGGTTTGGGTCAAAGCTGCGCGCCGGGTGCCGCCTTCTCCGGCGAAATCGGGGTGGTGAATCATCAGAGGAATATGGGCGATCTGGTTATAGAAGGGCATGAGGCTCTTGGCCCACCAATCGTGTTCGCCAAGCAGAAACCTATGATCGGTCGCCAGCACCAGGGCCGTGTTGTGCCACATGCCGTGGGTGTCCATGTAATCGAGGAATCGTCCCAACTGGTCGTCGCAGAGCGCAACAAGAGCAGCGTAGTTCGCGCGCAATTCAGCGACCTCGTCCGGGCTCTCGACCACGCGACGGTAGTGCGGCCAGTCAAGAATCCCGCCGGCGTAATTGGTCGGATAATCCTTGCGGAAGCGCTCCGGTGCCTGAAACGGTTCGTGGGGGTCAAACGTCTCCACCTGGAGCAGCCAGCCGTCCTCGTTGCGGTTGTTATTGAGAAATCGCAGGCCGTGGTCGAAGGCCTTCACGCACGGGAAGTCGGCCTCTTCGAGAATCCGCTCACGATTCAACATGCCCTGAAGCCGCACGCTGCCATAGGAATCATCGAAGTTGATAGCGTGATACTGCTCGCGCAGACGCTCGAGGGGCGGCTTGACCATGGCGACTCAAGCGTCGCTCTCCTGGCCGCGCACAAAATCCCACGTCGAATACCGGGTGTGATAGGACCAGCCACCATCCTCGAAGTAGTGATAGTGGTCGCTGGCCAGGTGTGTGTGAATTCGCGCCTCCCGCATCATGGCGGGGAAGGAATTGTCGTAAGGCTCGAGCGGCCCCCATGACCGGTGCAGGAAGTTGAGTCGCCCGGTATGCATGTCGCGGCGCGCCGGAATGCAAGGCAGTGAGCCGATGTAATGGGTATCGAACACGACCGACTGGTCGGCAAGACGTTGAAATTGGGAGTCTTCACGTGCGTGCCGCCGTAGCACGTCAGCGCGTTCCGGTTGAGTGAATCAAACAACACGAAAATCAGCTTCATGGAGCAATACCCAGGGCACAGGGGAGAGACGTCCGGAATGACGCGCAACCGCGCGATGGCGGCGCGCTGAGACCACGGATGGAAATTAGTGACTCAGGACGAGACCTGCAAAGACGACGGGCATGATCTCGGTAACAGCAATACTGTCGTCGAATTCCTTCTCGACAAGCTTCAGCGTTTGTGAATCTTCCGAACCGGTGGGGATGACCATGCGTCCGCCCGGCTTCAGCTGTTCCAGCAGAACCTGCGGCACCACCTCGGGCGCGGCGGTGACGATGATCTTGTCGAAAGGCGCTTCGTCGGGCCATCCGTAACTGCCATCACCAATTCGCGTCTGGACGTCAAAATCCTGCGCCCGCAGCCTGCATTGCGCCTCCTCGGCAAGCTCACTCAGTATTTCGACTGAAAATACCTGATCCGCGATCTGCGACAGCACGGCGGCGCCATATCCCAGACCGGTCCCGACCTCGAGCACCTTGTCGTCGGTCTCCAGTTCGAGCAGGTCGGTCATCAATGCACACATAAAAGGCTGGGAGATGGTCTTGCCGTGACCGATGGGGAGCGGAGAGTCGACATAGGCGGTGTCGCGCATCTCCACCGGCACGAACTCGTGACGCGGAACATCCGCCATTGCTCCCATAACGATGTCGTCGAGTTCATGCTTGCCCGTGACTTCACTTGCGACCAAAGCGTGCAGTGAGATGATTTCCATCATCTGGCGGCGCATATCGTCGTATGAAATCTGTTCCGGTTCACTCATGCCTGCACCACCCGATATCAGCACCCCGTTCGCCGACTCTCATAAGAACAGCTTAGCACACGGAGCGTCCCCTCGACTCTCTCATTCCAGGGCAAAAACCCTTTTGTAGAGAGGCACGAGCAGGGACGGCAGCACGTACATCGGAACCTGGGCCAGTACGAGATAGAGTTCAAGATCGGGCATGATCCCGACTGGAATCACGGCGAGAATGATGGCCATGTTCCGATTTCCTGCCGAGAACGCGATGGTCAGCGCCGGGCGTTTGCCGACGGCAAGGAATGGGGCGATTGAGAACAACTGCATCCCGGCGTTGGCCACAAAAGAAAGCGCCACGATGAGCAGGATGTACACAGGCTGGTCCAGGAGTAACGCGCCGATCCCATCCATCAGCGCGACGGCCATGGCCAACAGCACTATCAACTTGCAGGAATCTATCGTCGGGGTTGCGGCGGTCAGCCGCGCGGCGCCCAGGAATCTCTGTGCGATGACGGCCAGCACCATGGCACTCCCGATGAGGGTACCGAGCCGCCACATGAGTTCGTGTGTGGTCAGGCCGATCTCGAGATCGAGCAGTTCGATGGCGATGATCGGCAACGTAAACGGAACCACAAGAGTGGTCAGAAGTAGAACCACGAGGCTCAACGCGGCATCGAGTCCGATGATGGAACAGATCGCGGGCGTTGACATAATCGGCGCCGATGCCGCGGAGAGAATGAGCGCCATGGCGATGCCGATCGGCAAACCGATCGCGGTGACGGCCGGTGACAGGACCAGTGGCGTCGCGAGCACCAGCCAACCGACCGCGAGCGTCATCAATAAGGGGCGGCGCAAGTATCCCCGAACCGCCTCCCAATCAAACTGCAGCATTGCGAGGAACAGGATCGCCCAGACGATCACAGCCAGAAACGGGCGCAGCGTTGCTGCCAAGGGCGGGATGCCTATACCGACGAGAATGGACAGCACCATCATCTTGGTGGCGTGTCGGGCCATCCATTGGGAAGTGCGGTCAAGCATGCGTAATGAGGCAAATCCGAAGGTGTGAAGCTCGAATGGTAAATTGCCCGCACAGGACCCGGCAACCATGCCGCGATGCAACGCCGTCCTGCCTTGCTATGATGGCGGTCCATGAGTTCAGGACAGAGTCATGTCGCTCGAAAAGCAAACGAAGGTTGACCGCGCCCCACCCAACATCCCCTTCGGTGGTTACTATCTCCAGCAAACCCCCGAGGATGATCCTGAACTGACCCGAACGGGCCCGGGAACGCCTTGCGGCGAGTACTTCAGAAAATTCTGGCATCCCGTCTGCCTGTCGGAGGAATTGACGGAGCTTCCCCTGGCGGTGCGCATCCTGGGTGAAGATCTGGTGATCTTCCGCGACAAGACGGGCCGCGTCGGTGTCCTTCATCGGCACTGCAGCCATCGAGGAACGTCGCTCGGATACGGCATTATCGGGGAGCGAGGGCTACGTTGCTGCTACCACGGCTGGTTGTTCGACGTGGACGGCACCATCCTGGAAACGCCGGGCGAGCCGCCCGACAGCCGTCTCAGGGACAGCTTCCGCCATGGGGCTTACGTGGCAGAGGAACGCTACGGTCTGGTGTTCGCCTACATGGGCCCGCCCGAATCGATGCCGCCGTTCCCGCGGTTCGATGTCGACGACGTTCCGGGCGATCGGGTCAAACCCTTCTCCACGCACGTGCCCTGCAACTGGCTCCAGCAGCATGAAAACAACGTCGATCCCTGGCACGTCGTGTTTCTGCACAGCGTCCTCCAGGCGGAACTTGGGGCGAGCGCCCAGATGACGGAGGAGCATGGGGCCTTTCCCGTGATGCATTGGCGGGAGACCCACGGGGACAACGGCATGCTGTGGTCGGCGTCGCGGCGGGTGAACGATTTCATCTGGGTGCGGGTATTTCAGACCCTGCTGCCCAATCACGGCTGGACGCCGTCGATCTGGATGGAAGCCGACGAGTCTGTGTACTTTCACCGTGTATCGATGGACCGCTGGAGCGTGCCCATCGACGATTCGAACCATTACGTGTTCGGTCTGCGCCACTTCAATGAAGAGGTCGATCCGAAGGGTCGCGGCGATTGGGACACGATCGGGAAGGAGAAAGTCGACTTCCTCGACGGTCAGACCGGCAATCGATCCTACGAAGAACAGCAGCGCGACCCAGGAGATTGGGAAGTCTGGGTGAGTCAGCGCACGATCGCGGCCCGCAACCTGGAACACCTGGGCAAAACCGATCTCGGTATCGCCATGATGCGGCGCACGTTGCGCCAGGCGGTGCGCGGCGAAGCCGGACCCTCGCCCCTTCTTGAGTCTTCGGGCCGGGCGGTCCCGACGTGCTCGTCTGACTGCGTCCTGCACATCCCACCCCGCGCCGGTGCGCACGACCGCGCACTCCTTGAAGAAGTGGGCGGGAGCGTCACCGACATCGTACTCGACAGCCTTGAGATGTATGACCGGGAGGCCCGCCGCAAGCATGTCGCCGACGCTGTTCGGAACCTTGAGACCGACATGCAGGCTCAGTGACCACGGCCGAGCCTTCCCTTTCGACACGTCGTACGAGTAACCATGCCCGGCATCAGTTCCGCCGCTAACATGCGCGCGCCATGAACCAGAACCCTTCGACTCACCGATCTGCCGTCGTCGCGGTCGCCGTGCTCGTGCTGGTATTTGCGCTGTTCATGCTGGCGCGCGGCATGATCGAGACCTGGCCCGTTTTTCTGACGCCGGTGCAGAGCGGTTTGGGGTGGAGTCGCGCCGAGGTGGCGTCCGTCTACTCCGTCCTGATGATGACGTTCGGACTGGGCGGCATCATCACCGGCCTCGCGCACGACCGTTTCGGGCCGCGCGCGATCTACTCGGTGGGCCTGCTTCTGTTGGGTGGCGGTTACTTCGCAGCCTCACGCCTCGATTCGGTCTGGCAATTCTATGTTGCCATCGGAATATGCGGCGGCCTGGGCGCCGCCGCCATCGGCATGGTTCCCGCTCAGGCCCTGATCAGCCGCTGGTTCGACCGAAACCTGGCCGCCGCCATGGCCTTCGCTTCGACCGGGCTGGGCTTTGGCACGCTCTGCCTGGCACCGCTGTCACAGGTGTTGATCGACGCATTCGACTGGCGGGGAGCACTCGAAATCATCGGCGGGACCATCGTGGTGCTGGCAGTGGCCATCATCCTCCTGCCCTGGCAGCGGATTTCAGCGGGACCCGTGCGCCCCAGCGGATCCAGCGACGGTCCCAGTCTGCTCGAGGCCGCAAAGACCCGGGCCTTCTGGGCCCTGTGGGGTGCATTTTTCGCAACCTCGGTGGGCATGTACGCCGTCAGCCTGCAATCCGTCACCTACATGATCGAGAACGGCATGGACCCACTGGACGCGGCAACCGCGTTCGGAGTGGCGGGTGGCCTCTCGATCGTTGGCATGCTCGTCACCGGCATTGCGGCGGACCGCTGGGACCGCCGCGTCATCGCCGTGCTCAGCTATGGACTCAGTATGATTGGCCTGCTGGCGCTTTTTCTAATGCCCCAGTTGCCGGTCGCGGCGGCAATCCTGGTGTTCGTGACGTGCTTCGGGCTTTCCCTGGGGGTCCGGAGTCCGATCATCGCGACCCTCTCCGCACAGCTCTTCCGCGGTCGCGGCATGGCGTCGATCTATGGTTCGATTCAAACCGGCCAGGGCGTCGGCGCCGCGGTTGGCACCTGGATCGCCGGCGTGCTCTTCGATGCCACCGGCAGCTATGGCGCCATATTCATCCTGTCTTTTACCGCCCTTTTCGTCGCCATCGCTTTGTTCTGGCTGGTGCCGGAAATGCGCGTTGCGGGCGCGCGTAACCAGAAAAACCAAGCGGCGAACTGGGGGTCGGATCGGGGCTCCGACCCGAACACCGGCTAGTCCTTGTCGCCTGCGGGCTTACCCACGATGACCTCGTTGGCCAGCGTGTGATCGATTTCGCCGATACGCTTGAGAACGTATTCGGGCATCTTGGCGTATTCGCGGGCAAAATTTTCGTTCACCGCGTCGACGTGCTGTGCCGCCAGGCTCGCGCCCGTGACATCACCGTCCACGATGAACGGGCCAAAGTTCTCGACATCCAACAGCCACATCGCCTCGGGCAGGCCCAGTTCCTCCCCCCAATAGACATCGATGACCCGCTTCACGGCGCGGCCATAGAGCGCAGCGATGCCATAGCCGACCGTGGTCAGAAACACGGTCCCGGTTTTGGCAAAGACGTCTTCGTACACCCACTTGTCCATGCCACCTTTGCCGATGATGGCGCGGATACCAAACCGCTCGATGTAGTCGGGCACGTACTTCCAGTAACGGAAGCTCGCCGTGGCCTGAATCGACGACAACCGGTATTCACCCGGACCATCCTGGACCGCGGCCGGCGCCCCATGCATCTGGACATTGCTCTCGGTGGCCAGGTCGATGGGCGGCTTGTTCTGGCCGTGGAGCACGTGCTCATAAACCTGGGCGCGCCCGGTATGAACCTTGCCGTCCAGGTAGACGATGTCGCCGATTCGGAGTGCCCTGACGTCCTCTTCCTTGAGGGGGATCGAGAGTCGATGCGTTGCCATTGTCCGGTCCTCCCTTACTCGACGCCGAGCCGGCGTGAATACTCCGAAAACCACGAAGGCATCGGCCGGGTCTCCGTCCGCCCGTCCATATAGACACGGACGACCCCTCGGCGCGTGGCCTGGCAGAGTTGATGGATACCCATTGGGGTGAGCGCGCTGTGTGAGTAGGCGATCTCAACATGGACGTCGGTGGCGTAGCCAGCCGTACCGACGTAGCCCATGGCACCGATCCCCAGCGAGTTCGCCATCTCCAGGAGTTCGTCCTCGAGTTCCGCGACATCGGGATCGGGGTGGCGGTCACCGATAGGACGAAGCTGCGCGGCCTGCTTGGCGATACTGAAGGACTGGTCCTTGGTGCCGCCGAGGCCGACACCGATCACCACCGGGGGACAGGTGAGTCCCCGTCGCCCGAACTCGGCAATGGCGTCAAGTACGGCCTTGCGAATACCGGGCAAACCGTCACCGTCAACGAGCATTCGGAAATCGGTGCCGAAGGCACCGCCCTTGTGGACGGCGCAAATTTCGATGTAGTCGGCATCGGGTTCGACACGGTATTCGATGTTGGGCGCAAACACCCCGACATTGTTTCCGGGATTTTTCCGCGTGATCGGGTGACATCGATTGGACCGCAGCGCCAGATCGTGGGTGATTCGAGCTGTCGCGCGGCGTACGGCACGCTCGAAGGACACGAACCCGCCGGCAATGGCGGTCTCATTACCGATGACCGCATAGATCCGCGGCACGCCAACGTCAGCGCACACCGGCCGCTGATCATCCTCGGCGGCATGGAAGTTGTCGACGATCGCTTCGAGCACCCGTTTGGGAAGCTCCTCCGTTTCCTTGTCACGCATGCCGACGAAGGCCTGCTTGACGTCATCGGGTAATGTGGTTGCGGCCAGGCGATGCGCTTCATAGGCCGCCTCTTCGAGAATTCCCTCGGGAATGCCGCCACCCGCCGCGAAGGACAGCGTGTCTCCCAGTCCACCAGCTGTATCGGTCATATCCGCCTCCTATGCCACGTTCGTTCCGTTAAGCTTGATCCCTAGGCAAGGTGATAGCAAGAGGCGCACCTCACCCCACCCAAACGCACCTGGATCAGACTTGGGGTCGGCCCGGAAGTCAGACCCCGCCTCGATCAATATTCGCCGATGTGAATGCCGACCTTCGGCAGGATGTCCTCGCGAACCAGCACGACATCCTCCTTGGGCAGCGTCACCGTGAGTTTCCGGTTTCGCATCCAGGTGAACAGGTGCTCATGCAGTTCGCTTCGGATAGATGTGTAGGCCGGATCCGTACCGAGATCATGAAGCTCGTCCGGATCGTTCTCGAGGTCATAGAGCTGTGGCGCAAACCCTTCCCAGAGGACGTATTTGAAGCGTTCTCCGCGGGCCATGTAGCCGCGGCACTTACGGGGGTCCTGCCCCAGTTCCACACGCGCATCACGGAAGGTGTAATCCATCTCGGAGACAGCGATGTCGCGCCAGCTCCCGCCCGTCTCTCCGCGGATCGATGGCAATAGCGACAAGCCTTCAAGCAGATGCTCGGGAACCGGTGCACCCACGGCCTCAAGGAAGGTCGGTACGAAATCCATGCCTTCCACGAGCCGTTCGTCGACCGTGCCGCGCGTCGTGTCCGCGGCCGAATCGGGGTCGTAGATGATGAGCGGGATGCGCGTCGACGGCTCGTGGTGCAACTCCTTCTCATCGAGCCAATGGTCGCCGAGATAATCGCCATGGTCGGAAGTAAACAGGATCAAGGTATCGTCCATCCGGCCTGTCTCCTCGAGCATCCGGAACAGGCGGCCGAGATGATCGTCGAGTTGTTTGACGAGACCCATGTAGACCGGCCGAACGATATCGAGCACGTCATCGCGCTGGAAGGTCAGGCTATCGACGTGCTGGGCGAAGGCCTTGTAGACGGGATGTGCGTCCTCGAGTTCCGCGTCACTGCGCACGACGGGCGTACAATCCTCGACCCCGTACATGTCGTGGTAGGGCGCGGGCGCGATATAGGGCCAGTGTGGCTTGATGTAGCTGAGGTGAAGAAACCAGGGATCCTCACCCTGCTCCTCGATAAAGCGCATGCCGATATCCGTCGTATAGGCCGTCTCCGAGTGCTCCTCCGCGACGCGGGCGGGCAAGGCGCAGTTACGGGCGAACCAGCCGCTAAGCACCTCGCCGTCGGGGCCTTCGCCCGATACCACATAGTCTTCCCAGGGATCCTCGCTGTCGTAGCCGTTTTCACGAAGATAGTCGACGTAGGGGTGATCTGGTCCGGGATTGGCATGACCCTCATATCGGTCGACAATCTCGAAACCGCCGGTCAACAGGCTTCGACCCGGGGCGGATTGCGGATCGATACCAAAGCGCTCCATGGCGACTTCATCGGGCCGGTGGTGGGTCTTGCCGTCCAGAGAGACCTTCAGGCCATGATCCCGAAGAAGGTCTCCAATCATGTGCTCTCGAATCGACAGGGGCACGAAGTTCCAGACCGACCCATGGCTGAACATGGAACGGCCCGTATAGAAGGATGCCCGCGCCGGCCCGCACAGGGGTGCCGGCGTGTAGGCCCGCGTGTAGGTGACGCCGCGCTTCGCCAAGCCGTCGATATGAGGGGTCTGCAGGGTTGGGTGACCATAACTGGACAGATAGTCCGCGCGCAGCTGATCGGACATGATGAAGAGCACATTCTTGACGCTTGCCATTGTCTGGAATTCCCTTTTCGCGACTCAATTCATGGCTGATCTCTCGGCATCAGATCGCCGCGCCGAGACCACCTCAAGATTGGGTGCTGATTGCCGACGTGGCAAGCACCCGCCGCCAATCTGCAATCCCTTACATCCTAAAATAATAGGGGTGGACCTCGCCGTAAGAATTCGGCAACATCCCGCTTGTTAACCGGCAGGCAACAAACCGTTCGGTTGTCGAACAGGGA
>DEBC01000004.1 GCA_002348365.1 Alphaproteobacteria bacterium UBA2966 | reverse complement strand
GAACCGGTTATGGAATTGGTGGAGGAAGAGCCGGAAGAAGAAGTATTCGAACTTACGGAAGTTCTGGAGGAGGAAGAGCCGGAGCCACTAGTCCTCGAGGAGATGATCGAGGAGGAGCCTGAACCAGAACCAGAACCCGTTTTCGAGGCCGTACCGGAATATGAGCCCGAGCCCATAGCGGAGCCCGATCCCTATGTGTCAGGTCTGGCAGCAATGCCTGGTTCCGAGAGCGAAGGCCTGGTCTCGCGCGAGGCGGCCGAGCAGACCGCTGCGGCATTCGTAGACTTCGCGAGTGCTGTTTCGAGCGCCCAAGGCGTCCAGCTTGGCGCAAGTCACCGCACACTGGAGGAGTTGGTCAAGGAGTCGCTTCGGCCCTTGTTGAAAGATTGGCTCGATAACAATTTGCAGCCGATCGTTTCCCGGACAGTCGAGAGGGAAATCGCGAAGCTTGCCGGGCGAGCCGACGAAGATTAGATTTCCGGCTCTCGGGGCCGTATGGCCCCAATCACAATTTTGATCTGACGTTCGTATGTACGGGCTTGAGATGGAGTCCGCCGCAAACGTCGTTTGCGCGGGAGGAACTGGCGGTGCTGGAAAAGTCATACAGACCGCAGGACATTGAAGAAAAGCAGTACCGGCAATGGGAAGAGTCGGGTGCTTTTGAAGCGGGGAAACGTCACAATGCGAATCCCTACACCATCGTGATTCCGCCGCCCAACGTGACGGGCAGCCTCCACATGGGGCATGCCCTGAACAATACGCTTCAGGATGTCTTGATTCGCTACGAGCGCATGCGCGGTCGGGACGCCCTTTGGCAACCCGGGATGGATCATGCCGGAATCGCCACGCAGATGGTTGTCGAACGACAACTGGATGCGGAAGGGTTGAGCCGACATGATCTCGGGCGTGAGGCGTTCATCGATCGCGTATGGACCTGGAAGGGTGAGTCGGGCGGCACGATCACCAATCAGCTTCGCCGGCTCGGCGCATCGTGCGACTGGGGGCGTGAACGATTCACGATGGACGAGGGCTTGTCTGCTGCTGTCCTCGAGGTTTTCGTTACGCTTCACAAGCAGGGCCTCATCTACAAAGACAAGCGTCTGGTCAATTGGGACCCCAAACTCCACACGGCGATCTCTGATCTTGAGGTGGAGCAGCGCGAAGTACAGGGCCATCTGTGGCACATTCGCTATCCGATTGAAGACGACGAAGGCCGATTCATCGTTGTTGCCACCACCCGCCCGGAAACGATGCTCGGTGACACTGCAGTTGCTGTTCATCCCGATGACGATCGTTACAAGGACCTGATAGGCAAACACGCGGTCTTGCCCCTGGTCGGGCGAAGGTTGCCGATTGTTGCTGACGAACATGCAGATCCGGAACAAGGGTCTGGTGCGGTGAAGATCACGCCGGCACACGACTTCAACGATTTCGACGTCGGTCGACGGCATGACCTTGAACTGGTGAACATTTTCGATCAGGACGCAGCAATTAGTGATGCAGCCCCTGAAGCGTATCGCGGTCTGGATCGTTTCGAAGCACGCGATAAGATTTTGGCTGAGCTTGAAACTCTGAATCTGATCGAAAAAGTCGATGAACACACGCATGTGGTGCCATACGGGGATCGATCGGGCGTCGTTATCGAACCCTGGCTGACAGATCAGTGGTATGTCGACGCAGCCACATTGGCAAAGCCAGCAATTGAAGCCGTGAAATCAGGCCGCACGGTGTTCGTCCCCAAGCAGTGGGAGCGGACCTACTTTGAATGGATGGAAAACATCCAACCCTGGTGCGTCTCGCGGCAATTGTGGTGGGGCCATCAGATTCCCGCCTGGTATGGACCTGACGGCGAGATATTTGTCGAACGGACCGAAGCAGATGCCCAAACCGCTGCTGAAGCGCACTATGGAAAGGTGGTGACGCTAATGCGGGATGAGGACGTCCTCGACACGTGGTTCTCCTCGGCCTTGTGGCCATTCTCAACGTTGGGTTGGCCGGAAAAGACTCCTGAGCTTGAGCGTTACTACCCCACGGACGTGCTGGTAACGGGTTTCGACATCATCTTCTTCTGGGTCGCGAGAATGATGATGATGGGCATCCACTTCATGGATGAAGTGCCTTTCCACACCGTGTATATCCACGCTCTCGTCCGGGACGAGAAGGGTCAGAAAATGTCCAAGAGCAAGGGCAATATCATGGACCCCCTGGAAGTCGCAGACCATCTAGGTGCGGATGCGCTGCGGTTCACTCTGGCCGCGATGGCGGCGCAAGGGCGAGACGTGAAACTCTCTCAAAGCCGCATCGAGGGTTATCGGAATTTTGCGACCAAACTGTGGAACGCCACGAGATTTTGCGAGCTGAATGATTGTCGAGCAGAGAAGGGGTTCGATCCGGCTGCCTGCCGGTTGACCGTCAACAGGTGGATGGTCGGAGAGGTTGCGCGATTGAGCCGCCGGGTCAGTGAGGAAATTGAAGCATATCGTTTCAACGAGGCGGCCAGCGTGGCCTATCACGGTACGTGGGGCACATTTTGCGACTGGTACCTTGAACTCATTAAGCCCGAGCTGCAGGCAGGAACCGAAGAGGACAAGTCTGAGACACGTGCTGCAGCCGGTTGGGTGCTCGACAGGATTCTGCAGTTGCTGCACCCCTTCATGCCCTTTGTCACCGAGGAATTATGGCAACACATGGGTGCGCGCGAAGCCATGCTCATCGAATCGGAATGGCCAGAACTATCAGCAGATCTGAATGATCCTGCCGTTGAATCCGAATTGGACTGGGTGGTGCTCCTGATCAGCGAGGTTCGTGCGGTGCGGGCCGAAATGAATGTTCCGGCGAAGGCGGAAATCGACCTTTGGCTGAATGGTGCCAGTGAAGAGAACCTGCGTCGGTTGCGGGACAATGAAGAGGCCATCGTTCGTCTTGCGAGACTCGAGGGTATTCGCCAAGAGGATCAAGAGGTCCCCACAGGAGCCGTCCAGATTGTTCTCGATGAAGCGACAATCGTGCTTCCACTCGCGGATGTGATCGACATTGCAAAAGAGAAGGAGCGGTTGTCTCGGGAACTGGACAAGGCTCGTGGCGAGATACTCAACCTCGACAAGAAGTTGAAAAACGAAGGATTCCTGGCGAAGGCACCCGAGCACGTCATTGAGGAGCAGCACGAACGGAAGCGTGATGCGGAGTCTACCGAGTCACGGCTGGCTGCGGCATTAGCACGACTTTAGCCTGACCCGTTCCGCATCTGGTTGAATTTCCCGCCAATACTCGTTCGTCCAAGCCTGGAACGGCTTCTCTAACTGTTTGAAGGCGGTCCCAGGGAGAGGGTGTAACACCGGCTGTCGAGGTTTTTGTAACCCATGATGCTTCGCCACGTTTTTCTGGCTGTGCTGGTCGCCTTCTCGGCCGGGATTACCTACGCCATCGTGAAGTTTGGCGTTGAACATTTCCCGCCGGTATTTTTCGGTGCCGTACGCTACATCCTCGTGGGCGTATGTCTTGCGGCCTGGTGGCGTGTGCCCCGGGGCCGTCGCCGTCCTGTTCTGGCGATCGCGATCAGCATGACGGCTCAATACATCTTCATGTTCTCAGCGCTTTCGAAATCCAGCGACGCTTCCTCCATGGCGTTGGTCCACCAGTTATATGTGCCATTCGCCACGATCATTGCTGCGATCGTCTACCGTGAAGCCGTTGGTGCACGTCGTTGGATTGGAATGACAGTATCGTTTGGCGGCGTGATTGTGATCGGCTTTGAGCCCAGCGTATTTGTAAACCTGGATGCCTTTTTCCTCGCCGTGGCCGCGGCATTTGCCGGAGGGATGGCTGTTGTTCAGGGACGTCGTACTGCAGGCATTTCAGTTCTGTCATTGCAGTTTTGGGTATGCGTTTATGGGGTAGTGCCTATGTCGCTGCTTTCGCTGGCGACAGAAGAGGGGCAGTTGGTGTCCATCCTCGATCCGGACTGGGCTGCGATCCTGGCCATGGTCGCGGCGGCACTGTTCGGTGCAGTTTTGGCGCAGGCAGGGCGGTATTATCTTGTTCAGCGCTATCCCGTGAGCATGGTTGCTCCCATCATGCTCCTGACCCCGGTTTTCGCGGTGTTAAGCGGAGTCATATTGTTGGGAGACGTTTTGACGTGGCGTTTGTTGGTGGGCGGTGTCTTCGTCATTGCCGGATTGGGTGTCATGGTTCTCGCCCCCACCCTCAAAGGTGAGCCCAAAACCTAGGCGCCTCCGTTTCCTCCCATCAGTTTGTTTGTGAGATCTTCGCTGAACACCGTCTGCATGGTCGATCGCATGGCCGGATTCCGGTCAAGGACACCCCGAAGGTCGGCCTTGCGCCAAGCCACGTAACGTGTCGCTTGAACCGTTTGAACGGAGGTGGTCGCTACGCCGCCGCGGATAAAACTCATCTCACCAATGAAGGCTCCGTCGATGAGCCTTCGTGTTGATCCGTCGCTGAGCAGGACTTCCGCCTCGCCATCGTAAATCAGTATCACGTCGTCCAGCTCTCTGTCGGCCTGTACCAGGGTTTCACCGTCCCTGACTGCCTCCCAACGAGCAATCCGCATGAGGTTCATAAACTCCAGTGGCGAGAATGCACGAAAAATGGTGCCGTAGAGTTCACGCTCTTCCTCGGTAAAGGATATGCCTCGCCGATCTCGGATCAGGAAGAAGTTCCAGATCATATTGATCAGCACGAACACGGATTGCCAGAACACGACGATCCGGTTGGGGCTGGCCAGCCCGTAGTAACTGAACACGGCGTTGGATGTCGCGGCCGCTATAGCGACCAGCCTCAGGTGCAATATGTCGCGCAGCAGGAACGACGTTGCCAGAAGGATGAACGATAGATGTCCGAGCGCCTGAAAGAAGCCGATGTCAAACAAACCTGAAGCGTCGAAGGACGTCATAACAAATCTCCAAAACGTATATGGCGTCCCTCAACACCAATGATCTATTCACATGACCGATGGT
>DEBC01000102.1:66483-68372 GCA_002348365.1 Alphaproteobacteria bacterium UBA2966 | reverse complement strand
GGCACCACTCCAGGTCATGCCGCGGATGACGTGTTCGCCGCGGGGCAGGGGACCGTCATCGTCCCGGGGGTACTTGATCAGGGTCTTCACCCCAAGTTGCATCATGGGTTTCTTGTTCGGGTCCTCCGGTGAGTCACCTGAAACGAAGTAGTGGGTCTGGTAGTAGCAGTCAGGCATGTGGTCCATGACCTCGATCTTTTCGATCCATTTCACCCACCAGTTACCGGCCCAGCCTGGCACCACCATGCGAAGGGGTGCACCATGGACGTGGGTCAGGTATTCGCCGTTGTGTGCCCAGGCGAGGATGGTATCGGGATGCATGGCCTTTTCGATGGGTAAGCCTTTGTCGTAATTGATGATTCCCGGGTCCATGACCTCGAAATCGGTGCGGCCTACGGAAAGGTATTGGGTAACCGGATCGGGTCGACCCGTGTCCCACCCCTGAACCCGGATGGCGACGGCGCTGTCTTTGACACCGGCGCGGTTGAGGACTTCCCGCAACGGGACACCAGTCCATTCACCTCCGCTCACCAGGCATGTCGTAGGTATGGCCTCGAGGATCTCATCGATGTCGGGCATTTCGCCGTCCTCCGACATCTGATTCCAGCCGCCTTCCTCGTTCTGTTTCACGCGGAGGGACGGCTTTTTCATATTGCTGCCTTCACGCAAGTACGAGAAAAACTCACCATCATTGCCTGCGCATTCGGTGACGGCACGCACGGTCCGCGTCGGAAATTTGCGAAGGTCTTCGAGGACGTATTCAGTGGGGTTTTCGACCTCGCCACCGATGGAAAATGTGTAATCGTCCGGATGGATCGGGTCCGGCATTTGCAGTTGGGCAATTACGTAGTAGGCATCAACCGGGGTGAGCATGCCTTCCAGGTCGAGAACCGGCGACCGGGCAAATATGACGCGCCCATCCGCGTCCTTGCTCGGCATGATCTCCGCCCGTTTGCGGTCTGGCCAGCCAAAGACCCAATCACCCTCGATCTCTCTTTGTGCCATTTCGCAAACTCCCTGTTCTATGAATCGGCCTTCAGGCAGAACAAGGTTCTACGATCTTTGCGTTCGACTCAATTCACTTCGAGCGGATTACAAAGGAATTTGCCTCCATACTGTGAGACACCGCCGAATTGGCCGCGAATTCGCCTTCCGGCACTCGAATCGGTGTTCCGCGAAATCCTCTAAAGACCTTCGAGCGCCATGAAGTTCCCGACCGAGACATTGTCACGGTATGTCTTGGCATCCTGGTACTCGGGAGAACTGAACCATTGCTCTATGGTCTCCAGCGAATCGAACTCTAGAATGACGTTGCGCGTTGCCGGTTCCTCACCCTCGAGATTGATCACGCGCCCGCCCCGGGCAAGGAATCTGCCACCAAACTTCTCAACCGTCGCCGTGGCCCGTTTTCTGTATTCGTCGTACGCCTCCGAATCGTGCACGACCACTTGGCCAACTACGTAAGCAGGCATTCTCTGTCCTCCGACTTTGTTAGAACTGGCGCAAGCAGTCTAAGCGAGCGCTTAGGCAGAAATCATGCCTGAGTTGTGCCGATTCAGATCGCGTAGGGCCGAGTTCGGACAAGCGTGTGGACAGTTACACCGCCCTGTGACCTCCAATCGCCGCTTCCAGTTGGCGCGCTGCTTGGCGCAAGGGTTCCGCTCACCTTTCAAGCGGAACTACGCGCGCGATTGGGCCTGTCATTGCCAGGCTCGCCAGGATGTGACCGTCTTGATCGAAGACGGGTACGCCCACGTCGGCGTCACCATCGTAGGTCTCTTCTGTCGAAAGCGCATACCCGACGAGACGAATCGTTTCCAACTCGACCCTTAAAGCGGCAGGATCGTCGATGGTGCCCCGCGCGAGTCGATGTAGCGGCTTGGACAGCA
>DEBC01000102.1:57400-66177 GCA_002348365.1 Alphaproteobacteria bacterium UBA2966 | reverse complement strand
TGAGTCGATGTAGCGGCTTGGTCAGCACCCGATCGATATCCTCTTCTGGCAGGTGGGCCAAGATGACTTTGGCAGTCGCTCCGGCATAAAGCGGTAGTTGAACCCCGATCTGCGGGACGAGACGGAGGCCCTGCCAGGATTCTATCTGTTCCACGTAGACGGCCTTGTCACGTGCCGCATTAAGGGTTCCCAATATCACCGTCTCGCCGATGTCCTCAGCCAATCGATTGAGAATCGACCAGGCCACTCTCCGGAGATCGCGTTGGGCCAGGGCCCGCTGACCGAGACGGACAGCAAATTCACCCAACCGATAGCGTTCGTCCTGAGGGGCCTGCCACAGCAATTCGTGATCGCAAAGTACGGAAAGCAGACGGTGAACCGTCGATTTTGGAAGTTTGGAGGCGCGCACCAGCTCAGCCAAACTCCATGAATCGCGATCCGACATGAAATGATTTAGCAAATTGAACTATCGATCCAGAACCTGAACCTTGGGCGAATTTTGTGGTTTAGGCATCGCTGTAACACTGCGCTTGAGGAGATGCAGCTGAACTTGTGGGCAACCGGATAGAAGTCACCACCGCCACTGTCAGGTAGTTCCAGGCTATGGAGATTCGCTCCAATCAGGATTCTGCTGTCGGAACTCGATGTCAATCTTGCGTGACCTGACTCAAATCGATTCGCTTAGACCACGGCAACAAAGGCGCCGATAGCGGCCAGTAACCACAAGACTGCGAGGCGGTATGCTCTATCGGTGGAGCGATGAAACAGACGGGAGCCGATCCATATTGCTACGCCGTATGGCGCGAGGAGTGCGGCAGCAATAGTGACCGATTCCGCATTGACCGTCCCTCGGAACGCAAGGGCAATCGCCGTGATGATTATGAATAGAGTCACGACGGTGAAAATGTTTGCACGTAGGAAGATTGCCCGCTCCTGACTCGCGACGAAGTAAAGGGTCGGAATTACGCTACCGGCACCGGCAAATCCGTTCATGAATCCCGCGACCGCACCTGCAGCGGTACTTGTGATCGGGTTGCGCGGCCCTTGGTAGGTCCACCCGCTCAATAGAACTATCGACGACAGAAGTACGAGACCGCCAATACTACGCCGCGTGATTTCGGGGTCGACGATAAACAGGAGCGCTATTCCGATCGGAATGGCGATGGCCGCACTCGCCGTCATGGGTAACACGTGCCGCCATTGCACATACCTGATGGTCTGCGGAATGAGTTGGATTGCGCCAACCACACCAATAAGGATGGCCATCGTCAGCGCCTGCGGCGGCCAGTACACAAGGGACATCAACGGGATCATGATGAGTCCGGAACCTGACCCCGAAAATCCCCTGACTATCCCCCCGAGACTGACCGCAAACACCGAAAACGCGAACGCCGGCGTGAGGATTACCTCAAAGAGATCAGGCACGACGGTCAACAAACAGCGATTTGGCGCTTACGGTTTAGCTCGATTCGAGCAGCACATGTTCCCGGAATGCGGGTCGTTCCCTCAGTCGTCCCAGCCAGTCCTCGATGGCGGGATGGCTGGCCCTTTCGATAGGTAGTGAATACCAGCGGTTCAGGATACAGCCGAGAGGAATATCACCCATCGTGAACGTTTCGCCTGCCGCGTAGGGATTGCCGACGAAGTGGCTGTCGAGCACTGGTAGAATGCTCTCTCCGTCTGCAACCGCCGCATTCACAGCGTCCATGTCGGGTTCTGCCTTGTCCCGGTCGCGGACCAGTGCACGGAATGGGACACGAAGCGCCTCAACGAACCCATTGTGCGGCCAATCCATCCAACGATCAGCGCGATGGCGATCGCCGAGGTCTTCCGGACACAAAGTGCCCTTGCCGTATTTCAAGGAGAGGTACCTGACGATCGAATGGCTTTCCCAGAGAACATTCCCATCATCCTGAATTGTCGGGATCAGTCCATTGGGGTTCATTGCAAGGTATTCGGGCGTGTCTAAACCCGCAAAGGGACCGCCAACATCGATGCGTTCGTACTCCAGCCCGAGCTCGCCGATACACCACATTGCCTTCTGCACGTTGCTCGAATTGTTTCTTCCCCAAACCTTCAGCATCCCTGTCTCCACGATTAGTTGATTGCCGACGTCAATTTCTCACCTAGCCAAGCGGGATCATGGCGTGTTCACGGAACGCCGGCCGTTCCTGCAGACGGGCATACCAGGATTCCAGGTGCGGCAAATGAGGCCTTTCGATGTCCATGGCGTACCAGCGGTAGGTGATACACCCAATCGGGATGTCTCCCATGGAAATCTCGTCGCCGAGGACAAACTGTCGGGAACCCAAATGAGAATCCAATACGCGCAATTCACGGCCACAGATATGCAGGGCTTTCGAAATGACGTCGTTGTCCCGCTCATCCTTGGGCGTACGGTAGAGGCCGAGAAATGCGACGATCAAATTTTGATAAACCCCATTGTAGGGCCAATCCATCCATTGGTCGGCCCTGGCACGATCCGGTGCGTTGCTCGGACACCAACTGCCTGAAGCATACTTGGCCGCGAGATAACGCACGATGGCATGAGATTCCCACATGGTGAATCCGTCATCATCGATGGTCGGAATTCGACTTGTCGGGTTCATCGCCACGTAA
Source organism: Alphaproteobacteria bacterium UBA2966 (assembly GCA_002348365.1). Lineage (GTDB taxonomy): Bacteria > Pseudomonadota > Alphaproteobacteria > UBA2966 > UBA2966 > UBA2966. Next base: position 63,558 of record DEBC01000102.1, on the reverse strand, counting down.
TCGGGCTGATCCAGTCCGCCGAATGGCCCACCAACATCGACCCGTTCGTGTTCGAGATCCAATTCGCCTACCAGCCACATCACCTTCTGGACGTTAATGGAATTTGTGCGCCCCCAAACTTTCAGCATCAATCCTCTCTCATTAAAGGTTTCCGCATCGCGAAACCGCGCAGCACTTGCCAATTGATGGCGGTATTGATAGGTGCACGTCAACCGGCCCTCGTCCGTTTTCCCGTTTGCTTGACGCCTGGAAGGCTGACCGCAGAAAATGGTAGTCCGCCAGTCACAATCAATCAGTTTTCACGCAAGGAAAAAGTCCACGACATGGGACGGTTGTCGGGCATCGCAAGGAGAAGCGCTCAGCGAGCGCCAATGGAAGAGATCGACTCTGCCGCTGTCAGTGTGGAGGCGGGTATTTCAGGCGACTACCGCGGCGTACACAAGGGGCGCCAGTTTACGGTGCTAACAACTGAAGATTGGCAGACCGCGTGCGACGTGGTTGGCGCCGAACTGCCATGGACCACCCGTCGCGCCAATTTGTTGCTCGACGACGTCGAACTTCCTCGGGCGCTGTATCCTGGAGATTACCGGTGAGACCGATCCCTATGAGCGCATGGACGAGCAACACAGAGGACTACGCGAAGCCTTGACTCCCGCCTGGCGTGGCGGCCGCACCTGCTGCGTTGTGACGGCCGGCGATATCCGCATGGGAGACTCTGCCGAGATCATCGGCGTATAAACTCGGACGACCAAATTGAACAAGGAACAGTGATGACGACGACCGCAGGAATATTTGAAGACCCAATCTCACCGGAGGAACTGGGTCACGCCGAAATCTCACCGTCAGGAGAGTTCGAGGCTGGGTCATACCAGACCTTCACGTTGACCTACACTTGCGGAAAATTCGGGATAGATGACTCAGGCAGTCTTCGCGTTGTCTTTAGATTTGCGGCTGACCAGACACGCCCCCAGTTCGATGACCCCAAAGGCCCCAATTTCACGACTGTCACGGCCAGCAACAATGCGGTTCTCGAATATCGGTACGACCCCAAGGGCAATATCCGTCCGTGGGATCGCACGCTCTACGTCAAAGTCGTGCGCGGCTTCATGAAGAAGGGTGACACAATCACCATCGTTTTTGGTGATACGAGCCAGGGGTCGCCCGGCATGCGCATGCAGACCTTCTGCGAAGACACCTTCGAATTCCGCATGCTTGTCGATCCCATCGCTACGTTCAATTACCAACAGCTGCCCAAACAGCCGATGATTAAGTTGATTCCTGGACCTGTGGACCGATGGGTAGCGGTCTGCCCCACCTCGCGCAGTGTCGGAGACCCTTTCAGGCTGTCGATCAAAGCGGAGGACAAGTGGGGCAATCCGACTAACCGAGCAGACCAAACGTTGAAGCTGCGCGCTTCGAAGCCCGTAAACGAGCTGCCCGACGAAATCAAGTTTCCCGCAGGAGTGCTGGCAACACACATCGAGAAGCTATCGGTAGATGAGGCCGGAGATGTGGATATTGAGCTTTTGGATGAGGCTGGCACGCTACTTTGTCGCGCGAACGCGTTGCGGATCGTCGAGAACGCCAGCCTGCAACCATTCTGGGGCGACATGCATGGCCAAAGCGAAGAAACCATTGGCACCAATAGTGCGCGGGACTATTTCGAGTTCGCCCGCGACTGCGCCTTCGTGGATGTGGCCGGACATCAAGGTAACGACTTCCAGATAACCAAGGACTTCTGGAATACCCTGAACAACTTGACTGCTGAATTCGATGAGCCCGGCCGTTTCGTGACGTTGCCCGGCTATGAATGGTCGGGCAACACGGCTCTCGGCGGTGATCGAAACGTCTACTACATGACCGATGACCGGCCCATTCGTCGCTCGTCCCACGCGCTTGTGGACGACAAGTCGGATATCGATACCGACTGCAACACAGCGGCCGTTTTGTTCGAGTCATTGCGCGAAGATGACGAAAATGTCGTGTGTTTCGCTCACTGCGGCGGCCGTTATGCAGACGTGAAACTGGCCCACGATGGCATCGTGGAACGTTCGATGGAGATTCATTCCTCTTGGGGCACATTCGAATGGCTCGTTCACGATGCGTTTGAAATGGGATATCGGGTCGGAATCGTCGGCAATTCTGACGGTCACAAGGGACGTCCCGGGGCAAGCTATCCTGGCGCGGCCCATTTTGGAGCGATCGGCGGCCTCACATGTCTGTTGATGCCTGAACTAACACGTGCGGCGGTCTTCGACTGCTTGCGCAAGCGACGGCACTACGCCACCACGGGCGGCCGGCTCGTCATGGATGTTCAGGCCATATTTGATGACGAGGGAAAGATCTACCACGAGGACCCTGCGCTGGGCGCAAGAGACAGCCAACAATCGCAATCCGCCATGATGGGCGATATCGTCCATCTTCCATCAGGAGGGGTCAGTCTCAATGTCGATGTCCTGGCATCGGCTCCGATCGAGCGACTGGACATATTCAATGGTCTGGATCACGTCGAGACCATTCGACCGTACACGCAGGAAGAACTTGGCAACCGCATTCGCGTCATCTGGGAAGGTGCTGAATATCGCGGGCGGTTCCGGCAAGTCATCTGGGACGGGTCGGCGACATTCTCGGGAACCAAGATCGAACGTCACAGCGCCATAAACTTTTTCAACCGCGACAAGACCATCGATCGGGTTGGGGACGACACTCTCAAATGGCGGGCGCTGACAACGGGCAATATTGGCGGGTTCGATGCCTGGCTAGCCGACAGCAAAGGCGGATCTCTCAAGCTTGATACGCCCCTTGTACAGCTGGATCTGCCGATGGGCGGAATCGGATATGAAGATCATGTCTCGGACGCCGGAGGACTGGATCGGGGCATTCGGGTATTCCGTCTGCCAGAGGAAAACTCGCATCGCGCAATGCGTGTCGAACGGAGACTCGAGCTCAAAGACATTGGAGACAACCCTTTGTTCGTCCGCGTGACCCAGGAAGACGGGCACCTCGCCTGGTCGAGTCCGATATATGTGTATCGGTAGATCCTGTTACCTGACCGAATCGCGGGTTAATCGATGAGCCTCAATGATCTCATGCCGGTCGGGGCGTCGCGCCGGGACCGAAATGAGCCTTACTCTGGCTATTACCTTCGAGATGTGCCGGATCACGATCCGGAAATTACACATACGGGACCTGGTACAGCTATGGGCGAATACATGCGCCGGCACTGGCAGCCCGTGTGCTTGACCCAGCAGCTCACCGACCTGCCGCTTGCGCTCAAGGTCTTGCATGAGGATCTGGTTGTATTTCGGGACAGGTCGGGAGAGATCGGGGTCCTTCACAAGCACTGCAGCCATCGGGGCACATCTCTTGAGTACGGGATCGTGTCGGATCATGGCATCCGCTGCTGTTATCACGGTTGGCTGTTCGGCGTGGATGGAAGAGTTATTGAAACGCCGGGCGAGCCACCCGATTCAAGACTCAAGGAAAATGTCGTTCACGGTGCATATCCGGTGAAGGAATGCGATGGGTTGGTGTTCGCGTATATGGGGCCGCCCGACGAGATCCCTGAATTTCCAACGCGCGAGACTTTCGACCGGGATGACATCGAAAAGATCCCCTTCCTGGTCAATCACAGTAACAACTGGCTGCAGACATACGAGAACATGATGGACCCGGTCCATTCAGTGTTTCTCCACAGCCGCATGACTGGACTGCAGCTTTCCAAGTCCTTCGGCGAGATTCCCCACATGGAGTATGAGGAAACGCACAATGGTGGCGGGCTCGTGTATATCTCGAAACGACGCTTGCCAAATGACAAGATTTGGGTGCGTCACGTCCATTTCAGGTTTCCCAATGAAGCTCATTTTGGAACCCTTTTTGATATCAGTGACAAGGATCTCTTCTTTCAACGAGTATACGTGACTCGATGGATCGTTCCGCACGACGACGAGTCCTGCACTTTCTTTGGATGGCGTTTTATTCGTGATGATCTCCCGGGCGGCGATCGCGCGCGGATTGGCATTAATTCCATCGACTTTGACGGCCAGGCGGAAGGGCCTGATTATGAATCCAAACAGCGCACTCCAGGAGATTGGGAAGCGCAAGCGGGACAACGCCCCATCGCCGTCCACGCGTTGGAGCATCGTGCGAGCACAGACGCGGGAGTGACGCTGTTGCGTCAGCTGTTGCGCCAGGCGGTCCGTCACGAGACGCCATCCGCGTGGCCAACAGAGTCTGCAATCGGCGCCCGTGCAAGGAGAGTAGATCGCGTCAATTCGCGTTTTATCTATGCGCAGGATTCAGTCCTGACGGTTCCAAAACTGCCAGACAAAACAGAGGATTGGAGTTTGTTGGGCGAAACGGGCCGGCGAGTGACTGAAATATTGTATGAAGCCGACAGGCTTGATGATGAAGACAGGGACACGTTCGTGAAGGCGAAGCTTCGTGAACTGTCCTCAGTATAAGCAACAGGAAGGCGAGAGAACTCCATGGGACGTTTAGCAGACAAAGTGGCAATCGTGACGGGTGGTGGATCAGGGATCGGCAAAGCCACGGCCAAAAAACTGACGGCGGAAGGCGCGAGTGTCGTGGTGACTGATCTCAATGCCAATGCCGGACATGCAACGGTGGAGGAGATCGGCAATAGCGCCTTCTTTCTCAGTCACGATGTGACTGAAGAGAGCGAGTGGGAGCGGATCATGAAGGAGGCCGTCGATCGTTTCGGCCGTGTCGATGTGCTGGTCAACAATGCCGGAATATTGGGTACGGGTGCGCCCCAAAACCCGGAAGACCTCTCCTTGGACGAAGTCCACGCCATCGCCAAGGTCAACGTCGACGGTGTTTTATTGGGGTGCAAGCACGCCATCAAGGCGATGAAGGGGCAGGGCGGCGCCATCGTCAACCTGTCTTCCATCGCGGGCATTTATGCCGTTCCAGCCCTGGTGCCCTATGGCGCAAGCAAAGGTGCCGTTCGCCAGTTGACCAAATCTGTGGCCGCCTATTGTGGCAAACAGGGATACGGAATCCGTTGCAATTCAGTGCATCCGGGCATCATCGAAACGGCGATGGGAGAAACCGTTTTCAACTTTGTTTTCGATGATCCGGAACAAGGGCGAGAAGAACGGCGTCAGGCCATCCCGGTTGGCCGACTTGGCAAACCAGAGGACATTGCCAATGCTGTTTGTTACCTCGCGTCAGACGAGGCAAGTTTTGTGAATGGAGCGGAACTCGTCGTCGATGGTGGTCAGCTCATCCTTTAAGGAAGGCTTATCAGTTCGTGGCCGAGGCGCCTGAAACGTTGCTGTTGCTCCCGCCGACACCTGCTGTCGCAAGCGCAACCAGACCGCCTAGAATGCCTACTGCGATAACGGTCGATGGGGCAACGAGTGCTTGCGCCGTCGTACGACCGACAGGCTTGAAATCCCGGCTGCTGGCACCTGCGGCGCTTCCCTTGTTCATGTCAAACCCAACTTGAGATTGAGAAGGTTCGGCAGCATTCGGGGCAATCGCTGATTGAGTCTCCAGCTTTGGCAGGGGGGGCGGCTTATCTGCTTTGATTGTCGGCAGAAGTTGCGGGAAGGGGGCGCTCGCTGTTTGCGCGATCGCTATCACGGTGACATGCGACACGATGCCGACGACTGCGGCGATGACGGCGCTTTTCTACCAAAGGCTGTTCATTCAAAAATGCTCCATCGGCCGGGTGCTGTGTAATTGCGCTAGGTGACACGAATGAAGATGCCGCCAGCACAGCAGGCTAAGTTTCACACTGAATAGTTAAGAGGCGCCTAATACGAACGCCTTGAATTACCTCTGGTCGACCCTATTCCGGGTCCAGCGGCGCCCGGTCGGGTACCCCGGGGACGACAATTCCGCCACGATTGCCGGCAGAAATACCACCGTAGCGCCCGGTAAACTGGATCGGCAGCTCGCGTGCATCCGGTGGACACAGCCACAGCCGCAACAAATGTCGTTTCTTGTCAATCTCTTCCCAGTCCTCGTATGCCGTGCGGGCGTGGAAAATTGTATGGTTGTGCACGAGCTGAATGTCGCCCGGTTGAAAACTGGTTTTGAGATTGATTCGATCGTCCAGTGCCAGGTCATGGATCATTTGGGTAGCTTCTCGTTGCCGGTCGGTCAACTCCGGCACACCTGGATGCCGT
>DEBC01000102.1:36519-56996 GCA_002348365.1 Alphaproteobacteria bacterium UBA2966 | reverse complement strand
GGCATGAGATAGTATGGTAGCTTGCCCTCCGGAATTTCTTCGCGGCGGTCCACATAGAAAGGCTGAAACAGCTCTTCGAGCAAATCTGGGCGTCGGCGCAACATTTCATTGTGGATCGTGACCGAGCTGACAAGGCTGCTTTCTCCCCCCGACTTCGCTGGACGTAAACACATAAGCGCTGCGATGTCGGTCGAATCGGTGTGATGAGAGAGTTCGATCGTGGTCTGATAGCCGCGGTGGGTTGGATTGCTGACATCCTTGCCCAGGTCGTGAACGTGTCCCAGCAGATGCCCTTTGCCGTTTTGCGAGCGGGGTTCGCCGAAGTGAAGCCCAATTCCCCAAAATATCAGCGCTGCCTCATGTTTCGTATAGCGTCCGATATCGAGACCCCGCATGAGCACAAAGCCACGCCCCTTCAAAACCTCTTCACGAAGCTCCGCGATCTTCCGGCCCAAGGTTGGCAGCACAAAGTCATCCCGCCCAATGCTCAACAGGTCCTTGTTCTTGTCGCGCGTGCGCACCAGCGCTGAATCAATTTCCGAAATCTCGTGCTCGGTCAGGGCATAGATCCATTCATCGGATGCTGCCATGTCCTCGCCGTACCACGCCTGCGGTCCGGACAGTGCCCGTCCCGGCATGGGTGGGAGGCCGTCCGGCCACCAGTCGGGTGCATCCAGATTGGGAATTACGTCGACACGTTCTTGAACACTCATTCGGTTGACCTGTGCTTCCGCGTAGTTGCCCTCAAGGGAACCCTTTAATCATTTTCGTCAACGTAATAGCCGTCGAACGACTTGGCGACGATGCGCCAAATGTCGTCGAGTTCCAGTACCGCCATATAGTCGACGAAGTCCACGCCGTGATAGCGATAGGAGATTTTGGCGACTCCGGCGCGGCCCGAACGGTCGATGGATAGCAGTTTGTAGTCATAGGCGTCCTGGTTTGGTCGCCGCTCGACACGATCCAGAAACTGTTGGAGTGACGAGAATCTTTCTTCGTCTCCTCGCATCCCGGCAAGGCGGTTTTCGGGATGAAATATTTCACGCAGTGCGGCGACGTCCCCGTTGTAAATAGCGTCAAAGTAACGCTGCATGAGATCGGCGATTGCGGCTGACTTCGGGTCCGCGGTTTGATCGTCAACTTCCTTGAGTGCCATGACAGGTCTTCCTCATCGATAAGTGCCGAGCGACTGTATCTCAGTTGACCGCGGCAAGTCTCTGCACGGCGGACGAATAATTCAATGAAGTATCCAATTCACGTCGCCTCCAAAGCAGGTGACAGTACCTTGGAAATCGCCAGAATCCGGGCATCCGAATAGCGTGGGCCGACGAGAGAAAGGCCGACGGGTAGCCCAGTCGGTCCCACCATTCCCGGGATATTGATCACGGGTGCATGCAAAGCGCTCCAGATTACGTTGAACACCGGATCGCCGTGACCCTCTTCGAACAAGACCGCTTCTCCGGGAGCGCTGGGCGTGAGAAGGGCGTCCAGGTCTTGAAAGACATCCGAGAATTTCGCACGGCAGGCAGCCGCAGTATCGTAGGCCTCGGACAACATCTCCGGCCCGATGTGCCGTCGGTTCTCTACGTCTGCCTTGAAATCCGTATGCAATTCGTCGGTGCTCATTCGATACTCGGGTAGAAATGCGATGCGGGCATCGCCCCGCATCATCGTGGCCACGGCCTCGGGGATTGCACTGAATTCCTCGGGTAAATCGACTGATGTGGTCTCGACCCCCACCGACTGCAGGCGTGACCTCGCCTCATCGAGCGCATTCTGAGTAGCAGAATCCGCGCGCTGCCACACAGGTGATCGACACAATCCGATTCGCAGGTTCGGTAAATCTATGGGGGGAAGATCACTTGCGCCGGGTATCTCGTATAGAGATGCCATCAGGGCGAGGTCGCCAACATCACGGCCATACCAGCCCACGGTATCCAATCCAGGACAGTTGACGCGGACTCCATTGATGCTGACGGATCCCCAGGTTGGTTTCATCGCAAAGACGCCGCAAAACGAAGCCGGGCGGATCATTGAGCCCCCCGTCTGGGTGCCAAGCGCCAATGGTGTCATGAAATCCGCCACACTGGCTGCCGACCCGTTCGACGATCCTCCGGGTCCGTGGACGGGATTGTGCGGATTCCTGGTTGCCGGATTTTGGCCGCCAGCAGCGAATTCGACCGTTCGGGTCTTGCCCAACACGACGGCGCCAGCCTGCCGCACCATCGCGACACATGCCGCATCCCGGGTCGGTTTCGAGCCGGCATAGATGGGTGAGTTGAATTCGGTGGGGAAATCTTCGGTGTCGATGGTGTCCTTGATCGCGATGGGAATGCCGTGCAGCGGACTGAGAGGTGCAGCCTTGTCCCGCGCCCGCGCCTGGGTCAGTGCGTACTCAGGGTCAAAATGGGCGAAAGCGAAAACCGCATCCTCCCGTTGGGTAATCCGTTCCAGATAGGCCGAAACCAATGATTCGGAGGTCAGCGTCCCGTCGGCGATCATTGCCGCCGCCACGTTCGCCGGCGTTTGGATCAATCCGAGTACGGTATTGGATGATTCGCGACTGGCTGCGACCATCAAAACCCCAGGGTGTCGGTCTGGGTATCAGTATCGATACCGAGTTCCGCCATCCTTGCTCGGACCCTCTCAAGCAAGCGATGCATGGGTCCGTCGCCAATCCCGAGCTCATCCAGGTGCATGACGGTATTCTCCAGGTATTCGCTGCAACGGCCCAACCGTCCGTGGGCCTTCGCGATCATATCAGCGGTCTCTTCAATCGTAAGCCTGCCAGCATAACCATCATGTTGAGTGTTCATGACGAATGCGATCGCACGAACGGTCCTGTCATCTGTGTAGGCGTTTATCAATCGCGGTGTATACGCGCGACTGATCATTTCACGGTTCCAGACGAAATCCAGTTCGTCCTCCGCTATATCTCCTGAAACCCGAAAGAGAAGCCCCCGGCATGAACCTCCCCGCTCAAGGCCGAGCGTGAGGCCCGGTTGTTCCGGAGTGCCACGGCCCATCGCAGTGCGAAGACAATAGGAGCGATGAAAACCGAAGACGTGACCCGCGCGGCGCTCCACATAGTGAATAATAGGGTTCCACATCAACGAACCATAGCCAAACAACCAGACGTCCTGGCCTTTTGGCAGGATCGAAAGGATTTCACGTTTGGATTGCTGCCGTTCTTCCGGTGTCATTCGTTGAAAAAGCCCCAGTCGCTCCGCCTCCATCGCGACTTCTTCCACGCGGCCTTCAAGAATGTCTTCCCGCTTCAGATCCATATGAATAATTCTGTCGTATTTCTGTTGTGCTGTAAGAAGTCCATGACGTGAGTGCGCGAAGGTGCCTCTGGCAGAATGCAGCGCTATATTGATCGTTGGTATAGGTTGTTTGCCCCACCGGCGAAAGAAGTGAAATGGCGGAGCCCCGAATTGTTTCACTACTTCCGAGTGCGACTGAAATCGTCGCTGCGCTCGGCCATGGTGACGGTCTGGTTGGCCGATCCCACGAATGCGATTTTCCGGCAGGGGTGGAATCGTTGCCGGTCTGCACCAGGCCGCGCGTGGATTTGAGCGGTAGCAGCATAAAAATAGATCTAAAAGTCAAAGAGATAGTATCTAAAGTTCTCTCTGTGTATGAGGTTTTGGAAGAGACATTGAGGGTGGCCAACCCCGATGTCATCGTCACCCAGAATCAATGTGAAGTTTGTGCCGTTTCGCTTACCGACGTCGAGGCTGCGGTCTGTGACTGGGTGAACAGTGATGTCGAGATTATTTCATTGACCGCGGAGTCCACCGAAGCCGTTTTCGATGATATTCGCAGGGTCGCTGCTGCACTGAATGCCGCGCCGACCGGGGCTGAGGTCGTGGAGCGCATGCAGAGCCGACTCGCAGAGATTTTGAAAAGCGCGGAAAAGCTGGATACCCGTCCCCGAGTCGCTTGCATTGAGTGGGCAGATCCCTTGATGGCCGCGGGAAACTGGATTCCCGAGTTTGTCGAGGCGGCAGGAGGGGAGAATTTGTTCGGCAGTCCCGGTGAACATTCCCCGTGGCTGGAATGGCCGGACTTGCTCGACGCCGATCCCGATATCATCGTTTTGATGCCTTGCGGTTACGATCTTCATCGCACCGTGGAGGAAGCCAACATGCTGTCGCTGGACGAGAGGTGGACGAGCTTACGTGCGGTTCGCGAGGGCCGTACCTACGTCACGGACGGCAACGCGTACTTCAACCGGCCTGGGCCTCGGTTAAAGGATTCACTCGAAATGATGGCTGAAATGATCCACCCGGACACCTTTGATTTCGGGCATAAGGGATCCGGCTGGACTCATTCGCCACATACGGCACCAGCCTGAACGGTTTCAGTACGTGGACATTTCTCTCGATCCCGGTCTAGCACTACCGGAGCAGGCCCCTGATGCCTCCCTGGTCGGTCGAGCTTGGATTCCAGGCAACCCCGCCGGACCGGCTGTTGTGGTCGTTCTGGAAGAAGAGGTCCACGACGTTACATCTGTCGCACCAACGGTGTCAGAGTTCTGTAATCGTGGGCTGAGATTCGGTTCTGGTGAGAAGTTCCCGGATACCAGTCGACTCGGTCACTTCGCGGAGATCTTAGCGAACTCGCCTGCGGCATCCCGGAATCCCAATTTCCCTTTCTTTCTCGCCCCCATCGACCTTCACGCGATAAAGGCAGCCGGCGTGACTTTTGTCTCGAGCCTGTTGGAAAGGGTCATTGAAGAACGAACCAAAGGCGATCCGTCCTTGGCAGCGGAAGTTCGAGGAGACCTGGACAATGAAATTGATGCGGATCTTTCCGCCATTCGACCCGGGTCCGCGGAAGCCGAGCGTATCAAATCACTGCTCATCGCACGTGGATTGTGGTCGCCTTACCTCGAAGTGGGCATCGGCCCGGATGCGGAGATTTTCACCAAATCGCAACCGATGTCAGCGGTCGGTACGGGTGCTGGGATCGGGATCCATCCCCAGTCCACCTGGAACAATCCGGAACCCGAAGTCGTTTTGATCGTTAACAATCGAGGAAAGATTGTGGGCGCGACGCTCGGCAACGATGTCAATCTACGGGATGTCGAGGGTCGCAGCGCTCTCCTTCTGGGCCGCGCAAAGGACAATAACGGATCCTGCGCCGTCGGGCCGTTTATTCGCCTTTTCGACGAGCAGTTTACGTTGGACAGTATCCGCAACTGCGACGTTTCATTGCGTGTCGAAGGGGATGACGGTTTCGAGCTTGTTGCCACAAGCTCCATGTCTCAAATCAGCCGTGATCCCGAAGACCTCGTTGCGCAAACAATTGGCGCTGCCCATCAATATCCTGACGGCCTGGCGCTGTTCACCGGCACGATGTTTGCGCCGACGAAAGACCGGGGTGAAGAAGGGCAGGGATTTACCCATGAGGCCGGCGATATCGTGACAATCTCCGCACCCGAGTTGGGTAGCCTGGTCAATCAGGTCGGATACTCGGATCAGATCCCCAGATGGGAATTTGGTACCGGCGAACTCATGCGGAACCTGGCGGCCCGGCGTCTCCTTTAGACATGGCATTTAGCGATCTCGCTTCGGCGGCCAACGCCCAGGTGTGTGCCTTCTCCGCATCACCCTGGAGGAAGTGCAAGGCGCCCATGGCGGTCTGAGCCCTCAGTTGCGCATTCGTCAGGCTCACGATCTGGCCCAAGTTTGTCGGCGGCCCGCCATAGGTCACGGGTAAACGCCACGCGGCGGTACGATGAAGAACGGAGGCGAGTGCAAATCGGGCCGCTTCGAAATCCCCGATCCAGACCAGCACCTCGCCCCGCAAGGCTTCGCTGTTCAGGTCATGCCCAATCCAGGCGATTTCACGCGTGGCCATTTGTGGCAATTCCGCCTTGGCCTCGGCGGCACGACCCGACGCGAGAAGCATCTGCACGCGGATAAAGCCGGCCAACCACGCAGTCAATGGATCAGATGAGTCATCCAATTCGGCGAGAGCTTCAAGACCTGTGTCGATGTCGTTGCGCAACTGGGCATCCCAGGCGGTCGCCAGTGCCGCGGGTGTTAAACCACCAAAAGCATTGCGTTCTCCTTCCCGTGGCGCGGCGGGAACAACATGCGGGAATGGGGTCCATTCAGCATGGGACCGCGAATTGGGCAGGGAGATTGTGGCGGGATCGAAAGAGGGACCTAGTGCAGGCGGAATCACACCCACACGGACTTCGCTCGCGCAGCCGGTCAGGAGTGTCAGCAGGACAATTAAGACGAATCAACTCTTCATGATCCTCTCGAATTCGCGATCAAAACGAATAGCCACGCGCACACAGCGGCGCAAGCCCCGGAAATCCCATTGAATTTTGGTCTCTTGGCTCGCTTTGGATTGAGCAACGTGCGTAACATCTACGATTCCATCCTCTCGGGCAAACACGCCAAATGTCAGCCGCTTCGCCAACTTCTCAGCACACTTCGTCCATCGTAGGCGCTTTGTGGATGCTGGGCGCAGTTTGTTCTTTCACGACTCTCACGCTTTCGGGCCGTGAATTGTCCGGTGAGATGAACGCGTTTCAAATCATGCTTTATCGCAGTGGGATTTCGCTGATTATCATCATCGCTATCCTGGCCCGTGGCGGCGTCGGAGAAACCGGTTTCGGACAGCTCAGGACTTCCATCCCGCTGGTTCACCTCGGGCGCAGTCTCGTCCACTACGCCGGCCAGTACAGCTTCTTTTTTGTGCTTCCGCTGCTGCCGCTGGTGCAGATAACGACGCTTGAATTCAGCTTTCCGATCTGGACCATCCTGCTTGCCGCAGTATTCCTCAACGAGCGTTTAACCCGCCACCGTATCGCGGCAGTGCTATTCGGCTTCGCGGGAATCGTGGTCGTCCTGCGGCCGGGCGTAATGGAGGTCGAACTTGCTTCACTAATTATGCTCGGCGCAGCGTTCTGTTACGCCACGGCATTCGTGATCACCAAATGGATGACGGGGACGGAAAAGCCGCTCACGATCCTCTTCTATATGTTCTTCATTCAACTCTTGGTCGGGCTCGCACCGGCATTGCCCGGTTTCGTCGTACCTGATCCGGAGAAGTGGCCGTGGGTCGTGGCGGTTGGCGTGGCGGGCCTTGTTGCCCACTATTGCGTCGCGCGCGCCTTCATGGCAACACAGGCCAGCGCCGTGATGCCGCTGGATTTCCTGCGTTTACCTTTGATCGGCTTGGCTGGCTGGTGGCTCTACGGTGAGGGCGTGGATATTTGGCTCATCATTGGGGCGGGTCTCATCCTGTTCGGGATCTGGATTAACAGCCGATCACGATAGGGCCGGGCAAGTGCGATAGGGACACCCAATTTAAGGCTTGGACTCACAATGCCTCGCAGAGCCGCACAACCATTCCAGAGCAGAGCTAGTGAAGAGTTGGGATTAACTTGATACCATTCTCTGGAATGAGTGCGTTCACTCTAGCGGGAGGCAGACATGTCGCAGCAAGCGCTCCACGAGGTTACTCAGGATACCGATGTTGACGAAGCCTTGGTCGAAGAGATCGTCGAAGCGTTCAATCGCGGAAACGCCGATGAAATCGTGGAATACTTCCACGACGACGGCGTCTTCCAGGTAGCGCGTGGCCCAGCCCCAACCGGGGTTCGCGTCGAAGGCAGGGAGGCGATTCGGAAATTCTTGAAAGATCGTTCCGCCAAGACTCCGGACTGGTACTGGCATCCGATTCGGAATTGGGTTGCCGGAGACAAAGCCGTTGCCGAATGGAAGGTCGAGGGTACCGACGCTTCTGGCGAGAAATTCGAATGGTTCGGCTGTGACCTGCTCTACTTCGAGGGCAGGAAAATGACGATGAAAGACACGTTCTGGAAGGGACCCAACGTCTGAGGGTAGAGCCAATTTCCCCCGGCGCGATCCCAAAACCTGGAGAGGCTTGATGTCCCGCACCGCACAGCAATGGATGGAGACTCCGGCTTTGCCAGGCAGCGACTATGTCGACTCGCAGATTTACACCGACCCGCATATCTTCGAGGAAGAGCAGAAGCTGCTGAAGCGCGCGACCTGGAAACTCGCCTGTCACGAAAGCGAGATCCCGGAACTCTATGATTATCGAACCCTGGATCATGCAGGATTTTCGATCATCGTCACCCGAAGTGGAGACGGGAATATCCGAGCGTTCATCAACGCCTGCTCGCACCGCTCCGCCACCATCCTCAGCGAACCGGCAGGAAACGCCAAGCAGTGGATGTGTCCTTTCCATAACTGGACCTACGATACAGAGGGCAACTGCACCTCGATCACGCTCCCGGAAGGATATGAAGAGGCTGGCGTCTGCAAGGAGAAGGCCGGTCTGCGGGAAGTCCGGAACGGCATGAAATTCGGCCTCGTGTTCATCAACCTCGACGACGACGCGCCGTCGTTCGACGAATTTTTCGGCGATGCCTTTGAAACCCTTGAAGACGTGATGGGTGCCGAACCGCTGGAGGTCTTCCATCATCACAAAGCGATGATGAACGCCAATTGGAAGACGTGGCACGAAACCAACATGGAGTTCTATCACGAGTTTCTTCACTACGTGAATCGCAACATCGCAATGAGCCACAAGTCGTACTTCGAGCGCAGGTTGAAGCTCTATCCCTACGGTCACGGCACTGTGCCGCCCATGCAGCAAACTTATGAACGCGCCGGTTTGAAGGAACGGACAGACAAGCCGCTACCAGGCATGTCACCGTCGGAGTTTCGTATTGCTCTGTTGTATCCCGACACATGCATCTTGGTCCGTACCACGGCGATCCGCATCGATACGACAACGCCGATCAGCCCGAATTTGACCCTTGTTGAACAGCGCGGCTTCGGCATCAAGGGAGAGCCTGAAGACGTCCGGAATGTGCGCGTCAGGGACCACAACCAGTTCTGGGGTCCCTTCGGCCGCAACTTTCCCGAAGACGGGAATGCGGTGGAGATCGTCGAGAAGAACCTCCGCAACGGTGCTGCACCGTATGGGATCTTCGCCCGACACGAGGATTTGAAGTGCATGGACGATGCCCTGATCCGAACCTTCTATGACGAATGGGGCAAGTACATGGGCCGTCCCGCGCACAATCCGACGAATGTAACTTTGTGACGGTTGCTTCCGAGGTCCAAACGCCATGTCCGTGTCCGACGACGACATCAGGAACATGTTGCACGAGACATTCTTATGTCTCGACGCAGAGGATTATGACGCCTACCTCGAGCTTTGCGGGCCGGAGTTCCGTTACCGTATCACTGCCTACAGCCCGGAATTGCGTAAAGACCAGGTTTGGCTTGACCATGACCGCGAGGGAATGACCGAGTTGTTCGGCAACATTCAATTCCATGTCCGCCTACCGGGAAAATTTTTTCGCCACGGACACGTTTACCGAATTGAACGGGACGGAAATGGAAGTGCGAAGGCTTTGACATCGATGGTGCTCCATTACACCGAGCCTGAGGGTGATTCGCGCGTCTTTGCGCTATGCCGCTATCACGACGACATCGACCTCAGCACGGGCACGCCCCTATTGGCGTCCCGCGAAGTGAGACTGGAAACCCGGCAACTGGGCACGGGTTCACACATACCGATGTAGGGATACTGACGAGAACTGACTGCAGGGAAGAAGGAGGCGGACGATGCCCATAAAGGACCTTCATCACATCGCCATCAAGTGTACGAGCGACAAGCTCAAAGAGTCGGAAGATTTCTATACCGACGTTCTCGGCATGGGGCTCGCCGATCGTCCGGATCTGGGATTCCCGGGCGCCTGGCTCGACATGGATGGCACGATGTTCCATCTGATGGAACTGGACTTTCCGCCTGAAGTGGATCCTTGGTACGCCCGCAAAGAATCGGGCAGCGCGCTCGATCATGTCGCTGTCAAGGCACACAATTTCGACGCTTTCAAAGCCAAAGCCATCGAACACGGCGTCGACTGGCGCCAGAACATTATCGAGGGTGCGGACCTGTGGCAGCTCTTCGTGATGGACCCCAACGGAATCATCGTCGAACTGAACTTCGATATCGCTGACGAGCCGAAAGGCAGCAAAGGCCCGGACGAAGGTATGCGCTATCCCCCGATGGAGGAGTAACGGGTCACTTCAAATTGCCGGGATTGGTTCGCCGCCCAGGGGAGTCGACGCGCGCCCATCGACACCGATGGGTACGTCACCTGCCAGAGTGACACGGTAAAACTGCCGGTCGAATTCGGAGGCCATGATATCGACTGGCGCGAGATGACATGTCGCCCGATTATCCCAGAACGCAATGCTTCCCGGTTGCCAGGCGAAACGCACCGTGTATTCCGCCCGCACGATGTGTTCCCACAGGAACTGCAGCAGGTTCTCACTTTCGCGCGGCGATAAACCAACAATTGATTTCAGAAAAGACGGGCTGACAAAAAGAATCTTTTCGCCAGACTCTGGATGTACCCTGATGAGAGGGTGCTCGCTCACCATGCCGTTACGTTCAACAGTTTCCTGAAAATATTTCGAAGGTTCTGTCCCTGGAGGTGCCGTAATCCGGTGAATGCCACGCAGACCATCCAGGAAATGACGCATCGTCTCGGATAATCCGTTATAGGCAGCTACGAGGTTGATCCACTGGGTATCACCCCCATATGGCGGCACGATATCACCTCGAAGAATCGAACCTGCCGGCGGATTGATGGCGCAGGTGATATCCGTGTGCCAGCCGGTCCAGGCACGCGTCAGCAATTCGCCCGAGAAACGCTTCGCCTTGCGGTTCTTGGAGACCGCGAATATCTCGGGATGTCCCTCGACACTGCCATAGACCGCGTGACCCGGTGTGAGATCACCGAACTGTCGGCCAAAGGCGACGTGCTGGTCATGATCCAGAAATTGGTTGCGGAAGAACACAACCTTCCATTTCACCAAGGCATCTCGGATGTCCGCGATTTGCTGCGATGAAAGCGGCCGAGCGAGATCGACACCGCTGATTTCCGCCCCGATGTGTATCGAGACCGGCGATACTTCGATCGACAGCTCTTCAGGTGCCAAATTCAGCGCCATGACGCATCTCCCAAATTGATCGGTACTTGGACGCGCGCGAATAAAGCCTACGGCTCTGGATTCCTGCACGCAACCGATATGGTAAAGAACCGTTCCCCTGGACCGATTTTCTAACCCAGTGGAAAAGTGTACCTGCCTCTGCATGACAATCATCCTCCTCTTGGGCCTCTTGGTTGGTCTCATCATGTTGGGCGCGCCGATCGGGTTTGCGTTAGCCTTCGTTCCCACCGGATACATCATTGCAACCGGGGAAGTGCCTTGGACGATGGTGCCGTACACCATGTACGAGGCTCTGTCCTTTGCCTCGCTGGCTGCCATTCCCTTCTTCATGCTGACTGGAGAATTGATGACGTCGGCCACGATTACGGACCACCTCATCGAATTCAGCAGAGCGCTGGTGGGGCGGGCAAGGGGAGGCCTGGCGCAAGTGAACATCGTGGTTTCGATGTTTTTCGCCGGCCTGAATGGCTCCGTCATTGCGGACACGGCGACGATCGGATCAATCCTCATTCCGGCAATGAAACGTGCCGGCTATTCGTCGGCCTTCTCCGCCGCCATCACGTCAGTCAGCGCAACAATCGGTGGCATCATTCCCCCCGTCCGTAGGGATGATTATCCTTGCAACAGTGGCCTTTCTGCCCGTCGACGCCGTTTTTGCAGCTGGTGTCGTTCCAGGCCTTCTTGTGGGCCTTACCCTCATGCTGATTACTGCGATCATCGCCAGGCGAAGGAACTATGAGCGGAGTGACGAGCACTGGAGCATACGACGAGTATGGCGGTCGTTCGTGGACTGTGCGCTGGCACTAACCATTCCTGTTGTTCTGGCAGGGTCCATCGTGGGCGGGATCGCCAGTGCACTCGAGGCCGGAGCCCTCACGGTTGTCGCTGCCTATTCACTTGGGTTGTTTGTTTACCGGACGGTCGACGCTCAGATTCTCATTGGCGCGGTGACACGCGCATTCAAAACAGCAGGCGCTGTTTTCATCATTATCGCTGCAGCGGCTCCCTTCAACTGGCTGCTGGCCCGACAAGGGGCCTTGAATACCGTCCAGAATTTCATGCTTGGCTTCACCGACACACCCTTCATGTTTGCGATCATGCTGGTCCTGCTCATCCTAATTATCGGGATGATTATGGATGCCGCGGTAAACGTCATCGTCATCGGGCCTGTGCTGATCGAGGTCAGTGCTCAGGCTGGATATCCAGAGGTTCAAGCAGCACTTGTTGTACTGGTGGGATTCCTGATCGGAACCGTGACGCCGCCGATCGGCGTGGCCTATTTCACCGGATCATCCATAGCCAAGGCGCGACTGGAACTCGTGGCACTGGAGATGATTCCGTTTCTTCTTGCGGAATTCGCCGTGCTTTTCCTCATGATGATCGTGTCACCGATCACCATGTGGCTTCCGCGTGTGTTCGGACTCATTGATTGACCGGAGGCACCACCGCGACGATTCAATTTGAATGGTGTCGCTAACCGCAGAGCGGCTTCTGCAAACTTGCGCTACGGCACGATGGTTGCGCGTGCAAACTCGCGGCGTGCTGAACTTTCGATGGCTTCTTGTACCTCATCAAGCGAGAAGCATTTGTCCAGGAGCCTGCCAAAGGGATATCGATCCTTCGTACGCTCCAGGAATTTCAATGCTCCGTGCAGATACTTTGGATGGTACCTGTTGACCCCGACGATCTTGATCAATTTCCTCACTGCGTAGGCCGGATCGAAGTCGCATGGGTGACCAAATCCAATGGATCCAATGAGGACATAGGTGCCGCCGACGCCGATCATGTCGAGGCCTTCCGGAATCACTTCGGATACACCGGTGACCTCGATCACGACGTCCGGACCCCAGCCGTCCGTTAGGTCGCGAATGTGCTGGACTCGGGCTTCACTGGAATTGTGCTCTGAAAGATCGATCACATGGTCGGCACCGAACTCCCGAGCCAGTTCCAGGCGCAGGGGCACGGGGTCGATGATGATGACCGTTGCCCCTCTGTCCTTGGCGACAGCACAGGCGTTGAGGCCGAGGCCGCCTGCGCCTTGAATAACCACATTCTGGCCTGCTTTCACATCGGCAACATCAATTCCAACCATGACCTGTGATAGGGCGCAGTTCGCCGCGGCAGCCTCACCGTCTGCCACAGTGTCCGGCACTTTGAAGAAGAACTGACCTGGATGAAGGTAGTAATGCGTCGCAAAGGTCGCACCGTGAAAATAGGGAGGCGTATCCTGTTGCATGAAGTATGTGAACGTGTGCTCACAGTGGCTGGGGTAACCCTTCAGGCACGCCGGGCATTTCATGCAGTTGATCGTATAGACCGGAACGACACGGTCGCCGACCTGAATAGGCTGGCCGGCCCCATCGGTTTCGGTACCTTCACCCAACTCGACGATACGGCCGATCATTTCGTGGCCGAGTCCGCCCGTTCGCATGGTGGGATGGTGCCCATTGAATATGTGAATCTCGGACCCACAGACATTTGTCTGGATGACCTCCAGCAGGGCCGCCCCGGGCTCTACGGTCTTAGGGAGATCATACTCTCGAATTGAGATCCTCCCGGGTTCATCCATGTAGGCCATTCGTCCCTTCATCGGTACTTCCTTTTTCGAGTTCGGCGATAGCATTCGTATTGCCATTCCAGCGTTGCCAATTACCAGATGGTGGCGATGATTCCTACCGCTGCCAGGAGCCACAGCGCGACCTGCCTATAAAGAGCATCTGAGGTTCCGCGAAAGATCCGTGCGCCTACCCAGATGAAGGCCATGTATGTGGGGAGGTAGATCAGCATCTTGAACAGGTCGTCGAACAGGATTGCGCCAGCCAATAGCAGATAGACGAAGCCAGCTATCGTCAGGGCTCCGATGATGATGATCAGATTCGCCCGAATTACTTTGACGGGTTGTCCGGAAGAAATGAGATAGAGAGTGGCGACAGAACCACCGATTCCACCGATCCCCGTAACGATGCCGCTAACGGCACCCACAATTCCACTGATCAAAGGAGTTCTCGGGCCTTGCCAACTCCAGTCCCGCATCATGGTGACTGCGGCGACCAGGACAAAGAGACCCAATCCTCGGCGGACGTAGTCCGGATCAGTCGTGAGCAACACCCATGTGCCGAGAGGTGTGAATACCAGCGAGACAAGAACCAAAGGCACGATTTGGCGCCAAGTCGCCATTGGCAGCGCGCCAGGCATCAATTGGGCCGTCCCGACCAGTCCCGCCGCGAGAACCAATGCGACGGCGCTTGTTGGGCCGTATATGAGGCTCAAAAGGGGAATGGCAAATATCGCCCCGCCGAAGCCCGTATATCCGCGTATCAAACCCGCAATCAGGCCGACCGCCAACGTCGCAATGGTTTGAGGAGAAAGAAGTACAGACGCGAGTTCCATCGCACTGCTCTATCACAGTGGACATGATGTACAGAGTCAGACACCGATGCGGTCAAATCGATCCATCCACAATCGAAGAGGGCACCATGGGCAACAATCCTCACATCATTGGCTTTCCGCACCGATTTCCGTTCCTCATCAAGATGCTCGATCTACTTCAGGCGAGAACTGACGTGCTCTTCACGACCGCTGACGACATCGCCGACTGGTACAGCGCTGAAGACTCACGCTAAAGTCAGACGTCCGTGTCGCAATCAAGTTCATAAACAAGAGCTCTTCAGGGAGGACCCATGGATATTGCTTCGCACCTTGAGAAGGTGAAACGATTTGAGCGCGCGCGCGCCAAACTTGATCCCATGACGGAATTCGAGATGTGGTATTGGATGTCACTCAGCGGCGGCACCAGCGCCATCAATGCTGCACTGCACGCAGCAAAGCTGACAGACGACGGCGACTATTTCTGCACGCAATCCGTCGACGTGTATATGCAGGGCGGCAAGCACGATAAGCCCGAATCATGGAAACCCAAATTCATGTGGGATGTCGACCTGATCCATATTCACATGCCTGACATTTCAAAACCCCTGACTCCGAAGATGAAGAGGGCCTATGCGGCAATGCAGGTCCTGGAGGATGTCCGCGATCCCTGCGTGCGCGGCGGGAAAAAGATCACGAAGAAGGTCGTCCGGGATGTGCAGACCGCCTACACGACGGCTGTGACTCTATGCCAAGAAGTTGTGGACGAAGCCGCCGCAGGACAGAGAAAGAGAGCGGCCAAAACGACCAAAAAGCGCCCTGCAACGAGGAAGACAGCCTCGAGGAAATCCACAGCTGGGAGGAAACGTCGATGACTCCGGAATTTCATCGTGAAAAGGCGATCAAGATCACTCGCGCCATGCGACACTTCACGACGCGTGAATATGAAGCTGTCATCGAAGGATGCATGCTTGCGGGAACACACTGGTTCAACGTCGCGCTCCATAAGTATGGGATCAATCCGCCGGCGAAAGATGTCATGCATGCTGAATATGTACATCCCGGAGATCGCACCCGAATAAATCTTGTTCTGCCACAGGCATTGAAGGCCCTCGATGAGATCGAAGCATTTCGAGCCCTATATGTAAGGGGTAACGTCAAGAACGGCGGCAGAGCCGCTCGGCGTGCCTTGAAAAATCTCGACATCATCAAGAAAACCGCCCAAGGCGCACGCGCCATCAATAAAGGGAAGGGTGCATCGCCGATGCCGTGACGTCAGCGATGAACGGGGGTTGCGCCTGCGGCGAAGTGCGATATCAGTCGACCGGCGAAGTAGAGTTTGCATTTTATTGCTACTGCCGGCGTTGCCAGCGGATGACCGGTGGCGGTCATTCGTCGGCATTGCGTTGAACGTCGCAGATGTCGAACTGGCCGGCGAGATCAAGTACTACGAGCAAACATCCGACGCGGGCTTCAAAACCTACTCCGGTTTTTGCCCTACTTGTGGCTCACCTGTCCTGAGTAAGACGGAACGCTTCCAGGACCGTCTCTACCTGCATGCAGCGACGCTGGACGATCCTTCGGTATTCGACCCGAGCTTCACCGTGTTTGAGAAATCAGCCCAGCCGTGGGACCACGCGGACCTGAAGTTGCGCGACGACACCTGACGGACTCCATCTTGGTGTACGACGAACATGTTGCGCAGCGGTTTCGTGACACCCTTGCAGGTGGAGAGGGCGTATCGGAGAAGCGAATGATGGGTGGCCTGTGTTTCTTGGTAAATGGGAACATGGTCGGAGGCGCGGATCAGACGAAGTCAGGCCAAAGACGTTTCATGTTCCGGATCGGCAAGGAAAGTGACGAGGCAGCCGCCGCGATGCCAGTTGATGACCTCAAAGTACTTCCAAGTTCCGACACGCACGAAGCTCAATATCCAGACAACAATTCCCCAGGACAGGAGTTATGTGGGGTCTGCGTACTGCCAGGTAAATCCAACCACCAGGAAGCTATTGACGAGATTTCTACCCAGGACAACGCCCATTTGGCGACGAAGGAATTCCACAGCCTCGTGCCGAATGGCGGAATTTAACTCCGCGATTTCATCAGGACTGAACCTTGATGAAGGAATGGATTTAGTTGAGAGGCGCACGTTTTTTCCGCTGTTTTGGGTGCAAACAACTACGCGGTAAAGACGGGAACTTTTGATGAAATGGCCGCGGAATTTTTGAAAACAGAGGCTTGCCCGCAGTCCCTATCAGGCTAGCATGCGAACGTTCTGCATGCTATCGGCAGACGGTGAGGGCAGGAATACGCGGTGCAAAACTAATGAGCAATAGAACCGAAGGCAGCGAAGCATTGTTCCATATTGGTCAAACGGTGCACCACTGCCTGTTCGAGTACCGGGGTGTCGTATTCGATGTAGACGCGGTCTTCATGGGCAGCGACCAGTGGTACGATTTCATGGCCAAATCCCGCCCGCCCAAGGATCAGCCCTGGTATCACGTGCTTGTGCACGGTGCGGAACATACGACTTATGTGGCCCAACGAAATCTGGAACCGGATGAAACCGGCGAACCCGTGAATCACCCTTTGATCGAAGAAATATTCGGAGTCCACGAGAATGGGGTTTATCTTTCCCGTCAGACGCTGAGCTGACCTGTCGCACTTCGTATACGTTTCGCTACACCTCGGCCGACCCAAGGTCAGACGCTGCCGCCATAGAGCCATGAAATATGAAAATCGATCTCGGAACTCTTCCACAACAAGTCTGGCAACATTAGATGAAGCTCGGAGTACGCTCATTTCTAATACTGATCGCACTGGTGGCGACACTAGCTGTCGGCGCAATGTTTGGATGGGAATGGTGGCTGACCGGACGGTTCGTCGAGAAAACCGACAATGCGTTCGTGCACGCTGACATTACTGCGATCAGCCCCAAGGTCGGTGGATATGTCTCAGAGGTACTGATCGACGACAATAAACCGGTCAACGCTGGTGACGTGATGCTCCGGATTGAAGACTCGTCCTTTCAAGCGGATGTCTCCCGTGCCCAGGCTGAGCTGGCTGAAAAGTGGGCTGCATTGACAAATCTCGAGCAGAGACGCGCCCTCCAGAGCACGATCATTCAAGAGGCCGAAGCCGCTGTCCGCGCTGCACAGGCCAATTCAGACCGACGCCAAAAAGAATTGAAACGAGCGGGGGCGCTCGTCAATCAGGGGTGGGCAAGCCAGCGGCGGCACGACGAGGCTGTGGCGGAAGAACTCGGGGCCGAAGCCGAAGTTGCCCGGACGGTCGCGCGCCTTGCTGCTGAACGCCAACAACTTGCGGTGATCGATTCCGAGCGTGCAGAGGTCGAAGCCGAGGTGGAACGTTCAGAAGCGGAATTGACACTGGCACAAATAAATTTGCGATACACCGTTGTGCATGCACCTTCTTCGGGGATCGTCGGCAACCTGCGTGTTGAACAAGGCGAATATGTGCGCCCGGGTGCACGACTCGCAGCCGTCGTACCGCTTCATCAAGTGTGGATCATCGCAAATTACAAGGAAACTCAGCTCACGAACATGGTTCCTGGTCAGAGTGTAAGTATCGAAGTGGATACGTTTCCGGGCGTGGAAGTCAAAGGTCATGTCGACAGCATGGCACCTGCAAGTGGCGCACAGTTCAGTCTCCTGCCGCCAGATAACGCGACCGGAAACTACACGAAGGTTGTTCAGCGAATTCCCGTAAAGATCGTTCTCGAACCGGGACACAGTCTGGAAGGCAGATTGAGGCCCGGTATGTCGGTCATCACGCGGGTTGATACGCGAACAGATGCTCAACGCGAACGTTCAGCGAGGGGCCTTGGCGGGTTGGCAACCCGCGAGGCCAGCAATTGACATCTTCCGCTATGGCGGAAGGCGGACCCGGCGACGCGGCGAAACCAGGCTCTTCTGAATCGGCGAGGGACTCCGATGTAACCCTCCGGCAATGGATCGCCGTGTTCGGCGCCATCGCGGG
The DNA here is from genome assembly GCA_002348365.1 of Alphaproteobacteria bacterium UBA2966. GTDB lineage: Bacteria > Pseudomonadota > Alphaproteobacteria > UBA2966 > UBA2966 > UBA2966. The sequence continues at coordinate 38,604 of DEBC01000102.1, read as the reverse complement.
TTCGTTTGTTGCCGTCCTCAATATACAGATCACCAACGCATCTTTGGGAGATATCCAGGGTGCCCTGTCAGCAACCTTGACTGAAGCATCGTGGATCACGACAGCCTACGTCGCCTCTTCCCTGGTCGTCATGCCGCTCACCGGCTGGTTCGTGCGGGTCTTTTCAGTCCGAACCTACGTGGTTTGGAACATGGTGCTGTTCATGCTCTCCGTCGTGGGTTGCGCCATGGCCTGGGATCTCCCCGCCATGATCGCCATGCGCTTCATCAGTGGCTTCTTCGGTGGCGCACTCATCCCCATGTCCATGTATATCGTGGTGATCATGCTGCCGCCGGCACGGCGGCCCTTCGCCTTCGTATTCTGGGGGATCGCGATCGCCATGGCGCCGTCTATGGGCCCTGCGCTCGGGGGTTGGCTCACCGAAGAATTCAGTTGGACTCTGATCTTTTATGTCCAGCTCATTCCGTCGACCTTAGTTCTCGCTGCACTCCTCACCTGCCTCGATCCCGAACCAAGGCAGCTGGCACTTCTGCAAGGGGTCAATTGGCTGAGCATCATGTTCATGGCAGTGGGTCTATTGCTGTTCATCACCGTGCTCGAGGAGGGAAACCGCAACGACTGGTTCGAATCACAGATGATAACGCATTTCGCTGTGATATCGGCCGTGTTGCTCGCCGTGTGTCTGATCATTCAACTGTTTCACCGCGAGCCGTACATCAATCTACGGCTTTATGCCCGCAGGGATTTCTTTCTCTGCTGTATTGTCGCGGCGGCATTCGGAGTAGGGGTGTTCGGGGCACAATTCACTGTCTCGCTATATCTCATCCAGGTTCCACAATACACGGCGGGTCAGGTCGGAAACGTGCTGATGTGGATTGGGTTTCCCCAGTTCGTTTCCGGTGTCCTGGTGCTGTGGCTCGTTCCCAGAGTGGATACGCGGCTGCTACTGGGATTCGGGTGTTTTCTCTACGGCGTCAGTTGTTTCCTCAACATCAACATGAGCTTCGATACAGGCTACTGGGACCTGATCACGATCAATGTCATCCGCGGCTTCAGTCAACCGTTCATCATGGTCGTGGTGGCAACCCTTGCGACAGCGCCATTGGAAGCGGCGAACCAAGGGTCGGCTTCCGCCTTGATCAACTGGACCCGAGATCTCGCCGGCGCCATAACCATCGCGGCCCTCAAGACCGGGATCGTGCGAAGGTCGGAGTTCCACGCGGATCACGTGAGCGAACATGTGGCGGCGGCCGATCCTGAAACGGCATCTCGCCTGGACCAGCTCACGCAGCGCTTCCTCGACTACACGGGAGACCTTCAGATTGCCGAAGATCAGGCCGTGGCAGCACTCAACGCGCTGGTTGAGCGTGAGGCGCTGATCATGGCCTACAATGACATGTTCTATGCGATCGGGATTGTCTTCCTGATAGCGACTGCCGCCTGCTTTTTGATCCGCCGCCCCCCCAGGCTGGGCGTCGCTGCCTAGAGAAAATTCGACAGCGACGAAAAACGGATCTCTCTCAATCTCATGGGGAAAGTTTCGCCGACCTCGACCTGTTCAGACTAGAAGCATGTCTTCAGAGAATCACATGGCGATTCCACTTCAAACCGATCTGCTCTCGTGACCGCCTTTCACGAGGTGCTTCAAAAAATTTCGGCCGACGATGGCGCCGTTGCGGCTATGATGAAATAAACCGATGCAATGGATAAACTGCCATGAGGTGGATATTTTCTTCTGAGCTGCGCCCAATTGCCCTGGCGCTTGGTTTGTTCGGAGTCCTGCTGTCGGGCGCCGACTGGGCCGCTTCGGGGAATCTGGAGCCAAGCAAAGGTTCGATTTCGACCTCTGATCGCGCCGCCATTCGGACCGTTATCGAACAGCAACTTGACGCCTTTCAATGAGACGATGCCAAGGCCGCATTCGCCCTCGCCGCCCCTGGGATCCACTACACCTTCCGCACACCTGAACGCTTCATGATTGTGGTGAAACGGGGTTACAAGCCGGTATACCGTCCGCGGGTCGTAGAGTTCCGGGACATTCAGGAAGTGGACGGCATCGGTCCGGTGCAGTCGGTTTACTTCGAA
>DEBC01000102.1:0-36108 GCA_002348365.1 Alphaproteobacteria bacterium UBA2966 | reverse complement strand
TGGTCCGCTCTGATGAGCGTCCTATTTAGTTTCCCAAGCGGCCACCCGACCTAGATCGAGAAGTTCAGGTTCCCCAGGCGCTGCGTCATCTTCATGTTCTCGCTGTAGTCTACAGGCACCGCGATCAATGCCGGACCCTCTTGCTGGAAGGATTCCTCGATAGCGGGTTTCAGCTCGTCTGCCGACTCGATGGATTTTCCCCAAATCCCGAACGCTTTGGCCAAATGATTGAAATCGGGATTGTTGAACGCCAGTTGCGAATGGCGTCCATCGAACGAGTTTTGCTGCTTCCATTTGATGAGGCCGTATTCACCATCACACCAGACCATGATCGTGACTCCCAACTTATAGCGGGCGAGAGTCTCGATATCCTGGACATTCATCAGGAAACCCGCGTCTCCATTAATCGCCAGCACGTTGCGGTCAGGATGGGCGAATTTCGCACCCATCGCACCTGGAAGCGCGAATCCCATTGAACAAAAGCCATTGGAAATCAGACAGGTATTGGCTTCGTCACATTGGTAGTAACGTGAAATCCACATCTTGTGGGCACCGACATCAGACAAGAGGATATCGCCCGGTGCGAGGGCATCTCGCGCATCCCAAAGAATCTTCTGAGGCTTCATGGGAAAGGACTTGTCGTCCTTCTCCATGGCGAAATCGTCGAGAATTGCCTCACGTAGCTTTTGCCGATCGGAGATATTGAAGAGGGGAAGTTTGCCCTCGTCCTCAAATCGAATGTTCAGCTCTTCATTGATCTGCCAAAGGGCATCGGCGACATCCGAGACGATGTCGAGTTCCACATTGTAGAAATGGTCGATCTCAGCGGGCCAGAAATCGATGTGAATAATCTTCTTGTCGGCATTCCGGTTGAAAAATTCCGGAGCGTACTCAACGAGATCGTATCCGACAGCAATGATCAGGTCCGCTTCATCCATGGCCACATTGATGTAGTCGCGACCTTGAAGACCCATGGTGAACAGGCAATGCTCGTCTTCGCGTGGTACGGCACCTTTGCCCATGAACGTATTGACCACGCCGATTCCGGTTTTTTGCGCGAGGCGCCGCAGTTGTGTCGCAGCGCGTTTCCGAACGGCACCATTTCCCGCCAGGATGATAGGACTCTTGGCTGCCGCTATCAGATCGACGGCCTGCCGGACTGCCTTGTGATCAGCCGCCGGACGCCGGGTCTTGTTGGCGGTCATGGGTTTGCCTTCGACTTCCTCCTCAGCGATATCCTCGGGGAATTCGATCACTGTTGCGCCGGGCTTCTCAGCTTCCGCTACCTTGAATGCTTTGCGAACGAGTTCGGGTATGGCCTCGGCATCCCAGATCGTGTGGGCCCATTTGCTGATCGGGCGGTACATGGCGATCGAGTCCATGTTTTGATGAGATTCCTTATGGAGCCGTCTGGTACTCGCCTGACCGATAATGCAAACCACAGGTGCGCGGTCCATGTTGGCATCCGCGACACCGGTGACGAGATTGGTAGCGCCAGGCCCCAGAGTCCCCAAACAGACGCCAGACTTTCCCGTGAGTCGTCCATATGCATCGGCCGCGAAGGCTGCAGCCTGTTCGTGCCGGCATAGAATGAACTCTATGCTGCTGTCGAGAAGTGAGATCATTACATCCGCATTCTCTTCGCCGGGCACGCCATAAATTCGCTCGACACCTTCGGCTTCCAGGCAACGCACGAAAAGGTCAGAAGCTTTCATGAGGTCGTACTCCTCTCCAACAAATTGGGGGTCGATTGATAATTGATATTCTCAAAGCTCGGGTGAGCGGATCACCATCATTTTCTCGATGCGCATGTCTCGCATGGTGTGCGGAACGCCTCCGACACCCAGCCCCGACTCCTTGAGACCAGCAAATGGCATCCAGTCCACGCGAAACGCCGTGTGATCGTTGACCATCACGGCGGACGCATCGAGTCGATGGTAGGCCCGCATGGCGCGGTCGATGTCTCTGGTGAATACCGCAGCCTGAAACGAATAGGGCAGGGAGTTGGCTCTATCGACAGCCTCATCGATGTTATCGTACGGATAAACGCACACAACCGGTCCGAAAATCTCCATGGTTGAGACTTTGGCGTCAGGGGGTGGATCGTAAATGACAGTCGGCGCATAGCAGGTCTCTGAGATCGCTTCACCGCCACAGAGAATCTCCGCTCCAGCCAGGCGTGCCTCTTCTACCCATTCATGCACGCGCTGGACTTCACCGGGTCGGATCAGTGGACCAACCTCAGTCGCAGCCTCCGTTGGATCGCCGACGACGAGGCGTGAGGCAACGTCTGCCATGCGCTCTGCCAGATCGCGAGCCATTCCTTGGTCGGCGAATACGCGTTGAACAGACACACACACCTGGCCGGCGTGATAGAATCCGCCTTTCAGAAGCACTGGTAATATCTGCTCAACATCTGCGTCGGACGCGACGATAACCGGGGCCGCCCCGCCGTGTTCAAGTGCGCACCGTGCTCCCGGCGCGAGTTTCGCGCGCAGGTGCCAGCCCACACGCGCACTGCCAATGAAACTAAAAAAGGCGACCCGTGAATCAGTGACGAGAGCTTCAGAGACCTCCCGGCCCTCAGTAACCAACGCCTGGCACCATTTAGGCGGCAATCCGGCTTCATGCAGGATCTGGACGAATCGGAAGCACGACAACGGTGTGACTTCCGCGGGCTTCACGATTACTGGGCAGCCCGTCGCAACAGCTGGCGCGACCTGGTGGGCAATGAGATTCAAGGGGTGGTTGAAGGCGCTGACGGCTACCACCACACCGATGGGTTCGTATCTTGTGAATGCCAACCGTTGTGCGGAGGCGGCGTTTACGTTCATGGGAATGACTTCGCCACCTTCCGTCCGCATTGTCTCTACGCATATGCGCACGCTGTCGATCGCCCTGGCGACCTCAACCTGAGAGTCGGGCAGTGGCTTTCCACCCTCTCGCGCCGCTTCGACAGCTAACTCTTCGGCCCGTGATTCCATCAAGGCCGCGGCAGTATCGAGGATTTCAATGCGTCTCGCCGGACTGAGCCAACCGTCACGGTCTGAATACAAGGCGTGGGCAGTAGTCAAAGCTGTCTCGACCGCTTCTTGACCGCCAGTCGCGACCGACGCTATTGCAGTGCGGTCAAAGGGGGCAACGACCTCGGTTGTACCGTCCCCAGGTTCGAAGCCAGGAACCAATACTGGAAAATGTGGGAGTGAAGCCATTTGAAATGCTTTCAACTAATCGCCCGCAGTGCGGAGCACGAAATCAGTATCGCGGCCCCACTGCAAGAGGTTCAACGGTCTTATCTGCCACAAAGATTGTATTGGGAACGAAAAATGTTGCATGAGGTCGGCAGGAAATCCCCTAAGACATGATTGCATTGGAATATTTCGATTTCATTTGGACCGACAAGTTTGCCTTCGCGGTAGCCGCAGCATTCCTTGCGGGCACAGTGCGTGGCTTCTCTGGTTTTGGTGCGGGGCTGGTCATGACGCCACTCCTGGCACTGGTCTACGGCCCGGTGGATGCGGTCGTGATCATGATGGTGACGGTCCTCGTCGGAGGCATGCAAATGATTCCAGCCGCCATGCCTTACGCGACCAAGCGGGATCTCGTACCTATTGCAATTGCCTGCGTTTTTGCGACACCGGTGGGCACCTATGTGCTGGTGACAGGTGACCCTGATTCCATGCGTCGCTTCATCGGCGCCTTCGTATTGGTCTCAGCCCTGATCATGCTGATGGGTTGGTCATATACGGGCAGGCGAAACATGCGTGTCTGCTTTGCGGCCGGTATCGTTTCGGGATTTGCGAACGGGGCAGGTGGAGTTGGGGGACCTCCCGTTACCCTTTACCTGATCTCATCCAGTGAACCTGCCGTTGTGAAGCGGTCGAACATCGCAATGGCTTCCACACTACAAGCGATCTTGACTGTGGCTCCCCTGGCATATTCGGGAGTGGTTTCCATTGAACTGCTCCTGCGTTCGGCGGCCTTACTGATCCCGTTCGTCGCCGCTCTGATCATCGGCGGTCGCTTGTTCAGCCGGGCCAATGACCGGATCTACCGACTATTCGCGCTGTGGCTGCTGGTAGCGATTGGCGTAACTGTGACGTTTATTTGAGCCTTCACATCCACAAGTGGGGCCCGCCCGTCATCCCTTGAATCGAATAGCCTTGAACGCCTGGATTTGCTGGGTGATGGCGGTCTCAACCGGCAGGCGTTCTATGCTGGAAGCACCGTAGAATCCGTGTACACCCTCCGTTTGCGGTAGAACGTATTCGGCATCTTCGGGCATGGAAATTGGACCGCCATGGCAAAGCACGATTACATCGGGATTGACGGATCTTGCTGAGTCACCGATGGCCTGCACCTCGGCCGGAGCTTCTTCCAGCGTAACGGCAGTGGAAGCACCGATTGAACCTTTTGTGGTCAATCCCATGTGCGCGACCACAATGTCTGCGCCGGCACCTGCCATAGCCTCTGCTTCCTCTGGATTGAACGCATACGGCGTCGCTAAGATATCCAGTTCATGGGCCTTGCGAATCATCTCAACTTCCAGGCCATAACCCATGCCGGTTTCCTCGAGGTTCTGCCTGAATAAGCCGTCACACAGTCCGACGGTCGGAAAATTCTGAACTCCGGAAAAGCCAGCCTCATCGACCTGTTTTAAAAAGGCATTCATGTCACGAAACGGATCCGTGCCGCACACTCCTGCAAGAACGGGTGTATCCTTCACGATGGTCAGTACTTCGCTCGCCATTTCCATGACAATGGCGTTGGCATCGCCATAGGGCATACAGCCGGCCAGTGAGCCTCGGCCCGCCATTCGGAACCTGCCGCTGTTGTAAGATGACAATAAGGTCAACACCGCCTTCTTCTTCAAATCTCGCCCTGATACCGGTGCCGGCGCCAGCACCGATGATTGGTATTCCCTCGTCGATTCTTTTCCGCAGGTTCTGAAGGATTACACTGCGTTTTGATGTCATGGTCCGTTCCTCGCAACCTTTCATGGCGCATGCCGTTCAATGCTAGAAATAGTGGGCACCGCTGAGAGAGACGTTACCTCGCCCATAAGTCAAACTCGAACCTCAATCTCTTATTTGCTCTGATCTGACAGTCAATTGGAATTGATCAATTTCGACTTAGCCTTTGCCGCAATGTCGGCGATAGCCGCAGGCATTGTCTTTGGCTTCGCCGGCTTCGGATCGGGTTATGTGCTTGTCCCTCTGTTCTCGTTGGTGTTCGGCCCGGTCGAAGCGGTTGCGGTGGTCATGATGATGGCCACCATCGGTGGGGTTGGGTTGACTATCAGGACGGCGCGTTACGCCGATTGGAAAAGAATTGCTCCCCTGGCCATTTTTTCCGTTCTGATGACACCGGTGGGTACGATGATACTTCTTGCCGTCGACCCCGAAATCATGAGGCGGGCCGTGGGTGTGGCAGTTCTTCTCCTTTCGGTGTTGCTCATGCTCGGCATCACCATTGACGCGTTGAGGAACACCATTTCAGCGTGCGCCGCCGGCGTGTTAACAGGTCTCGTGAATGGATCTGTCGGCATTGGTGGACTCACCGCGAATATCTTCATCATGTCGTCAGAAGGTTCCGCCGTCGTTCAACGTGCCGGTGTGGTCGTGGTCGGTAGCGTGATCTCGGCTGTCGCCGTTGCTTCCTTTGCCATCCAGAATGCTATGGATTCGACGACAATTGCGCGTGCACTCATACTCATGGTTCCGTTTGGGATTACGGCCTGGTGCGGGGTGCGCGTCTTCAGAATCACACCCGGACCTGTCTTCAGGCGGATCGTTCTGGCTTTCGTTATGACGCTTGGCATTATCACGTTGGCTGCTTGAGGAAAGCTCCATCACTATCGATCCTATCTGGCTAGTCAGCCTATTTGACCAGGAATTCATCTACGCACTTGCGACGGTGTTTGCAGGTGGCGTGATCATGGGTTTCGGCGGTTTCGGGTCCGGACTGGTGCTGATGCCATTGCTGACGCTGATCTACAGTCCGACACACGCTGTCGCTATTCAGATGGTACTGGTCACGATCACCGGCTTCGCGCTGATGCCGAATGCCATCCGACACACCCGATGGCGCGAGGCGGGCCCGATGCTGATTATCGCCTGCCTGGTCATGCCCTTCGGAAGCTATCTCCTTCAGACGACGGATCCCGGGATCCTGCGACCCGTTATCGGTGTCGTGGTGCTTGTTCTAGCCGCGCTTCAGTTCCGCGGCGCAGCATACGCCGGTCCGCGCAACGCTTTGACTGCGACCGCGGCCGGCGCGGTGAGCGGCATGGCCAACGGCATGGTCGGGCTCGGCGGATTGATTGTCGGCCTCTACATGGTGTCATCCCGTGACCCCGCAGCCATGCAGCGGGCCAATATCATTGTCGTGGGGACGGGAGTGGCGGCCATCAACCTGGTCATCCTGGCACTGAGCGGCGTCTACGTGGCGGAACTGGCCGCCCGCATCGCAATCCTCATGGTTCCCTATGGTATCACCGCCTGGTGCGGCGCCAGATTCTTCCACGTCACTCCCGGAGAACTCTACCGCAAGATCGTGCTGACCCTGGTGATGGCATTGGGTGTCGCCACCCTCGTGTCCTGAAGGATTGCAAATCGAACTCGACCTCACATTTCTGGACACCATGTTCGACGTGCGACTGGCTCTGGCTTTGGGCGTGGTGCTCGTCGGCGGTATTGTCCTGGGTTTCGCGGGGTTCGGCACCGGCTTGATATTCGTGGCGCTGCTATCGTTGATCTACAACCCGCGCGAAGCTGTCTCTCTTCTGGTGATCATGGGAACATTGGGAGCGGCAATGTTGTTTCCGCCAGCGACGCGTCACGCAATCTGGCGTGAAGCCTTGCCCGTGGCAGGAACTGCCATCCTGGTTCTTCCGTTGGGTAGCTATGTCTTGTTGACGCTGGACCAACACACGATGCAGCGAACCATCGGCGTCGTGGTTCTCGTGTTGTCCTTCCTGGCATTTCGGGGCGTAACCTACCACGGGCCACGAGGGTTCGGTGTTCACATCCTGGCCGGTCTGATTTCCGGTATTGTCGCCGGTGCAACCGCATTGGGACGCATGCTCGTTGCGCTCTATTTCATTTCCGCCAAGCACCCGCCCGTCGTTCAGCGGGCAAACATCATCGTGGTCGGAAGCACGATCTCGCTCTGCAACCTCATCGTTTTGACACTTACGGGTGTCATTACGATCGAACTTGCCGCTCGCGGGGCGGTCCTGTTTCTGCCGTTTGCCGCCACAATCTGGCTCGGCACGAGGTTCTTCCGCGCAACCACAGCGGAGTGGTTCCGCCGAATCGTGTCAGGACTCATCATGGTCATCGCTGTAGCAACGATTATCTTCTGACATGGAACTGATCGCGCCGCTACTCACGTTCGATTTCGCGCTGGCAGTCGTGCTCGCGCTTGCCGGCGGGTTTATGTATGGCTTCGCCGGATTCGGGGGTGGCCTGATCATGACCCCGCTCCTGGCCATCATTTACTGGCCGACGGAGGGTGTGGTCATCGCCAATGCGATCCCGCTATTCGCGGCCTGGCAGGTTTTGCCCACGATACGTCCTCACATTCGTTGGCGGGAGGTGGGACCGATGGTGATTGCGGCAATCATCGTGTCGCCCATTGGGGCCTACTTCCTCTTGGTTGGCGATCCCGACGTCATCCGCCGGGTTATGGGCATTGTCGTCCTGTTCGCCGCGATATCGATGCTATTGGGCTGGACCTACAAAGGCCCGCGCAATCGATTGACCGGATTCCTGGCGGGAATCGTCGGCGGAGGCATGAACGGATATGTCGGGTTGGGCGGGCCGTTCGTCAGTCTTTACTTCCTTTCGGCCCAAGCATCATCTCAGATTCAACGAGCCAATATCTTGTTCTCAATGTTGTTGATCGGTGTGCTGGTCGTCGTACCATTGGCCATCGGCGGAGCCGTCGGACTCGACACCGTCGTACGGTGTGTTGCACTCATACTTCCGTACGGAGCAGCTCTTTGGGTCGGCGCTCGGGTATTCAGCCGCACGAAGGATCAAACATACAGGCGCGTGGCTCTTATTCTGTTAATGGCCGTGGGCGTCTCGGCGACCTTCCTCTAGCCGGTGAAAGATGCGCCCTCCGCGATCATCCAGACTCCCGCCGCAACGAGCACGACTCCTGCGATACGCCCGATAATTTCGCCGCGTGGCGCCACTTTTTCAATGAAGACGAAGGCGGCAATGGCTGCGACCCACAACACGTTCATCACGCCAGCCACAAACAAGAGCGCCATCAGGACCCAGCAGCATCCGACGCAGAACGAGCCGTGGTGCAGCCCCATGACGAGCGCGCCGGTTCTGCCCGTGCGCCAGGACGTCATAAGAAAGGACATCGGGGTCCGGCAATGAACAAGACAAGCGTACTTGAGAGGTGTCCACTGGTAGACACCGCCCGCGACAAGCAGTCCACCACCCAGATATACGCTGGTGCTGCTCATCATGGGTGAAACTAGTGCAAGAGCGTGCAGCGCCCATTGCGCGATTGCCGCAACCCCGCTGAACGCTGCCCAGGCGATCAGATATCCCAGAACGAACATGCCGATGGGAATGAGATCCGCGCGATCGGATTCCTGCCGTTTTCGATTGACCGTGGTGAACATCATCACCATCGGCGTCACGGACGGAACCATCATGGCAATCATCATGATCGACCACATGACGAACAGAAATCCGAGATAACTCGCATCCCAAGACATCATGTGCGGCATGGCCATGCTCATATCCATGCGGGACATCTTGTCTGCCTCGACGATGAGATAGAGCCAGCCCAACGCCGTAATTCCGGCCAAGCTAAAGCCAACGACGGCCCTATCACTGGTCATGACACTAGAGAACAGGCGGTTCATGGAAGTGTCGTCCGCAAAAGTGGACTTACTGTGACTAGTTCCGACTTTCGTGCGTGTGGGTGTAGCGGCCCCAAAATACGTTACCGCCGGAATTATCCCATTGAAGGCCAAAGTTGTTGAACCGGCAGACATTTGATTGCGCGCACTTTAGCTTGCCACCGAGAGCAATTCGCTGCCGCGTATTTTTTAGTTCCGGGATCGCACCACCGAACCCATTGATTGGCGTGTAGTCCACCTCTAGCACACCAGGTATCGAGGCTTTTCGCGTCCGAGTACTGAACTTGATTGGGGCCGTATCCACACCGAGCCAGTCGATCGTTAAAGCGTCAATGCCTTCGAAGACGCCGCCGGCCTTACCACTGAAGATGGCTTTCATTGCAGTCTGCTGTTCATCATCTCCGCGGTCATCGACGAGCACGCCCGTGCGGTAATCGCCAGCTCGCATGTTTCCCGGAACTTCAGCGACAAGAATAGCGTTGAGGCCATTGAGAGGCGTTGAACCAAAGTTTCCTCGGACGATGTGAAAAGCCATCATCAAGTGGCAGCCACCATAATCCGTTGAAGGCGACCCGGTGAACGGACAAGGGCAGTTCGGCGGGCAATTGCAGGTTTCAATGTAGTCGAAATTCATCTCCCAAGGCGTCACGATCTTGCTCCTTCGTCGGCGAGTTCGCTCGATGTTCGCATATCATCCTCCGTTCCGTACACATCGCCGTGTCGACTGATCCACTTGCTATGGGCTATAAATTCTTCCAATAGCCGTGTCCGCGATACCAAGAGGGCCCGAAGCACATGTCGATCGTCGAGAATGCGCAAAGTTCGATGCTCACGCGCAAGGAGGCAAAACCCTACCTGAAGCGGAAGGATTGGCCTGGTCTGCTGTATCTCTCAGTACACTTCTCGCTCGTCGGCGGAACCGGCTATCTGGTGTCCCTTTCGACGAATACAACTTGGATCGTTCCGGCAATCCTACTCCACGGATTTATTCTCTCGACGCTTTTCCATCCCCTGCATGAATGCATTCACGGGACTGCATTTCGTACGCGCTGGCTTAACGAAACCGTCATGCAGATCCTTGGGTTCATCTACATCTGGCCAGGATTGTTGTTCCGCTACGATCACGCTCCGCATCACAGTTACACTCAGATCAAGGGCAAGGATACGGAGATGGCGATCCCGACCCCGCGAAACCTGGGTGACTATCTCGTGTACGTCTCGGGACTGACGCATCATTGGCGAAACTTGGGTTGGCTGTTCCGTCATTCGATGGGACGGATGCTGCCCGAAGATCGAGCCTATGTGCCTGAGACTGAGGTCCACAAGATTTTCCTGGAAGCCCGCATCATGCTTGCGGGTTATGTGTTGATAATGGCCGGAGGTATTGTCTCAGGGTATTGGTGGGTGCCCGTAATCTACTACTTCCTGCCCAGGTTCCTGGGAGAGCCAGTGGTGCGGTTCTTCCGCGTTGCCGAACATGTCGGCATGGAAGAGACGCCCAACGAACACTCAATCGATATGACGCGCAACACGCGTACGACACTCACCAATCCCCTGGTGCAGTTCCTCACGTGGAACATGGGATTCCACGGAGAGCATCACGTGTTTCCCGGGGCGCCGTTTCATCAACTTCCGGCACTGCACGAGAAGATTGGCCACAATCTATACGTGGCAAAGGGTGGTTACCTGTGGGTCCACTGGAACATAATCCATAACCACCTCGAAGGCTTTTCCTTGCAGCCTGCAAGGAAGATTGAGGCTCTTTGAGCCTGGCCACATACCAAATAGTTCACTCTTCAGAGTTAAAGCGATCGCGAGCGGACGCTGATACTGCTCATTTGGTTTTACCGCACCTGAGAATTGCCGCTTTGAGCTCTTGGAAGTTCTAGCCCCGCTCCTGACCACTACTTTTGCATTGGCAATCGGCATCACGCTGATCGGTGGGTTCACATTCGGCTACGCTGGTTTCGGCGGCAGCGTTGTCATGACTCCACTCCTGGCCCCTCTATACTGGCCCATAGAAGGGGTTTTTGTGGCGGCGGCCATGGGTGCCGCGTAGGCTGGCCCGGAGTCCTGCCCCATATTCGCTGGCGGGAGGTGGGCCCGGTCCTGCTTACGGCCGTGATAGCAACGCCGATCGGTGTTTTTCTGCTCGTGATCGGGGATCCGGGACCGATACGACGCTTTATGGGCGTTGTTATACTGCTGTTTGCCGTGCTGATGTTATTTGGTTGGCGCTATCGGGGTCCAAGAAACCTCGGAACCAGTGTCATGTCCGGCGCCATTGCCGACCTGCTGAACGGATTTGCCGGTTTGGCTAGGACTTGGATGAGCCTCTACTTCCTATCTGCCCCTGACGTGTCGCGGGTACAGCGGGCAAACATGTACATCTCTGTCATGACGATGTCGTTGTTGACCATGATCCCGTTGGCGATTGGCGGCTACGCGACAGAAGACACACGGACCAGGAGCCTTGCGTTGCTGGCTCCGTACGCATTCGCGGTGTGGTTAGGGGCAAGACTGTTCAGAATTTCCTCAGATCGGTCGTACCAACTTAGTGCGATTTGGCTCCTGATGGCGATCGGGATCAGCGTTTCGACCCTCTGATCGCTCGCAACCGCGTGACTTGGGCGCTGCGTGTCAATCTTGTAGTTTTGCCGTGGCACCTTCTGACAACACTTCACCAACTTTCTGAGGACCTCTATCGCCATGACCGACATTGATTGGAACCACCAGTACGCGGATCTGCCGGGCATACAGGTCCATTACGTCCGGCACGGCCAGGGGATGCCGGTCATCCTGCAGCATGGCTGGCCCGAGTTTTGGTACACCTGGCGCAAGAACATTCCTGTGCTGGCGGAACATTTCGACATTATCGCGCCCGATCTGCGGGGATTTGGTGACAGCGATAAGCCTTATAAGGTCCCGGACGTCCAGGATTATGTGGACGACCTTTCTAATCTGGTCGAACACCTCGATCTCGATGGAATTGGCATCGTCACCCATGACGTGGGTGCTTGGATCGCCCAGGCCTACGCCCTAAGGAACACGGGTCACGTGAAGGGCCTTTTCTTTACGAATTGCCCATATCCGGGAGTCGGCAAGCGCTGGAACGAACCCGGGCACCAGATCAACATGTGGTACCAACAGTTCCACCAAATGCCGTTTGCCGCTGAACTCCTCACGCGGGACCGCGAAAACGCCAAGATCTACTTCAGCTACATGCTGGACTACTGGACCCATGCGGACGGCGCCTTTGAAGAGGACCTGGATACCTGGGTCGACAACTTCATGAAGCCCGGCAACATGCAGGGTGGCTTCAACTGGTATACGGCGGTCAACGAGCTTCGCATGAAGGCAATGAGAGGAGGCCCGCTCGACGTGCCCAAGATTGAAGTTCCGACACGCGTCTTCTGGGGTGCGGGCGACAAGGTGCTTAAAGCTGAATGGTCCGACAAACTCGGAGATTACTTCAGCGACCTGCGCAAGGTCGACGTCGTCCCCGAGGCAGGCCACTTCGTCCACTATGAACAGCCCGAACGGACGAATGACGAAATTATAAGATTTTTCAACAGCTTATGAATTAATTCTTGAGAGAAAACATGATGAGCGAGATGCAGATCAAAAGGGGCTTCGTCGACGTTCCGGAAGGGCAGATGTTCTACCGCGAGGCAGGAAGTGGTCCGCCCATCGTGTTGATCCATCAAATCCTGCGCACGTCACTGGACTACAAGTTCGTCATGCCCATCCTGGCGGCGTCTCACCGTGTAATCGCATTCGATTCTCTGGGCTGTGGCGATTCCGACGCTCCGAAACGCCCTTACTCGATAGAAGAGCACGGCACGGCGATCGGCCAGGCCATGGAGGCTCTTTATCTCGGGCCGGTCACCATCGCCGGCCATCACTCGGGTGCCGACATCGCCATGGAAGTCGCGCTGCAAAGGCCCGACCTGATTGAGCGTGCTGTGTTCTCGGGGCTCGGCTACATCAGCGATACTTCGGTGCTGCCGGAACTTCAGGCCAAGGCATCCAAGCTCGGGGATCCTGAGACCAAGCTGGATGGCTCCCACCTGCTGGAGATCTGGGAGGAAGGGGTTCGGACCAATTGGGGAAAACCACGGTTTCCGGAAGACCGACTGGATTTGATGTCGGATTTCTTCCTGGAGCAGATCAAAACAGGGCCCCGGCGGTTTGAACAATACGTCGCCTTTTTTGCCTACGATGCCACGAAGAAACTGCCGAACGTTGAGGTTCCCATCCTCTTTATCCGGTCGACAGACGATATTTTCATGTGCAACGCCGTTGAGGATTGGCTGCACGATCAACCCGGTGCGAAACTGGCCGAGATAGAGGTTGAAGGTGGCGGTGAGCTACCAAAACTCTATCCTAAACCATGGGCGAGGGCCGTCCTGGAATTTACCAGTCAATAATTGCAACCCGTGACGGTCGGGAAGGTTGATCGACCTCATTCCGCCGCAAAACATGCACGTTCTCCAGCCCAAGTTCACGTGTAGTCTGAGGGAAGCTTAATAGACGCGATGGGGATGATTTCTTTGGTGCTTTCTGTGCTGGCAATGGTGGCTGCACTGGCGTCGGTTTGGTTCACCAGTGAAACCATCAAGAAGGCTAATTCCTCCAACCAGAAATTCTACGAAGCCAACGTCAAAGGAATGGTCCAGACACTGGAAGATCTGGCCCGGAACTCGGTAGAAGCGACGGACAAGATCGATCGTCTTGAAAAGGCTGAAAAGAAAGACGTCGAGAAGAACCTGACGTTGCGCATCCAGGACGTGGAGAACTCTGTGTCGAAAATCAGAGCTCTCATCGAGGAACTCGAAAGATTTGTACCTGGCTGCCCCAAGCAGATGAATTTCTAAGCTGTTTCAGACAGCGACCTACACACCTCTAAACCCGGTCGTACCCGTGTAACGCCGCAAACTCGGATCAAGCGCCTGGTCTCTCTAATTCGAGGCCTTATTCCGTTGTCGCCATTGCGCAGGGCGCTCGAATTCACCTCGCCACAAACCGCGCTTTCCGGACCGGGCTTTCTTTTCGGTCTCGCGGTACACGTTGCTTGTAGGCGCTTCCGCCACAGCCCACCCTGTATGAATCATGTTGACGCCTATGTCGTACGAATCCCCAAAACATACGGCAATGAACTCTGCGCCACTCTCCGTTGATTTACGTTGACATCGAATGGAGGTGCCGATGATCAGGTCCTTCATGGCACCATGAGCGAGACGCCCGCACGGGATTTCCTTCTGACCCCAGATGCAGGTTTGATCCAAATCCGGGGCATCCATGCCCCAGAGCCTGACCGTTCGTCCCGCCACGTTGAGAGTCCGTCCGTCAATGACGGTGGTCGCACCCCCCACTTCCTCTGCAGCGGCAGTTTCCAGGGCCCCATAACTGACGAATGTTAGACCAATCAGACACAGCAAGAAGTAAATCCGCGAGATACATGGATTAACACTCCTATCACGAAGTTGAATTAGGCTGGGACTCCGTACATCGCCATATCTGGGAGGTTCCATTATTAGAGCGTTTCTGTACCCGTAGATGAAATGAGTTGTATCATGCGGGCATACTATTGGTCATACGCCTTACCCTGAGGCGCATTGTATGTTTTGTCTGATTTTTTGCATTCGCAACACATGAGTCCTCCGGGAGCAGAGAAAATTTCATGGACTGAGAGGGTGCGCTTCGCCCCGAACTGCCCGAAGGGACTGAAAAAACCCTGAAGGCAAATTTCCTGTTTCACGATCAGGCGCCCGAGACGGTCGCGCACGCAATCGGCCAGCTGCTGAAAGCAGAAGTCGTCAAGCGCCGAAACAAGACTCTGCACATTCTTGATCGACACCGGCTTCAGGAATTGACGACAGCGACCTGATCCGCGTTTCGTCAACTAGCGACTTATCCAGAGGCGAGCCGGGATCGGTTCCCATTTGCCGGCTTCGGTTCTCGCATCCCGAATCTGTTCCGGACTCATGAGCCTGGCTGCGTCGTCCCGAAGCAGGATTGCCTGCTGGCTCAGACCAGCAACGTCACTGTCAGCGGCCAAGCTGAGCCACATGTATGCGCGGACAAGGTCCTGCGTTACTCCCACGCCACGGATGTGTAGAGATCCGTATGCGAGTTGAGCACCAGAATGACCTTGTATCGCGGATTTATGAAACCAGATCGCTGCGAATGCATCATTCTGTGGCACGCCTTTGCCCTGGAAGTACATGGCGCCAAGCATAAATTCGGCACGCGGGTCGCCACGTTCGCTCAACAAGGTGAATGCATCGAGTGCGACATCATATCGGCCAGATTCATATGAAAGCACGGCCGCATCATAGTCTGCGCGCGCAATGCCAGACATGATGCAGAAGACAGCAATCGCAATCAGGAATCGCAAAGTCATCGTACCTCTGGATTCTCTGAAGATACTGCATACCCTGAGTTTTCACCAGAATGCTGATGTGACGGGTTCAGCTTTGATCGTCGATCGTGGAGCGCCTGTTCCTCAACCTTGATGCGGTACACTAGGAGAAACCCGTTCAGAATCGAAAATACGATCGCGATTTCCCAGGCTCCGAAGGCCAGCGGCAACAACGCAATCTCACCGATCACGATCATGTAATTGGGATGGCGACAGAATCGATAGGGTCCCCGCTGGATCAATGGCTCGCCTGGTAAAGTGATAATCCGGGTTGTCCAATACTCACCCAGGCTTGCTATGACCCAAACTCTCGCGCCTTGCAAAATCAGAAACATTATCAGCCCCACCAGATTGACGGACGCATTTCCGTCAACCAGCACGAGTATCGCCAGCAGCCAGATCGAATGGAGAGCAACGAATAGCGGGTAATGGCGACGGCCGACCTCATGACCACCACGCGCCAGCAGTTTCTCGGTGTTCCGACGCGACAGAACCAACTCCGCCAACCGCTGTGCAGCGACCAACCCAATGATGATGTACAGCACGCTCATGTTTCGAGGGTCAGAAAACCCGCGGTGAATCCTGGCCCCAGTGACGACATGAGAAATTTGCCGGACTGATCCCCAAGCGCTTTTTCAAGTACAAACAGGACGGTTGCGGCGGACATATTGCCATACCGTCGCAGCACCTCTCGGGCATGTACAAGAGTGCCGGGGCCAAGGTCGAATACTTCCTCGAGCGCATCGAGAACCTTGGCGCCACCCGGATGCGTGACATAAGCATCGATATCGCCCGCACACATGTTCTGGGCATCCAAGAACTGGCCGACAGCCGATTTCATCTCATTTCGAACCAGGGTCGGAATGTCTCTCGAGAACAGAACGTTGAGGCCATCGTCTGAGACGTTCCATCCCATAACATCCAGCGAGTCCGGCCACGTATATTCTCCCCAGCCGGTGATTGCGGGACCCGACCCCAGGCAACTGACAATCGCGCCTGCCGCCCCATCCCCAAACAGCGCCGTGGCAATGACATTGCTCTTCGACAGGTCTGACTTCTGGAATGTCAGACCACAAAGCTCAACGACCAGAAACAACACCCTCATGCCCGGTTCAGCCTGCGCCATTGCCGCGGCTCGAGCCAGGCCCAACACGCCACCCACACAACCCAATCCGAAAACCGGCAGTCGGCGAACGTCGCGGCGCAACTGCATCCGCTCCATCAAGAGCGCATCCAGGCTCGGTGTTGCGACACCCGTACTCGACACAACGACCAGACCGCCGATATCGCCGGTCTCCAGGTCCGCACGCTCAAGGCACGCCAGTGCAGCCTCCTCGATCAAATCGAGTGCGCTATCGATGTAGAGATCGTTGCGCTCAGAGAAGGTGTGTGGTTTCAGGTACCAGTCAAGCGGAACACACGACGATCGCGTGTCAATTTGCGCATTGGTGTAGACGGGCAACAAACGGTCAAAATCCGAGAATTCCCTGGAAAACAGATCGGCCGCCGCTTTTGCAACTTCCGTTTGGATAAGTTTGTGTTGCGGCGTGGCTGTCGCCAGCGAATTCAGGCGCGCGTACTCATTCATCGCAGGAATCTAATGTATTGAGTCTAAAGGTTTTGTTGCCGCGCCCGCGACTTTACATGGTCCGGTTCCGCTGGAACACTCAAGACTTTGGGAGGAGGTAGGATGTTCGACGGTTTCGACCATCAGCGCATTGAGACCAGTGAGGCGTCTATTAATCTCGTTGTGGGCGGGTCAGGACCGCCCCTGCTATTGCTGCACGGATACCCACAAACCCATCTCAAATGGCACAAGATCGCTCCTCAACTTGCGGAAGATTTCACGGTTGTGGCGACCGATTTACGCGGTTACGGAGACAGCAGCAAACCGCCCACGGATTCCAGTCACACTCCCTACAGCAAGCGCAGCATGGCCCGGGATCAAACGGAGGTCATGAAGTCCCTTGGTTTCGATCGATTCAATCTGGCGGGTCATGACCGGGGAGGGCGGGTCGCCCATCGCTTGGCTCTCGATCAGACTGACTGTGTCCAACGTCTGGCATTGCTCGACATTATCCCGACGCGGGCCGCATTCAATGCGGTGGACAGGAATGTGGCTACGACGTCATTTCACTGGTTCTTTCTGATCCAGCCCGACGAGTTTCCCGAACGAATGATCGGCCACGATCCCGAATTTTTTCTGCGTTCGCAGATGTCGAAATGGAGCCGTGACATGTCGGTATTCCCGGATGCTGTCATGCACGAATACATCCGATGCTTTAACCAGCCTGAGACCATCCATGCCGCTTGCGAGGACTACAGAGCGGGAGCCACCATCGACCTCGTCCATGACGAAGCGGATTTTGGCCGAAAGTTAACCTGCCCCTTGCTGGTGTTATGGGGTGCGGGCGGCATCATGACGAAACTCTTCGACCCGCTGGAAGTGTGGCAGGACTATGCCGAGGACGTGTCGGGATGGGCAATCGAATGCGGTCATTTCCTGGCAGAGGAAGAACCTGAGCAAACATGCCAGGCATTGCGTGAATTCTTCTCAGGATAGGCAATCTCCTGGACATCTGGGGGAATTACGCCCATATGTGGGCCGCGAGTGCAGCCGAGACCGGAAATGACTGAACCCAACAATCCCGAACACAACGGCGAGAGTTCAGAGGACGAGACGCCTCATCTCATCGTGCCCGCGAAAACGGGTGTACTCCATCGGTTACGGAATTACTTCCTCACAGGCATCATCATCACAGCGCCGCTGGGAATTACGATCTTTATTGCCTGGAAGTTTATCGGCCTGATCGACAGTTGGGTGACCCCATTCATTCCGGCCACTTACAACCCTGAAACCTACCTGCCATTTGACCTTCCAGGTTTGGGCCTCCTGTTTTCGATCGTTGTCCTAACTTTGATCGGCGCCCTGACCGCAAGTTTCACCGGCAGAATTCTTGTCAGGTTTGGCGAACGGCTGGTCGCCCGGATGCCGGTGATCAGAGCCGTGTACGGGGCACTGAAGCAAATCTTTGAAACTGTCCTCGCCCAGTCCTCGAAATCGTTTCGGGAAGTCGTCCTGGTAGAGTATCCGCGTCGAGGCATCTGGGCCATCGCCTTCGTGACCGGACACACGGAGGGCGAAGTTCAGAATTTGACTGAGGACGATCTGGTCAATGTTTTCCTGCCTACGACCCCGAATCCAACTTCCGGATTTCTCCTGTTCGTACCTCGCCGCGCCTTGGTCACCCTCAACATGACGGTGGAAGAGGGCATCAAACTGGTGATCTCTGGTGGAATTGTGACTCCGCCGGACCCGCGTCCCCAGGCGCTCCAAGACGTTCCCCAAATCACCTCACGAGAAGGCGAAGCCGACGCGGAGAGAGCGCAATTCGATACGCCTGCCCGTGCCGTGGGAGATACCTAGTCGCTCACTAGCCCGACCTGAGATAGGTGACGGCCGCGTCCCGTTCGAACAGGTAAAGCAATACTCGCAGCGCCTTCCCGCGCTCTCCGGTTAGATCCGGATCCTGTTCCAAGACGAGTTTGGCATCGTCTCGCGCCACGAGCATGAGTTCGTCATGCGCACCAATATCGGCAAGACGAAAATCGGGCAGGCCGCTCTGTCGGGTACCCAAAACCTCACCCGCGCCTCGAAGCCGAAGATCTTCTTCTGCAATGCGAAAACCATCATGGGTATCCCGCATAATGCGGATTCGCGCACGCGCCGTATCACCCAATGGGGCGGCATAGAGGAGGAGGCAGCGGCCCTGGCGCGCACCGCGACCAATACGCCCGCGCAGTTGATGGAGCTGAGCCAGTCCGAATCGTTCGGCATGTTCGACGACCATGATCGACGCTTCCGGGACATCGACCCCGACCTCAATAACCGTCGTCGCCACGAGTACCGAGACCTCGCCGCTAGCAAATCTGCTCATTTCGGCGTCTTTTTGCGGACCTTTCATGCGGCCGTGGAGCAATGTCACCTGCTCTCCCAGAGTCTCCGTCAGGAAGGCAAAGCGGTCCTCAACCGCCGCGACATCAAGGACGTCTGATTCCTCGACCAAGGGACAAACCCAATAGACGCGCTCACCGTCGGCGACTGCCCGGCGCACTGCCTGCACCACTTCATCCAACCGCTCAAGAGGCATGGCACGGGTATCAACAGGCATGCGGCCCGGCGGTTTCTCGTCAAGTCTTGATACATCCATGTCGCCGTAGGCGGTCATGGTCAACGTACGGGGAATGGGAGTCGCTGTCATGACGAGGAGATTGGCCCGCCCTCCCGCGGCCTTGGCGGTCAAGGCAAGACGTTGATGGACACCAAAGCGGTGCTGCTCGTCGATTACCGCAAACGCCAAATCCTTGAATGCGACGCCTTCCTGAAATATCGCGTGCGTACCAACGAGTATGTTGATTTCACCGTCCGCCAAGTCAGCGAACGTGGCGTCACGGTTCTTGCCTTTCTCGCGTCCGGTCAGCAACCCGATCCGAACACCAAGCCGCTCGCAAAAAGGGGAAAGGACCTCAAAGTGTTGTTGCGCCAGAATCTCGGTAGGTGCCATCAATCCCGCCTGGGCGCCTGCTTCAACCGCATTCAGCATGGCAAGAAACGCAACAATCGTTTTCCCTGAACCCACATCACCCTGAAGCAATCGAAGCATTCGAGCGGGCGAAGCCATGTCCTCGTAAATCTCTCTCAGCGAGGTTTCCTGAGCCCCGGTCAACGAATAGGGCAGGTTGGCAACTGCTTTCTCACGAAGTGAATTGTCACCGGCGACGGCGCGTCCGCTACCCCGGCGCACGCTCTCCCTGACGAGGGCGAGTGCAAGCTGGTTTGCCAGCAATTCATCGTAAGCCAGCCTCTCGCGTGCGGGGCTCTTGGGATCAAGGTCTGACGCAGATTCTGGCGCATGAACGGTTTGAAGGGAGTCTCGCCAATTCGACCAGTGCTGCTGCGCCAGAAAATCTGGAGTTAGCCATTCGGGCAGATCCGGTGCTTCATCCAGCGCTGATCGAATAGCTCGCACCAAGGGTCGAGCAGTTAACCCCGCGGTCAACCCGTAAACAGGTTCAATGGCTTTCAGGGAAGCAAGTTCCTCTGCCGTTCCAATATGGTCAGGATGAGTAATCTGCAGATCATCGCCGTAGTGCTGGATCCGGCCGCTGACAACCCGCGTCTCCCCCTCCGGCAGTACGCGCTGCAGATAATCGGCGCGGGCGTGAAAGAATACCAGCGTCAGCTCACCAGTGTCGTTGCTGCAGAACACTTTGTAAGGAAGGCGCCTGTTGGGAGATGGCGCGTGACGGTCCACCGTAATGGTTACCGTTGCAATCACGCCGTCGGGCGCACTTGAGAGGGGAGGTGAGTAACGGCGGTCGACAATCTGAACCGGCAAATGCCAATAGAGATCGACAAGCCGCGGTCCCACCACTTTTTCAATGAGTTTCGCAATTCGAGGCCCGACACCCGGCAGACTGCTGACAGGAGCGAACGCAGAGAACAGAATTTCCGGACGCATGGGCTGGTGCGGGTGGGAACCACGGCAGGCGGTCTTGATATTGTCACATTATCGCATGGCCGAACCGCATTCCAAATTGTCACCGTCTGGCCACACTATTGCCGTCTGGACAATGCGGAACATCGACAGTGACAGCGCGCGCCTCAACGACTATATCGGGTTATGCAGCCGCCTACCGCCGAAAGAGCGGGAAGGGGGCTGGAGTCTGTCCAAATGCCCGTCAGGATGCAGGGTGACAAGCGATAAATCACCACCCGAAGACCTCGAAACGATCCGAAAGCGGTTGCGTTTTCGCAGTTGGAACAGAGGTATGAAGGAAACTGATCTCCTGCTCGGCAGATTCGCGGATAAGCACCTGCAATCCTTTGATTCTCGGCAACTTGCCCTGTACGAAGCCATTTTGAGTGAAAACGATCCAGAAATACTGAGTTGGATCGCGGGTCGTGAAGATCTGCCAGCCAAACACAATAATGATGTGTCCAAGCTTCTTCTAAAATTCAAGTTTTATGAATAATGCATTGAATTTAAATAATATTTCCGACATCACTCCGGGACGAACCATTCTGTCTGGAACACCCGACGGTATGGATGCGCTGGCATTGGCGGAAGTCGCTCGTGGCAGTCAGAGCGGCGTGATGCACATTGCCCTCGATGAAGGCCGGATGGATGCAGCGTCCCAGATGCTCGAGTTCTTTGCTCCGGATCTTAACGTCATCAGGATCCCCGCGTGGGACTGCCTTCCCTACGACCGCATTTCACCCAATCCCGAAACATCCAGCATGCGACTGGATGGCCTTTGCAGGCTTGTCGCAGACCCGATCGATGCTTCGCCTCGAGTGGTCATCACCACCCTGAACGCGAGCCTACAAAGGGTTCCCGCGCGCGACATCGTTGGATCCGCCATCTATACCGTACGCGTCGGCGAGAACATCGAGCTCGAGAGTCTGCTGAACTTTCTCGCACGTGACGGCTATCAACGCTCCGGAACCGTCAGAGAGCCGGGAGAGTTCGCGGTGCGCGGCGGAATCATAGACATATTCCCGCCTGGCGCTGAGCTGCCCGTGCGCCTCGACCTGTTCGGTGATGAGCTGGAAGGCGTCAGAACGTTTGATCCGCTGTCTCAACGCGCCGTTGCACGAATAGATGCGCTGAAATTGGAACCCGTCAGCGAGGTGTTCCTTGACAACGAGTCAATAAACCGTTTTCGCGGAGGTTATGGCAGCCGGTTTGGTGCGGTGGCCGGACAATCTGATCCGCTCTACCAGGCCATAACGTCGGGAAGGCGATATATGGGGATGGAGCATTGGCTTCCGCTGTTCCATGACAGACTGGAGTCCCTTTTCGATTACGCTCCCGATGCAACCATCACGCTCGACAACCTCGTTGAAGATGCCCTGGAAAAGCGGCTTGAAACGATTACGGACTACTATGAAGCCCGCCAGACCGGAGAACGCGGCGGAAGCGACCAGGATGCGGCTGTCTACCGTCCGTTGCTACCCAAGGAACTCTATCTCGAACGCAGCGAGTGGTTGTCACGCGTCTCCCATCGGCCATGCCTGATATTTTCGTCTTTTCGCCAGCCTGAGTCGAAAAGCGTCCGCGACCTCGGCGGCCAGAGGGCACGCGACTTCGCTCCCGAGCGCGCCCAGCAGGATCTCAACCTGTTCGACGCGGTTCGCGACTACATCAATGAGCTTCAGTCGACTGGTAGAGGCGTAGTCATAGCTGCGTACTCGATTGGCACGCGCGAGCGGCTCGCCGGTCTTCTATCCGACCACGGCATCGACAACTGCCTGAATATTGAGGAGTGGTCGGCATCAGGAGCATCCTTGAACGGAAGCGTCGGATTGGCGGTCCTGGCGATTGAGCACGGCTTCGAGACTGACAACCTTGCTGTCATAACCGAGCAGGACATTCTTGGTGAGCGCCTGGCAAGGCCGGCGCGAAGAACCCGCCGCGCCGAAGAATACATCGTCGAAGCGTCATCGCTGTCTCCCGGCGATATCGTGGTGCACGTCGAACACGGTATTGGGCGGTATGCGGATTTGCTGACCATTGATGTCGCGGGAGCGCCGCACGACTGCCTGCTGATTCTTTATGACGGAGACGACAAACTCTACATCCCGGTGGAGAATATCGAAGTCATATCCCGGTACGGTTCGGAAGATTCGGAAGTTCAACTCGATCGACTCGGCGGCAACGGATGGCAGGCACGAAAGGCGCGCGCCAAGGAACGCATTCGCAGCATCGCCGATCAATTGATCAAGATTGCAGCTGCCCGGGAACTGCAGAAAGGCGAGGTACTTGCCCCGCCGGCAGGGCTGTATGACGAGTTCTGCGCTCATTTCCCCTATCACGAGACGGAAGATCAGCAACGCGCCATCGAAGACGTCCTGCGGGACCTGGCCGCCGGGCGTCCCATGGATCGCTTGGTGTGCGGTGATGTCGGCTTCGGCAAGACGGAAGTGGCCCTGCGCTCGGCCTTCATTTCCGTCATGGCAGGAAAGCAGGTCGCTATCGTCGCGCCAACCACGTTGCTGGTGCGCCAGCACTACGCAACATTCTGCGATCGATTCTCGGCCTGGCCTGTGAAGGTTGGACGCCTTTCAAGGATGGTCGGACCAAAGGAGACAGCGGAGACCAAGGAGGGACTGGAGTCAGGTGATATCGACATCGTCATCGGCACCCATGCCTTGCTCTCCAAAAGCATCAAGTTCCGGGATCTTGGTTTGATTATTGTTGATGAGGAACAACACTTCGGTGTCGCGCAGAAGGAACGATTGAAGAACTTGCGCGCCGTCGCCCATGTCTTGACCCTGACCGCGACACCGATCCCGCGAACGATGCACCTGGCGATGTCGGGCGTGCGGGAACTGAGTCTGATAGCGACACCGCCGGTTGACCGATTGGCCGTGAAAACCTTCATCATGCCCTTCGATCCAGTTGTCGTTCGCGAAGCATTGATGCGAGAGCACTATCGGGGCGGTCAAAGTTTTTACGTGTGCCCGCGAATAATGGACATTCCTGACATACAGGCGTTTCTCCAGGAACACGTGCCGGAAGTCCGTTTTGGCAGCGCCCACGGGCAAATGCCCGTGAAGGAGCTGGACCAGGTGATGCACGCCTTTTACGAAGGCAGTATCGACGTGTTGCTGTGCACGAACATCATCGAGTCAGGTCTCGATATCCCAACGGCAAATACGATGATCGTTCATCGTTCAGACATGTACGGGCTCGCCCAACTCTATCAGTTGCGCGGCCGGATCGGTCGATCCAAAATGCGGGGTTACGCCTATCTCACGTTGCCCCCACGTCGTGTCCCGACGGAAGGCGCCGAAAAACGCCTCAAGGTAATGCAGGCGCTTGATGGGCTGGGTGCAGGATTTTCCCTGGCCAGCCACGACCTCGATATCAGGGGCGCTGGAAACCTGTTGGGCGAGGAACAGTCGGGACATATCCGCGAAGTCGGACTGGAGCTGTATCAGGAGATGCTGGAAGAAGCCGTCGCGGCAGCTCGAGGATCGGACGGCGACGATATTGCAGAGGACAAATGGTCCCCGCAGATCAGTATCGGCACCTCTGTCCTGATTCCGGAACGCTATGTGTCCGACCTAGACGTCAGGCTCGGCTTATATCGACGCCTGGCCAGACTCGAAGACCGGGCAGAAATCGATGCCTATGCGGCCGAACTGATCGACCGGTTCGGACCTCTACCCGAAGAGGTCGACAACTTGTTACGAATCGTCGCCATAAAGCAGTTCTGCCGACATGCGGGAGTGGAGCGAGTCGAAGCGGGTCCAAAAGGTGCCACCATCTCGTTCCACAACGACCAATATGCGAATCCGGCAGGGTTGGTTGAATTCATTTCAAGCCAGGTCGGGACCGCGAAGCTGCGACCCGATCACCGGCTCGTTTATATGCGTGAATGGGACGACGCGGATTCGCGACTGTCAGGTGTTATGCACCTTATGAGAAATCTGGCTGAAATTGCCGCTCAGGCTTCGGAGTTGGCCGCTTCGAACTCGCCGGCTTCTGATTGGGCTTCGCGCGCCATGTGATCGAACAGCTCGTTGAAGGCATCAGCTTCCTGGGCGCCGAATACGACGTATTTTTTGGCGAAAACGAAGCACGGAACGGCATTGACGCCCATGGCGCGTGCGGCTTCATCCTCTTTTCGCACCAGCTCGATGTCCTCGCCGCGTTCGAACAGATCCGAGACCAGATCCGCATCCATACCCACGTGCCGCGCGACATCGATCAACTCCTCTTGGCTGCCGATGTCCGCGCCCTGGGTGAAATAGCGCTCGAACAAGCGCTCGACGACAGCATCCTGGAGGCCGGCGGAACCGGCCCACCGGATCAAGCGATGGGAATCAACGGTATTCGGCGTCCGGCGAATCGCGGAAAAATCGAATGGAATGCCCTCGACCTGGCCCACACCGCGGATATTGCCGTAGACCGCGTGGGCCTGCTCTTCGCCACCGAACTTCTGATTCACATAGTCGCTGCGATCCATACCCTCTGCGGGCATTTCCGGATTGAGTTGAAAGGTCCGCCAGCGAACCTCTGCCTGAACATCCGGTCGTTCACGCAGGGCGCGCTCGAAGCGGCGCTTGCCTACGAAACACCAGGGACAGATCGTGTCGGAGATGATGTCGACGTTCATGAACATGGCTGGACCATATCGGGTTAGATCGCACTATCGAAACAGTTTCCCACAAAATATGGTGTCACACACGATCAATTGACCCACTTTTCTGCCTTCGCATTTCGCGATCCCACCTGGACAGGAGTTTGAATCGTGATCATCGACATGCGTGCTCGGCCCCCATCGCCACAATTCAACAGCTTCTTCCAGCGTGATTTTCTTGAAGGTCTGGCCACTCGAGTGGGTGCAAAGCGGCTGTCGCAGGCGTTCTGCGATGAGTCTGTCCACGATTTTGTCGACGAAATGGACGCGGCGAATGTCGACGTCGCGATCGCGTTGGGCCGCAACAGTCCGGCCATGAAATCAGGAAAAATCGTGGCGCCAGCGGGTGTCATTCCAAATCAGCACATCGTCGACCTGCAGTTGGAGTTCCCCGGCCGCATCATCGGTTTTGCCGGAATCGACGTGGCTGGCGAAATCCACAACCCCATGGCGGAAACTCAAAGCTTCGTTGTGGATGGTGATCTGCACGGCATCTTTATCGAGCCGCAGCGCGCGTTCGGGGGCAACCCCGATGACGCCCGCATATTCCTGCTCTACGAACTCTGCGAGGCTGAAAGCGTACCGGTGAACATCATGACCGGACCGGTCTCGGGGTCTCACGTCGGGTTTGCCGACCCGGCACCCATCGATCGCGTTCCCGGTCAATTCCCAGACCTCAAGATCATCTGCGGACACGGCTGCTGGCCCCGCGTCGACGAGATGATCACGGTGGCCTTCAAGCATACCAACGTCTACGTATCGCCGGATTGCTACCTTTTCATGCCCGGCGCGGCGAGCCGCTATGTTGAGGCTGCCAACGGTTTCATGGCGGATCAGTTCCTGTTCGGCAGCGCTTATCCGGTTTTACCGTTGGACCAGGCCGTTGAAGACTTCAAGAAGCTCCCGTTTTCCTCCACATCTCTGGAAAAGGCCTTGGGTCTGAACGCCAAGAGTTTGCTGAACCTCTGAGCCCCGGAACAACGGTTGCCCGGTTTTTGGCGTAACACTAAGGTCGAGGCGCGTGATTCAACAAAGCAACAGGAGACGTGATCAGTGAGCAATCTGTTTTCCCTGGACGGTCAGACAGCCGTGATAACCGGTGCCTCCAGCGGCCTCGGGCGCCACTTCGCGTTGACACTGGCCAAGGCGGGGGCGCGAGTGGCCGTCTGCGCCCGCCGGGCAGACAGGTTGAAAGACCTTGTCCAGGAAATCGAGGCCTTCGACGGCCGCGCGATGGCTTTCTCCATGGACGTTACGGATCACGACAGCATTGTGGCCGCCGTGGACGGGGCGGAAACCGAACTCGGCGCTATTCATGTCCTGATCAATAACGCCGGAACGACGGTGACGAAGAAGATCCTTGATTTCACCGTGGAAGACTACGACTTCGTCATGGACACCAATCTTAAGGGCGCGTGGCTGGTGGGTCAGGAGGTTGGACGAAAGATGATCGCGCATGGACACGGTGGTTCCATCGTGAATATCGCGTCGATGGCCGGAATTCACACGGTTCCGTTGCTCAGCATCTATGGCATGTCGAAGGCCGGCGTCGTGCACATGACGCGCTTCATGGCCCAGGAATGGGCACGCCACGATATCCGCGTCAACGCGATCGCGCCGGGATACATTGAAACCGAGCTCAACGCCGATTTCTTCGCGAGCGAGAAGGGTCAGCAGTTCGTCAGTCGATTCTTGCGCAAGCGGGTCGGAAAGCCCGCTGATCTCGACGGCGTCCTGCTGTTGCTGGCCTCGGGTACCTCCGATTTCGTCACTGGTACCGTTATCGAGGCGGACGACGGCCTCAGCCTGGTGATGTAGGGGCTCGGTTGGCACCATGGATCTGATCCTCCGCGGTGGCACGCTCCCCGACGGGCGCAAAGACATCGATATCGGCATCGAAGGGACCCGGATCGCTGCTGTGGAGGTCGATCTCCCGGCCAGCGCGCCCGAGGAAATACCTACCCACGGTCGCTTGATCACGCCTCCCTTCGTGGATGCCCACTTTCACATGGATGCCACTCTCACGGCTGGGCGGCCACGCCACAACGCGACCGGGACACTCCTCGAAGGTATTGCGATCTGGGAGGAATTGAAGCCTAGCCTCAGACACGACGACTATGTCGCGCGGGCCCTTCGCTATTGTGATTGGGCCGTAGCCCGGGGACTGCTGGCCATCCGCAGTCACGTCGACACCACGGACCCGGAACTGACGGGGGTTACTGCACTCCTTGAGGTTCGCGAGCAGGTTAAGGACTATCTCGACCTTCAGCTCGTGGCGTTTCCCCAGGACGGCTATCTGCGTTCGCCGATCGGCATTGGCAACCTGAACAAGGCTCTGGATATGGGTGTCGACGTGGTCGGCGGTATACCCCATTTCGAACGAACACAAGCTGAGGGCACAGAGTCTGTACAACTGCTCTGCAAGATTGCCGCGGAACGGGGCCTCAGGGTCGACATGCACTGCGACGAGACGGACGACCCGTCTTCCCGCCATGTGGAAACTCTGGTCAGTGAGACCACGCGCCTGGGCCTGCAGGGCAGGGTGGCGGGATCGCACCTGACGTCAATGCATTCCATGGACAATTACTACGCGGGGAAACTCATCGACCTGATGGTTGAAGCGGACCTTCACGTGGTCGCCAACCCGACTGCGAACCTGCTCCTGATGGGGCGTCGTGACACGTATCCCAAACGGCGCGGCATGACGCGCGTGCCAGAGTTGATAGCAGCCGGTCTCAACGTATCTCTCGGACAGGATTCGGTGATGGATCCCTGGGGACCGCTCAATGCCGCCGACATGCTGGATGTTGCGCATATGGCCGTGCATGCCGGGCATCTGTCGGGACGGGACGAGATACGCGCCTGTTTCAACGCCGTCACAGAAAGTCCGGCCCGGACGCTCGGTCTGGACGGTTATGGCCTCGAGCCCGGTTGCCATGCGGACTTAGTCGTGTTGCAGGCGAGTGACCCGGTGGAAGCGATCCGCCTCCGACCGACACGTCTGTTCGTGATCAGGCGCGGCCGGATCATCGCACGGAGCGAGGAGTCAGAGGTCAATCTCGATATTCCAGGCCGTCCCTCAACAACGGACTTCACCATTCAATAGAATGCCGGCCTCGACCATCTGGCCCCGGGGCCGCAAATTCCTGCTGACAGGACCAGTTTCACCCGCGCATAGCGCATACTGGGCACGATAATTGGGGAGGCCTTTGACATGACCGGCAAGTCGCAGGCGGAGGGCGGCGCAGATCTCGTTTTGCGTGGCGCGCGCGTCATAACCATGAACCCGACCGCGCCCGCGGCAGACGCTGTGGCCACGAACAACGGTCGTATCGTGGCGGTGGGAACATCCGACGAGATCGGCAAGCTCGCAGGTCCGGATACGGAAATAGTTGATCTTGACGGCCTTACGGTCATCCCCGGCTTCAACGATACCCACGCCCACATGGACCGGGAAGGCCTCAAGGCGCAGCGACCTTCGTTGGAAGGCGCGCAATCGATCGCCGATATCCTGCAACGCGTTTCCGACGTTGCGGCGAATACGCCGCCCGGCGAGTGGATCGTGACGATGCCAGTCGGCACGCCACCTTGCTATTTCGGCGGACCGGAGACACTGGCTGAGAATCGGATGCCGACCCGGCAGGAACTCGATTCGGTCGCACCCGATCACCCGGTCTGTATCGCCGGCGTATTCGCCAACTGGGGCGCACCGCCCGGCTATACCGCTCTCAACAGCCGGGCGCTTGAGCTCAACGGTATCCGTCGTGACACGGAGCCGCGGTGCTCCGGCATTGAAATCGATCGGGACGAATCCGGCGAACCGACGGGCGTGATCATCGAAACTAACCAGCGGCCGTTCATTGAGTTTGATCTTCTACCGGCTGTCCCGCGGTTCGGTTTGCAGGAACGCATCGATGGCATCCGGCACTCGATGCAGGTTTACAACGCGGTCGGAACCACAAGCGTTTACGAAGGCCACGGACTGAGTGCCCAGACCGTAGCCGCTTACCGTGATCTGTGGGAGAAGGGCGATCTTTCAGTGCGGGTGGCACTGACCCTCAGTCCCGCCTGGCGCGACATTGCGGAGGCCCGGACCATCATGCGCGACTGGCTCGGCCATGCGAGAGGCAGGGGTATGGGGGATCCCTGGTTCTGGATCACCGGCGTTCACATTGCTTACGGCGGTGAGAGCGCCGTGGCCGACCTCGCCCGCGAGGACTTGCCCAATACGGGCTGGTCAGGATTTGTCGAGCAGGCAGTCTCACAAAAGGATTTCCGAGACTATTGCCTGACCGCAGCCGAATACGATTTGCGGGTACATACCATCGTGGGTGACGATCTGCAGGACCTGGTGCCGGCACTGGTCGAGGTCGGGGAACGCTATCCAATCGGCGAACGCCGATGGGTCGTGGAGCATATCGGACGCGCGCGCCAGGAGGATCTCGAAACGCTCAGGAAGCTGGGCGTTCAGGTCACCACAATCCCCGCGTACTTCGTTTGGAAGGGGGGCGGATGGTACGCGGACGATCCGGATTTCGGCGAATCCGTCGTCGCCCACCGTGCCATGCTGGATCTCGGCATTCCCGTTGCCGCAGGAACCGACAACATCCCCTACGATCCGTTCTTTACCTTGTGGGTCATGTCGACGCGCCACGAGCGGCACGAAAACCGCGTCCTGGGGCCCAATCAGCGGATCTCAGGCGCAGAATCCCTCGATCTGCTGACCCGCCAAGGCGCACGGCTCACCTTCGAGGAAGACCGCAAAGGGATCTTGGCCTCCGGTTACTACGCAGACATTGCCGTTCTATCAGACGACCCCACATCGATGGACCCCGAGAAACTCAGAGATCTGCGCTGCCATCTGACCATCGCCGGCGGCAAAGTCGTGCATCGCGACCTATAGGTCTCGCGTCGAGGCCCTTCGGGCCAACGAAGATGCTCCCGAAGTTAAGCGCTGGCTTTAACGCTTACGGGTCTTCTTGCGCTTGAAAATATGATTCCAGTTGTCGCGATAGGCGTCAGTCACCAGCTTCTGATTTTCGCCGCGGCTGTAGTTCTTGGACGCACCGCTTGAACTCGAACTATCGGACGAGGAATCGCTGCCCGAACTGGAGCTGGGCCCACTGTCGCTCGTGCTTTCGGATTTTTTGGTTTCAGTCGTCTTTTCCGTCATGTCTTGGTCTCGTGATCACGTGAATTCCGCCGTATTTATAATTCCTGGCCAGGAAAGAAAAGCCTATTTTCAGACTCTTATGATAGTCACCTGGTGCGATAGACCTCTAGATGTCTTGCTGAAGAAGGCTGGTCTTGAGGGCCGTGGCGGTAACGCCGCCATCGATTACGAGTTCGGAACCCGTGACGAATCGTGAATCATCCGATGCCAGATAGAGGCACCCCAATGCGATATCGCGGGGCATGCCGAACTCGGCCATCGGCGTTGCCTCCAGTCGGGCACCGCCATACAGAGGATGGGCATGAACCTCCTTTGTCATTGCGGTCGTGATGAACCCGGGATACACGCCGTTAACCCTGATTTTGTAATGCGCACAGTGCACTGCCGCGGCCTTCGTGAAAGCACGTGCGGCACCTTTCGAGGCATGGTAGCTCGCATTCGAATCCGAACCGAGAATGCTGTAGATCGAAACGATATTTATGATGGAGCCACCGCCGGCCTCCCGCATGGGAGCGACAGCGTGCTTAGTGCCCAGGAAGACCCCAGTGGCATTGACCGACATGACTGATTCCCAGTTATCGAGAGGCAGGCCTTGGACAAGCGGAGGCGCAGTGCCGTCGGCCATCCGGCCGGACCGGCCCGCTGCGTTTACGAGGACATCGAGACGGCCAAATTGAGAGACTACGTCTGGGAGAACCTTCTCCCACTCGTGCTCTTGGCTTGTATCGAGATGGTGGTACGCAGCGTTGGCGCCGGCATCAGAGATCTCCTTCGCCACATTCTCACCGAGCTCGTCGTTGACGTCCGTCACGATGACCGCGGCACCATGCTCCCCGAACACGCGCGCAGTCTCCGCACCGATACCCGATGCCCCTCCGGTTACCAATGCAACTTTGCCTTCAAGCCGTTTCTCTGTGGCCATCGTCCGTTTGTCCTCCGCACGCTATGTTGTTGGGCGGCGGATCATAGCAGTACATTCAGGGAATCCAACCGAGGCGCGGCCGTGGGGCGCCCGAAGGCTTGGAAAGAGGGCAGATCATGGAATTCGGATTTGGGTTGCACGTCCAAGCACCACTCGATACCCGGGAGGCCATTCGAACCGTCGCCGTCCGAGGTGAGGAATTGGGCTTCGACTACCTGGCGTTTCCCGACCACATCATCATGCCCAAGGATTACGCGTCGCGGCACCCATACTCGGAACTTGGCCGACTCCCCCGCGGTGAAGAAGGAGACTTTCTCGATCAACTGACGGCCATGACTTTTGTCACGGCGGTCACGAACCGGGCGCGCCTCATGACGTCGATCATCGTGGTTCACCACCGACCTGCGGTCATGAAGGCAAGAATGCTGGCGACGATGGACGTGCTCTCAAAAGGGCGAGTTTCCGTCCCCTGTGGCGCCGGTTGGCTGAAAGAGGAATTCGAGGCGCTCGGCGCGCCACCGTTTGCCGAACGAGGGCGGGTGACAGACGAATACATATGCGCGTTCAAGGAGTTGTGGACCAGCGACAATCCTTCCACGACCGGCGACTTCGTGCGCTTCTCGGACATCATTTTCGAGCCCAAACCCGTGCAGAAACCCCATTCACCGATATTCATTGGTGCTGAAAGCGCTCCCGCGTTTCGCCGGGTCGTCAACCATGGCGATGGCTGGTTCCCGATCGGACGCAATCCGAGCAACAGGATGGACACGCGGCAGCGCTATCGGACAAATTTGGAAAGACTCCACATCGTCGCCGAAGAGCGCGGACGAGATCGCGGGCGACATCGAGTATTTTCGTGATCTTGGCGGCAGCCTTCTCATGTTCCGGGTGATCGGTCCGACCGTCGAGGATACCGTCGAACGGATGGAACGGCACGCAGACGAATTACTGCCCTTGGTGCGAGATATGTGACGTGGGTCCGAAATTGCGCTAAATCAAGTTTCGACGCGCCGCGAGATGTTATGGATGTTCAATATCCTGATTCGCGTGGCGGGAGTATTTCCGGCATGAACACATCCATGGCGACCACGAATCTGTCAGACAAGGCAAAGAACCTCCTCGAGCGGTATATCCACCTGATCGTGATATTCCTGTTCAGCGTAGGGATTTTCATCGTTATCGCGATCATGAATCCGCAGACCCTGGTGTGGGTCGGCCTGGTCCAGCTTGATTGCGATCTGCCGGAGCACAGCAAGTGCGTGGCAGAGCAACCACTGTCCAAACTGTTCGGCGGCGACTAGAGGATTCCCGGTTCGGGCGAACCGATTAGCGCCGCTGCAAGGGTCGCGAAGGATTGGAGTTCCGCGCGCGACTCAGAAGGCCAGAACGGACTAGTCGCCGGCAATGCTACTGCTGTCACTGGCGTTCAGAATCGCCCATCCGATGATCCCGATGACGACCACGCCCAGCCCCAGGGAGAGGAAATCGAACTTGTTTTCGGCTCCATCCCTGCCGGATGCCGCACCAATCCCGGTGCCCGAGGCCGCTCCCAGTGGAACACGTTCGAACGGCTGCACGGCGGCTTCGCCTCCGTCATGTGCCGGGAGAGCCCAGTTGTAGGACGGGCTTGCACTGGAACCCGAATGCGACGGGAGAGGGTAAACCGGCACCAACTCTCCGTCCGCCAGTGCAGGTGACGCGGTCTGCAACATCAGGATCAACAGTGCCACAGCGGCAATAGTGCGTCGGCGGCAACCTCCGATTAGAGTCCCGCGCATTGGAATCCGCTTTATCGACATCTGGGTTCGCCTGGCTACGGATTTATGCGCACGGCGACACAATCGACGCCGACTTCTTTCAACACTTTGCAAGCACCATCGGCGTCCTTGAAGTTGTCGTAGCTATTGAGGACGACGAGGTTTAGGCGATTCCCGCTTTTCAATGGCCTCGAGAGAAAATACTGGACCTTGGCATCAAGCAGTTCGGGTACGGGATGCGTCTTTAAGAGGTCAGACCAACCTTCTTTCGCGCCTGTCCTGGTCTTGTAGGCGGCCACCTGAATACCCCAAAACGAGTCGGAAGAGGGCGCGCCCCCGGACGCTGAGCCGCCGGATCCCGAACGTAGGTTGCGAACCATTTGCTCGGTTCTCAGTATCATTGCTTCGAGTTCGGCAATCTACGTTGGCAGATGCTCGGACAGCCCGGCAAGAGAATGGATTCGTTCCGAGATGAGTTCGAGTCGCTCCGAAAGGTGATGGACACCCTCGTTTATCGCCAGCATTTCTTCATCGAAGAATTTTCGGGTGATTGAAGCCGAAGGATCAGCCATGTTCTCCTCCAATTCCTTTTTCATCGCGGCGAAATCCTTGTCTTCCTGCTCGAACTCGCGATTCTCCTCGGCCTCGTATCGCGCTTCTTCCGCTTTGGCCTCAGCGACTCGCTCCTCGGCCTGTTCGACCTTCATGGCCATTTCGTCATCTTCGTCCGATGAACCCAGCGAGAACGAGCAGGCCGCCAGCATCAGGAGCGATGCGACGGACAGGAATTTTGTCCCAGATTTGAAGAGGTTACGTAGGAGAGGGATGTGGGTCACGGTTTTGCTAACTCCTCCAAATTGAAATTCGATTGGCCCTGGCCACGAATGATTGCGCCCACCCGCAATTTACTGAGATCAATTCCTTACGGCACAGTCGGAGCGATTTTGAACACACACGCGCTCACTTGCAAAATGTATTTGGCGCTTCGGAAGTTCGCTGACAATGAAGTCGACAATCTCATTGATTTTCCACGCCACGGGAACGATCAACGCGTCCTCAGGTTCCTCCAAAGTTTAAATTTGAGTCGCGTATAGACACTGAGATTAAAGGGCGAGGCCATATGAATACCTACTTCGTGACCTTTAATCATGATTTTAATGGATAGTAAAATATTGTTAAATAAGTATTGATATTTACATTAAATTACATTTTCATAAGAAAATAATACCTTGGGAAGTTAGGCTATTAGAAGTTGCTCGTGGCACAGGTGACACTAAGAGAATTTTGCAAACAGATACTGGAGTATGCAACACGCTCCGGTGTGCTAACACCTCTTATTTTAACGTCTCTTCTTATTAATATTTTAACTATATCAATACCACTTTATGTTATTTTAATATTCACAAAATACATAAATTATGGGAATTATAGTACATTATTTTCACTTACTATTGGAATTTGTATTTTCATATTATTGGAAGTTTTACTTAGACATATTAGGTTCATATATTCAAATAAATTTTCAATAAATCTCTTTAAGGATATAAATTCAAATATAATAACAAAATTTTTATCCAGTAAAGATAATAGAATTTATACTATTAAACAATCCGAAAAAGAAAAATTATTACGTGGAACAAACGACATTATGTCGAGATTTTCTTCGGAGAACATAAGTCTTGTTCTAGATCTCCCGTTTTGTATAATTTTCTTATTAAGCATTTATTTAATTAATGATTTCTTAGCCTTCTGTATTTTTATATATTGTCTTTTTTTCGTTCTCGTTATGACACTTTATCAACGAAAGTTGAAAAGTATTTCGTCAGTCAATACCGGCTCAATAGAGAATACTTCTCCATTCATTAGGTATTTTTCTCAATTCACAAGCTTTTCCCGATTGGCGGGGAGTGCAAAGGCCCAACAAAAGAAATTTGAGCAAAGATATGCCGCGGAAGCCGACTCCCGATCAGAAATTTCATGGCAGAAGCATATCGGTCGGATTAATTCTAGAACTGCCTCATCATTAATTACAGTGGTGACGATAGCAATCGGTTCCTACATTGTTGTGCAAGGAGACATGAATATAGGGGAGTTAATTGGAATAAACATACTAGCAGTGCGGACAATTGCGCCAATTACTGCCATAGCTAATGTATATGATGGTCTGGTTTCTAGTTCTCAATTCTTCAACGCGTATTATTTATTTAAACAGCTTAGAGATCCGAGAGATGATCTATTAACACCAAATATAAGTATTGAGAAAATTGAAATTAAAAATTTATCCTTTGCATTTCCTGGAAATAGAGAATTATTATTTGGTCCTATAAATATTGATCTTGCATCCAGTGATATCTTAATTATCCGCGGCGAATCTGGATCTGGGAAAAGCGTTCTTCTTAATTTAATGTATGCGGATTTAACGCCATCGGCGGGGGATATATATGTTAATGGCATACCCCTTCAGGAAATTGAAATAGATTGGTGGCAGAACCATATCTCGTATCAGAATGAAGCTGAGGGTTTTTACCCAGGTACATTACGAGATGAATTTAAGGCGCGGCATTACAATATAAATGATGAAGAAATTATAAGTTGTATCTGCGATGTTGGCATGAAATCTGTGCTTTCATCCATACCAGATATCTTAGATAGACCATCTAATTATCTGATAAATTCTGGAAATCATTCTTTACATGGCTTAATGCGAGTTGCTATCGCTTTATCTAACAG